>CAJLBJ010000017.1 GCA_905204935.1 uncultured Lactobacillus sp.
CGAACTCATGTCTTAGCTGCTTAAAAATATTTTATTTTTGTCTAACTTTTTTGTTGCACTTCAAATTACGCTATTTCATGGTTTTTTTAACATAATTCTTTAGCCCATTCGAGCGTTCTTTTAACCAGCGTTGCTTGACTATCGACAACCGGCCAGTTGGTCACTGGATGACGTTCTTGTGCTAATGACAATTCTGTGCAACCCAAAATTACGACATCACAATCATGTTTGACCATCATCTCAGATACAATTTCTTCAAATAACTTAGCATCAACATAATCTTTTTGTTTGATATCATCATAGATTAACTCACTAGTCTTGGCTTGAATCTCTAAGCTTGGTTTGACTAGTTCATAGCCTTGTTGCAAGATTTCTTTATCATAAACGCCATCGTTTAAAGTACCTTCTGTCGCTAACAACCCCACTTTTTTGGCATTTGGATATAGGGTATTAATCTCTTTTACGGTTTCTCTTGGCATATGAATGATTGGAACATCTGTAGCTTGCGTTAACTCATCATAAAAATAATGTGCAGTATTGCAAGGCAACGTGAAAAAGGCTGGCTTTAGTAGGCTTTGTTGCTTAAAATCTTCTAATAATGGTTCTAAGGGATTTGGCTTAGTAGGATCAAGAATATATGCCGTCCGATCGGGGACACTAGCATGATTTACCAAGATATAATTTAAATAATCTTGATCACAACTAGCCGGTGTTTGTTGATTTAACAAACGAATATAGCTTTCAGTTGCCATCGTTCCCATTCCACCAATAATCGTGAAGAATCTTTTCACTACACATCATCCTTTATTTTCTGCAAAGTACTTTTTGAAATTCTTGATGTAATTATATTCCATCCACTTTAGTAATGTCCAACGTTTAAGGTTCATATCCTTTGAATATGCATAAGTTGTTCCGCAACGCTTTTGGCGAATCAATTCCAAGGCTTTTTGCTTATCTTGATTGTCACGTGCATATTTTTTAAAGACACTAACAGGAACACCTAACCACAAGGCAAGGGTTTCTTCATCTTTGTTAGCATAAAGTGTGGGTTGTTGGACCAATTCTTTAGTTACATAATCTTTAACAACCCATTGTGCCAAATTACAACCAGCAAGCGTTACAAAAAAGCTACTGCGACCTTGTCGTAAATTAATTTCAAAAAGCTTAAAAGTATTGTCACGCACATCGTATTTCATATCGAAATTGGCATATCCTGTAAAATTGATTGCCTCTAAAAATTGCTTAATTTGCTTGTAAATAGTTTCGTTATATTCTGGTAAGATAGCTACATAATTACCAATTGCCGCTGGAGCTGGATCTTCAAGTAGAGGATGACCTAAACACATCATCTTAACTTGATGATTTTGATCAACATACGCATTTAACACACGCATATTGCTGTCATCGCCTGGAATAAAATCTTGTAAGATAAAATCAGATTCATAACCATTCTTATATGCTTGATCTAAAACATAGTCTAACTCTTGGCGTGATTGGATTCTAAAAGCTTTCTTACGCCCTTCAAATTTGACGGCTAACCATTCTACACTATTAGATGGTTTTAACGCTACCGGATAATCAAAAGGCTGGTTTACTTGTTTGTCTTGATGCATTTGCTTGGTAATGACACGCGTTGCCGGATAAGGCAAATCATATTGATCACAAACTTGATAAAAGCTTTCTTTACTGCTTAATTTAGTCCATAAATTTTCATCGATATAAGGGCAAATAAAGACATCTTCAAGCTCTTTTTTATGCTTAACAATCAATTCCGTATAACCATCGCCACACCCCAATAAAATAACTGGTTCTTTGTGATTACGATATTCTTCTTTTAACTTAAGCATCGTTTCAATCCATACCGGATCACTTGCAAACCCTTCAACTAAATGTAAATCAACAATTTTAGTGAAGCGTGTTGGTGCTAAAGGCAATTCTGCAATGGCTTTGACTGGACGTTGATATAATTCATAAAAAGAACGCGCTAAACCATAGGCATTAAAATCACTTCCTAAAAGAATCGGTGTAAATGCAATATCTGTTTGCGTCATCATTTCTCAAGCTCCTCTATAATATCTTTTGTTACCTTCACATCCCCTGCGTAAAAAACATCTTCTCCTTTTATTTTTTGATATGGATCTTCCCCTTTACCTGCTAAGACAATTACATCGCCAGCTTTACTTGTTTGAATAGCTTGTTTAATTGCCAAACAGCGGTCCAATATTTCTGATACTTCGATATTTTCTGTGGTAATCTGTGCTCTAATTTCTTGATTTATATCATGCGGATCTTCAAATCCAGGATCATCGGTTGTCAAAATGACTTTCATAGCTTCTTCATTTAATGCTTTACCTAAATCAGCGCGCCGTGACAATCCTTTATTGCCAGCACTACTCAATACCACAGTAATCAAGGCGTTTGGATTTTGCTGTTTTAAAAAGACTAATAAAGCTTTCAAACTGGCATAGTTATGTGCATAATCAACATAAACAGTTCCATGACTTTGACTAGCAATAATTTCCATTCTACCTGGAATATGCGTATTAGCTAGTGCTTTTTTAGCCGCATTATTATCTGCAATAAGCAAATTAGTGGCAAGTAACGCCGCTAATGCATTACTTTCATTATAATCGCCTGGTACACTTAAATCATAGCTACCATCTAGTTGCGTTAGACTCTTAGCCTTACTAGAAATTGACTGAACTTCTAGTTGACTGTGACTAAGACTTTCTAACGCTCCACTAAATAAAACATCAACTTTTTGTTGTACACCTTTTCTAGCAAATGAATAGACATTATCTGCTCCACAAGAGCTCTTAGCTACATCATATAACTCATCAAAATACGCACTTTGAGCATTGATGATGCATTTACGCGCATTTCGCAATAGTTGCTCTTTACAATATAAATAATCTGCAAAATCTGGATGCTCATTTGCACCGATATGATCGGAACTAATATTTAAAAAAATCCCTACATCATATTTTAATCCGTAGACACGATTTTTCTTATATGCTTGTGAAGAAACTTCCATTACCAAATGCGTCATCCCATTGGCTACAGCTTGGTACATATCATGGAATAAATCAAGTGATTCTGGTGTCGTCAAATCAGACTTGAAACAATCCTTTTTTTCAGGTCCAACAATTCGATCAATCGTTGAAAATAGTGCTGTCTTACTTTTCGTTGCTTCCTTTAAAATATTGTAGGCTAAATATCCTGTAGTCGTCTTACCTTTAGTGCCTGTGATTGCAATAATAGCTAATTTATTTTGTGGATAATCATAAAAAGCCGCACTCAACACTGCTAAGGCTTTTTGAACATCACTAACAATTAAGGCAGGCAACGCAACGTCAGGATAATAAGTCTGTGCTACATATGCGCTTGCTCCTTGTTTTTTAGCCATCTCTAAATAGTCTAAAACAAAGGCTCCTTTACAAAAAAACAGCGTCTTAGCTTCAACTTTACGCGAATCATAAGCTAGCTTTTGAAACTGCATATCTTCGCTTATATCATAACTTTGAACCAATAATTGATGCTCTTTAAGTAGCATCATTGCCTGACTAACCGTCAATGACATTTAAAACACTCCTTTATTGTGCTTTTTGATAGTATCGGATTTTAGTTGCAGTATCTGCTTTAGTATCTTCTGGAAAATAAACTTGATACCATAAGATAAATGTATACAGCGTAAAGACTTTTTGCATCGTCGAAACACCATTAACATGTTGGTCTAATACCTTAAGCAATTCTTGCGTATCAAAGAATTTAGCAGCCACATCACTTGTAAAAGCTTCTTTAATTCGTTGCAAGTATTTTTCTTCTTTCATCCACGAAGCCAGTGGTGATGGGAACCCTAATTTTTCTTTATTAGCTACACTAGCTGGTAATTCTTGGGCAGCTGCTGTACGTAAGGAAATCTTTGTTTCTTTGCCTCGAATACGTGTTTTGATTGGCATTGTTGCTGCAAAACTAGCCACTTGTTTATCAACCAACGGCGTTCTAACTTCTAAAGCGTTACACATACTCATCCGATCAGCTTTATGCAAAATATCATAAGGTAACCATGTGTTAATATCAAAATACTGCATCTGTGTCATTTGATCTTTATCAGCTACATCATCAAAAATATGCTTAGTATAAGCACCTGTATCTAAGTTTAGTCCTTTGTTTTTCAAAAGTTTTTGACGTTCTTGGTAATTAAAAACATAATTGACGCGATAATAACGTTCACTTAAAGGTTGCGCTCCTCTTGTTAAGAAGCGTTGTCCATGGAAACGTGGCAAACCTGCTACAGCTTTAGCTAGTTGTTTTCTAATAAAGCTGGGAACAAATTTTTGATAGCGTTCAAATGGAACAGCCTCTAGATAGGTATTATAGCCTCCAAAAAATTCATCGGCACCTTCACCTGACAAAGCAACCTTGACTTCTTTTCTTGTTCCTTTAGACAAGTAATATAGCTGAATAGCCGATGGATTAGACAACGGCTCATCCATGTAATACATGATAGTTGGTAAAATATCAAAGTAATCATCGCTATCCATTGTAATACGTGTATTTTTTTGGCCGATTTCTTTGGCAAACTTGGTTGACCAATCTAATTCACTGTACTTGGAGTTTTCAAAACCTAACGAAAACGATTGGATTGGTTTTAACTTAGCAGCTTCATTTAATACAAAGCTAGAATCAACCCCACTAGATAAGAAACTCCCAACTTCAACATCGGCAATCATATGCGCATCAACCGATTCATCGACTAAGCGTTTAATTTGCTTAGCATCTTCTTCAATCGTTTGTTGTTCATCAATATTGTCATAGTTAAACTTGAAGTATTGTGTTACTGTTGTTTGACCATCTTTGTGGATAAAGTAATGTCCGGGTAAAAGCTTATAGACATTTTTAAACATTGTTTCTTTCGATGGAATAAATTCAAAACTAAGATGTACAGGCAATAATTTTTCGTTAAATTCCTTTACAAAATTAGGATGTTCTAAAAAAGCTTTAGCTTCAGAAGCCCATAAGAACGTTTTTTTATCGTCATAATAATACAATGGCTTGATGCCAAAATGATCGCGCGCGCCAAACACTTCTTGTGTCTTGCGGTCATAAATAACAAAAGCATACATCCCCCGTAATTTTTGAAGCAATTCAGGCCCCCATTGATCATAGCCATGAATTAACACTTCTGAATCAACATCAGTTTTAAATTGATAACCTAATTCTTGTAACTCACGACGAATTTCTTGATAATTATAGATTTCACCGTTAAATGTTAAAACCTTAGTTTGATCTTGATTAAACATTGGCTGTTTACCATGGGCTAAATCAATAATTGACAGGCGTCTAAAGCCCATGCACGCCCCCTCATCAGTAAAAAAGGCTTCATCATCAGGTCCACGATGCGCAATTCTTCGCGCCATTTTTTCAATAACTTGACTCGAAACACCGTCTTGGTTAACATATCCCACAAAACCACACATCTTATTATCAAATCCCCTTTAAAAGTTCAAATATATATTGTTATAAACACTAAAAACACTCTAAATTACATATATACAAGTGTAATTTCCTTTACTTGGCAAGTCAAGGAAAGTTACCGCGTAAAACACCTGTTTTTCTAAATTTTCTCATATATTTCCAAAAAATTTTTCTAAAAAAATATTAAATTTAACAAAGTTTTTTAGCCTTTCCATAGTATAATGATAATCAATCTTATTAATCATGTAGAAAGAAGAAACATCATGTCTAAACGTATTCGTCAACATATTGCACGTGAATATCGTGATTGGGAAAAAATTCAACAAGCAGAATTAGACAAGTTGCACAACGCCTCTAGACACCTATGGATCAATGTATGCGCTTATCTTACCATCTCTATTATCGAGTATTTTTTATCTATCCTAAGCTCTTCTCAAACGCTACGTGCCGATGCTTTTAATAATCTTTCCGGAATCATTTCGACCACCTTATTACTAGTCGGCATTCATATTGCAAAAGATATTGATGATCAAGACATCGTTGGTGCTCCTTTACCTAAATTATCACTTAAGCATACAGGCAATGATCAACGTGTTCAGTTTACACGTTTTCGTTATGAAACTATCTTTACTCTAACAACTAGTATCATCATGTGTGCAATCGCTTTGCAAATCATTGTATCTGGCGTTGTTGCATTGATGGATCCTAAAAAACATGTGATCCCTGAACCAAGCGCTTTACTAGGAGCTGGTATCGCTAGTTGTATCATGCTTGGTGTTTGGTGTTTAAACAAACGTAACGGTCATCGTCTTCAAAATGCAGCATTAATCGCTGCTGCCCAAGATAGCCTTAGCGATGCTTTAACCAGTATTGGTACGTTAATCTCTATTGGTGGCGCCTTATTTTTCCAAATTTCTTGGCTCGATGGTGCGATGAGTATCTTAGTTGGTTTATTTATTCTTTATTCAGGTCTACGCATCTTTTTTGAAAGTAGTTTAAATTTAGCCGATTACTTTGATCCTGAAGCTGAAGCTCAGTTTAGGGATGTCATTGCTGCTTTGCCAGACGTTAAACATGTCAATGAACTCAAGGCTCATTATAGCGGTAATATGGTCACCTTAGACGCTGTGATTACTGTCGATGCAAACATGAACGTCTTAGAAAGCTATCATCTAAGCGAACACATCGAAAATTTGATGCGTTATCACTTTGGTATCATCGATACAGATATTTCTTTTATTCCAGACGAAGATACCATCACCAAAGAAACCTTACGCCGAACACATCGCAATAAAGAACGCTTATTACGCAAGCAAGGTCAAATTAATATCACTAAAAACGAAAGCTAGGCATGTCCTAGCTTTTTTCGTGTTATAATCAAGCCTGTAAAAAAATTACCGCTACGTTTAAGCATCTAGAAAGGACGCTAAGCATGGATCAAGAACGTAAAAAAGAACAAAAGCGTGTCACTTATGTTTGCCAACTCATCAAACAACGGACACAAAAGCTCAAAGATGATCTGGCTAAGGCACAACAAGAAACAGCCTTGGTTGAACGTAATTACAGCCAAAATGCTAAAATCAATACATTTGAAATCGATGACCAGATGGAAACAAACGCTGAGGTTCAACAACAAAAGCAACTTGTTGCTAAGAATCTACAAGATCAAAAAATTCTAAAACATCAGCTCAAACAATTAGGTACACTACAAAATTCGCCTTACTTTGGGAGAATCGATATTCAAGAAGACAACACAGAAAGCGAAACTCTTTATATTGGAACCGCATCATTTGTCGATCAAAATCAAGATTTCTTAATTTATGATTGGCGTGCTCCAATTTGTGCACTGTATTATAACGGAACGCTTGGACAGGTCAGCTATACTACGCCCGCTGGCTTACAAAAGGCACAATTACTTAAAAAACGTCAATTTACCATTGTAAACGGTCAAATCAAGCATATGTTTGATACTAATGAAACCATTGGTGATGAAATCTTACAAGGCGTACTAAGCGAGCATTCCGATGAATACATGAAAAATATCGTGGCTACCATTCAAAAAGAGCAAAATGATATTATTCGAGATACTAGAAATGATTTATTGTTGGTTCAAGGTGTGGCTGGATCAGGTAAAACCTCAGCCATCTTACAACGTATTGCTTTTTTGCTTTATCATAACCGTGAAAAATTAGCTGTCGATCAAATTATCTTGTTTTCACCTAATTATTTATTTTCACATTATATTTCAGAAGTTTTGCCTAGTTTAGGTGAAAAAAATATGCGCCAACTGACGCTTAACGCCTTTTTAAAACGGCGCTTTGAGGGGCTAAAAGTCGAAGAATTATTTGAACGCTATGAACAAAATCAAGCATCTTTTATGACTAAAATTAAGGAAAGTGCATATTTCATGCAACAAATTAGCGCTTATGTTACAAGCTTAGACCCTGCAGATATTTGTTTTTCTGATATTTTATTAGACGGCGAAATCTTTTTTAGCAAAACACAAATCGCGCGCTATTATCAAAACTTACCCGCGACCCTTAAGCCGGCTGCACGGTTTTTGGAAACTAAAAACTTATTAATTAAAGAATTAAACAAACGTATCCGTACTCAAACGCGTCTACCTTGGGTATTAGAACAAATTGAAATGCTAAGTGAGCGCCAATATCATGCCTTGATGCAAAATAAAGAGCGTGGACGCTTCCAAGAAATTGCTGATGAACAAGATTATTTAGCGCGCCAAATTCTTAAAAAACGCTACGCCAAAGTTTACGAAGCTTTATACAATGATTATTTCATCGACACTTATGCCCAATATGAACATTTCTTAAATACTACCTTACCTAAAGCAACTCGTCAGTTTACATTAAATCTAGAATATCATCGCATAGAATTAGCTGATTGTGCTCCTTTGCTTTATTTACGCGACTTATTGACTGGTAGCGGTCAAAACATGGCGATTGCACATTTATTTATCGATGAAATACAAGATTACAGCTTAGCAATGCTTTTATATCTTAAACATGCTTTTCCAAAAGCAAAATTGACTTTATTAGGTGATAGCGAACAAGCCTTGTTTAACCCGCTACAAACACCTGATAAATTATTAAACAGTCTTCAACAAACCTTAGACGTTAAAAAAAGTAAATTAATCGCATTAAACAGAAGTTACCGCTCCACTTATGAAATCACTAATTTTGCTAAACAATTACTACCCGATGGTGATAACATTGAGGCATTTAATCGTCCAGGTACATTGCCTAAATTAATTTTAGTTCCGGATTTAGATATTGGATTGGCAACATTAAAGCAACAAGTAGCGCTTTTAAATGGTCAAATCGCCTTAATTACCAAAGATGCTAAACAAGCTTTCTTTTTAGCTTCTAAACTAGATAGACTTGGTTTTAAATTGGTCAAAAAAGAAGATCAAAAATTGCCACAACAAAATGTCATCTTGCCGATTTATTTGGCTAAAGGTTTAGAGTTTGATAATGTTTTAGCCTTTGATATTTCACAATCTTCTTATACAGATGATGACATTGGAATTTTATATACGATTTGTTCACGCGCTATGCATCAATTGACACTTATTGGAATTAAACAGTTTCCTACTTGTTTCCAAGCAATTACGCCTACCAGTTATCAATTAGAAAAACATCTACAACTCAAACATAAATAAAAACCTCACGGCACTTATGCTGTGTGCCTCCTTACTGGATCATCCAATAAAGAGGATACACATCAAATTTGCCATGAGGTTTTTTATTAGATTTGATCAAATTTATAACTAATACGATACGTCTTCTTGCTAAATTTAGGTAAGACGATATCACCAAAGTTTTCTTGATTAATTGCATCTGGTAAGGTTTGAGCTTCTAAGGCTAACCCTTCTCCACCGATAGCTTCTTTACCATTATCACGACTAAACTTAATTCCACTTGGAATTTCTGCCATCGAATACATCACCAAACCATTGCGACATGAATCAATCGTAACTTGGCGCCCACTTTCATTATCACGTAAAATAGCAATTGGTTCGTTTGCCTTACCAGGTTCATTAACAACAAAAGCATCATCAAAACCGCATACAGCTTGGGCTGCTTGCTTAACGTTGCTGAATTTTTGGAAATCATATGGACTATCTTCTACACTATGCACTCGTCCAGTTGGAATCAAGTCATCGGCTAAATCAAGATATTGACTACTGTTAATCTTTAAAGAATGTGTCGCTAAGTCTTGGCGATCACTTAAATTGAAATAAACATGATTTGTTGGATTAAACAAAGTATCCTTATTATCAGCCAAAGCACTATAAGTGATTGTTACACAATCTTGATTGTCTAAAGTATAGATGATAGTCGCAAGCATATCGCCTGGGAAACCATCTGCTTGTTCAGTAATCTTAGTTTGAAAAATTGCACTGACACTGTTTTTTGCCTCTGACACTGTGTAATCCCAATTTAAAGTATTAAAACCGTTTGGACCACCGTGTAAAGTATTGCCATTATTATTTTTTGGTAATGTAATTTGTTTACCATTCAAAACACAAGAGCCATTATTAATGCGTCCTGCTACACGTCCGATTGACTGACATACACATAATGGATTGCTATAGTAATCTTTGGTTTCAGCAAAACTTAATAATAAATTAGTTAAATCACCTTTTTTGTTGGGAACTAAAAATTCTTGCCATGTTGCTCCCATCGTCAAGCACGAAGCTTGCACTCCATTATCATTAATCAAGGTAATCTTAGTTACAATATTTCCTTCAAAATTGTCTAAAACACTCTTTATAATTTCCATAATCAAACTGCCTCTCTTTTATTTTTTAGCTGTTTACTATAATCTTATTTTACCTCACAACACCAACACTTTAAAGCGATTACATAAAATTATATGATTATTTTTGTAAGTAAAAAATTGGTATTTTTTAGTTAATAATAAGCAAATTTACGAAAAATAAATTTATTTTCGACTTCCAAATTCAATAATTCCAAGCATTATCTGTAAGCAATAAAAAGTAAATGCTTATATTTTTTCAAAAAATACTTGCTTTATCCAAAATAAAAAGGTATGGTATACACAAGGAGAAAAAGAGGAAGTTTACAATAGGGAGGCTTTTTAGCAGATGAATGAAACTATTGTTCAAAAGATCGAATCACGTATCGGGAAAAACAAAGAATGGCGTTTAATCAACAAAGACGGTCATTTTTTAAACGTTAGCTTTTCAATTAACCTCGAAAACAACATGAAAAAGCTACGTAACTTCTCATTTAATCGTTTCGAATCTGAACAACTTAACGAATTATCTAAGCTAGTGCCTAGCTTAACAGCAGACTATAATTTGCATATCAATCAAGAACTTACAGGTTCTACTTACTTGCCTGTATCGGCAGAAAATGCTGTTTCGTTGTTTGAAAAAATAAATTAGACATAAAAAACCGTCACATATGACGCAAATTTCTGATAATGCTTTTTAAGCACAGAAACTCAAATCATATTGACGGTTTTTTATTAACGATCGTTATAGCCGTTTGGATGGCTTGTATGCCAATTCCAAGCAGTTTGAATAATCTTGTGAATATCATCAAATTGTGGTTGCCAGCCCAAGACCTCACGTGCCTTATCAGAAGCTGCAATCAACTTATCAGGATCGCCTCCGCGACGTGGCCCAATTTCAGCAGGTATTTCTTTGCCGGTCACTTCGCGTGCAGCTTTTAAGATTTCAAGGTTTGAAAAACCTGTCGATGAACCAAGGTTAAATGCGTTTGAATCATTACCTGCACGTAAATATTCTACGGCTAAGATGTGTGCATCCGCTAAATCAAATGGATGTACATAATCACGTACGTTGGTTCCATCTTGTGTATCATAATCATCCCCAAAAATCATCAACTTATCACGCTTGCCCATCGCAACTTCTAACACGATTGGCATTAAATGTGTTTCTGGGTGATGATCTTCACCAATTGTGCCGTCTGGCTTAGCACCAGCAACATTGAAGTAACGCAAGGCTACAAACTTAATTCCATATGCCTGATCTGCCCAGCGCATGATTTTTTCCATCATCAACTTACTTTCACCGTATGGATTGATTGGATTTTGCGGGTCATCTTCATGAATTGGCATTTTTTCAGGGATACCATATGTTGCAGCAGTCGATGAAAAGACAATCTTTTTAATTCCAAATTCATTCATAACTTCAAGCAACTTAATCATCCCAGCCGTATTGTTATCAAAATACTTCAACGGCTCTGTCATAGATTCGCCTACTAAAGAAAAGGCTGCAAAATGGATAACCGCATCTACTTGTGGGTTTTCTTTAAAAACTTCACGCATAAATGGTTGGTCTGCCAAATCACCTTCATAAAACTTAGCATCTGGATGCACAGCAGCTCTATGTCCAGTCACCAAATTATCAACAACTACTACGTCATGGCCTTTTTCAATCAAACGATCAACCATGTGTGAACCAATATAACCGGCACCGCCTAAAACTAATACTGACATTGGAAATCCTCCCTTTGCAAAAGCAATCATTTATCTTATTGCGTATTTAATTTTAACAGTTTTTGAGCTAAAAAGAAAAATATTTTCTCTCAGGATTTTTTTACTAATTACACTAATTATTTTACTAAATTTTTACTATTTTTCAAGGGTTTTTTCACTCTAATATATAAAAAGCTTGTTGTTTTTATTCCTATATGGTTAACTATAATTTAGATATTATTTTTCGCGAGGTGAAACGATGGCTGAATTGCTCTACAAACAACTTATTTCCGATTTAAAACGGCGTATTTTTGCCCAAGAATTCACCAATATGAAGCTTCCAGATGAACGAACATTAGCTAGCCAATACAATGTCAGTCGCAGCTCTGTCAAGCGTGCATTAACACGGATGGCCAGTGATGGTATCATCTTCAAAAAGCGTGGTTCTGGAACGTTTATCAATCCATTATACTTAAAAAATGAATCTGTCTTTAACTACGAAGAAGGAACAAACTTAGGAATTACTGATAATTTTAAGATGAACGGCAAACGTCCTAAAAGCCAAGTACTCAACTTCGAAGTCATCTCACCTACAGAAGAATTACAACGCGACTTATTCTTACAACCGGATGATTTTGTTTATAAAATTGAACGCCTGCGCTTATTTGATGAACAACCTTTCATGATTGAAACAGGTTATATCCCAATTAAAATTGTCCCTGAACTTTCTCGCACACAGATCGAAAGTTCAATCTTTAATTATCTACAAAAAAACTATAATCTTTCGGTGACTAAATCGTTTTTATCAGTCTTTGCAGAACCTTCAACTAAGCGCGATCAGGAATTACTGAAGCTAAAAGAAAATGAACCAGTCGGTATTATGGAAGGTATCTTCTTTTTAGATAACGGAACTCCATTTGAGTTTTCACATATGCGTTTGCATTATCAATACTTAAAATTCAATTCATTCGTCAGTGTCGATCATTAAAAAACTACCAATCCATCATAACTGGATTGGTAGTTTTTTAATTCAAATAAATTTTTTGTAGGTCCTGTAATTGCTTATCATTTAACATCAATTCATTACGCAAATAATCGTTAACCGAACCGTATTCTTTTTTAATCAAAAGCAAAGCATGATCAAGATAAGCATTGCTTACCCGCCCAAGACTGCGAATATTAGCAACAAAATAAGGTGTCTTAGCCGCTTGCTTAGCCTTGTTTAGGTTAATTTCTCGCAAAGGTCGCAAATATTCATTTGAAGCCAAATAATCCTTACGAATCGTTTGTTCATCAACTCCTAAAGCAGTCAAGACATAAACGGCTCCCATCCCAGTACGATCTTTTCCCATCGAACAATGGAACAAAACAGATTCATTTTCTTTGTCGTTAGCCAATAAAACATCAAAAAACTTACGATAAGCGACACGTGCACTATCAGCCAACACAATATCAGCATATGCTGATTTCATTTCAGCCACACCAAGTGCTGGGTCTGTGTTGTAACGTTCCCGCTCTTCCCAACTCTTTTGTGTACTGCGGGTTTCATCGATTGGAAAAACTGGCGTAAAGTGATACTGCACATTTTCAGGTAAGAGATCTGGTGCTGCTTGACATTCAGCAGGCGAACGAAAATCAACATCATGTCGCATTCCATACTCATCAAGATAGACTAATTCTTCTGGCGATAATTCAGCCAAACTAGCCGAACGAATAAGCTTATGGTATTTAAGCGTACGGTTATCTTTGGTTTGATAACCACCTATGTCTCGAAAGTTAAAGCCATTTTTCATCTCTAAAAGTCGCATGTCAAAGAAATCTCCTTAGTGTAAAACGTTTTCTATCTATCACACTTAATATAATACGTTTATTAGCCATCAACGTCTAGTCTTTTTATTAAAAATTTGCATTTCTTTTTAAATATAGTATGCTAAAAACACGGAGGGATTTGTATGACAACATTTTATATAATTAGACACGGCCAAAGTCAAGCCAATCAACAAGGCATCCTTCAAGGTGCTAAAATCAATACCGCCTTGACTTCTTATGGAAAACAACAAGCCTTGGCAACTAAAGCAAAACTAGCTGGGATTAGTTTTGACAAAATCTTTGCTAGTCCACTACTACGAGCAGCTCAAACCGCTGCTTTAATCAACGACAATCAACCCGTAACCTTTGATTGTCGCCTTAAAGAATACGATTATGGCTCATGGGATGGCATGCTTGAAAAAGACATTTGGCAACAATACCCTCAATTTTTTGATACCCATCATAACTTATTACCTGGATTTGAAAAATTAACTAACGCACCTAGTTTTGCCCAAACAAAACAAGAAGTAGGCGAATTTTTAACACAGGTAGCCAAAAAATATCCAACTGCAACAGTTCTTGTCGTTAGTCATGGCTTTACTATTAAACTAATGCTTGATTGGCTATTAGATATCGGTTCTTTAGCCAATTTAAACGAACCACAAAATGCCGGGATAACAATTTTTGAAATCAGCCACAACGCTAAAACTTTACTCGCTTTTAATCGCTAATAAATGCGCCCATTTCTGCGATATAATCTTGGCGCTGACTTTGCCAATATTCGCGATCTTTTTGATTTAACTTACGTAATACTTTGCACGGATTACCGACTGCTATGGAGTTTTTTGCAATATCTTTAGTAACAACCGAGCCTGCCCCAATCACACTATTTGCACCAATTGTCACTCCTGGACAAACTACAACATTACCACCCAACCATACATTATCGCCAATTTTTATCTCTTTACCAAACTCTAACCCTGTATTTCTAACATCTGGATCAAGTGGATGACCTGCCGTATATAAACTCACGCGCGGTCCAAACATCACATTATCCCCAATCGTAATCTTAGCAACATCCAAAAAAATCGCATTAGTATTGGCATAAAAATTTTCACCAATATAGGTGTTTTGACCATAATCACAATAAAACGGCGGTTCAATATAGTAATTTTGCCCCACTTTGCCTAACAATTGCTTAAGCAACTCTTGTTGTTTAGAAAAATGTTCTGGTGCAAGCTGATTAAAGCGATGCAACAACACCTTGGCTTGTTTAGCTTCTTTTTTTAATGTTGGATCAGCCGCAATATATAATTCTTGCGCCAACATTCTTTGCTTTTGTGTACGTGCCATCTATTTTCTCCTTAAATCTTTTTTCAAAGTTTAACATTATTTTTTAACAAATGCACCCCATAAAAAAGTTCACTTCACCTTTGATAAAAAACGTACTAATTCATTTTTTATTTCTCTATAGTTCGTTTTTTGTTCATTTTTAACGTAAAAATGAGATTGACTAGGCTTTATTTTTCTGATATAACGAATATATCTCACAAAAAGGATGTGCTTATTTTGGATTGGTTAGCTGATTTAATGGCCGCTATTGGTGTTGTCTTAAATGGCATCCCTCAAGGAATCATGGCTATGACACTTGGTTTTGCAGTTTTCCCTACCACTTTTTCTTTTATTTTCGCTTCAGCAATTAATGGTATTTTCCAATCAGTTGCTCCACTTTCATTTCAAGCTGAATCTTTAGCGCTCACAGGTAAACTTGGACAAAACATTCGCGAACGAACATCGATTATTTTTGGTGGTTCACTTATCATGTTAGCAATTGGATTAAGTGGGACATTAACTAAGATAGTTAATTTTTTAGGCAATGATATCATCAATGCTATGATGGCTGGTGTTGGAATCATGCTAGCCAAAATTTCGCTAGAGATGTGTAAAGGACCACAAAAAAGTGGCTGGGTTTCTCTTAGTATCGCTCTTTTGACTTATATTATTAGCCACGATTTAGTTTGGACCATCTGTTTATCCGTGATAGGTACAAGTTTATTTGCGGTAGTCATCGAAAAATATAATGCCAAACTTCCTGAATACGTAACCGCACGCCGCTTTATTTTTACTAAGCCGATATTTAACTCTACGGTAATGCGGGGCGCCTTAAGCCTAGCTTGCCTTAACATCGGCGCTAACCTTTCTTATGGCTTAATCACCGGTCAAATGACAGGTGTTAAACCTAACCCTGTCAATTTAAATTTATTAACTAGCACACAAGCTTTGGCAGACATGGGAACTAGTTTACTTGGCGGTGCGCCGGTTGAAACCATCATCTCAGCTACGGCTAGTGCGCCTGAACCAGTAATTGCAGGTATCATGATGATGTTAATTATGGCGGTAATTCTTTTGGCAGGATGGTTGCCTAAAATTGGACGCTTTGTTCCTAGTTCTTCTATTGCAGGTTTTTTATTTGTCTTAGGTGCTTTTGTCACTTTCCCAGAAAATGCTGCTAGCTCATTAGCAAGTCCTAATCCGACTATCGCTGCTTTGACAATGATTGTCACTGCTTTGATTGATCCTTTTGCGGGCTTACTTGCCGGTGGTTGTTTAAAATTTATTTTACCGTTACTTGGATTGGGGGCTTAATTATGTCACAAACTTACACACTCAACATAGCAGGATTAACTCGTAAATTACCGCTCTTACCTATTTCAACAGATTTAACCATCGCTTCTTTTGTAATGCTAGGCGACGCACAACTAACACATGCTGTTGCTAAAGAACTCGTTAAAAAAATCCCTACAGATTGCCAAGCATTAGTTACCCTCGAAAGCAAAGGAATCCCCTTAACGCATGAACTTGCCTTGCTATTGGGGCATGATCGATATGTTGTTTTACGCAAATCCATCAAAAGCTACATGCAAGAGCCATTATGTATTAATGTCCAATCAATTACGACCACTAATCAACAAAAACTTGTCTTAGATAAAAACGATGCAACTTTTTTAGCAGGAAAAAAAGTTGTCTTAGTCGATGATGTCATCAGCACCGGTGGATCATTAGCAGCTGCGACAGAACTCCTCAAAAAAGCCAACGTTACATTGCAAACTAAGATAGCTGTTTTAGCTGAAGGAGATGCCAACAAACGCACGGATATCTCTTATCTTGAACATCTGCCACTATTCAATGCTAGTGGAGCAAAAATTTAGCCTAGTTTTGTTTTAACCTGTTTTTTAGTATAATTGGAAAGGTATTTTAAAAAACAGAGGTCAGTTAGTCATGTTAAAAAAATCAAAATTTTTAATTCCAGGGATTATTTTAGTAGCTGCGATGCTAAGAATTCCCTTCACAACGATTCCTTCAATTTTAACGGAAGTCGCTGCTGGTTTGAACGTACCAGTCAGCTCATTAGGAACATTAACGACAATTCCATTGTTGATGTTTGCTTTGGTGTCATCTTTTGCACCTAAACTTGCGCAAAGAATCGGTATCGAATGGTCGTTTAGTTTAGTATTGTTTTTGATGGCTGTTGGCTCATTTATTCGTACTTTAAGTGTGCCGACACTTTATTTAGGAACTGCTATGATTGGTGCTGGCATTGCCGTTTTAAACGTCTTGATGCCTAGTATCGTAACAGCATATTTCCCACATAAAATCGGTCAATATACGACACTTTATACGACATCGATGGGAATTTCTGCTGCAGTCGCCTCATCTTTAGCTGTTCCTATTACTCAAGCATCATCTTGGAAGACTCTCATCTTAGTTTTAACCGTCTTAATTTGTCTAAGCTTTGTGGTTTGGCTACCAAACGTCAAATTCAATCACAAGCTAAGTGTTAATTCCAATCAAAAAACAACTTCTTCGTTTTGGAAGAATAAAGTTGCTTGGGTCTTGCTAATCTTTGGGGGCTTTCAATCAATGCTCTTTTACACTGGGTTAACCTGGTTGCCTACGATGGCTTCTAACGCTGGCCTTTCACATGCTACTGCTGGAACATTGTCTGGTGTTTACTCCTTAATCAGCCTACCATTATCGATGTTTTTACCAAATCTCGTTGCACATGTCAGCGCTAAATTACGACGTACAATCATGGGAGGATTTTGTTTATTGGGTATCATCGGAATTGCAGCCTTATTTTTCCAACAAGCTAGCTTTGGTTATTGGTTATTAATCAACTGTCTTATCGGAGCATCTGTAGGTGCTTTATTCCCATATCTGATGACAACTTTTTCTTTAAAAACCACCGATCCTCACAAAACCGCCAAGTTATCTGGCATGGCCCAAACAGGTGGTTACTTACTAGCAGCAGTCGGTCCATTTTTATTTGGTTATGGCTTTGAAATCTTTCATTCATGGACCTTTTCAATCGCTTGTTTATTGCTTGCAAGTATCGCAATGACCGCTTGCATGCTGTATGTTGAACGTTTTGATAAAATTGGTTAAAAAAACTTAGACAAATTTAGGATAAAACCTTATTTTTGTCTAAGTTTTTATTTTTATTAAACTGATGTCACTGTATTTTTAGAATTCACATCAAATAATCTTTTACCTTGATTTATATGCGAAATTGTATCATTGAAATCTAAATGATAATTTTCTGAATTGGTGACTAACACAATAACTGTCGAATCTAGGCCTTTAGATTCAATCAAATCTTTATCGAATGTTCCTAAAATATCTCCCGGGTTAACCTTTTGGCCTACCGCAACTTTAGTTTCAAAACCTTCACCATCTAGTGATACAGTATCAATCCCTAAATGAATTAAAATTTCCGCGCCTTGTTTTGTAGTAATCCCATACGCATGTCCTGTTTTCGCAACCAAAGTAACTTCTCCAGCAACTGGTGCACTAACATTGATTAATCCTTTAGTTCCTTTTGGAACAGCTATCCCTACACCTTTGCCCATCATACCAGATGAAAATACTGGATCATTAACATCTTTTAATGCAACTACTTGACCATTAACAGGTGCTAACAATTCATCTGGAATTGTAGCATCACTTTCACACACATCATCATCTTCTAGTACTTCTTTGGGAATTGCGAAAATATTAGTTAAAACAAACGCTAATACAATCGTTAAAATAGATACTATTGTATAAATTGTTAATGCACGGAAATTATAGATATACATTAAATATGATGGAAGTACTGCTAAACCATAAGTATTAGCTGCCACATTTAAGATACTTAGCACAGCCGCTCCTATCCCCGAACTAACAACGGTTACAATTAACGGCTTAATATTATATCGAATAAGAACACCAAAAATAGTTGGTTCTGAAACACCAAATAATTGTGATGCTATCGCAGAAATCGAATTTTCTTTGGCATTCAAGGATTTTGCTCGTAAGAAAATCGCTAACGCTACACCTAAGTTGGCAAAACCATACATTCCTTCCAATGTGATTAATGGATTCAAATGCGTAGCTGCTAACAAAGATGTCTCTATTGCAATCATCATTTGATGAATCCCGATAACAACCATCAGTGGATATAAAGCACCGATAAGAAAACCACCAATCCCAAATGGCAAATTAATAACTGCTTCAACTAGATGAATCAACATATTTTCCACCGAATGAACGATTGGTCCTACCCCTAAAATCATAATTGTAAATGTTACTAATAATGTCAAAAATGGTGTCAAAATTTGTTCTAAAACATGAGGCATCTTCTTTCTAAAAAACAACTCTAACTTAGCACCGATAACCCCAGCTACTAAAGCTGTCAAGACTGAGCCTTGGCTACCAATAACAGGAATAGCACCAAATAACATTAATGCTTTTTGACTACCGTCTGCAACTGAATAAGCATTAGGTAATGTTGGAGAAACTAGCATCAACCCTAAAACGATCCCAATAATTGGTGTCCCTTTAAAATATCTAAATGTAGACCAAACTAATAATGCGGGTAAAAATGAGAAAACAGTATCTGTTAAAACACTGATAACAGTCGTCAAATCAGCTGGAATATCAGCTGGATTGGCTCCAAAAAAACCTAAAACCGTCGCATTGGTAAAGGTACTTTTTAAACCTAAAAACAACCCTGTTGCTGCAATTACAGGAACAATCGGAATAAAAATCCCTGCTAGCATCGCCATCAATCTTTTACCCAAAGGTTGATTGCTCATGTCTACTTTTACTTCATTATTGTCATCTTTACCATAAATCGCATTTACACGATTGCTTTTTTCGATAGCTTCATAAACTTCATTAACAGCTCCTGTTCCAATGATAACTTGAAATTGGCCGGACCCAAAAAAGACTCCTCTTACTCCTGGAAAATCTTGAATTTCTTTGCTAGCAATCGCTTGTTCATCTTTAACGACAAAGCGCAAGCGTGTTTCGCAATGTGTAACCGAAACAATATTACTATCTCCAACTACATCTAAAATATCTTGTGCTAATTTTTCATAATTAACTGTTTGTTTAGCCATATATATTAATCCTCTCTAATCATAATAGCTTGATATGGTTTCAAGGTTACTTTTCCCTGTGCTTTGATAGTTTCTGGATAAGAATTTAACAACACTTCACCTTCCACCCAAATTTCATTTGTTTGTGCTGATAAATTCACAAACACTTTGATTTTTTCTCCGCGCTGATATGCAAATACATCATCAGGAACTGTAACAATTTCTTGATAATCGCCCCAAACTAAATCATTTGCTAATTCTGGACATTTACGTAGCGCTATCATTTGCTTATAAAAATTAAGCGTTGAATCAGATTTAGTTGATTCTGTGGCTACATTACATTGTGGACATTGGTCATTTATCTTAATATACGTAGCTGCACCTTCATTAAATCCATAATTCTTACTGTCATCCCATTGGAAAGGAACTCGTCCATTATCTCTTGAACGTAAATTAACAAAGTTTAAAGTTTCTTGTTTTGAATACCCTTCTTGCTTTGCTCGCTCATAATTATTAAAACTAGATACGTCATTGAATTCTTCAATACTTTGTCTCTTAAAATTAGTCATTCCTAACTCTTGACCTTGGTAAATAAATGGCGCGCCCTTCAAAAAGAAATATGCCATACCTAAAGCTTTTGCACCTATTTCGTTTTGATATTTTTCATCCCGAATAAATTTCGAAACACTCCGCGGTTGATCATGATTCTCAAAGAAATTAGCTCCCCATCCACCAGGAATACCTTGAATGGTTTCTTGACTCTTAGTAATCATTGTTTTTAATTCTTTCACAGTCCAATTGGTTCTTTTATACCATTCGGAGCCAGATTCCACGTCAATATCAACATAGTGAAAGTCAAAAGCCATCGAAAAATATCCATTATCTCCAATAAATTCATGAAGCTGATCATACTTTAAACCAGATGTTTCGCCAACGGTTACTACCTTGTTTAAACATTTTTCTGATAATTCTCGTAAGAATATTTCAATACCTGGTCTATTTTCAGTTTTTCTTTTAACCTTTCCTAAACCATCATTTCCGTCAGGTGAAATTGAGGCAAAATCTTGATCTTTCTTAATAAACGTAATAGCATCTACCCTAAAGCCGTCAATTCCAAGATCAATCCACCAGTTAATCATTTGATAGATTTCTAAACGTAATTCTTCATTTTCCCAGTTTAAATCAGGTTGTTTTTTCGAAAAAACATGCAGGTAATACATATCATCTTCATTTGGAACCTTTTCCCATGCGCTACCAGCCCCAAAGTTACTGCGCCAGTTATTAGGCGGACCTTGCTTGGACTTTTTAAAAATATAATAATTACGATATTTTGAATTTGGATCTTTTAAAGCTTCTTGGAACCACCAATGCTCATCGGAAGTATGATTAATAACTAAATCCATCATCACCTTGATATCTAATTCATGAGCTTTGTTAATTAGCTCTTGTAAATCTTTAAATTCACCAAACATCGGATTAATCGCTTGATAATCTGAAATATCATATCCATTGTCACACATCGGGGATTTGTACACCGGACTTAGCCATAAAAACGTAATTCCTAAATCTTTTAAATAAGGCAATTTTGTCGTTATCCCTTTTAAATCACCTATGCCATCATTATTAGAATCTTTAAATGATGCGGGATAAACTTGATAAAATATCTCATCTGCTATTTTTTTCATCTGCTTCATTCTCTCTAAAATAATATTCTCTCCCAATATGGTATCGATACCACGAAGCGGTAAAAATAATAATTAGGAAATTTAAGAACTTTTCCTAATTACCATTTTTAAATTTAAATCCATCTCTGTTAGATCATTTGATACATCTAGCCTATCTAGCAAGCATTTTACAGCATTATTTGCCATTTCAAAAATCGGTTGGTGAACTGTTGTTAAAGGAACTAGAATATATGGAGCAAAAGGCTGATCATCAAATCCCATGACTGCTAAGTCAGCGGGTACGTTTATATTAAAATCGGTACAACGTGCAATAATTCCGGTTGCTACTTCATCGGAGTTAGAAAAAATTGATCTAGGCATTTTGTCCAGTTTACGTAAACTATCTACAATTTTTTTACCATCTTCAATACTATGTGCATTTTCAAAGATAGTTGTTGTATCAAGCTTTATTCCCGTATGTTCTGCAAAATCTTTATAAGCTTTATTACGCATATTCCCATGATTACTTGCATCAAAATTGATACTTCCGGTTACATACGCAATTTGCGGACCATAATTATCGTTTAAATATGTTAATGCTTCACGTACCACATGATATTGATCAACGAAAATCGAATTAGCTTCAAAACCCGTAATTTTTTCATTTACCAAAACAATCTGTTTACCATATTCACAAAGCATTTCTTTAACATAATCACGATCCTCAATAGATGCCATCAAAAGACCATCAAACGAACGATTTTTTAATTTATCCAAAATCTTACGCTCAATTACTTTATCATCGTATGTCTGCATAATACTTACTTCATATCCATAACGATTAAGCAAACGTTCAATGTTATCAAATAAAGTAGCAAAGAAAGGATTAGTGATTCGTGAAACTACCACACCAATCTGACTTGTCTTATTTGTACGTAATCTCTTAGCTGCCGTATTAGGCACATAATCCAAATCTTGGATCGCTTGGATAATTTTAGCTCGTGTTTTTTCTGAGATATGTGGACTATCATTTAAATAGCGCGAAACTGTTGTAGTTCCTACACCAGCTTTTTGGGCTATTTCCTTAATATTAACCATTATTCTCACCTTTTCATGGTATCGATTCCAAAAATAATATATCATCATCTAAAAACGCTGTCAACTACTAAAAGCAAAATAAAATCGCAAAATTAGTCAAAAACCAGTTTTGCGATTTTACAATTTTACTGTTTACTAATGATCACCGCTTGCCTACTTTCCAAACTATCCAAAACAGGCTGTTGGCTTAATAAATCTGTTCGTCCAACAAATTCAGATGGAACGACTTGGCTTTTGTCTGTTGGATTTAAGATAAAGGTTAGCGTTGTCTCATCTTTGATACGTTGGATTATCTCTAGCTTTGTTTTACTTTGTGTCATACGTGGCAAGGCTAGCTCGTCACTAATTTAGCCAACATTTCATCTGCGAATTGACTGGCAAAATACCAGACTTTCCCTTTGCCAAAGTTATTTTTAGTAGTGGCCACCATGCCCGCATAAAACTCACTAGCATATGTTGCTAAAACCTAAGTTTCTTTCGGATGAACCAAATCACACAATAATTCAGTCGGATACTTTTGACCTTGATAATCTACCCAGATAGTTTGCTTAGGCACCACAACATCGGTTTCTTCAACCCAGATACCGGTCAATTCACGCAAAGCCCCTGGATAACCACCTAGATATACATTATCGTTTTGATCGACTAAACCAGATAAATAAGTCGTCACCAAGTTCCCGCCCTTTGCAACATAATCACTTAGTTTTTGTTTAAGTTGCGGTGAAACCATGTATAACACAGGAGCAACGACTAAATCATACGCACTAAAATCGTTTGTATTTCCAATCACATCGACGGTGATGTTTTGCTCATAAAAATGCCGATAATAAGTTTGAACGATTTTGACATAGTCGATATCTTGTCTAATACCTGCCATATATTGTAAGGCCCACATGTTTTCCCAATCAAAAAGTACGGCAACCTTGGCTTGCACTCGGCTATCTTTAAAAGTTGTCCCCAGCCGTGCTAGCGTTTGACCGAGGCGTTGAATTTCCTTGAAAACTCGTGTATCCGTCCGCTGACTATGCGCAATGACTGCGCCATGAAATTTTTCTTGGGCTCCAATCGATTGTTTCAATTGGAAATATTGCACCGTATCTGCTCCATGCGCGATGGCTTGCAAACTTTGCGTAAACATCTGTCCAGGACGTTTGAGCGGACTATAAGCTTGCCAGTTGACATGAGCTGGTGTATCATATTGCGGATAGCTATCATATGAGATGACATCTTGGTGTTTAGCCCATTTAAAATAATCAATATCGTTATTTGGCACACCATAAAAATTAGTCGTAATCGGTGTTGTAGTATCATATTTTTCGATTTCAGCTTTTTCTAACAAATAACACTCTAACAAACTTGCCGATTGGAAACGCCGATAATCCAATGAAATCGCTTCAAAAGCCGTTTGTCCCCGGCTTTTTCGCTTAATTTATTAGGAACCACTATTTCATCCCAATCATGAATGGTATGTGCTCAAAACTTAGCATTCCAGGCTTGATTTAAGTTGTCTAAGGTTTGGTATTTGTTTTTTAACCATGCAACAAACGCTTGGCGGCAATGTTCACAATAACACATACCCCCATATTCATTGTTAATGTGCTAGTTGACCAGTTGTGGATTAGCTGCGTAACGCTTAGCTAGTTGTGCAACCAATTTTTGCACAAAGCGCCGATAATGCGAGCTATGTGGGCAAAAATTATGACGTTGCCCAAACACATGGCTCCTTCCTTGATAATCCACCCTCCCAACATCTGGATACTTTTTAAACATCCACGCCGGCATCGCGGCTGTCGCTGTCGCTAAAACTATCTTAAAGCCAGCTCGACTCAAGTTGTCCATGATTTCATCAAGTTGTGAAAAATCATAAACATCTTCGGCAGGATGTAAACTATCCCATGCAAAAATATTGATCGAAGCCGAATTAATTTGAGCTTGCTTAAAGACCTCCAAATCGTTTGCCCAGGTTTCTTTGGGACATTGTTCAGGATTATAATCTCCCCCAAATAAAAAAGGTATTGCTTTTTTCAGCTTCCCCTAAATTCCTTTCTAAACAAAGCTAATTTTTTAAAATTATATTATGATTCTGCTTTCATGTAAACCAACAAAAAAAGCCAGCTTAAAGCTAGCTTTTAAGACCTTAAAACACTACAACTTGGCCGTTGTGTTTAACGGTATATTCTAATGTCTGCAAGTTAGCTGTCAAGCTAACTTGATCACTTGCATCTTTGTTGCTTCGTACGATTGTAATTTCGTATTCACTTGGTGCTTGTACATCGATAGAACCTTCCAAATCAAAAGCTGGTGTTTGATTTCTAAAGCGCAACAAGTTCAACAAAGCCGCTACGACTGGGCGTTTAACCTCGGTTGCAATTTCATCACTTGTATAATAGTGGCGATTGATGTTTCTGCCTTCTTTGGTCTTTTCTAACAATTCAATATCATTTTTACCTGCCAATAAGCCAACATAATAGACTTGTGGAATACCAGGCGCAAAGACTTGTAACAAGCGACTCATGAAATACTTGGCATCGTCATCGCCTAAAGCCGAGTAATATGTCGAGTTAATTTGATAAATATCTAAATTATTATATTCTGCACTAGAGTATTTACGTTTTACGTTTGCCCCAATCTTGTATAATTCATTGACGGCAAAATCAACTTCGTCTTGCGTTAAAATATCACGAACATCGACTACCCCAATACCATCGTGTGTGTCAAGCGTCGTAAATTGTTTCATCGGACTCATCTTAAGCCACTTGACCAAACGATTCGTCTTACCGCTATAAAGCGAATATAAAACAACCATCGGCAAGGCAAAGTCATAGACAAAATAGTCATGTTCGGTAATCTTAGCTTGAATCGTGTAATGTTCATGAATTTCTGGTAATAATTCACAGCCCTTTGCCTTTGTGATGTCTCTGACATAATCTAATAATTCCCAGATTTCTGGTTCAACAAAGAAATCATTGGTGTCTAACTTTTTGACAGCATAAGCAAATGCATCCAAACGAATCACACTAGCTTTATGTTCAATCAAACTCAATAATGTTTTTTTGATGAATTCCTTAGTCACGTCTTTTCTGACATCTAAATCGATTTGTTCTTCACCAAAAGTATTCCAAAGATTTTCGCATGTGCCATCAGCAAACACGATTTCTTGTTTAGGTGCACGATCCTTACGTTTATAAATTAAATCCACATCTTCTTTAGTCGGGCGACCCTCTGGCCAAAATTTATCCCAGCTCAAGAACAAATCTTTATACGGACTTTGATCTTTATTTTGTTGATAATCTTGATAATACTTAGATTGACGTGAGATATGATTGATCATAAAATCAAACATCAAATAGTATTGTTCACCTAATTTTTCAACATCTTCCCAACTTCCAAAAGCTTCGTCAACATCGACATAATCAATTGGCGCAAATCCTCTATCACCTGTTGAAGGGAAAAATGGTAAAAGATGAACTCCACCGAGAGCGCCTTTAAAGTATTTACTTAAATTTTCATCTAATTCTTTTAAGTTTTTACCTAGACTATCTGCATAGGTAATCAACATTGTTTCATTTTTGATACTCATTTGATTTCTCCTCAATTACAAAGCCTTGAAATGATAATATTGTGAACTAAAGTCTTGTCGAACAACAGGTTGGTATAAACCGATATTCATCAATTCATCGCCATAATAAACCGCACCACTTTCAACATCTTGGTACTTAGCATCTGCTAGTAAGCCCGCCAACTTGGTATAGGTAAATTCTGGTTGTGCATCCGCCAAAATGTTAAAGGTAAACAACAAGGCCTCTTTTTGATCTTTAGAGACAAACATCCACGCAACATCATTTTGTTCAAATGGGCTCTTCAAGCGAATAAAAGTCCCAAATTGCACCAATGGCCGAATTTTTTTATAAAAGGCCACTTGTTGTTTAACTTGTTGTTTTTCTTCATCCGTCAAATGCGTCAAGTTTAATTCATAACCAAAGACCGCACTCATCGCCATATTTCCCCGCGTATTAAATGGAGTAATCCGTCCTGTTTGATGATTTGGCACAGCAGATAAATGTGACGTCATCGTCGAAATTGGATAAACCATTGAGGTTCCATATTGAATCTTCAAACGTGCGATTGCATCGGTGTTATCACTTGTCCATGATTGTGGCATATAATAAGCAAAACCACTATCAAAGCGGCCGCCACCACCAGAGCAACCTTCCCACAAGATATTATCGTATTTAGTCGTCAATTCTTCTAACATTTCATAAAGCCCCAAAACATAGCGGTGTAAGACTTCACCTTGTTGATTTGGTGCTAAAGCAACAGAATATACATCCGATAAGTGTCTGTTCATATCCCACTTGATGTAATCGATAAATCCTTGGTCTAGCAACTTTTCCATTTGTTGTTGGATATTTTGCCGTACTTCTTTTCTGCCCATGTCTAACACAAATTGATTACGTGCTGGAGAAGGTTGATAGCCAGGAACTTTTAACATGTAATCTGGATGTGCACGATACAAGTCTGAATCAAGCGAAATCATTTCTGGTTCAAACCACAAACCAAATTTCAAACCTTGAGCATGGACATAATCGGCAAAACCTTTGAGACCATCTGAGAACTTACTTTTGTTTAAATACCAATCACCCAAAGATGAATTGTCATCGTTGCGATGACCAAACCAACCGTCATCTAAGACAAACATTTCAATTCCTAGATTCTTAGCTTCATCAACGATTGGACGCAACTTGCTTTCATCAAAGTCAAAGTAAGTTGCTTCCCAGTTATTAACCAAAATTGGACGTTCTTGATTTTTGAATTTACTACGTACGATTCGATCGTGAATCAACGCATGATATGTTTGACTCATCTGATTTAAACCTTGATCTGAATAAACCATCACCACTTCAGGTGTTTGGAAACTTTGTGTAGGTTCTAGCACCCATGCAAAGTTTTCATCGTTGATACCGGCAACTAGTCGATATTGTCCATATGGATCTTTTTGAACTTCCATACTATGGTTACCAGAATAAACTAAATCAAAACCATAAACTTCACCACTAAATTCACTAGCATTTGGTTCTAATAAAGCAATAAAGTTATTCATTTGATGGCTAGTTGTTCCACGACGGCTAGCAAACTTCTTAATCCCAAAACCTACTTTTTCACGTTGGACATTGCGTTCGTTAACATGTCCACCTGGTAAAGATAAAACTTCTAAATCTGGCTTTACCATATCCAATTGTAGTGAGGCTAATTTTTCAAGTGTTACATTTTGCGTACCTTCATTAATAGCCTTGACACTACGCGTAATCACTGCTCTATTAGCATAAATCGTGTAAAGTAATTCTAATTTAACTTGGCTAACTTCATCGAATAAATAAATTTTTAGCGTTTGTGCTTCTGCATCATCTTTTACATAAGCAGCTGGCAACCCTGCCAACTTAGGCTTACCCGCTAAAATTTCGTGTCCTTGATAAACAAAACGACTAGCAGTAGCACCGTTTTCTTGACGAATAATAGCCGCCAAAATACGATAATCGCCCACACCTTGACTTGAATATTCTTGTGGCAAACTATCTAATGAATAAGTCCGGTCAAGCGATCCGGGTAAATTTCCTGAAAAACCACGGTCTAAACGTGGATATTTGAATTGGTTATGATAGCCACTGACCTTTTTACCAAAGTAAATATGTGCTAAAACATTGCCTTCTTCGATTCCTAAAAGATAGGTAATCTTGTCATTGCTTAAATTAAAAATTTTATTTTCTTGATCAAATGTAATCAAATGTTGCATATTCGACACCTCTTGTGTAATCGTTTCATTGTACATCTTCATAATATTATATTGTAGATCAAAAAAACATGGACTAGTTTATTAATTATATGTCATAATGTCAACAGGACATTTTGACATAACAAATGAGGTTTTAACCGATGAATTTTGAATTTAAACGAACAGAAATTGAACATTTCGACTGTAATATCGTCTTTTACGGTCAAGAAGATACTTCTCCTGGATACACGTTTGGAGGGAATAATATCCGTGATTGTTATATCTTACATTACATCACAGCAGGTAAAGGAACCTTTGCTAGTGCCGGCAAAAAAATGGCTACTTTACAAGCAGGCGATGTCTTTTTACTTCCCAAATCCGTACCTTGTTTTTATCAAGCTGACAAAAACGATCCTTGGAGCTATTTTTGGATTGGCTTTTCTGGCGTTTATACCGGGGAAATATTTGCTCGTAGCGCTTTAGATGAACACTATTATTTACGTCACGTCAATGATTGTGCATTTGGAAAAAGCTTTAAAGCCTTGTTTGAAGCATTACGTTTGCAAAATAGTTTAACCAATTCACTTTTAACAGAAAGTCTGCTATATCAAACTTTTCATCAACTTTTAGCACAATATCCCAATCATAAACATCAAAAAAAGCTCAACTATACTGTTAGTTTTAAACAAGCCACCGATTATTTTAAAAGAAACTATCAAAACGGCTGCAATGTCAGTGATGCATGCGCCAATTTGCATATTTCGCGTAGCTATTTGCACAGTTTATTCAAACAAAATCTAAATATCAGTCCACAACAATATCTACTCAAGTTAAAACTGACACACGCAAAAAAATTGCTGACGCAAACAGATTATTCTTTACAACAGATTGCTAATCTGGTTGGCTACAAAGATCAATTTACATTTTCTAAAGCCTTCAAACGTTGTTTCAATCAAAGCCCTTTAGAATATCGCAATCAAATCAATTTTAAAAAATAAAACAAAAACACCCAGTTAACATACTGTGTATTTTTTGAAATGAAACATACATAGTAAACTAACTGGGTGTTTATTTTATTAACGTGTCAAACTCAAAAGTTCTTGACCATGTTTAATAGGATTTGGGCCACTCAATGCTACGTTTGCAAAATCCATCGTATTAGTTACAATTACCATTACCGTAGTGTCATAGCCTTTTTCTTTAAGCGCTCCAAGATCCATTGTGCCTAATTTATCGCCTTGCTTAACTTGTTGACCGACTTTAACTTCTGTATTGAAACCTTCACCTTTTAAATTAACTGTATCAATCCCTAAGTGTAATAAAATCTCTGCTCCATCAGTAGTCTTGATACCATATGCATGCTTAGTTTCGTAAACAACGGTAATTTCACCATCTGCTGGTGCATAAATTTCGCTTTCACTTGGTACAACAGCTGCCCCATCACCCATTGCTTTAGATGAGAAAACTGGATCAGCAACTTGTTTTAAATCCTTAACTTCACCAGAAACAGGTGCTGCAATCTTAAATTCTTGAGTTGTAACAACAGGAGCTTGATTTGGTTTAACTGCCACACTTTCATTAACTGTTGTTGCTTGCGGATTAACTTGAGCATTATGACTCTTACCATAAAGGTAAGTTAAAGCAAATGCCACTGCAAAAGTAATCAATTCACAGATTAAATACATTGGCACAGAAGATGCTTGGATAGACAAGAAACCTAAAAATGCTGCTGAACCTAAAGATACCGCAACAACATGAAACAAGCCGGCTAAAGCAGCTCCAATACCTGAGCCAATCAAAGCACAAAAGAACGGGAATTTATACTTTAAGTTTACTCCAAACATCGCAGGCTCGGTAATTCCTAAACATGCAGACACTGTTGCAGAAGAAGCCAAACCCTTAACTTTTTTATCCTTAGTCAATGTGAAAATCGCAAAACATGCAGCAGCTTGTGCAACATTAGCCATTGAAGCCACCAAGAAAATAAAATCTCCTGAACCGGAATGGTTTTGAGCATAAGATGTAATCAACTGTGTTTCAATCGCTGGGAAGGATTGATGTAAACCAGTCAAAACGATTGGCGAATACAACATCCCAAAGATCCCAGTTCCAATAAAACCAAATGTGTCGTAAATCCATACGATTCCATAAGTAATCGCATCGGATAATTCACGCATCACAGGTCCAACAACTACAAAGGTTAAAAAGCCTGTCACCATCAAAGAAATTAACGGTGTAAAAGTAAAGTCAACAGCTGCTGGCAAGCGCTTATGCAACCATTTTTCTAAGATTGACAAGATATAAACAGCCGCCAAGACTGGGATAACTTGGTATTGATAATTAGCTTGTGCAACATGCATACCAAAAATATCCCAATATTTGCCATCAACCAAACCAGGCGTTGTCATAATCATCCCGACAGCCGCACCCAAGAAGCGATTAGCTCCAAAGCGTTTAGCCGCTGACATCCCAACTAAAATTGGCAAGAAGATAAATGGAGCGGCTGACATTACTTGAATCATGTCAGAAATTCCTTTAATTGCAGGAATACTTTCCACCAACGCTTGACTGCCAAATAATCCTTTAGATGTCAAAAAGTTGTTTAACGCCATCAAAAGACCACCAGCTACTAAAGCAGGAATGATTGGAACAAAAATATCTGATAATAGCTTGATAAAGGCCATGATAGGATTTACCTTTTGTCCTTCACTGGCAATCTTTTTTAAATCTTCAGTTGAAGCCCCACTGAGTCCTGTGATTTTGATGATTTCATCATACACATTATTAACATCACCAGGTCCAATAATAATTTGATATTGACCATTGGTTTTAAACGTCCCTTTAATATCAACGCTTCCGTCTAACTTAGCTTGATCAATGTTTTGATCATCTTTTAAAACAAAACGTAAACGTGTCGCACAATGTGCCACAGCTAACATATTGTCTTTTCCAATTGCATCGATAACTTCTAACGCAACTTTTTTGTGATCCATTTTTTCCACTCCTTTAAAAATTAGTTGTAACCGATTTTATAAATTTATAATAACGTATTTTTAAAATATGTCAATCGTTTATCATATTTTTGTTTTAAAAAAACTAAATCCCCTATTAAAACAATAAATATATAAGATATACGTTTGACATATACCAGGCAGTAACATAAAATAATAGTTAATGCAACGGTTTCAACAAACCACTTAGGAGGAATAAACGATGCAATGGACTGATGAATTACGTTACCTACCGTATTCGAAATGGTCAGCTGCTAAATTATTAGAACTACAACATCAAGCAGCTAATTCAAAATATCAATTAAAATATCATATTCGCCCTACATCTGGTCTACTTAATGATCCTAATGGCTTTTCTTACTTCAATGACAAATGGCATGTTTTTTATCAAGCATATCCATTTGGCGCAGTCCATGGAGTAAAATCTTGGGTTCATCTTCAATCAGACGACTTAGTACATTGGGAAAACATCGGCTTAGCAATCGAACCTAATACGATTTATGACAGCCACGGTGCATATTCTGGTTCAGCTTGCCAAATCAATGACAAACTCTTTTTGATGTATACCGGCAACGTTCGTGATAAAGACTGGGTACGCCATCCTTATCAAAACGGTGCATGGATGGATAAAGACAACAATATCACCAAGTTAAAAGAACCATTATTTGCACAAAGTGAACATACTACCGATCATTTTCGTGATCCGCAATTGCTAAAAATCGCCGACCGTTACTTTGCAATCTTAGGTGCTCAAGATAAAGAAACGACCCGCGGTAAAATTGCTATTTTTTCAACTACCGACTTCAAAAATTGGCAAGATCATGGCTACCTTGACATGTTAGACTTAGATTTTGGCTATATGATTGAGTGTCCTAATTTAGTCTTTGTTGATGATCATCCGGTATTGATCTTTTGTCCACAAGGTATCGCAAAAGAAAATCTAGACTACCAAAACATCTATCCTAACGCCTACTTAGTTGGTAAAAATATTGATCTTGAAAATGCTCAATTTACCCCAAGCGATTCAAAATTACACAATTTAGATGAAGGATTCGATGTTTATGCAAGCCAAGCATTTAATGCTCCAGATGGCAAAGCTTATATGATTAGCTGGGTTGGTTTACCAGAAATTGCTTATCCAACAGACGCTGAAAATTGGGCTCATTGCTTAAGTGTAGTCAAAGAACTTACTTATCAAGATGGTCATTTACTTCAAAAACCGGTTAAGGCAATGACTTCCTTGCGCCATAATGAAACTACCTTACAAGGCATGACTGAGTCTAAGCGTACAGATTTATATAAACCAAAACAAAATCAATATGAAATTCAATTAACTTTGGCAGCTGATAGCACCGGAACACTTCATTTGGCTGGTAATGACCAATTAGAACACAGTTTACAATTACATTTTGACACTAAAGACGGTAAATTATGCTTGGATCGTTCTAAACTTGATCTTATTTTTGCTGAAGAATGGGGCATGACTCGTACAATCACATTGCCTAAACATCAAGAATTACAGCTACAAATCTTGATTGATCATTCGTTATGTGAAATTTTCGTTAATGGTGGTCAAAAAGTTTTAACCGCCCGCTTCTTTAATAAACCTAAAAATACTCAAGTTAGTCTTATCTCCGAAGCAAAAATGCGTTACACTGGTAAGTGTTGGGAATTATTCAACATGTAACAATTTTTTATCAAGGGGGATTTTCAATGCGTCCAAAATTGACGGATGTTGCCAAAAAAGCAGGTGTTTCTCCTACAACGGTCTCGCGTGTAATCAATAATTATGGATACTTAAGTCAAAAAACTAAAGATAAGGTCTTTGCAGCAATGCAAGAGCTAAATTACCAACCTAACTTGTTGGCTCGTTCACTCCAAGGTAAAGACATCAAGCTGATTGGTTTGATCTTCCCACAAGTTACTAATCCTTTCTTTGCGGAATTAGTAGAATCTATCGAAAAAAATCTTTTTGCTCGTGGATACAAAGTAATTTTATGTAATGCTGGTATTGATAAACACAAAGAACGTGAATATCTCAAGATGTTAATGGCTAATCAAGTCAATGGCATCATTGCAGGAGCACATAATCTAGGTATCGAAGAATATCATGAAACAGGTCTGCCCATTGTTTCGTTTGACCGTAAACTTTCAGACAACATTCCGATTGTTTCTTGCGATAACTATCAAGGAGCTACCTTAGCAACCGAAGAACTTTATCAAGCTGGTTGTCGTCATATTTATTTTCTAGGAAACCCTATTATCAAAGGTAACCCTACTGATCAAAGACTTTTAGGTTACAAAAGCGTCTTAGCAAAATATGGTCTGAATGAGCATTTCCATACAATTAATTTCTTTGATTCAACGGCAATCCGTGCCTTAGCGATTCGCCAATTACTCGAAAAGAAAAGTGCCGATGGTATTGTATGTACAGATGATCTAGCCGCTATTTTAGTCTTACAAGAGGCAGCCAAACTAGGTATTAAGGTACCTGAAGAATTAAAAGTCACGGGGTTTGATGGAACTAAATTTATACAAGACTATCACCCAGAACTTTCAACTGTTCAACAACCTATTGCCGATATCGCTTCTTTATTGGTAAATGTATTATTGGAACGCATTGCCAATCCAAAAGCCCCATTACAAACGGATGAATATATTTTACCTGTAACATTTATCCGTAAAAATTCAACTTGTGAATATAAATAAGAGCTGGAAAAAAGTACCAGTCTGGACGTAAAAATAGCTGATCGAATTTCTAAAAATGAAATTTGACCAGCTATTTTTCTATTATTTCTATTTTATAATTTGTAAAACAGAGATATAAAAACATCCATTAGAATAAATTTGTTAAATAAAACAGGTCTGAAAGAAAATTTTTACATAGCTCTGTTTGATTTGACAAAGATTCATTTTTCATTAAAAAGCACAACTAGCTAATAATTCCTTTTGCGCGATTGCTAAGCCTAATAATACAATTTTTTCTTGCCTATTTTCCAATGATTTTGCATTAAATCTAACCCCGCAACGTCTAGCAATCTTTTCGTTAATATCCACGGTTTCAATTTCTTGTACTAACCTATCCAAAAAGGCTTGACGTCGTTTCAAAGATGGATATGTCAAAATTGTAAACCGAATATCATCGACCATTTTATTAAAATTAATACTTCGAATTACGGCTTCTTTACAGTGATTTTGTTTAATTTCATCTAAAACGCTTTGAGCAGCCAAAAACTATTATCTTTTTGTGTCAAAATATCTTGCTGACAAATAGTTGCTTTTAACATTTTTATCCCCCTAATGCTAATAACTAATTATTTCTAAACAAACTATACCCCTATTATACCTAAAATATTTAGCACAATCTTTTTTAGTTTTAATAAAAATTTGGAGTCAATCCTCTTTCAATTTAAATGTAAGTTGGCAATGCTTTTTAACTAACCTCCATTCTAGTGCACTTCTTTATATAATTCAAAATAAATTCCTATTTTTTTATTATTTTAAAAAAACTTTTAAGTACAGTACAATTTAATTATCAAAAAAATAGAGGTGAGCTTATTTATGAAGGGAAAATCACTTGGAATCCAAATTTTAATTGGATTATTTTTAGGAATTATTTTAGGGGCTATTTTTTATCAAAATAAACAGTTCATTGGCTTTGCTAATGGTTTAGGACATATCTTTTTAAATTTGATATCAATGGTCGTCTTGCCTATCGTGGCTTCTTGTTTAGTTGTGGGGATTGCTGAACTAGGAGACATGAAAAAATTAGGTCAAATTGGCGCTAAGGACTTGCTTTATTTTGAAATCATGTCAACAATTGCTTTTATTGTCGGACTGATTGTTGCTAATTTCGCTAAACTTGGTTATCTTATCGATCTTAATAGATTAAGTAAGGCTGACATTTCACAATATGTCCATACCGCACAAAATACGCATACTAATCTAGGTAGAATCGTTTTATCAATCGTACCTACCAACTTTTTTAAATTTCAAATCCTATCATCAAGCCGCCTTGTTCAGCATAATAACTACATAGTCCTCGGCATTTTGTAATTGTAATTTGAGAAGTTGGATAAACTTCTAAAATCATCTCTTGTAATTTAGTTGCCCCTGCTTGATTTTGACAATGTGCAAGCACGACTTTACCGCCTTTAAACCCAAATTCTGTTAATTTTTCAACTAGCATTGCCAAGGCTTTCTTTTCTCCTCGTGCCTTTCCTAACGGCTCTAGCTTACCTTCCAGGCTTGCACTGCCAATCATTCGAATTTTTAAAAGATGCGCAACCTTAGCTGTTGTCGAGTTAATCCGACCATTGTTAACTAAATTAACCAATGACTCTAACGAAAAAATTAGCTTAGTCTTAGTCTGATACTCATTTAAAATAGTTACAATCTCTTCAAAAGGTGTTTCTTTTAAAATTAATTCTTCTAATTTTTCAATCATTAAGACCATCTTAGGCCCAGCTGCCAAAGAATCTAAGACACAAATCTTAACGTCTGGATGTTCTTCTTGATAAATTTCCTTTGCTTGTAATGCTGATGAATAGCTACCAGAAAGTGCGCTAGTCAACGTTATCGCAAACACAATATCCGCCCCTGAAAAAGCCTCACACCATTGATGAATATTGGGACATGCAGTGGTCGTTTTGCCCGTATAATTTTGTAAATCAGTAATCATCTTATCGACATCAAGTTGTGCATCATCTAAATATTGTGCTTGATCTGCTTGAATACACAATGGTACAGTAGCAAAATCAACTTGTTTTAATTGTAAAATGTTAGCTGCTGAATCAGCAACAATCTTATATCTTGTCATAAATTTTTAATTCCTTTTAAAATCTTCTTAGCGGTTTTTTAAAAACTCATCTTCATTTTGATTGTATATGTTTACAAATTCTTTGTCAAGAGATATTCAATAACCTTTCAAAAAGATTTATTGACCTTGTGAAGAGATATTTGTATAATAATTTTAAACTACTTTATTTGGAGGCAGATTCAGTGGCATCCACTATTAAACAACAGTTAGCCAAGTCTCTAGATGGTGTCAAACTACCAGCATACAATGAAATTCCAAACGTCGGTTTATACCTAGAGCAAACTACTAAATACCTAAACGAATATTTAGAACCTTTAGCTGGAATTAGTTTGACCAATTCGATGATTAGCAATTATGTAAAAAAGAAACTAATTGCCAGTCCTGTTAAAAAACAATATTCACGCGAACAGATAGCACATCTTTTCTTTATTGCCTTGACTAAAAGTGTGCTCTCATTAGATAATTTGCAGACCTTAGTAAAATTACAACAAGAGTCTTATACTACAAAAGATGCTTATATATACTTTTGTACAGAATTAGAAGAACTACTTCATGAAGTTTTTGAAATTAAACCACCTCAAAATCACACGATTCATTCTGAATCAGAAGAAAAAACAATGCTTCATAATATTATCGCTACAATCGCACATAAAATTTATCTCGATAAATATTTTATTTATCTAAATACAAAACAAAAATAGTTTATTTACGTAAGAGTGTTTCTTTAAAGAAACACTTTTTTATGATTAACTAATTGATATATTAACAAAACCAAACACGGGTTGAAAGCGCTATCTTTGAACGGTACGATAATTTAAAAGTTTTATTTAAAAAAGGGGATTTTTTAATGTCAATTTCAAGTGATGATGTTCAACTACTAACTGCTATCTTAGAAGATCCAGAAAGTCCTAAGTTAAAAATTTTGTTTGATAAATATCGTCCAATGATTTCAGCTCTATTAGCCGATTTTCAATTCCGTTTTCTTGATCAAGATGATGCTTTTGCAATTGCTTTAACTGTATGCTTTAACTCTGTCCGATCATTTGATGTAACAAAAAAAGTAACTTTTGGTGCCTTTTTTAAAAACAATCTCCGTAATGAATTTTTGTCTATTGCTAGACGTCAAGCAGCTCAAAAGCGTGCTGCTGATCTTAATGCTTATTCATATGATACCATGTTAAGCTTGTATCCTAATTTTACTAATACACACATGACACATTTATCCCCTGAAGAACGACTAGCATTAAAAGAAGAATTAAAAAACGCATTAAATGACTTTTCTTATCTAGAAGATAAAGTTTTTTACAATTATCTGACTACATCTGACCAAAAGCAAGCAGCCAAAAATTTACATATTTCAGAACAAACATATGTTAATGCGGTTAATCGATGTCGAAATAAAATAAAGCAAAATTTTGAGATTGACTAGTCATGCGTTTGGTTTACGGACGTTTAATTTTGTAATATAATTTAAGTTAGATAAGTGTATTCTGGTATAGTCAAATACGTGACAAGGAGTTTTTTTATGATTAAAATCGTAACGGATTCATCGGTACAATTAACAGCCGCTGAAATAAAAGAAAACAATATTACGATCATTCCACTTTCAATTGAAATTGCAGGTCAAAACTATGTTGATGGCGAAGATATTTCACGTCAACAACTAGTTGAAGCTTTACGTGAAGGCAATATTCCTAAATCAAGTCAACCACCTATGGGACGCTTTGTAGAAGTTTTTGATGAACTAGGCAAAGATGGCTCAGAAGTTGTTGCAATCATTTTATCCGATGTTTTAAGTGGGACATTTAACACTGCTCAAAGCGCGGCACAGATGACCAAAACTAAGGTAACCGTTATCAACAGCAAATCAACCGATCGTGGCTTAGCATTTCAAGTTTTAGCCGCTGCTAAAGATGCACAAGAAGGTAAGAGTGTATCAGAAATCGTTGCTCATTGTGCCGATATCGCCAAACGAACAACGATTGATGTGTTGGTAGATAACCTAGATTGTTTAGTTGCTGGCGGACGTGTCAGCAAGATGGCTGGTATGTTGACTAAGCTCATCAATCTCAAAGTTATTGTGCGCTTAAATGATGAAAGTTTAGATGTGGCCGCAAAGGGTCGGAGTCGCAAGACATTTGTAAAATACTGCAGTGAACTTGCACAAGGTTATGAAGATAATCCTTTATGTGAACTTTCATTGTCAAATGTTGGCACCGATAAAGAATTTTTAGATCGCATTAAGCAAACCCTACTTCCTCAAAACCAAGATGTTCCTTATTTAGCCGAATTGACTAGCCCTATTATCATGACACACACAGGACTAAATGCTATCGGTGTTGTAACCTTACAGAAAAAAGCTGTCCGTTAATAAATGTAATTATTAAAAGAGCCTTAGTTAAAGGCTCTTTTTTTGATGGAAAAACCAATTGAGAATGTTTTTCGTTTAGAGATTTTTTAATTTATTTTAACAAACGCTGTTAAATCAACATTTTCCTTCATCTAATTGAAAAAGATTATCATTTAGAATGATTCTATTTTGACTTAATAAACGTTGATGTTACAATACATCTAAACTTAAAACATTTGAGGGGAGCAGAATAATTATGAAACATACCACTAAACTTTGGGTCATTTTAGCCATTGGTGCTTTAGCCGTTTTCTTAGAATTTGGCTTGCACTTAAACTTATGGGCCCAAATTCTCGTAACTGTTGTTGGTTCTTTGATTTCTTTATCAATGTTAATTGAAATGATTAAAACCTTACGTTCTGGACAATACGGTGTTGATTTGCTTGCGATTACCGCTGTTGTAGCAACACTGATTGTTAGCGAATACTGGGCTTCAATGGTTGTCTTAATCATGCTTGTTGGCGGTGAATCTTTAGAAGACTATGCTGCTAAAAAAGCTAATACAGAGCTTAAAGCTTTATTAGACAATTCGCCTAATATTGCACACCGTATTACAGAAGATGGCTCAGTTGACTTGCAAGTAGACGAAGTTTTAATCGGCGACAAATTAATCGTCAAGCCAGGCGAATTAGTACCAGTTGATGGGCATATCATCAAAGGTTCTAGCATGTTTGATGAATCATCATTAACCGGTGAATCTCGTCCTATCAGCAAAGGTCCTGGACAAGAAATAATGTCTGGTTCTTTGAATGGTGATTCTTCCATTACAATGCTTGTTGATAAATTAGCTAAAGATAGTCAATATCAACGCTTAATCAAATTAGTTAAAGAAGCAGAAGAAACCCCTGCACATTTCGTACGCTTAGCCGATCGTTATGCCGTTCCTTTTACGTTGATAGCTTATGTAATCGCAGGAATTGCTTGGTTTATCTCGAAAGATCCGGTCCGCTTTGCCGAAGTTTTAGTCGTTGCCTCGCCTTGTCCATTGATTTTAGCCGCACCAGTAGCACTCGTTTCTGGGATGAGTCGCTCTTCACGAAATGGGATTGTTGTTAAAACTGGTGATGTAATTGAAAAACTTGCAACCGCAAAGACTGCAGCATTTGATAAAACAGGAACGATTACCGATGGACATTTGACGGTCAGCCAAATCGTAGCACTCGACAACCATTCTAAAGAAGAATTACTCGAATTAGCCGCAAGCACTGAACAAGAATCAAGTCACATCTTAGCTCGTTCTCTAGTTAAATACGCTTTAAGCCAAAATATTGATCTAGACCCTAGTGACTCGCTTGAAGAAGTTACCGGTAACGGGATCAAGGCACAAATTAAAGGCAAACTTGTTAAGGTTGGTAAACTTAAATTTGTTGCCCCAGAAAGTAGCATTGAAGAATTAGAACAAACAACTTCATACGTCTCTGTTGACGGTCAGCTTTGGGGATATATCGTCTTTAGCGATCATATTAGAAGCGAAGCCAAAGAAACAATGGAAACCCTACGCCAACACGGCGTTGACAACATCGTAATGTTGACTGGTGATCAAGAAAATATTGCACAAAAAATTGCACAAAAAGCAGGTATTACCCAAGTTTTTGCTGAATTATTGCCAGAAGATAAGATTAAAGCCTTAGAAAATATCGCAACAGATAAGCGCCCTGTCATCATGGTTGGCGATGGCGTAAACGATGCCCCTTCACTAGCAACCGCTGATGTTGGGATTGCCATGGGGGCACACGGTTCGACTGCCGCTAGCGAATCTGCTGACGTTGTTATCTTAAAAGATGATTTGTCTCGTGTCGCTAAAGCTGTTGAAATTTCAGAAGATACCATGCGAATCGCACGTCAAGCGGTATTGATCGGGATTGCAATTTGTATTTTCTTAATGTTAGTCGCCAGCACCGGTTTTGTCCCTGCCTTTATCGGCGCAATGTTTCAAGAAGTTGTCGACACAGTTTCGATCCTTTGGGCCTTAAAAGCGCGCTATTCTAAGGAAACAGCGGAGAAAAATAGATAAAGTCTTTTTGTAAATAACAAGAAAAAAGAGAAAGTCTACAAAAAATATTTTATAGATTTTCTCTTTATTTTTTTAATCTGCCGCATGCTATTTTTGTCACAGACCTTTTTATCTTTAATCGTTTAAATTCGTTTTTGTACCTAGTCAATGAGATTTTTTAATGTTATTCTTAATATAGTGCAATACAGCACTCTTTCGCAAAAAATTACTATATAATACTCTTAACACATTTAATTAATAAAATAGATAAGGTTGGTTAAAAGTGAAAAAAGTTATTGTTGGCTACTTAACAGATGGTAAAAATAGTGGTATTGACAAATATTTATTGAATTTTTTAAGCGTTGTCCACAAGGATGATCTCCAAATAGACTTTTTATCAAGCTACCACGATGATTCCATTAAAGATGAAATAAAAAAATTCAATTCTAAATTATATAAAATCCCAAGTTTGAAAAATCCTGTAAAACAAATTAATGTTATCCGAAAAATTATTCGTGATGGGAATTATGACGTTGCTTATTTTAATATTTCTGAATGCATTAATTTAACCGGCATTTATGCAGCTCATAAAGAAAAGCTAGATAGGATAATCATTCACAGTCATAATTCAGGTATTGGTGGTGACGAAAATGCCAGTCCAATTAAGCGTAAAATGCGGTATTTTCTACATTGTTTCTGTAAACTTTTCTTATATCGTTGGGGAAATGTTTATATAGGATGTTCAAAAAAAGCAGGTGAATGGTTATTCCCTAACAAAATAGTAGAATCTAGTAATTTCACAATTATCAATAACGCTATTCAAGTGGAAAAATTTGCCTACTCACCCGAAAAAAGATTGGAAATTCGCAAAAAATTGGAAATAGAAAACAATTTCGTTATAGGTCATATAGGTCGGTTTGCTCACCAAAAAAACCATGAATACTTAATCGACATATTTGCAGCCGTAGCGAAAAAATACGAAAATGCCAAACTTATCCTTGTAGGAGAAGGTCCTACCCAAAAAACTATAGAACAAAAGGTTAGTGATTTAAAACTTCAAGAAAAAGTTCTTTTCTTGGGAAGTAGACCTGACGTCCCTGTTCTTTTACAAGGAATGGATGTATTTATTCTCCCCTCTCGTTTTGAGGGCTTACCCATAGTTGGTGTAGAAGCTGCTATTTCTGGTCTTCCCTGCCTATTTAGCGACAATATATCCCAGGAAGTAAAAATTACAGAAAACTGTAAATTTTATAGTATTCATGAAGATCCAGAACTTTGGGCAAAAGAAATCTTAATATTAAAAAATGAACCTAGAAAGGCTGCTGTAATAATAGACGATCAATATTGTTTTGATATCCACCAGCAAAAAGAACAGTTACTAAATATAATATCTGGGTCCTAGTACTATTTTAATTAAGAAATGAAATATAGATGATGATTTAATAAAAAATAGATTATCATCTATTTTTGTTGTAAAATCTTACCTTCCAAATAAATATATAAAAATTCAAATTAAAATCTATATAAAATAATAAAATACCTATCTTAACTAATTCGGTTAAAATAGGTATTATTTTTTATGAAAAAATAGATTATATTGCATATTCAATTAATGCATGAAGGATAAAATCCTTCCTAAAATTTTGATTCGTGAAATAATAAAGACGATCACGAAACTACATATAAAAGCATATATGATTAAGCGCCATTCTTTTTGAAGATCTGTTTGAATTTCAAGATTTTTGGCAAACTACATCATAAACATATTATGGCAAAGGTATATCCCAAATGAACACTTACTAATTACTGTAAACAACCATTTGCAAGGAATATGCTTTAATCTCGTAAAAATCATAAATAAGCTAAACGATGCAATCACTAAGGAAGCCGAATCATACCAAACATTATAAGCAATGTTATGCTGATACGCATATAATTCGAAATGCCATGTATACCAATATCCGGCTATTGCAATAATAAAAAAGAATATTGTCTTTATTTTATCGAAAAAGCCTTGCTTTACCACCCAACCTAAGATAATCAAAAATCCATACGTACCACCAATAAAAGAAAAATTAGGCATCGCTGATATGGTTGGTTCTTGTTTAATCGAATAATAAACATTAAGCATCGGAAGAATGAATATGTACAAGAAAGCCACAATCATTGGAAATATCGTTAATTTCTTGTCCACGGATTTTAAAGCATTAGCTATAAATGGCAAGAATAGGTAAATTCCCACAATCTGATACATATACCACAAATGATTGCAATACGAATTAGCCAACAATAATAATTGACGTGTTAAATCATCACCTTTAAATGGGACTTCCTTAAACCAACAATTAAACCAAAAATATAGTCCTATCCATATAACAGTTGCCAGTGTCACTCCAAAAAAATTTCTTTTCCAAAATCTCTTCGTTTTTTCTGTATCATATTCTCGATTAAGCAATAAATAACCTGTCAGCATGAAAAAGATGGGCACTCCTAATCTTCCCAAAATATGTAATGCTAATGCAATTTGGCGTGAAAATTCTGAAAACTGTTCTGTATTTAATTTCAGAGATAACGGATATACAGCCTCCGTAGAATGTATTATTATAACACATAATATTGCAAACGTTCGTGCGACATCTAATGATATAAGTCTTGTCTTTTTTCCATTAATAAACTCCCCTTTTTTATTCATTAATAATTATACTACTTTTTTATATTCTGCCAATGACCAATACAATTTTTCTTAATGTATGATTTTGATATCTACCCAGTATACCAATCTTTATACTTTACACTCATTATATCTTTCTTTAATTAACTATATAAAAAAGATGGTATATATCTTTGAAAAATCAAAGATATATACCATCAACTACTTTTTAAGCTCTGTGTGGATCTACTGGCCGATAAACATAGTAATATGGTCTATTATCATAGTTCCAATACCAGTTATATCCAAATTCTTTGATAGCCTGACCCTTGCTCATATCATATCCACAAGTTGAAATTACATTAGGATTTGGACCTGAAGTTGTAACTAGCATTATATGACCACCAGCGCCGCCACTAGAACCCAATTTACCCCAGATGATAATATCTCCGCGTTGTGGTGTAAAATCTGCGGTTCCTTGTGCAACTAGATAATAACCATTAGCTTTCAAATATGGATGAATTGTTTCTGTATTGTATCCACCCCACTTGATAACATTATCGGCCGGTCGAGAAGCTCCAGCATCCCATAAGGCCTGTGTTATCGAACCAGAACAATCAGCAGTACCATCCTTACCATTTCTTGAGCCATACATTGAATAAGTTATCTTTCCGATACGACTATAAAACCAATTAGCAACTCGTTCTGTGAAGCCTTGATAGACCCCATCACTTGAAAATGTATAGTTTCGTCCATTGATATTAATTGTTCCACGTGCCATTGCACCTGTTCCTAAATCAAAATAGTAATCATGATTTCCAATCGTTTGCCAATCGTATTTCATTTGACCATTTTCATCATAATAAACAGTCTTGTCTGGAAAGTAAAAAAATCCGCGTGCCATCGCACCTGTTCCTAGGTCAAAATAATACCAATGATTATCGATAAACCGTTCACCATATACCATATGGCCATTTCCATTATAATAAACAGTTTTATCTGCCAAATTGACAAAACCACTCGTCATTAAGCCAGTTTTAGGATCAAAATAGTACCAATGGTCTCCAATGTATCTTTCGCCATGAACTTTAGCTCCTGTTTTTTCATCATAATAAATACGGCCATTAAGATCATTAGAACTTTGCCAACCGACAATGACCTTATGATTTTTATCGAACAAATATTCATTTCCTGCGAGTTTTATAGCACCTGTTATATCTTTTCCATTAATTTTTATCAACACTCCAGTTGTTGAATCAAACGTACAATTATCACCATCTATCACAACAGTTCCTAAAACTTTCTTCCCATCTTGTTGATAATACGTAATAGTTCTATCATTTAGATTAAGCGTTGGGCCAATCTGCATTACACCTGTTTGTGGATCAAAATAGTAATAATCTCCATTAATATTAACTTCACCAAATTGAAGCGCTCCAACTTCATTAGCATAATAGGTGCTATTATCAATTTTGAAGAATCCTATCTGTAACTTTCCATCAGAATCATAATATTTCTTTTTACCGTCTATCGTTTGGAAACCAGTAAGCATTCTACCATCTCCATAATTGAAATAGTAGTAGTCATCGCCTATCTTTTGTTCCCCATATTGCATTTGGCCTTTTTCATTATAATAAACAGTCTTTCCAACTAACGAAACTAATCCAGTGGCCATCTTGCCTGTACTACCATCGAAATAATACCAATGGTTATCGATAAACCGTTCACCATATACCATATGGCCTTTTTCATCATAATAAACAGTCTTATCTGGCAAGTCTGTAAAGCCCACGGCCATCTTCCCCGTCTCAGGATCGAAGTAGTACCAATGACCATCAACTAATGCTTCTCCTTTTTGACGTTTACCATCGATATTATAGTATTTCACTACTTCATCTATCGTTTGGAAACCAGTAAGCATTCTACCATCTCCATAATTGAAATAGTAGT
>CAJLBJ010000018.1 GCA_905204935.1 uncultured Lactobacillus sp.
GCATTCATCACCCACCTATAGAGGATGGGCGACTTCTGCCTAAATTAAGTTAAAATTAATTTTTTGAATATAACTTATTTTTTATAACTTTTTAAACTTGTGCAATTGTTCACATTTACATAATAAACAAAACTAGTATTATCTTGCTTTTCGATGTATAATAACTTTGATATATATACTACTGGAGGTTAATTGCATGGGGCAACAAAATAATAATCGACTCTCAATCATAGCCTTAATTATTTTGGTATTATTCATTGGATTGATAATGTTTTTCTTTTTCCGTGGTCATTCACCATTTGATAATTCAGCTACCGCCCAAAAACAAGAATATGAGCAACAACGTGCTATCGCTCAGAAAAAATACGGCAAGGACGTAGATAGTTCAGATGAAAAAAGTAGTAGCTCTGAGACCGAATCTACTACAAATTCATCATCTTCTAGTAGCAAAGATGAAACTACTACAGAAAGTTCTCAAGCTTCATCTGAAAGTAGCTCAACTAAAAAAGCAACTACTAAAGATGAAGATTACGAGTCTTATGTCGTCAAATCTGGTGATACTCTTTCAGCTATCGCCAGCGAATATAACACAACAGTTGATGAGTTAACCACTCTCAATAAATTAGAGTCTAAAACCATTTCTGTTGGCCAAACACTTAAAGTTCCAGCTACACAAAACACAGCTAATCAATAATAAAAAATCCCCCCATTGGTTGAACATTCAAACCAATAGGGGGATTCTTATTGTTTTTAAAATTGTTTTTAAAATAGCCAAAATTTTTTCTTTTTAGTTGGTAGTGTATAGCCTTTTGCCACGACTCTTTCACCGTTTAACAAATCTTCTGCTGTCTGTTCAAACAGTATCGCTTTTTGCTCACCAAAATCTTTTGCAATCTGATCTAACGCTTCATGCATCAAGATTCCACGACCTTTCATCGCATGTGCATCTGAGCCTAGCACTTGAACTAAATTATTTTTTACCATTTGATAGGAAACTTCTGCAACTTGTTCGCCAAAGCCTCCTAAATAACTTGTGGCTGTCACCTGTGCTAATGCTCCGTTTGCAATAAAGTCATACAACAAGCTCAAGTCTTTTTGAAAATCACTATTACGTTCCGGATGAACGATTATTGGTGTTGTGCCTAGACTTTTTAACTTGAAAAACAATTGCTTAGCATAAGCCGGTACACTTCCATGAGGAAATTCAATTAGCATATAATGTTTATCTTCATCAACACCCAACAAGTCCGCATAACGTTGATCTAAATCACCATTAATATGAACTTCTTGACTTGCAAAAACAGTTAACGGAATCTGTGCTTGGTCTAACGCGACTTGTAATTTTTCAGTTACTTCATTTACTTGTTTAGCATGATTTACATATTGTTTATCCAAATGATGTGGCGTTGCCAAAATATGTGTTACTCCGTCTTTCACCGCTTCTCTTGCCAAAGATAACGACTGTTCCAAATCTTTTGGACCATCATCTAATCCTGGTAAAATATGGCAATGAATGTCCACAATTTTTTCAAATTCCATCGCTTATCCACCTCATATTATATAGTTCTTTGCAATAGTTTTCTAGTTAAATAATCTAATTGTTTCTTAGCTTTTCCTATTGGTAACATAGATATTTGATCTAGCGCTTGTTGACTATAGTCTTTTGCCAATCTACGTGCTTCTTTTACTCCGTCATTTTCAATCACTAAACGTGTGATTTCTTGAAAATCTTTAGGTGTTAGTGCTTGTCTTTTCGCTAAAATTTCTTCAAGTTGCCCTGTTTGCTCATTTTTCAAAGCCAACAGTAACGGCAATGAATATACACCAGTAGCTAAATCTTCTAATACTGGCTTATTAGCATCTTTATTTTCTAGCGAATAATCCAACACATCATCTAGCATTTGAAAACTCAAGCCAATCAACTTGCCAATTTCTGCAGCTTGCGCCACTTCTTGCTCGTTTGCCCCACCAAAATAAGCACCTTCCATACAAGCTAATTTAAACAACCATGCTGTCTTTTTACTTGCATTATCTAGATAAGTCTGTAGCGGTTGTTTTGCATCATAGCGCGCATACATCTGTCCTAGCTCACCGTTTAAAATTTCTTTTAGCGCTGTTGCATTAATCTTCAAATATGGCGTGTCGGCCATTTCATCTAGTGTTAAATCAAAGAAGATTGTAAATAATAAATCTCCCGCATACACTGCAACATCTTTGCCAAAACGACTCTGAATACTAATTGCTCCGCGGCGCAATGGCGAATCATCGATAATATCATCATGTACCAGCGTTGCCATGTGTAAAATTTCTAATGATGCTGCAATCTTTCTTAATTGCATCTCCTGTTTTCGAGGTGTCCCCCAAATTTGAGCACAGATGAAAAATAAAAGTGGCCGCAAAAATTTCCCCCCATTGCTTGCCATCACCCGCAATGCCGTTTGTAGCTGTGGATCGCTGACTTTTATTTGTTCTTCGATAATTTGTTTAACTGCCGTAATTCTTTCATCTAATTCCCGCGGCAATTTAACAGCTTTTTGCTCCATTTACCTTACCTCTTAAATTTTAGTTCTTATTCAAGATTTTAGCACTTTTTGCACCTAATCGTCATTAGCTTTTTTCTAGTTTGCTTTTCAATCTACTTTCAATTACACTTAATATCATACTGATTTGTCTTTATCTACGCAAGATTGAGGCTTTTATAAATAAATGAAAGAGGCTTTTTTATGTCACTCAAAGTATTTTTAGAATTAGTTGAAATCAAGGCTAAAACAGCCAGTGTCTTACCTTTTTTATTGGGTATTTGTTTTAGTTTCTACCATTATAACCATCTTGAACCTAGTTTAAGTTTAGTCTTTTTTTGTGCTATGTTTTTGTTTAACATGGCCGTTGATATCTTGGATAATTACAACGACTACCACCACGCAGTCGATGTGACCGACTACAAGAAAAACACCAACATCATCGGACGAGAACACTTAAATCCTAAGGTCGTCTTTTTATGGTTGAGTTGCTTTACTATTTTAGCCGCCCTTTTAGGAATTTATCTCGTCTATAAAACAGGTTGGCCGTTATTGATCTTAGGAATCTTTTGCTTTTTTATCGGAATCGCCTATTCTTCTGGCCCGCGTCCCTTATCAGCTTTACCATTAGGTGAAGTCTTTTCTGGTTTTACCATGGGCTTTATGATCACTTTGATTTGTGTTTATATCAATAATTATCAAGCTTTTTCTTGGTCATGGTCCAATCTTTTAGCTATCTTTTTGATCAGCTTGCCTAATACTTTATGGATTGCCAATCTAATGTTAGCCAATAATTTATGTGATTACGAAGAAGATGAAAAAAATCACCGCACCACGCTGGTTCATTATATCGGTGTCAAAAACGGCTTATACTTATTTGCCTTTAATAACATCTTAGCCTTTGCTTCTATACTATTAGCGATTTATTTAGGTTTATTACCACTAATATTAGTGTTACTAATCATCTTCACAGCCATTTTTGTCTGGAAACAAACCCGTTTGTTATTTGCTAAACAAATCAAGCGTGAGACCTTTATCTGTGCGGTCCGTATCTTGGCTTTGTGCTCTAGTATACAAGTGCTTTTATTCGGATTAAATTGTCTTTTCTTTTAAGAAACGTTGCATTTTTTTAGCAACGTTTTTTTATTTTTTTCAAAAATATTCTGTAGCTAAAACACCAATTAAGTAGGCTATTTGTTGTATAATATCCTGTAGGAAACCTAAATTTTTTAGGATTAAATTTTTGTTTCAATTCTTTGAGCTATCTCTTTTTCAAATTAATATTGGCTAGTTTTTTAGCGCAAGTAAAACGCTTCACTTGTTGATAATGTTATCTTTAACAAATCTTAATATTTTTCAAAACTGCATTATTTCAAGTATAAGAGCTACATTATTGCGCTACAAAACGACATGTGTTTGATTTCACAAAATGTTTTGTACAATTTTTATTGAAAATGGAATTTGGCAAGCGTATACTTAGAGACTGTAGAGTTTCTAGGTGCTTGCCTGGGCTCTTTATTTAATGAACGGAGGGGTTAAATATGGATATTGTTTCACTCGCAAGATTCCAATTTGCGATGACTACCGTCTTTCACTTCTTCTTCGTACCGTTTTCCATCGGTACCGTCTTTATGGTGGCTATCATGGAAACACTCTACGTTAAGAAAAAAGACGAAACATATCTAAAAATGGCGAAATTTTGGGGGAACATTTTCCTATTAAGTTTTGCTGTTGGTGTTGTAACTGGGATTATTCAAGAATTCCAATTTGGTATGAACTGGTCTGATTATTCTCGGTTTGTTGGTGATATCTTTGGTGCACCATTAGCTGTTGAAGCTTTGCTATCATTTTTCATTGAATCTACATTTATTGGCTTATGGATGTCAACATGGGGCCGTTTCAAACCTAAATTCCATTGCTTCTTAATTTGGATGGTTGTTTTTGGGACAGTCACATCTTCCATTTGGATTTTGATTGCTAATGGTTTCATGCAACATCCTGTTGGTTACACATTGCGCAATGGTCGTGCCGAAATGACTGATTTTGGTGCTTTAGTAACCAACCCACAAGCTTGGATGGAAATCGGTCACGTTTTAACTGCTGCTGTTACTATGGGCGGAATCGTGATTGCCGGTTTAGCCGCATTCCAACTTTTGAAAAAAGACAAGTTATCTGAACTTGCTACCAACATTTATCGTCGCTCAGTTAAAATCGGTTTAACAGTTAGTTTAATTGGTTCTGTTGCTGTAATGTTAGTTGGGGATATTCAAATGAAAGCCTTAGTTAACGAACAACCAATGAAATTCGCTGCAACTGAAGCAGTTTACGAAGATACAGGAGATAAAGCTCCTTGGACTGTGATCGCTTGGGCTGACGAAAAAGAACATAAAAATGTCTTTAACGTAGACATTCCTGGCATGCTTAGCTGGTTAACATACAGCAAAGCTACTGGGGCTGTTAAGGGTATGAATACAATCAATAAAGAATTATCTGCTAAATACGGTAAAGATATTGATTACTACCCACCAGTTAATGCACTATTTTGGACATTTAGAATCATGGCCGGCTTCGGTGCATTACTCTTCTTAGTTTCTGCAGTTGGTTTATTCTTTACACGTAAGAAAAAACCAATCCTGTTTGAAAAAAAATGGATGCTTTGGATCGTTGGTTTAATGACCTTCTCTCCTTTATTAGCTAACACAAGTGGTTGGTTGGTAACCGAATTAGGACGTTATCCTTGGACTGTTTATGGTTTATTTACAATCAAAGACAGTGTCTCACCTAACGTTTCTACAACATCCTTATTAATCAGTAACACTGTTTACTTCTTGATCTTTACTAGCTTAGCAATTGCTATGATTAGTTTAGTAGTACGCGAACTTCGTAAAGGTCCAGATCGCAACGGAGCTCAATTAAGTGATGGCTTTGTTGATCCATTCGATAAGGGGGCATACTAATGAGCGGATTACAATTATTATGGTTTTTACTTGTTGGCGTCTTGTTTTCAGGGTATTTCTTCTTAGACGGCTTTGATTATGGTGTCGGCATGGCAACTGCTTCGCTTGCTAAAAACGAAGATGAAAAAACACAATTAATTGAAACAATTGGACCTGTTTGGGATGGTAATGAAGTTTGGTTGATTACCGCTGGTGGTGCACTCTTTGCTTCTTTCCCATTTTGGTATGCTGCTTTATTTAGTGGCTATTACATTGTTTTATTCATCATCTTGTTTGGCTTAATCATTCGTGGTGTTTCCTTTGAATTTAGACATCGTGCTCCAGCTTCACAAAAAGGCATTTGGAATAAGACATTAGCTATCGGAAGCTTTTTAGTTCCATTCTTCTTTGGTATTTTATTCATCAGCCTTATTCAAGGTATGCCAATAGATGCACACGGAAATATTTATGCTAGCTTTACTGATTACATCAACATCTTCTCCATCGTCGGTGGGGTTGCTTTAACCTTGTTGACTTACCTCCACGGTTTAAACTATATCGCCTTAAAAACTCTTGGCGAAATTCGTGACCGTGCACGTCAACAAGCTAAAGTTTGCTACATGGTTTTATATGCTGGCTTAGTTGTCTTTGCAATTTTACTTTATTTGCAAACAGACTTCTTTACCGTACATCCTGTTGGCACAATCGCATTGGTAATCGGAATTGTCGTTTTAACAGTTTTAGCTAACCTTGCTGTTTTAAAACAAAAAGAATTATTAGCCTTCATCTTAAGCGGACTTTCATTAGTCGATTTAGTTGCTTTGTTGTTCACTGGACTATTCCCACGCTTGATGATTTCTTCAATCGATTCAAAATTTGATTTGTTAATTACCAACGCATCTTCTAGCCCTTACACACTAAAGGTCATGACAATCGTTGCCTTGACTTTAGTTCCAGTCATATTGGCTTATACTGCTTGGACATATTATATTTTCCACAAACGTATCGCTTTACCAAAAGTAGGAGAATAATAATATGTTTGATAAGCAATTGATGCGCTTGTCAAATTTCAAAAAAGTTATGGGAATGCTTGCAGGACTTGATGTTTTGCAGGCATTTCTTATCATTGGACAAGCAATCTTTCTAAGTTTAACCATTACTAGCCTTTGGCAAGGTGCTCTTTTGACCAGTCAAAGTTTGCACATTTTAGGCTTTGCTTGTTGTTTTTTAGGACGACAAGTATTAATGCTTAGCGTCGGTCATCTTTTGGATAACTACGCTGCTAAGCAAGCAAAATTTTTACGTGGTCAACTGCTTGAAAAAACCTTTAATCTTGGGCCACATGTCGTCCAAGACAAAGGTACCGGCAACATGGTTACCTTAGCCTTAGACGGGATTTTTCAAGCCGAAGATTATATCAAACTCATTTCTAGTAAGATGAGTTCGATGATTATTGTTCCTTTAATTATCTTAGTCGTTTGTTTTTGGTTAGATTTTGATTCTGCAATTACTTTAATCTTAGTTTTTCCTTTGATTATCTTATTTATGATTGTTTTAGGCTATGCTGCAAAAGCCAAAGCCGACAAGCAATTTGCTTCCTATCAGATTCTTTCCAATCACTTTATCGACTCTTTGCGTGGCCTTGATACGCTTGAATATTTTGGCTTAAGTAAAAGCTATGCTAAAAGCATTTACAAAACAAGCGAGCGTTTCCGCAAAGCAACCATGTCAACCTTAAAAGTCGCTATGTTATCGACTTTTGCACTTGACTTTTTTACCACCCTATCAGTCGCAGTTGTCGCTGTTTTTTTAGGCTTGCGTTTAATTAACGGTAAGATTGATCTCTTCCCGGCTTTGACAGTTTTGATTTTGGCGCCTGAATACTTTTTACCGATTCGGACATTTGCTAGCGACTATCACGCTACTTTAAATGGTAAAAATGCTTTTCAAGCAATCTTTGCTATCATTAATCAACCACAACCAAAGACGCAAGATTTACAACTGCCTAACTGGAACAAGAATAGTCAATTAAACTTAAACGCTATCAATTACGCCTACGATTCTGCTCAACCTAATGCCTTAAGCGAACTTAACTTAAGCTTTACTGGTTTTGAAAAAATCGGAATCATCGGGCTTTCTGGTGCTGGTAAATCGACTTTAATAAATTTATTGAGTGGTTTCTTACAGCCTACTAGCGGGACATTTGAATATGATAACCAAGCACTGACTAGCCTAAATCTACCTAATTGGCGCCGACAAATCTCTTATATTCCGCAAAATCCGTATATCTTTGATGATACCTTAAAAAATAACATTCGTTTTTACACTCCAAATGTCAGTGATGAACAAATTATGGAAGCCATCAAAGTAGTTGGCTTGACTCAATTAGTCGACCAACTCGAAGATGGTCTAGATACCTTAATTGGCAATGGGCAACGACCTTTAAGTGGCGGGCAAGCACAACGTATCGCCTTGGCACGGGCATTTTTAGATGATAAGCGGCGCATTTTAATCTTTGATGAACCAACCGCACATCTTGATCTTGAAACAGAAATTGAACTTAAAGAAAAAATGTTGCCTTTGATGAAAGACAAACTTGTCTTTTTTGCCACCCATCGCTTACACTGGATGCATCAAATGGATAAGATTTTGGTCGTCAAAGACGGTAAAATCGTTGAATTTGGAACCTATGAGCAACTACAAGCACAAAATGGCTATTTTTGCGAATTAATCAAGCAAGCGAAAGGAGATACTCATGTTAAATAAAATTGGTTTATTTAAGCAATTTAAAACTGATACTTGGGTTAAACCTTTCTTGCGCAAGTACAAATTAACCTTAATTGCTGCTTTGCTTTTAGGTGCAGGAACCTTTGTTTGTGCAGCTGCTTTGATGTTTAATTCAGGGTATTTAATCAGCAAATCAGCCACACGTCCGTATAACATATTATTAGTCTATGTCCCAATCGTTTTGACACGTGCTTTTGGCTTTGGTCGACCCGTTTTTCATTATGTTGAACGCCTCACCAGCCATGATTGGGTCTTAAAGATGACTTCACGGTTTCGCTTGCGTTTATATCAAACCCTACAAAAAGACGCTATCTTCTTTAAAAACAAATATCAACTCGGTGATATTTTAGGGCTTTTAGCCGAAGATATCGGTCATATTCAAAACCTTTATTTGCGAACAATCTTTCCGACTTTCATTGTTTGGATCTTGTATTTTATTATCGTTGTTTGTTTAGGTTTTATCTCTTTACCTTTTGCTGGTTTGATGTTTTTATTATTGTTTGTAATTATCTTTTTACTTCCGTTATGGTCAATCATTATCAACGGTGCTAAACAAGAACAAGAAAAGCAATTAAAAAATGCTCTTTATCTAGACTTAACCGACAACATTTTAGGTGTTAGCGATTGGATTTTTGCCGATCGTCCTGCCGATTACTTGCAGCTTCACGCTAAAAGTCAAGATAAACTGGCACAAGTACAAGCTAGCATGCGGCGTTTTGCTTATCTACGTGATTTCTTATTACAAGTAGACTTCTTATTGATTGTCTTGAGCTTGATTTGCTTTGGCGCTGCTTATTTTGGTGGTGAACCTAAGAGTCAAGCAGCCAACTGGATTGCTGCATTTGTTTTGGCTGCCTTTCCTTTAAATGAAGCCTTGGCTAACCTACCAGCAGCTGCGCAAGAAACCAACATTTATCAAGATTCTTTGGCTCGTTTGAATGCTTTGCCAGAAAAACAAGCTAAGGCTACTTTTGAACAAGAACTACACGCTCCTTTTAAACTTGAAATTCAAGATGTGAGCTTTCATTATCCTGACAGCAAACATGAAGTCTTGCAACACATCAACTTGACGATTGATTCTAAACAAAAAGTTGCACTTTTAGGACGCAGTGGTTCGGGTAAGAGTACTCTAGCCAGCCTTTTGCGTGGTGATTTAAGTGCTACATCTGGGGAAATCACCCTTAACGGAATTGAAACGACCACAATTGGCGCTAAGATTTCCGATTATATTGGTGTTATTCAACAAAGTCCTTATCTCTTCCACACAACTATTCGCAATAATTTGCGAATTGCAAACGAAGATGCCACCGATGAACAAATCTGGGACGTCTTAGCACGTGTAGGCTTACAAGATTTAATCGCCAATCTGCCACAACAACTCGATACCTTAGTCGATGAAGCAGGTCTACGTTTTTCAGGTGGGGAACGTCATCGTTTAGCCTTGGCACGTATCTTGTTAAAAGATGTGCCTATCATCATTTTAGATGAACCTACCGTCGGCTTAGATCCTGTGACCGAACAAGCCTTACTTGACACCTTTGCTAATCAATTAGCCGATAAGACTTTAGTTTGGATTACTCATCATCTTCAAGGCATCGACCAAATGGATACCGTCATCTTTATTGAAGACGGCCAAATCGAAATTAGCGGTACTCCACAAGAGTTAGCCGCAACTAACCAACGTTATCAAAAATTAAAGGCCATTGATCAAGGCCAAAATAATTAACATTTTTAGGAGTGAAAAAAATGACAGAGATCCTCGTCTTAGGAGCCGGTTATGCTGGTTTAAAAACCGTTACTAAATTACAAAAAAAAGCTGCTGGTAAATGCCATATCATCTTAGTTGATAAAAATGATTACCACTATGAAGCAACTGATTTGCATGAAGTTGCTGCCGGAACAGAACCTAAAGAAAAGATTTCTTACCCAATCAGAGATGTTCTTAATCCTAAGGTAACAACCTTTATTCAAGATGAAGTTTTAAGCGTTGATACAGCTAACAAGCAAGCTATTTTGAAAAACAGCGGTACAATTAAATATGATTACTGCGTTGTTAGCTTAGGCTTTGTTTCAGAAACATTTGGTATTCCAGGTGCTTTAGACAACGCCTTACAAATGGTTAACATCGAAACAGCCGAAAACATCCACAATCACATCGTTAAGATGATGCAAACTTACCAAGAAACAAAAGATCCTGAACTTTTGAACATCGTGGTTTGTGGTGCTGGTTTTACTGGTATCGAATTAGCTGGTGCCTTAATCGATGCACGTCCACAATATGCTAAATTAGCTGGTGTTACAGCCGATGAAATCAACATCATCGTTGTTGAAGCTTCTACTCGCTTATTGCCAATGTTTTCCGAAAAAATGGCTGAATACGGCGTAAACTTAGTCAAGAAGCTAGGCGTTAAGTTGATGACTGGTTGCATGATTAAAGAAATCCAACCAGGCCAAGTGCTTTACCAAGTTAAAGAAGGCGAAGAAACAAAAGACGGCTCTGTTAAAGCTAAAACAATCATCTGGACTACTGGTGTTAGTGGTAGCCCTGTTATGCGTGAATCTGGCTTTAGCGAACGTCGTGGCCGTGTAATCGTTACTGATCATTTAACCGATCCTGACAACGATGATGTGTATATCTTAGGCGACGTTGCTGCTTTCATGGATAAAGAAACCAACCGTCCTTATCCAACAACAGCTCAAATCGCAACACGCATGGGTGCTTATACTGCAGAAGATATCGCAGCTCGCTTAGATGGTGGTCGTGCTGGTGAATTCACCTATCAATCAGCCGGAACAGTTGCTTCTGTTGGTAACACACACGCATTTGGTGTCGTAGGTAAAAACGAAATCAAAGGTTACCCTGCTTCTGTAGTTAAAAAGATGATTATGAACAAGTCCTTGATGGATATTGGTGGGGTTAAAGAATTACTTGCCAAAGGTCGCTTCGACTTATATCACTAAAATCAAATAAACACTGCTCCCCTCTTTTAGGAGGGGATTTTTATGTACAAAAATATCCCGCTAAGCATGTGCTTAACGGGATATTTTTTATTTCTTAGCCAAACGTGGCAAGAAAAATAGGCAAACTGACATCAAAACAAATGGCACTGCCAAAGCTCCAAAGCCAGCTGCAAAACCGATTTTATCGGCGATTCGTGCCACTACATAATTTCCAACCATCGCACCGACAAAAGCCATGATATTAATAGTAGCATACGCACTTGAAATCATGTCTGGGGCGATTAATGATTGTTTGGTTTGCGCAACAATAAAGTGCGGTGCTAAAACAACAATTGCAAACACAAACATCAACATATAAGTCGACAAATATAATAAAACAACGATTAATACTAACGAAGTCGTCTTAGTCATCACATACAAAGCTAGCGCACCGATAATACCGGAGACAAACGCAACTTGTTTTTGTCTGCCTAAAAAGAATCGCTTAACAATTGCATCACTAGTAACCATCGCAATTCCCATCGCCAATGCATAACCAACTAAGATTAAGTTTACTAGTTGTGGATTGGCCTTGAGATGGTTTTGAATAACTCCAATTGTTGGTAAATAAGTCGGTAACCAAAATAGCGTTACGACCGATACCATGTTGCCACAAAAAAGTGCCAAACCAAGAATTAACGTATTTTTATTTTTCCAACCTTCAATCACCGAAATTTTACGTGTAACCGGAGTATGCTTGGTTGGAACTAAAACTACAAATAAGATTAACGCCACTAAAAATAATCCAGCTAAAACAAAATATGCTACTTGCCAACTTGTCTTTTCCATCAACGGTGCAAACAAGGCATACGAAACTACAGACCCTAACCCTGCTGTAGCAACGACTACCGATTGTACCGTTGTTCGTTGATGTGGTTTGAAGTTTTCAACGACTACCCGCGCACATCCGTTGGTATAGCCCGTTTGACCGACACCAACAATCATTCTGGCTCCTAACAAGCCCAACATCACGCCGGCACTTCCCCCTAAGCCGACACCTAAAAGACCTACTACCCCAAAGCAACTTGAAGCAAGCGTCAATAACACTAAACAAAGTGTCGTAAAGAACTTGTATCCGTAACGATCGACCACAAAGCCACTTATCAGCGTCATGATAATGTTACTTACATAATACAGGTTAGTAATATTAGAAAATTGCGCAGCACTAAAGCCATATGCCGCAATAATATGCGGTGCTGCTGCCCCAATCAAAGATTTATCGAGGTTGGCAATCATTCCAAAATAAAACAATACAAAAAAAATCTGACGTTGTTTCCCTGTCATTTCCCTTTTTCTCCTTTAACAACAAAATCCACCCATCAATCACTAAAAACTTATAAAAATAAGAAGTAATAATCGACGAACAAATTTAGTTTACAAGGTAAAAATACTCAAAGTCAAGCGGTTTTTAGAAGATTAACAAATTTTAAGAAAGCGCTACATAAATGTGTATTATTTCACATTTTTATATTTTGTAAAATAAAAAACCTCTAAACTACCGTGCCGAGTTTAGAGGTTAGCTATTAACTAATTAGCTGTTTTTTGTACGCTGACAAAAGCCACGTCATATGGCGTCAAACTTACTTTTAGTGAAGTTTGGCCGTCTGTTACAATCTTACTATCTTGTTTTTTACCATTAACCATCACGGTCACTTCGTAGCGTCCCGTTTGATTAAATTTAAGCGGTAATTCATATTCTTTTGCCGTTGCTTGTGGCAATTTCTTCAATGCCGTAGCATCGTTTAACATAAACAACTTTGCATTTGGCACTTGTAAAGCTCGACTCGTCAAGCCTTCAGGTTGTTGCAAGGTGATTTGTCCTTGATCAGTTGCTTGTGGCAAACCTCTTGTAATCAAATTTTGATTAGCACTTATCATCGCCAGCAAGTTTGTAGCATTTGTTTGATGCTCGGTTCCCCACATTTCGCCATAACAATAAATCCCAAAGCCTTGCGCACCACGTGATAGACTATCCAAAACATAAGATTTCATGTTGATACTATTTTGTCCTGCTGCACCAATTTCAGATGGGAACAAGATTGGACCTTGCGTTGTATAATTGTAAATCTTATCTAAAGAATTCCAAGCCAAATCGCCATCGTTGCCATAAAACATCGTTCCTACCATATCCAAGTTAGCTTCTTTGTAAAAGGCTGGATCTACCCCTTCATGCCAATCAAAAGTACCACCTTTTTCAGGTAGGCCCGCTTGGAAGTTAGTCGTTACTGGCTTGTATGGATCAACTTTATGCACCGCATCGCTAAAGCTTTGCCATAAAGCTAAGATCGTATCTTTTCTAAAGGCTTTTTCGTCACTTTGTTTGGTTTGTTCTTTCCATTTATTAAAGAGCATTTGGTAGTAAGGATTTTGATCGTTGCCACCGTTTAAATAGTAGTTGAACCCTTCTTCATTTCCTAATTGATAAGCAATCACTGTATCTGAATCACGGTAATGCTGTGCTAAATTTTCAATTGCTTCTAACAAACGTGGATAAATTTGTGGATGCCAGTATTCTGGAAAGACTTCTAAGCTGTCTTTGCGAATATTGGCTGGATTATTTTGATCACCTTTGCCCCATTGAATAGAGTAACTCTTGCCATCATGATCTTCTACATGATATGCCCAAAAATCATCAAACTTTTTAGCCATGTTCCATTGATAGTGGAAAAACATAGCAAAATACATCTTCATATCATATTTTTTAGCTGTATTTACGATTGAATCTAAATAACTGTAATCAAACTTTCCTGGTGCTTGATTCCAATCTGACCATTGAACCATCAATTGCACCGTATTAAAGCCCATCGACTTCATTTGTTTAAAAGCTTCATCCCAGTTAGTTTCTTGATTTTCCTTACGCGTATCCCAAAAACCAGTCTCAACTGCTAACGGATAAAATTGTTGCATTTTACCGTCTTTTTTAGTCATAAACACAATTTTACCGTTATCTAGTTTTGCTAAGGCTACATTGGTATTTGCCTTATCATCTAATAAAGCTAACTTGTGCGTCTTATTTTCTGGTGCGTAAATATTTGGTAAATCCTTTTGCGCAAAGTTAGTACCATCCGCTAAAGCAACGTTAGCTGAACCTAGTAAAATCCCTCCTACTAACAATGTGCTTAATACCCATTTTGACAAACTTTTCATTTAAATTTCCCCTAAAATTGTTCCAATACAAATTTGATTGCCTTTTGTGGATCACGTGTCAATGCGATATACTCTGCCCCCTTTGTTGCAACGACCTTGGTGCCTACATTAGCGGCATCTTTTTGAACATCCGCTAGATAAGTGTTAACCTGTGGTGCTAAAACAACTAAATCAAAATTCTTCATAATATCGTAATGTGAACCATATGCGCCTGCTTGAGCTTGAATGTTAATTCCTGTTTGCTTAGCGCCTTCTTCTAACGCATCTGCTAACATAGCACTCGTACCTGCACCTGCACAAATTACCAAAACCCGTTTGCCATCACCAACTTGAGCATCAACCGTCAAAACAGGTTGTTCCTTTGTTTCTTGTGGTTCTGTCATCTTGCTTTCTTGTTCTAATAACTCTGCATCATACGCCTTGATAAATGGTAGGTAGATGAAAGAATCAACAATAATCAAGATTACCGCCAATAACAACGCCATCAAACTAAAACCAGTTCCCATAAACAAACCGATTGGTCCTGGTGTTGCCCATGGCAAGACGGAAATAAAACTGTTCATTTTAAAGACATCAACAAAAAACTTAAATAAACAAACGTTAACCATTGGTGCCAACAAGAACGGCACGAAGAAATACGGATTTAAAATAATCGGTGTAGCAAACAACAATGGTTCATTAACCGCAAACGATACCGGAATAAAAGATGTCTTACCGACTGCCTTTAGCTGCTTAGATTTGGCAAAAAGCATGAATAAAAATGGTACAACTAAGGTTGCCCCTGTACCACCCATGGTTCCAACGAAATTCCCTAAACCAACAGTTAAAACCTTAGATGCTTGATGACCATGCTTGAACAATTCAAAGTTTGTTTCCACGTTAGCATAAATAATCGCTGCAATCGCTGGTTCAACGATGGATGGTCCATGCACACCCACAAACCAAAAGAGTGCCATCGCTCCCCAAATAATCGCGATTCCGACATATCCATCCGCTGCTGTAAAGAGTGGTTGTAAAAATTCAATTACTAATTCAGCAAACGAACCATCTCTAAATAAACGAACCACAGTATCAATCAAAACGTTTACAAAAACAGCAATGGAAAATGGAATGATATCTCTAAACATTTGTGTGATTGTGCCAGGCACTTCTTTTGGCATCTTAATCGTCAAATCTTTTTTCACACAGAAATTATAAACATTTGCCGTAATAAAAGCCGAAACAAATGCAGCTAACAAACCTTTAGTTCCTAAATAATCAGTTGCAATTCCACCTTTAATTTGATTAGCACTTAACATCAAAAAGCCACAAATCGATGCTAGCATTACCGAGATTTCATTGATTTGCTTACCCGTATCCGATAAACGTCGATTCAACGAGTTAGCCAAGCAACGCGCTGTGGTTGCCGTAACTAACAAACCAACTAATCCCATGGAGTAATTATAAACTTTCCATAGCCAATCTGAGAAGGCTTGCGGTAAAGTAATTTGAAATACTTCTGGTACCGCTGCAATCATGATAAAGATACTTGAAAAAATAATCGCTGGCATCGCCGTCAAGAATCCATCACGAATCGCCCCTAAATAAATATTACGTGAGATTCTTTCAAACAACGGCTTACATTTTTCAATTTGATTAATTAATGTTTTCATTTGTACTCCCCCCAAAAGCCACTATTATTTTTGCCGATATAATGTGATGAAATCTTCGACTAATTCACGCAATAAGACCGTTGTCATCAAATGATCTTGCCCATGGATAAAGATAAAACCAATATCTAATTGCTCCCCTCTAGCCTCTAGTGTCAAGGCTTGCGTTTGTGCGTTATGTGCCTTGGTCAAATTTTCATCAGCTTCTTTTAAATAAGTTTCTACGTTAGCAAAATTACCGCTACGTACCTCTTTTAACAGCGTCAATAAACTACTTCTAGCATCCCCTGCGTATGCCACTACTTCAAAACCTAACATTTGTAATTCTTTTTTATCCATCTTAAACACCCTTTCTCCTTTTTAAAACTAAATGATTGTCTTCGTTTCACTGACATACTTATACCAGTATGCCGATTCTTTTGGATAACGTTTTTGCGTTTCAAAATCGATATAAAACAACCCGTAGCGCTTGTTATAGCCATTGACCCATGAAAAGACATCCATCAACGACCAGATAAAATAGCCTTTGACGTTTACACCAGCTTCGATTGCTTGGGCCAAAGCGTTGAAGTGTTGGCGTAAATAATCGATGCGTGGCGCATCAAAGATTAAGCCATCTTCAAATTGATCTTTGAAACCTAAGCCATTTTCGGTGATAAAAATCTTTTGATAATTAGGATAGTTATCTTTGACAAAGACCAACAAGTCGTATAAGCCTTTAGGGTAAATGATCCAATCCCAATCGGTCTTAGGCAAGTCTTCACGAATAATACGCTCGCCTATACCATTGATACGATAGACTTGGCTACCTTTTTGCCCCGTTGTATTGTAATGTAGCGTACTTGGCCCGCTATAAGCTTTGACCCAGTGACTACCATAGTTGTTGATTCCTAAAAAGTCGTTGCATTTGGCCGCTTTTTTCATCACTGCAAAATCATTTTCATCGATGTCAATCGTTTGGTTGTTGGCTGCTAACATTTCATCGATTAACGCCATTGTTTCTTTAGAATAATAGCCTAAATACGTCGCATCCAATAAGAAACGAATCGATAAGGCTTCATCGAGTTTAGCAGCATGAATATCGGCTGGCTTATCTGAGGCTGGATACTTGTATTCTAAGGAATGAACCACCCCGATTTCTCCTGTATAACCACCTTCTTTATAGGCGTTGACCGCTAAGGCATGTGCATACATCATGTTGTGTAAACACGTAATCGTCTTAGTTAAATCAAACTGCACTTCTGGTGGAAACGAGCCTAATAAATATTGGTTAGAAGCCACTGGATAAATTTCATTAAACGTACTCCAATATTTGACTTCTGGAAATTCGGCAAAGCAAAACTTCGCATATTCCACAAAATGCTCGACATTTTGGCGGTTCAAAAAATCCCCATCATCAAACAAAGTCTTAGGTGTGTCGAAATGATGCAAGGTCACAAAGGGAATTATGCCTTGTTTCTTGCATTCGGCAAATACTTGGTGATAGTAATCAACCCCTTTTTGATTAACTTCACCATAGCCATTTGGAAAAATACGACTCCAAGCAATCGACATCCGAATACTATCAATCTTAAATTGCTTGCACAACTGTAAGTCGACTGGATATTGGTGATAAAAATCGCTAGCCGGCTCGGCTAAATAACGCCCCTTTTCGACTAAAAACGTATCCCATGCAACTTGGCCTTTGCCATCAAGTTTAGTTGCTCCTTCACATTGATAAGCCGCCGTTGCTCCGCCCATTAAAAAATCTTTGGGTAATTGCTTAAACTCCATCTTTTTTCCCCCTTATAACAACCGTTGCAAGTGCAATGTAAAATATAAACATTCACTTTCATTTAAATTTTGCTTCGTTTTATTTTGTAGTAATTCACAGACTTGTACGCTAATCTCATATGCCTTTGGATAGGTCTGCTTTAACATTGTTACAATCTCAGGACTCATCTTTTCATCCGTTAAACCGTTTTCAATTCTCTCCAAAAAATAATTCAGATGTATCATCAAGCGATCATAATAGTTTTGGTTTTCGGTTGTCCGCTTGATGCCATTGCTTTGTAAAATTGCCTTGATTTGTTCCAAGATAAAAGCTCTAGTATCTTGATTATTTCCTTCAAATAATGTTTCGCCTTTAGCGTTGATAAACTGCAAGGCAATCCTTGTAATTTCTTGATCAGGAAATTGTATCCCTAAGCGTTTTTGAATAATTTTTAAAGCATCCATTGCTATTGCAAATTCTTGTTTATGCAACTGTTTTAAATCAGGTAATTGAATTTCTTCATAACTGCCTTGATTTAGTTTTTGATAGGCTAAATAAATATGATCTGTCAAGGTTACATAAATATATTCTTGAACCGGAAAAGAATGTTTATTAATAGCATTTTCGATAATTTCGTAAGTAGTCATGATAAAGTCCAACGGAATATCTTTTAAAAGTGTTGAAAAATTATCTTGTGCTTCTTCATTTTTTAATAAAAAGACTTTTTCTGCTTGCTCTTCTTTCAATAAATCTCCGCGCTTTTTTTGAAAAGCAATCCCTTTACCCATTAAAACAGCCTGTTTATCTTGTTGATTACGTGCAATCACGACATTATTATTTAAAAGCTTAATAATGCGATACATGCTATCCCCCCTTTTTAAAGACAAAAAAGACTACAAATAAGCTACAAGATGTCTCTTGTACCTACTTGTAGTCTCGCCTAATCTTATTAGTCACGATCCACACTATTTTTAACGAACTCAGTATAACATACTCAAAAAAAGATGTAAACGCTTTTTTCGAATAATTTTTGTTTTATATACATACTTTTAGTTGTTTTTTTGTTGATATATCAGCATTTATCGCTATCAAATTTAATTAATAACTTTGATTATCTATTAATTTATTATTATAATTTTGCTTGTGACTCGTCAAAAACAGACTAACTTGTTTTGCTGTTTTTTATCTAACAAAAATTTATTGAGGAGAGAAGAAAATTACATGTTTTTTAAAAAACTTTTCACGTTATCTGCTATTGCCTGTCTTAGCGCTCCTGTCATTGGACCGTTATTTTCTTTAAATAACGCTTCGGCTCAAACCATAACTAGCGATCAAAAAGAAATTGCACTTAATGAAAATAACTTTCCTGACCCAGTGTTTAGAAATCTTATCTACAAAAAAGTAGATACTAACATGGATTATAAGTTATCTCAAAGTGAGATTAAAAAGGTAACTAGTTTATATGCAAATCCTGGTAATCTTACTGATTTGACTGGGATTGAGTATTTTACAGAATTAACTTCTGTTTATTTTGATAACAATCAAATTAGTAAAGCTGATTTTCCAATAATAAAAAATTAGAAAGTCTAATTATTGCCAACAATCGCTTAACTTCAATTAAACTACCTAATCAAGAAGAAAATACAACACTAAAATACTTAGATGTTTTTGCCAATAAATTAACTTCTTTGGATTTGACTAATCTAAAAGCTTTAAACTTCTTACATGCCGACGATAATCAGTTAACTTTTCTTGATTTGTCCCATTCACCACTCGATTCCGGACATCGACTCATCCCTGCAATCCCAATAGCAGATAGCAAAGCCCCAATTGTCGTTGGTGCCAAACAAACCAATAACGAAATTAACCAAACAATTGAAATCGGATTTTTAAAACCTAAAATTTGTGCTGATAACTCTGAGTAGGTGAATAACGAAGCTGTTACTAATAAAAAGATTAATGATAAGGCTACTAATAAAATTTCCAAAGCAATTTCATTCGGTGTCTTTTTACGGTTAGCTCCTTCAACCATTTCAATCATCTTATCTAAAAAACTATGGCCTGCTTCTTGCGTAACTTGAACTACTAACCAATCTGATAAAACGGTCGTCCCACCCGTTACTGCCGAGCGATCACCACCAGCTTCACGAATAACCGGTGCTGATTCACCCGTAATTGCACTTTCATCAACAGAAGCAGCCCCTTCGATGACTTCACCATCGGCAGGAATTTGTTCACCTGCAAACACGACAAACACTTCACCAATCTTTAAATTTGGACCTGCTACATCTTCATAGTTTTCCTTGTTGCTTGGATCGCTTAACTTATGTGCTAACACGTCTTTTCGTGTTGCCTTTAACGTTTGAGCTTGCGCCTTACCACGACCTTGCGCTATTGATTCGGCAAAGTTTGAAAAAAGACACGTAAACCATAAAATCAAAGCCACTGCCAAGATAAAACCGCTCGTGACAATTCCATCTTCAATTTTAAATAAACTTAGGCCAAACAAAACTGTTGTCAAACAAGCCGAAACATATACCATAAACATCACGGGATTTTTCAATTGTTCCTTAAAGGCTAATTTAACAAAGGAAGCTTTGATGGCTTCACCTAACATCGCTTTATCAAAAAGCGTATTTTTCTTTGTCTCCATTGCTTATTTCACTCCTGTTTAAAAGCCTAACTTAAAAAGTCTGCAATAGGTCCCAAGGCTAAGGCTGGGAAAAAACTCAAGACCCCAATAATAAAGATGACAATAATCAACAAGATTACGAAGGTTGTATTTGTTGTTGTTAAAGTCCCTGAACTAGCTGGAGTAATCTTTTGTTTACACATGCTTCCTGCGATTGCCAAAATTCCAAAAATCGATAAATAACGTGCTAGTAACATCACTAAACCTAAGATAACATTTAAAGTTGCACTTGGCATAAAGCCAGCAAATGCAGAACCGTTATTGCCACCAGCAGAAGAAAAGGCATATAAGAATTCAGAAAAACCATGTGCACCATTGTTGGTTAAACTTGCCGTCACATTTGGTAAGACAGCCGCCAAGCCACTACCAATCAAAATCGCTAAAGGCGTTGCCAAGCAGGCTAATATCGCCATTTTCATTTCTTTTGGCCCAATCTTTTTACCTAAATACTCAGGTGTTCTACCGACCATCAAGCTGGCGATAAAGACGGTTAGTAACACGAAGCCTAACATGCCATACAAGCCAGAACCAACACCACCAAAGACAACTTCACCTAATTGGATAAACATCATTGGGAGCATTGCAGCCAAAGCACTCATGCTATCCATCGCCGCATTAACTGCTCCACAGCTTGTTGCGGTTGTTACAACCGCAAAAATTACTGAACTTGCAATCCCAAAACGTGTTTCTTTACCTTCAAGATTTAAATTACCAATTCCACTGACAACATGGCCCTTGCTTTCAGCCCAAGCACTGATGGCTAAACCAACGATAAAGAGCAATGCCATCGTCAAAAACAAGACATAACCTTCTTTTTTCTTGCCTAGATAGTTACCAAAAGCAAAACACAACGAAATTGGAATCAAAATCATCGCAGTAACTTCAATCAAATTCGAGATAATATTAGGATTTTCAAATGGATGTGCGGCGTTAGTTCCTAATACCCCACCACCATTTGTACCTAGTTGTTTAATCGCAACTTGACTAGCTTGCGCATACAAAGGAATGTGTTGTTTAGTCAAAATCTGTGCATCTTTAACTTTCTTTCCATCAACCGTTACTTCTTGTTTTTTGACGTCGATCTTCGTATTCAAAATTGCTTGCCCGTTTTTATCAACTGCAACAGGTTGTACTAATTTAACTTCCTTAGAACCAGATAAACTTTGTGGTACCCCACACGCTACTAAAGCTAGCGAAGTCACTAAACTCAATGGCACCAACAAATACACCATGATACGGATGATATCTTTCCAAAAGTTACCGATTGTTTGACTAGAAGCCTTCTTTAAGCCACGCATCAATGCAAATAACACCGCAATCCCAACTGCAGCGGCCAAGAAGTTTTGCACCGTCAAACCAACAATCTGTGCAAATGGACTTAAGGTTACTTCCCCCGAATAACTTTGCCAGTTAGTATTGGTTAAAAATGAAGCTGCAGTGTTAAATGCTAATGCAAAAGACATTCCTGGTAAATGTTGTGGATTAAGTGGTAAAACATTTTGGAACATCAAAATTAACGTCAATAAGATAAAACCTGCACCAGAAAAAACAAATACCGCTGCCACATATTTTTTCCAGTTCATTTCACTAACATCTAAGCGTAAAAAACGCCAAATAGACCGTTCAACCGGTCGGAATTTAAGCATCAATTTCGAATCATCATCAATCAATTGACTAATATATTTTCCAAGTGGATAAGCCAACAAAACTGGAATTATTAAATATGGAATATATTGGATAATTTCACTCATTTTTGTTCACCCTCAAATAAAACATAGACTAAATAAAAGAACAATCCGACCGTCACAAGTGCGGTTAAAGTCGTTATCATTTTCCTTCCTCCTTTGATGAATCGCTCTTAATTCACCATTATCCTAACAAGAATGATGTTAAAATGGTGTTAATTCTTAAAATACAAAAAACCAAGGTTAACGATATATACCCTCCTTACTGCATTGTCCAGTAAAGAGAGTACACATCATAAACGCTTGGCTTTTTATCTATGCTTTAATTTTTAATACATTTGTAGTCGTATCAACATCTTGATCTTCTACTAACATTTCAATTTGGGCATATTTATTGCTATTGGTAATCGTCACAATTACGGTATCGTCATATCCTGCCTTTTTAATAGCTGGATCCCAAAACTCGATTAACAAATCACCCTTCTTAATTCGTTGACCTTCTTCAAAGTAAGTTACAAAACCAGTTCCTTTCATGTTAACCGTACCAATTCCGATATGAATTAACATCGTTACGCCATTATCACCTTCGATTCCAACTGCATGTCTTGTTGAAAAAGTTGACCGAATCGTACAATCAAATGGCGCATACACACGACCATCACTTGGGATGATTCCAAATCCTTGCCCTAAACTTCCTCTAGCAAAATTGGCATCTTTAACTTCACTTAACGTAATTACCTTACCTGCAATAGGTGCTGGGATTTCAAGGTCTTGTACTAAAGCTTTGGTTTGCCCATCAACTTTTTTACCCCAAGATTTTTCCAATTCTTCCACAATTTGCGCATGTTTTTCTTCGGTTAAAATAACTTTTTTGTAGAAAACAAAGATTGCTAGTAATAAAACAACCGCTGGAAAGGCAAACATCATCAGCTTAAAGATAAATTTACCATGTTCAGTAATTGTATCTGGTGTAGCCCCAGTAGTCATCCCAGCTAACACGGCGATTTGACCAACAACAGCATTAGAAATTGCCCCACCTAATTTATCTAACAATGGACGTACTGATAAAGTCAATGATTCATCACGATGACCTAGTTTCCATTGGCCATATTCAACACTATCAGAAATTGTCATCAAAACAACTAAGAAAACTAATGGTTGTGGCACAAAGAACAATTCAGCCCCTAAAATTACTAACGGTAACGAAGTGTTAGCCATAGAAAAGACTGCAATTCCACAAAGCATTGTTATAATACAACCAAAAAATAAGTTACGACGATTAAATTTGCTTGTTAATTTAGGGAATAAAGACACGGATACTAAACTAATACATGTGTTAATCATCTGTAAAACAGAAAAGTATGTTGAGTGTCCTAAAATAAAGGTAAAGTAATATAACACTAATGAGCCTAAAATATTAATTCCGATACAATAAAACGCATAGGCTAAAGCTACCCACATTAATTGATCGTTTTTGGTTAAAACCTTGAAAACTTCCTTTACCCCTGCTGTTTGTTCCTTATTTTTACGTAATTCAGAATCAACTTCTTTTGTACCTAAACCAACAACAATTGCAGAGATAATACCAACTAATGCAACAATAAATGCAAACCAAAACCAACCACGGTTGTCGCCAGTACCACCATTTTTATTTAAGGAAAACGCAACAACAATCGGCATAACAATTACACCAACTAGTCCGCCACCGATAGTAGAACCGACACGTGCAAATGTCGCTGTTTTTTCACGTTCACGTGAATCAAGAGACAAAGCCGGAATCATCGACCAAAAACCAATATCCTTAAACGAGTAAAAAATGTCTAAAATGATGTATAAAATAGCAAAAATAATTAAATATAAAAATGGATTTGTTCGACTTAAGCCACCTAAATCAGTAAACAAAATCAATAAGGTAATTGAACTAATAACCCCACCAACAACCACCCAAGGCTTAAAGCGGCCAAAACGTGTATTTGTTCTATCGATAGCGTTACCAATAAATGGATCAATAATAAGTTCTACAATTCGTAAAGCAGCAATTACCAATGTCACATAACTAATCATGCGATCGTTTTGAGCTTGATTTCCTGTATTAAATAAATGTGTGGTAACAAACATGATAAAGTATCCAGATAAAGCTCCGTAAAACATATCGTTACCAAAAGCACCAAATGCATAGGACAAACGTGCTGTTATATTTTTTTGTGTTTTTTCCATAAGTCCCAACCTTCTTTTCTGTTTACTAAACATAAACCAGGTTTCCAGCAAATGTTTTCTTTCACAAAAAAAGCGTCTCTAAACTTTAACCCCTTTCATTTTACAGAAGAAAAACATTTTAGCATATCAACATTATACAAATAATAAAAACCTGTTTTGTTTACTAAATATTACATATTTTATAGTAAACGTTTATCAAAAAATAGTCAAGCGTTTTCTTTCTTTTTTTACACTTGTTTAGTTATTTTTGCTATAATGATAGTAACAAATTTAATTACAGGTGATTTTTCATGGCTAGTATTCGCGATATCGCTAAAATTGCCGGGGTTTCTCCCGCTACTGTTTCACGCGTCTTAAACAAAGATGAATCTTTTTCTGTTTCCGAGGCAACTAAACAAAAGATTTTTAAAATTGCTAAAGAACATAACTATACGCGCTCAAATAGCAATCGTTTAGTTAAAACAAACATCCCTGAAGTAAACATCATCGTTATTTCAGCTCTTTCTAAAGAAGACGAACGCAACGACCCTTACTTTGGTGCTATTCGTTTAGGGCTAGAAGAACAAGCTGCACATTTTCATATTTCTCAATTAAAATTTACTCGGATTAGTGATGACAACCTAATTGAAATTGATTTAGAAAAATATAACGCGCTCATTTTAATCGGTTCATTTGCCGAAGATACCCTATCCTTTTTATACAACAGCAATCCTAACCTGGTTGTTATCGATGATTATCGCTATTTCAACGATTTTGATGTTATTCGTAACGATTTTGAACAGCAAACCAAGCAAATTTTACAATCGCTCAAGCAACAAGGCCATAAGCGTATCGCCTTTATCGGCGGTAAAATCAACACTGTTGACCTAAAAGGAAAAACAAAAGAAGTCTTCCAAGATATTCGCGAAATTGCGTATCGTGAATGGATGAGTTCACATGATTTGCCTTTAGGCATCTTTAATTCGGAATGGACTATCGAAAGTGGCATTGCTGCAACAAAAGAGCTTTTAGCTAGCGACTATCATCCTAGCGCTTTAATCACGGCTAACGATCCTTTAGCAATCGGTGCTTATCGTGTTATTCAACAACACGGCTTAAAGATACCAGAAGACATTAGCATTGTTAGCTTTGATGATATCAGTGTTTCTGCTTATCTGGTGCCTTCACTTTCTTCTGTTCATCCTCCAAGCGAAGAAATGGGCCGTGAAGCAATCCGCCTTATCTTAGAACGAATTTTATTTGGACGCACAACTCCTGTTCAAATCATCTTACCGTCTCATCTTATTAGACGTGAAAGTTTTAGCAATTAAAAATGCTTTATTTAATTTTGGGACTACTAAAAAAACGAGCTGTACAACTTTTAGGACTGATAGACTTTCTAGCAGTCCTATTTTTTTACCAAAAATCAACTAACTAAAACTGTAGAACTTTTCTTATATACATAACAAAAAACCTTCTTACTTTCTAGCAGTAAGAAGGTTTAAATATTAGCCTAAAGTTTTATCTTGTAAATTTCAAGTAAACAATTCCCGTTGTTAAAACAAGAACTGCTCCAAGTCCAGTCAAGATGATTGCTTTATGTTCACCTGTTTGACCTAAAACACCATCTTTTTTAGGATTATCTTGGTTATTTCCTTTATTGACTTGATAATTACTGTCAACATTAGAACCAGTTGATTCATCCTTGTTTGCATCATCTGTTACTGGCTTATCACTAGGCTTTTGATCATCAGTAGTTGGCTCATCGCTAGGATTATCTGTTGGCGCATCTGTTTTTTGATCTTCAACCACTAAAGAACTCGCAATCATCTTTAAAGATTGTAATTGCTTTGTTTCATCAACAATTTCAACATCTGTTTGATTACTAAATTCTGTTTTAGTAGTGATCTTTGTAAATTCACCTAAAGTAACTCCACCAGAGAAATCCTGTGCAGTTAAATCGGCTAAATACAAGGTAACTTCTTTAGTCTTCTTGTCGTAACGGACTTCATGAACTTGGCTATTATCTTGTAATAATTTGTTATAAACAAAAGTTGGAGCCGTTGTTTGATCGCCATCAACTTTAATTGTCACTTTTAACGCATTTACGCTAGTAGCTTGAGGTAAAGTCATCTTTACTTCAACGTTGTTATCTTGAGCCTTAGTGAAGGAAACTTGGTTGCCATCGGCTTTTACATTAGTTACTTGAAACAACACAGCTACAACTAAACTTAATAATGTTAACCAGATTTTTTTCAAAGTTTTCCCTCCTATTTTTTAATCGTTACTTGCTCAATTTGACTTGGCACATTTAGCCAGTTAGTATCTGCTACTAAACGTTGACCTTCATTAGTTTGAGCATTATCGACACGATATAATTCAGCTCTGACTTGTTTTGGTAATTGGTCTTTATTCCACTTACCTGGATCTAACCAGTAGATGAAGGTACCATCACTTGTTTCACCCAAGTTACCATTTTCTGGAATATCAGCTAAGATGATTTGGTTAGCCACTAAAGCTCCATCTTCATCTACACCACCCACAATCTTACCATCTTGATCATATAACAAGACAACATTGTAAGCTGGATTACCTTTGTACTTACCGGTAAAGATTAACGAACCTTTAGGAATCTTAAGTTGTTGTGTTTCATCGTAGACATAGTCTTCTTTTAATTCAAAGATTGCCGGTTGTTCATTTGTCAATCCGAATTCTACGTTATCACCACTTGGTCCTAAAACATCGATTTCGTTAATTGAAATATCTTTATTAGCTGAATTAATAAAGGTGACACGTACATAACGTGCATCATATGTTCCAATTAACTTATCTGAGCTTGCATTTGCAAAGTAAACAGTTTGCGGTGTCGTTGTTTGCCCTGCAAATTCACTTTGCTTAACTTTCTTCCAGTCTTTACCGTTTTGACTAATTTGAATGTAGTAACCATAATTTGTTGATTCTTTTGTACCTGTAAACTTCAAGCCACACACATCTAATAATTGACCAAAATCAAATTCGACATAAGCATCGCCTTTAGTTGTTTTACCTGTATATGTTGTTTCATCTTTATTATCGATTACATTTACAATCGCTGATTTAACAACTGTTGAATCTGGATCGTCATCGTTATTATCTGGTGTTTGATCAGCATTTGATTGCATGTTAGTCGATACTTTCCAGGTTGATTTGTCATGACTACCATCACTAGAAATCTTAACACTACCAAGAGCAACAGGTGCTAAATAGTTAAGGTTTTTATCAACAATTCGAACACTATAAGAAACAACACGGTTGTTAATTGAAGCAACCACATCTGTGTATTCAGGTTTAGTAGTAAAACCGACTACTTTAGTTTGAGGTTGACCATTTTCAATGATTGTTCGACTAATTTCATAACCATGAACCTTAGCTAATTGATCTGATGATAAAGTCGTAGCAAGGTTAAGCTTCACACGATTTGGTTGAAGCTTATCAACTGTGATACTTGATTTAGCTGGATCAACATTGCCCGCTTCTTGTGGAATACTTGCGGCTTCATTGTGTTCCAAACTATACGTATGTGCATCATCATCGGCATAATAGATTGCACGTGTTTCCTTTTCAAATTGTCCCATGTAATCTAAGGTTGTTTGATCTGGTGTCATTCCCCAACGAACGAAGAACTCACTTAAATCTTTTTGAGCCGCTGCACTAGCTAAACGCATGAAGTTTTGTTCTACACCACCATTTAATTTTAATTCAATATTATTTGGCTTTGGTGCAGAAGCTGGATTACGTGAGTAGCTATCGACACGTGCATAAAACAAGTTGTCAAATTGATTTTGATAATCACTAAACATCTTGTAGTTGTAATAACGGTCGTATGCCAAACGCAATTGCCAATACATAGCTAATTGTGTGAAGACATCGCTACTTTGACCCTTGGTATTTGATGTTGTCTTTTTGAAGATTTCATCATAACTCCAACGAACTGATGCGTTGCTATCTTTTGCTTGAGATAATTGTGCAAAATAGTTATTGGTAATTTCTGCAATAGCATAACTTGCTTGGTTGATATTATGTCCAATTTCATGAGCAATTCCCCAACCAAATAAGTTACCTTCTTGATATTTACCAGCTTCAGTTGCCTTGATTGGTTGACCTTGTACCATACCAGGTGTTTGATCCCATTCAATCCCAATATGATTTCCACCAGCATACATAAATGCTCCAGCAAACATCCGCATATAACGAATATTTAGGTGTTGTGCTGGCAAGCGATTCTTATCACCAGCACCAATTGCATTACTTAAACCTTTATGTTGATAGAACAATGTCATCATTTGATCCATTGCATCAACAGAAGCTAATAAAGCTTTAGCCTCATCTTTACCGTTTAAACCAGCCAAAATTTGGGTAGCTGGCAAGCTTAACATCATATTTTGTAATTGAATATCACTCGTATTAGCAACATTTTCTTTTAAGTTAAAGACTCCATTTGTTGTGTAGCCTAACTTGTTAGTTGTTAATCCATTAACTTGTTGTTTTAAGTCTGCCAAGTATTGGGTAACTTTAGCTAGACGTTCTTGTTCATCTGTTACATTATGCAAGTTTAAGGTTGCAGTCTTAATGCCACCGCTGACACGTACACTGTAGTTTGCGTTGTCGTTATTTCCGTTAAATGTAATATATAACGGTCCACCTTGTTGCGTTGCTAAACTAGTTAACTCAGGTAAAGTAATCTCGTTTTTACCAACTTTTAAGGCAAATGTTTGTCCTGTTAAGGAGTTTGATTCTGCATAATATTGTGTTGGAACTAATGTCAATGGTGTGTTATCACCAACCTTACCATTTGGTGTACCAACATAAATTGTAACTGTTTGATCAGCTTGACCACTAACACCTAATGGTTGCCATGCATTTAAACCACTAGCAAAACCTAGATGTCCGTCTTTGCTTGCTGTAATTGTTGGATCAATCTTTAAGACATCACCTTTTTGTTTATCCGCTAAGATAGCTTTAGCCATATCAAGTTCAGCTTGTAAGCTGTCCTTATCCATGATGTATTCACCACTGACTTCATCTTTAGTGTCTAAACGTTTTTGTAAATCAGTTAATGTTTGTTCTGTAACTGTACTGTTTAATTCCAAATGCAAGTTATCTTTGAATAATGCATTGATATCATCTTCTAAGCTATCGTAATGATAGAAATTCATTTCTGCTACAGTAATATACCATGGACTTGAACCATAACGTCCAATTCCGATACGTAATTGATTGGTTTTTACTGGAGTTGGGAATTTAACATCGTAATAACTACTACCTTGACTATCTTTTTTCTTGGCAATCGTTACACCATTAATTTGTTGTTCCTTGCCTTGATCGTCTAAGTACTTAACGTTGATATAAGAAAATGTACCGACATCGAATGGCTCTGCAAAAGTAAAGCGATTCATCTCATATTTTTGATCAAATTTAACGACAATCCCTTTGCCAGGTCCCGGATAAGCGCCTCCTTCGTCCCAGTCATCGACACGTAAATATGAACTAAAGTCGTTATCCGCTAAACCGTTAGCCGTTTTTTGGTTTGCGTCTAGTGGACTGTTGACCATGTAACCACGACCACCTGTGATTGATTCAATATGATTACTTAACTTACCTTCACCATTAGAAGTGTTGATCAACTTGTATTTTGGCATCAAAATCGTTTTAATGCTCTTAGTCTTAGCTTGAGCCACCAATGATGGTTCACTATCGCCTAAGTTATTGTGACCGACCACATAAACTTGGTAAGTCGTGTCATCTTTTAAGTTGTCGATCGTCACGCTGTTAGTTGTAATCTTTTGTGCATACAGCGTATAGTCTTTTTGACTATCTTCTTTGTAGTAAACACTGTATGATTCGGTATCGTCCATGTTTTTCCAAGAAACCTTAAGAGCCTTGAAGCTGCCACTTGCCGTAACATTATCTGGCTTTGGTGGCTTTTTATCTGGCATTGGTCTAGCTGTAACCACATCGCTATAAGCACTTTGCCACTTACCATTGACGCTACGAACTCTAACTTGATACTCTTGATTATTAACTAACTTCTTACCATTAAAGGTTGTAATTAAAATATTATTTTCAGCAGCTTCGTATACTTGTGATTTACCATTATTTGTAACTTCTACTTCATAACCACTAACATTGACTTCTTTTTTCCAAGACAATGCAAATTCGTTACTACCATTGGTTACTTTTAAATTAGTTGGAATTGACATTACTGGTTCAGGAATCTTATCTTCCATTCCGTTAACAAATTCCACCTTACTGATTTGTGCTAAATTGTTATCAGTAGTTGTCTTGGTAATCTTGATAGACACTTTTTTAACTGCGACTTGACCGCCTAAATCAATAATAAAGTTCCCGTTTTCGTCTCGACTGACACTTGTTTGACGAACCTTAGTATTTTGGGCAGTCAAAGCAAATTCACGTACTTCACCATTAGCAAGTTCAACTGCAATCGTACCTTCTTCAATTGCATTTTCACCTAATGTCGTTTGAACAACGACTTTTTCAAGTTCTTGTTCCTTTAAATCAAAAGCAACTTCAACTGGATTTTCATCTGAAATAGGTTCTTTATTTGCCGGTTGTAAACCTACTACGTTATTATCAGTACCTGGTTGAATCAAATCTGCAAGGTTACCTTCTACATTTGTTGTTTCACTTGCTTGAATTTGATCTTTTGTAACAGCAACCTTAGTTTCAACTGTTGATAAATATTCTAGCTTAGCTTGATCTATTGCTTCACCATGAGCTTGTTGTTGCTCTAATAAAGTATATAAATCAACTAAATCAACCTTGCTATCACTATTTAAATCATACTTAGCATCAGTTACTTTAGCTTGTATTGCATCAACCATTACAGTATAATCCGCTTCATTTATCTGACCATCACCATTTAAATCGGCTTGTCCTGGATCTACATTCACTTCTGGACGTAATACCCCAGGATGGTTTTCGCCTTTTTGATAATCATAACCATTTAAAAAGTCTGTATATACCGTAATTTGTTTGATATTGTTAGCAACTTCTAACGTTTGTCGATATTTTTGATAACCTTTTGCCGTTAATTCAACGGTATATGTACCTGTTGCAAGATTGTTAAACTCTATTGTCTGCAAGTTTGTAGTTTTATCAATTGCTTCTACCATCAATTCTTGCGTTTGAACTTGCTTACCACTAGCATCATATAACACCGCATTAACAGCTACTGTACTAGTTTGCGTAGGGCCTGCACCTAATTGGATATTAATCTTACCAATATCGTTAGTAGTTGTTACTTTAGTAGCTTGTGTCGTTGATGCAACTTGTTGGCTTTCAACGGCATAAACTACGCCTAACGGATTAGCTATCGATCCTAGCAAAATACTACCTAACATAGCCAAATGTAAAAATTTCTTCATTTTACTAACATCCACTCCTTTACTCTTTTTATGTGATAATTTAAATATTTATTTAAATAATACTCACAATGATTCAGTTTACCCATATATTTTTTAATAGTCAATATATTTTATCAAAAAATTCAAAATATATTGCATAACCGTTAGATTATAATAATTAATCATTATAACAAATAAGTTACTTCGAATAATCCCTAATAACAGCACTAAAAAAAGCCCCCCAAAAAAATCTAGGGTGGACTTTCATACTTAAATTTATCACTTTTTATACTATATAACTTCTCTAAATTCTAATTCAATATTTTTAGTTAAAACATCTATATAACTAAACGATACTCTACGTTGTTTATCTTCAACGTCTAAATCAACAATAAACACCGCTGGAAAGGTACTAACTAAAACCCCACGACGAACTTGTACATTCTTGCGTCCAATCTGTGTTGTGACGGTTAAATGGCTTCCAATCTGATTATCTAACTTCGCTTTGATCCGCTTAATGGTATCTGTATCTGGCATTATCTTTTGGTTGCCAAAAATCTAGTTAAATCTAGTTAATTGAGTATTCACACAAGCCCCCTCATATCAACCATTTAACTTAAAAATACCTAAACATTGATCCCTGTGCAATTGCTAATTATGTTAGATTTTTTCGATGTTACATGTTTTGACAATTTTCCTTTCATGGTTTTGGTTCATCCCATTTAGGGAAGCGATTGGTTGTAACCTACGCAACCGCTCTACAAAAGATAATTTTAACACATTAACTCAAATTTTACAATTTTATCACATACTATATATTTTTACAAGCTAAATGAGAATTTTTTTATAGCTTTTTAAATGATATCATATTTTTCTAATTCCTCACTCAAAGCAATAAATTGCTCTAAACTTAAAGTTTCTGCACGTACACTTTGGGCAAGCTCTAATTTCGCTAAGACCTCTTGTAATAATTGTTTTTGTTCTGGTTGTTTACCATACAATGCTTGTAAATTATTCCATAGACTCTTTCGCCGATGTGCAAAGCAACCTTTTACTAGTTTTTGAAAATGAGAATAATTATTAACATGATATTTTTCTACTGGGCGTTTTTGTAAAACAACAATCGCAGAATCGACTTTAGGTTGTGGAATAAAGACTGTCTTAGGAACAATAAAAGCTATTTGTGCATCCATTTGATATTGAACCGCAATCGATAAAGAACCATAGTCCTTGTTTCCTGGATTAGCGGATAAACGATCAGCAACTTCTTTTTGCATCATGACTACAATCGTTGCAAAATCAACTCCGCTCTCCAATAAATGCATGATAATTGGTGTCGTAATGTAATAAGGCAAGTTCGCCACAATTTTAATTGGATGTTTGCCATCAAAATGTTGTGCAATCAAGGCTTGCAAGTCAGCTTTTAAAATGTCTTGATGTACAACTTCAACATTAGGATAAGGTGAAAGTGTATCGGCTAAAACAGGTAACAAGCGCTCATCGATTTCTAAAGCCATAACCTTATGCGCACGCTTAGCCAGTTGTTCTGTCAACGCACCAATTCCTGGGCCAATCTCGATAATATCATCATCTTCACTTACTTGCCCTGCTGCTACGATGTTTTTTAAGATATTAATGTCGGTTAAAAAGTTTTGACCTAAGCTTTTTTTAAAGGTCAACCCATAACTTTCCATAATCGCTCTGGTTCGTGTAGGTGACGCAATTTCAGGTATTTGATTATTCATCGATTTCCTCCTTAATCTCACTTAATGCATTTAATAATTGTGTTGGTGTGATCTGAAATAGATTCAACCGCTTATAAAGTTGTTTGCCATTAACGTAGCCAATTCCTAGTTTTTCTCCTAACAAGCGCCGTTTTTGTTTGGCTTCTTTACCATTGATTAAACCTTCTTGCATCAATAACGCTTGCTCAATTAATGGTGGCTGTTCAAGACATTCCGTATATAAATTACGTAACGCTTCTTGAATCGCTTCAACACTGGCATGTTCTACTCCTAGACTGCCTTTATGATCAGGGGTTGCATCTTTGCGCTTTAAAAAGGCATGCTTGACACCTGGAACAGCTTCTTGAATGATTTTTCGAATCTTTTCTCCTGAAAAATCTGGGTCGGTAAATACAATTATGCCGCGTTTTTCATGGAGCTCTTCAATTTGAGCAAGCGTTTCATCACTGATTGCAGAGCCTCTGGTTTCTAATGTATCAGCATTGACGGCCATTTGAATACGTTTGGTATCGTCTTTGCCTTCAACAACGATTACTTCTTGAATCTTCATCTTTTCTGTCATTTAATCTTCAATAACCTCTTTGTATTTTCTGTCGTAATTTGTGCTAATTGCTTGGCTGTTAGCCCCTTTAATTGTGCTAAATATTCCAATGTATAGCGTGTCATTGCCGGTTCATTCATTTGCCCTCTAAAAGGATGTGGCGTCAAATAAGGAGCATCGGTTTCAACTAAGATATTTTCTAAAGGTGTTGCCAAAGCAGCATCTTTAACATCTTTAGCACTGCTAAAAGTAACCACTCCACTATAAGAAAGTCGCATCCCCAAGTCTAAAAATTTTTGGGCCCATTGTTTATCACCATTGAAACTATGCATAATTCCGCCATTTTTCCAAATTTGATTTTGTTTCAAAATTTCATAGCAATCTTCAAACGCATCTCGATTATGCACGCTAATTGGTAAATTTAATTCCTGCGCTAACTTGATTTGACGAGCAAACACCTTTTTTTGCAATTCATGGTCTAAATCACAGTGATAATCCAATCCAATTTCACCTAAAACTTTTAGCTTAGGCTGTGTTTTAAAAAGCTCAACTAACTTTTTTTCATAGTCTAAACTCCACTTATCTGCCGATTCAGGATGACAGCCAACTGCACCATAGATTCCTTCAAATGCTAATAACTCTAGCAACTTATCTGTACTGGGTTGATCATAGGCTATCACAAGCATTCTAGTGACATCTAAAGCTTTAGCACGCTCAATAACATCTGGTAAATCATCTTTAAACTCACTTGAATTAATGTGTGTATGCGAATCAAAAATCTGCATCTGTGCGTATCCCCCTTTAAAAAAAGACAGCACTGGGGCTGTCTCATTAATTTATCCAACAATCGAACCAGCTGGAATGTTTTCTGGAACAGTAATCAATTGTACCGTTTCTTCGTATTCAGCTGAAAGCAACATTCCTTGACTGATTTGACCACGCATTTTACGTGGTTTTAAATTTGTTACCGCAATTACATTTTTACCGACCAATTCTGCTGGATTAGGATACCATTGCGCAATTCCTGAAAGAATTTGACGCGGACCTTTATCGCCGGCATCAAGCGTAAATTGCAAAAGTTTATCTGCGCCTTCGACTTTAGCAACCGCCAAAACTTTAGCAACCTTTAACTCTACCTTATCAAAATCTTCGAATTTGATTTCATCTTTAGTCAAGACAAGTTCGGTTTCATTTGGATCTGCCGTTTCTTCTTTAGCTTGTGCCATCGCCTTGCGTCCCTTAACCTTTTGATTTTTAGTCATCTTAGATTGAATATATTCCACTTCTTCTTGAATGTCTAAACGAGGGAAAATCGGTGTACCTTTAGCAACAACTTGTAAATCAGCTGCTAAATCGTCATAGGCTACACCTTTAATTTGCATTTGACTAGTATCTAATCCTAATTGCGTAAAGATTTCACGTGGTGCATGTGTCATCACTGGTTGCAATAAGATGGCACTCAAACGTAAACTAGCTACTAAATGCGCTAAAACACTGTCTAATTGCGCACTTTGATCTTCATCTTTAGCTAAAGCCCATGGTTGAGTTTCATCGATGTATTTGTTAGAGCGTGCGATAAATTTCCAAACAGCTTCTAAGGCATTTGAGAAACGAACATTCTCCATTTCTTCTTGATACTCTTCAATCGCTTGAGTAGCTGCTTGTTCTAGACTTGCATCAAATGCAGTTACACCACTCACAAATGCTGGTACCTTGCCTTGACGATACTTATTAACCATCGCTACGGTTCTGTTTAATAAGTTACCTAAGTCATTGGCTAAGTCATAATTAATCTTAGCTACAAAATCTTCTGGCGTAAAAATACCGTCATTACCAAATGGTACAGCACGCATCAAATAATAGCGCAAAGCATCTAAACCATAACGTTCAACAATCATTTCTGGATAAACAACGTTACCTTTAGACTTAGACATCTTGCCATCTTTCATCACTAACCAACCATGGCCGATAACATGTTTTGGTAATGGTAAATCTAAAGCCATCAAGATGATTGGCCAATAAATCGTATGGAAACGCACGATTTCTTTACCGACCATATGAATATCAGCTGGCCAGAATTTGTTGAATAATTCTTCATCACTACTACCATAACCTAAAGCAGTGATATAGTTGCATAAAGCATCGATCCAAACATAGATAACATGTTTTGGATCATTTGGTACTTTTACTCCCCAATCAAAACTAGTTCTAGTGATTGCTAAATCTTCTAGCCCTGGTTTGATGAAGTTATTTAACATTTCATTTTTACGACTTTGCGGAATAATAAAGTCGGCATGTTCTTCATAATATTTAACTAGTTTGTCAGCATACTTGCTCATCTTAAAGAAGTAGCATTCTTCTTCCACTAATTGCACTTCATGACCGGAAGGAGCTTTTCCACCAATCATCTTGCCTGTTTCATCACGATAAACTTCGGCTAATTGTGATTCTGTAAAATATTCTTCATCAGAAACAGAATACCAACCTTCATATTTTCCAAGATAAATGTCACCTTTATCCAAAAGTTTTTGGAAAATCTTTTGAATAGCTTGTTCGTGATAATCATCTGTTGTACGGATAAATTTATCGTTGGTAATTTCTAGTTTTTGCCACAATTCCTTGATGCTTGCTGCCATTTGATCAACATAAGCTTGTGGGGTCATGTTTAATTCTTCGGCTTTTTGTTCAATCTTTAATCCGTGTTCGTCAGTTCCGGTTAAAAAGAAAACATCAAACCCTTGTAATCTCTTGTAACGTGCTAAAACATCACAAGCAATCGTTGTATATGCGTTACCGATGTGTAACTTGCCGGATGGATAATAAATCGGCGTGGTGATATAAAATGTTGGTTTTTCAGCCATATTTTCAGATCCTCTCATGCGTCTTGCAAATTGTTTTGCCATAATTTGCAATTTTTGTCAATTAATTTAAGTATACCATAGTAAGAGAGCTGATGGTACTTTATCCTGGACTTAAACTTGACGAAAATAAGTGTATCAGCTATCTTTAGATTAGATATCATATAAATTAAAGGAGATTTGAGCGATGATTCGTCCAGCAAAATTAAGCGATGCACAGTATGTCATGCCGATTTTATTGCAGATTTTTGATGAAATGGAACTCACAGCTTTAGCTGAAGTTTCTAATGAAGCCTTAAGTCAAATGTTAATTGCAGCTTTTAAAGAACCAACTTATCGTTATGGCTATCGTCACATGTTAGTTTATGAAGATGATGATACAAATGAAATCCTAGGATTGGCGGTTGGTTATCCTGCACAACTCGAGGCTAATATCGATGATGCTTTAGCACCTTACTTTCAAATGATTGGCTTACCAAGCGAAACTCGCTTATTTAGCAATGATGAATCCCGTCCTGGCGAATGGTATCTAGACTCCTTAGCAGTCGCACCCCATGCCCAAGGCCACGGTATCGGTTCACAACTGCTAAGCTTTTTGCCTGAATATTTGAAAAAACAAGGCCAAAGCATCTTGAGCTTGAGTGTTGATTTGAAAAATCCGCTCGCTAAAAAACTTTATGTTCGTCATGGTTTTGTCGAAGACGGCTATACGATGATTGACCGTCACAAATACGATCACATGATTAAAAGATTAGACTAAAAAAGTAGCACTTATACGAAGTTTTCTCCTAATTTGGAAAGCCACTTCAAAATAAGTGCTACTTTTTATTATTCTTTGCGCAACTGTTTCAAGATTTCTTTAGCGCTCTTGGAATCACGCAAACCTTGTTGTTTTAAAAGCTGAACTACTTGAGCTATTTCTGTATCTTTTGCGCCTACAGAAACTGCTAAAGACTTTAACTGCAAACTCATGTGCCCTTTTTGGATTCCTTCGGTTACTAATGCATATAAAGCTGCCAAATTTTGTGCCAAGCCTAAGCTAACAATTACTGTTTCTAACTCTTTAGCTCCCTTAAAGTTTAACAAATCATGGTTAACCTTGACTAAAGGAACAATACTAATCGAACCACCGACACTTCCAAGTGGCAACGGTAAAGTCAATTCACCCTTTAATATTTCACCTTCGACATACCATTGGCTCAAGCCACGATACTGGCCATCTTTAGCCGCATAAGCATGGGCCCCTGCCTCGATTGCGCGCCAATCATTTCCACTAGCTAAAACAGCCGCATCTATTCCATTCATGATTCCTTTGTTATGTGTGGCTGCCCTATATGGATCAAGTTGTGCTAAGCGACTTGCTTGGGCCAATTTAGCAGCTATTTTTTCACCACTAATTCCATTTTTAGCTAAAGCATTTACTGGAATTTGACACGTTGCACTCACTAAACATTCCGTTGCATAATTAGATAAGATACTCATCAAAATATCTTGATTACACTCAGAAATGATTTTTTGTGCGACAGCTTCTAACATTGTGTTTAACATGTTAGCTCCCATCGCTTCTTGTACATCGACCGCTAAATCAAGCGAAACCAAATCAGCCGCTAAAACACGACTGCGTAACCAACGTGCACCTCCGCCTCTTTTGACAATCGATGGATGAGCTTGATTGGCACAATCCAGCAAACTGCTTTCGTTTTCCTTGAAATACGTTTGTAAGGCTACAGCATCACTGACATTTTCACAAACAACTTGTCCTAGCATCAAGCGTTCGTAGATTTTGGCCTTAAAGCCACCCACTCTTTTAACGATCCCTGCACCATGACTTGCCGCAGCAATCACCGAGGGCTCTTCTGTCACCATTGGAACTAGGTATTCCTTGTCGTTGACCACCAAATTTAAAGCTAAGCCTTCTGGTAAACTGTATTGCGTGATGAAGTTTTCAATCATCGTTTCACCTAAATTAGGGTCTTGCGCATTTATTTTGAGTAATTCTACTTGTTGTTCGCTTAATTTAGCTTGTTTTATAAGCACTTCTAGGCGTTGTTCCCAGTTTTTACGATAATATTTTTCAAATCCATCCATTTATTGTTCCTCACATTTTTAATTATCCACTGCATATCTATAGTATATGTTATTTTGGGCATAGAAAATATTTGTTTTTGCTAAATTTTTTCAATGTTTTAGCCAAATTTTGACTTTTAAGCTATAATTTGTAGAGAAGTTTTACACAAGGAGGGATAATATGGGTAAAAAAGGCCTCTTTTTGGGGATAATGTTGTTGATTTTGGGGATTATACTCCTCTCATCTCACATTTATGCACAAGAAACACTCAAAATAGGTGTGGTTGCTACTAATCCGCCTTATAGTTATCCACAAAAAAAGCAACCTGGTTTTGATGATAAGCTTGCTAAACAACTAGGTAAACGACTAAAGCAATCTGTTAAAGTCGTTAAATACAAAAATGATTCTACTATGTTAGCTAGTCTAAAAAAAGCTAAGATAGATGTGGCAGTTGGTATTCAAAAAAACCAAGCAACATCTGGCATCAAGCTTTCTCAGCCATATCTTTATCCGCCAAATACATTATTTATTCGTACCGATGGCTACTTTAAATCCTTTGAAAAACTTCAAGGTCATTACATCGGTATTTTATCCACAAATCCTAATGCTAAGTTGTTAAAACAACTTGATTTTAAAGTTAAAAGTTATTCAGATGTGGATAAATTAATCGAAGCTTTAGGCTCACGCAAAATCAGCGCCGGTTGGCTAAGCGACTATCAATACAGTGCTTATTTAGCGCAAAATCCGCAATTGATCAACCAACCTAATTTAGATTCGGAAGCCAAAAAGCAAGTCTTAAAAAAAATCAGTGCTCCACAATTAACAGCTAGTCAACTTTGCTTGGCAACTTATCACCAAGCACGCCTTGCAAAAAAACTTAACCAAGCACTACAACAGCTTCAAGACAATGATACCTTGGCAAACCTTTCATATGACTTTTTCAAACAAGATTTGAGTAAAGAATAAAATTCTATAATAAAACTGGGGCTGGGAAAAAGTACCAGTCTGGACATAAAAATAGCTGATTGAATTTCTAAAAATGAAATTTGATCAGCTATTTTTCTATTATGTCTATTTTTGGTTCGTTTTTTTAGGGATTTTATCCCGTTTTATTTTTTAGTTAATATCTGTATTCTTTTCGATTCTAAGTTTTTCTTTATCATCTAACTTAAAGAATGGATAATAAATTAACATATTAATGGCAATTGTGATAATTTGAATTACCGCTCCACTAATCTTTCCACCTGTAGCTAAAAAGCCAGCAATAACAGGTGGGGTAGTCCATGGAACAACCGCTCCAATAGGTTTAGCTACCAGCCCCCAATCCATTGCATAATACGTGATTATCGCTGTTATAACAGGACTGGCAACAAACGGAATAACCATCTTAATATTTAAAATAGTTGGAAATCCAAATAATAACGGTTCGGCAACTTGAAAACTTACTGGTGTAATTGATAATTTCCCTAATGCTTTATTTTCTTGACTCTTAGAAAACAGAAATGTAATAATAGCCAAAGACATTACGCATCCAGCTCCACCAGAGAAAACAAAATTATATAGAAATTCATATGTTATAATATTGGGCACAGCTTCTCCTGCCTGATGCGCAATTCTATTAGCATCTGAATTTTGCAACAATAACGGTTCAATGATTGGCCCTGTAACCTGCGCACCATGAATACCAAACATCCAAAAGAAACACTGCACAAAAATAACAAACAAAATTCCTGGAAGTGTTTTGGTCAATAAAGATAGCGGTTTTGCAATAGTATCTGCAATTAAAGCATGCACATTATCTACACCTGCATAATGTAGACTTAATAACACAACAAACCAAATTAACATAATTAAAAACCCGGGAATAATTGCACTAAATGCTCGACTAACATTTGGTGGCACAGTATCTGGCATCTTAATCACTAAATTTTTGTGTACAAAATATTTAAAAAGTTCTGTTGTTACTAATGCTACAATAATCCCAACAAATAACCCTGCACTGCCTAAATAGTTTGTAGGAAATCCCGTTCCTGATTTGCTATTTAGGACCGGTGTCATAAAAACAAAAACCCCTAATGATAAAATCCCCGCAGAAAGTGCATCTACCTTATAGGTTTTAGCCAAATTATAAGCTACAGAAAAAGTTACAACCAAACCAACAATTCCAAAAGTTGAATTCGATGCTTTATTTAAAAAATCAGCCAAACCTATTTTTGTTAACCAGTCAGTAAACATTGGAATAGGAAAGTTCGCAATCAACATAAAGACCGAACCAACAATAATTAATGGCATTGCATTAGCCATTCCATCACGTAATGCTAACAAATGTCTTTGATTACTAATCTTTGCAGCAACTGTTTGCACTTTAGCTGTTATCATTCCTTTTACCTCCATTCATATTATCTAATATTTGATCGACCTAACATAATCATCTGATGCCTATAACCACGAATCGCTTGACCTAGATAAAAAATATTTTCTGGAAGACAAATACCATTAAACGAATCACCTATATGTTGTAAATCAGCCCCACATGCTTTTGAAGCTAAACCAATTTTTTTAATAGTTTCCTTATCTGAAGAATCTTGGCTCGTACCATTAGCTGTCAAAACCAAAACTTTATCTTGAATTTCTTTATCCGCATTATATTCTCTGACATAATCCACAATTTCTCGTAAATCCTGTTCCATGAATTGTGGAACTGTATATGGGGCAGGTACTAACAAGATATCAATTCCCAATTCAATAAATTCCTTAGCAATATTCAGATTCATTACAGGTTCTTGGACGCCCGCCCCATGCATCTTACCAGCAATAATTAAACCATCAAAATATTGGTGGGATAGCTTGATAGCATCTTTGATTGCACTATTTGAAACACCTGTTCCTGGATTACCCGTCAAACATATAAAATCAAACCCTAATTCTGAGGCTTTTTTCAAAGTCTTTGGCGAAACAATTCGACCAATTGAAATTTCTGCACGCTGTTGATTCATTTGTGCTTCCAAATCTACAGGTTCTAAATTAATTCCTAAAGAACGTCCTGTAGCTTTTTTTAACCATCTAATCGGATTTTCACTTACTCCCTCAGGCATTCCTAAAACTTGTGGATGAAAAATATCCAATGCATTTAATAACAATAAATCTGCACCAGCTGCTCTTTCTAATTCCGCATTAGTCACACCATTTAAAAATGGTGGATGCGACGGTACATTTTCCACCATAATAGTTCTACCTTCTGAAGCTAAAATTGCTTGCTTAAGCTCTAAAGGTTTAACATTCAAAAAATCACTAGCTGTAAAATCTAATAGTCTTTTCAAAAATATCTCTCCTTTCAACTTGTTATAACAACATAACATTACAACGATATTGTAAAACGCTTACTTGATTTTGTCAACAAGTTATTTATATTGACATAACCCTAAAATTCCACTATATTTCTATATATATGATAATGTTGTTATAACAAGGAGGTGTATTTATGCTTGAATCTACAAATAAAACCCCGCTTTATTTACAACTATTTTCCACTTTAGCGGAACAAATACAAAAAGAAATGAATCCCAATGATAAACTACCTACAGAAAAAGAAATCTGTGATGAGTATTGTGTCAGCCGCACAACTGTCCGCCTTGCTATGAATGAATTAGAAAAAATGGGCTATATCTATCGTCTACAAGGTAAAGGATCTTTTGTTTCTGCAATCAAACACAATCTCAATTCTTTTTTCATTCTCAACCTTAGTGAACACTATGCTGGTATAGACGTTAATTCCTTAAATTTTAAAATATACTCTTTTTCAAAAATGGAAGCACCTTTAGTTTTATGTCATCAAATGGGGCTCCAAAATGAAAAAAATATTTTATGTTTGCAATTAGTTCACTTCATTGAACAAAAAGCAATTTGTCTAGAAAAGCTTATTTTAAAGAATCAAGCTTTTCGTTTCTTAGACCAAGAGACTTTTAAAAGACAAAATTTTGATAAAATATTAAACGAACAAGGTATCAATTTGAAAGCCTGTGAAGAAAGCTACCACTTAACTTCACTAAGTCTTAATGAACAAAAAATCTTACAAACTAATCAAGATTACTGCTTATTAATAAAAAAATTACTCTATGATGATTCAAACGAACTAATCGCTATTAGTGAACGAAAAATCATCTCGAATGATTTCATATATCAAAATTTTGTCCAGTTAAACTAAAAAAACCGCAAAATACCTCCGTATTTTTGATATGTACCCTCCTTAATGGACATCCAGTAAGGAGGGGTATTTTTATGCGCTACTCGCAAGAAAATAAAATAAAATGTATCGAAATTATACCGAGAAGGTAAATGGCCTGAAACACCAGATGGAATTAAAACACGCTATTTTAGAAATATGGTGAGAAAATGGGCTATGGATGTATCGCAGTTTAGTTTTTCATGGGGAAAGTGTTATATTTCTCCAATTCTAG
>CAJLBJ010000019.1 GCA_905204935.1 uncultured Lactobacillus sp.
AATACCCTCCAAGTATACGATGATTTTATATATTTCATCTGTATACTTAGAAGGCGTTATAGCCGATGTCTAGCAAAGGGGGGTTTTATTGTTTGCAAGAATACATATATAAATAGGTTCTATAATTTTTTAGGATTGACAGAATTGCTAGTGGTCCTAATTTTTTGTAAAAAAATAAAAACAGATATATATAAATATCCGTTAAAATAAAATCATTAAAGTAATTTTGAAAGGAACTTTCTATATGTCTATAGTTAACTGTATCAATAATGTTTCACTATTAAGACTTAAAAATAGCGCAAGCAGCTTTTTAGCAAAACAAAAAGTCCTCTGTACTGGCAAAGAGGACTTTTTTGGTACCTACGTTAAAAATAGTAAGTTTAAGCTTTTTTACGTTTGTGCCAAATGAACCCCACAACACACAAGATAACTACTGCTAGTAAAACTAAATGAGAGTATTCATCAATAGTAGCGACAATTTGTGGCCAAGCATTGCCGGCGTAATGTCCAACATAAATCAAAACGGTGTTCCAAATTAATGTTCCAAAGGTTGAAAAAAATAAGAAACGTGTAAAAGAAAAATGTGTCATGCCAGCTGGAATGGAGATTAAACTACGCACAACAGGAACAAAACGGCCAAAGAAAACGGCAGTACCACCATGACGATTGAAGAACTTAGCAGCTTTATCGACATCTTCAGGTTTTAGATGTAAGATTTTACCAAGTTTCCCATTTAAAATAGCCTCAATTTTTTCAACGGCTAAAAAGTGTCCAAGGGCATACAAAACAGCAGCACCAACTACGGCTCCGACAGTGGCTGCGATGATTGCTCCAAATAAATTTAAATCAGTTGAAATTGTTAAAAAACCAGTAAAAGTTAAAATTACCTCAGATGGAATTGGCGGAAAAATATTTTCCAATGCGATCAATAATGCAATAGCTAAATAACCATAGTCATTGATTAAATTGGTCATAGTTGCTGTATCCATTTTTTACCTCATTTTCATTATTTTCTTCGATTGTAACGAAAAAAGGGGGATTAGGTCAAGAATTAACCAAAATATTTTTAAATATTTAATCATTTAATAAAACGATCTGTAGGATAGCTTTTGAAAGAATCCGCCGTTTTTCTTCTGGTAAATTACTAAGTAAAGATATGAGCTGAATTGTTTCGCTATCGGTAATTGGAGGATAGCTAAAAATATCTGCAAACGATAGGTTTAAGGCATTAAGAATTTCTTCAAGTTTTTTAGTTTTAAATTGTCTAAGCGTCCTAATTCAAGTTTTGAAATAAAACTAACAGAGGAATTGGAAGCTTCAGCTAATTGTTCGATTGTCATATCGAGTTGTTGACGTTTGGTACGAATAATTTTACCTAAATCAGGAATCATATGTTTTACTCCATATTTACAGTTGAAATATTTGTCTGTTAATATATTAACATAATTAGCCAATAGATGCGCAAAAGAGCTCTAGAGCCAAGATTACAGATAAGCAGTTTTTTTAGAACATGGGGAGAAAAATATGAAAATTAAAATCCGTAAATTTAGTGTTATCTTATTAATCATCTTAGTAGTAAATCTTTTAAATTCTTTTAGTGTTGGTGCAGCTACAATCAGTAATAAACAACTTAAACGCTATTTAAATCAGATGACGCTAGATGAAAAGTTAGGACAGTTATATTTGGTGCCAAGCAACGGCGATGCTGATGCGATGAATCAAGCAATCAAAAAATATCATCTAGGTGGTATTTTTTTATTTGGTAATGATTTTATAGACAATAGTCGTGAACAATTTATAGCAAAGCTCCAACAAATGCAATCTAGCTCTACCTTACCGTTGTTTATTGCTACCGATCAAGAAGGTGGGAGTGTTTCGCGTTTAAGCAATAATCCAGCTTTGACCAATAATCGAAAATTTCCTTCACCAAGAGAAATCTATCAAAGTCAGGGTTTGTCAGGACTTTTGCAAGAAAATATTACGGTAGCAAAAATCTTAAAGGGATTAGGGATCAATTGGAATTTTGCGCCAGTAGCAGACGTTACTGATGATTCACAAAGTTTTATGTATGATAGAACAGTTGGCTTAGATTACCAACAGACCGCAAAATATATTGCAAAGGCTGTCAAACAAACGCAAAAGCAAAATGAAATAACCACTTTAAAACATTTTCCAGGTTACGGATCTTGTCAAGATACACATACTGGCTTTGCGCAAAATACCAAAAGTTTAAAGCAACTAAAACAAGAAGATTTAATTCCATTTAAAGCAGGAATTAAGGCTAACGTCGATAGCATTATGATTACACATCTAGTAGTAAATGCCTTAGACGCTCAAAAACCAGCCTCGTTGTCTAAAAAGGTACATACATATTTACGCAAAAAATTAAAGTACAATAACGTTATTGTGACCGATGACTTAGGGATGGGCGCAATCAAGGATTTTATCAAACAGACAAATCAAAATGCTGATGTAGCAGCTTTTATGGCTGGAAATGATGTGTTGATAAGCGCAGATTATCAAAATGGCATTCCTGCACTAAAGCAAGCGATAAAGGAAAAAAAGATAACACAAAAACAACTTAATCAAGCTGTCTATCGGATTTTAAAATTAAAAGTTAAAAGAAAAATTTTAGTTACTCTCCCAAGTTAAGAACGGAGAAATGTAGCAAACAAAAAAAGTGCTAGGCATTTTGCCAGCACTTTTTTATTAATGGAAAATCGTAAAATAAGCAATCACTAAAATTCCTAAGATAATACGATACCAACCAAAGACTTTGAAGTCGTGTTTTTTGATATATTGCATCAAGAATTTAATAACAATGATTGATGAAACAAAAGCAGTCACTAAGCCAACGACTAAAATCCATAATTCAAGGCTTGAGAAGTTAAAACCAAACTTGAGTAGTTTGAAAAATGAAGCCCCAAACATAACCGGAATTGCTAAGAAGAATGTAAACTCAGCAGCGACTGTACGTGAAACACCTAAGAGTAACGCTCCAACAATTGTTGCCCCGGAACGAGAGGTCCCTGGGAAGATAGCAGCGATTAATTGGAAAAAGCCAATCATAACGATAACAGGATATGTCAAACTCGCCAAAGAAGTGTAACGTGGTTGACGATGCTTGTTGGTGTTTTCAATCCAGATGAAGGCTACCCCAAAGACGATTAAAGCTAAAGATACACAGATTCCGTTGTAGAAATGTTCTTCAAAATAATCGTTAAAGGCCATTCCGATGACACCGGCTGGAATACAGGCAATCAAGATTTTAACCCACATTATCATGATGTCTTTATCAACATAGCGCCAAATGCCGGTTGGAGCATTAAAAGTTGTTGTCTTGGCTTTTTTAAACGGCCAGATTTGGTGCCAATAAATGACAACCACGGCCATGATAGCCCCTAATTGAATAACAACTTGGAACATACTGTAAAAATCAGCAGAAACTTTGAGTTTTACAAATTCGTCTAATAAAATCATGTGTCCAGTACTGCTGATAGGCAACCATTCGGTGATTCCTTCAACAATCCCAAACAAGAATGCTTTAAAAAGTTCAATAATCAAGAGAAAAATTCCTTTCAATATTAATAATAACTTTGTTCATTATATGCTAAAAAAGTCATATTTGACAACTATCATATTAGATTTAAGGGAAGTTTAAGCACTAAAAAACCCCACTAAGCAAATAGTGGGGAATGATGTTATTCAAACATTCGTTTAGTTGCTTTTAATAAGACACGTGGATCTTTATCAAAGCGTGGGTTTTTGACTAACTTATCTTCTGGAATACCGGCAAAATGAAAGGCAGCCACTTCACCAGAACGCACGGCACTTTGTTCAGTAAAGACCATTTGATAAGGCTGTTCAACAAATTCACCGGTAAAGGCCAAGTTAGTTGAATGTTGTGGAATCACTTCAGGACGATCGCTCTTAGCACGGTTGTTAAATAACGCTGAAGCATAAGGCATATAAACTGGGATACAGTTGATGACACTATCCATGATTTCAGCTTCTTTTTCCATGATGTTAATCGGACCTGGATCGACTTTTGAAAGTTGACCAAGAAGCTCTTGTAACATTTCTTTACCAGTCATTTCAATATAAGGTTTTTCGACAAATTCACCCACACGTCTTGGATATAAGAAATATCCCCAGATAACAGCTTCATTAGGTTTTTGTTCAGTAAAGTGTGGTTGATGATGAACCACAATTGACATATTAACATCAGGTTTACCATCTTCAGTAACTGGTTTAGTTGAGATAAATGAGTTTAAGGCATTTCCTGGTAATTGTTTAGTAATACGTGTTATTTCATTTAATAAAAGATGATTCTTAAGTGTCAAAGTAAAGCTAACCCACTCTGAAGCATCACGATCAGCAAAGAATTTATCAGGTGTTCCTAAATTATAGAAATGTTCACAAGCTTGTTTCCATAAACTAGCAGCAGCACCGTAATCCATGTTTTCAGCAGCAGGAGTGTTGAAATCACCTAAAGTTGCCGAATCAGTAATCGAACCATTAGTAAAGAAGACCGCTGTTTGTTCATCGACTTCGACAATTTCTTCTTGGTTAGTATCTGTATTGATCATTTTTAAGCCAGTTACTGTAATTTCATCACGCATTGGCGTATCTTTAAAGATGAATTCAGTGACACGGCGAGGCATGATAAAGTTACAGCCTTGTTCTTTAAGGTAATTAATCAATGGTAACATAATACTTTCATATTGATTATAACGTGTTCTATTAACACCAACCAAATGTTCAATTTGAGTGAATTCATAAATCATTTGGTGCATATAACGTCGTAATTCTTGCGCAGAAGAACGAGTTCTAAAAGCAAAAGTTGTTTCCCACATATACCAGAAGTTAGTAGTAAAGATATGTGGTGAATCCTTGAAGTATTCTTCAATTGTAATATTATCTAATTTAGTTTCTTCGCTATCAGGCATTAAAACTAATTTACTTAAAAGCATGCGATCAGCATTGTTTAAGCCTAATTTATGGCCATCTACAATACCGACACCACCTTTTAGTAATCGAGCGACATCATAGGTGCGATGTTTAGCATCGAAATCACGTGTATCTTGAGCTGCTGTCATATTAGGTTCTGTAACTGAAGGAATTCTTTCTAACAAATCCATTAAGTCAACATATGTGCGATAATTTAGCATCCGTCCACCGCGTGCAATGAAACCTTTAGTATTAGCCATCGGATGATTTTTGTTCCAATATTCATCGGCAACAACACTTGCTAAAGATCCATCATTAGCGCCATGATCATCAAGAGCATAAAAAGTAATATTTTCTCCTCTCCAGTGTCCCTCTTGAATTAGATAGACAGCACCAGCCATATTGGCAAGACCAGCACCAATCATAATTGCTTTATTTTTCATCATAAAAGCACCTCCAAAGTAATATCGCTTACAATGACTATTATAGTCTTGTCGCCATTAAATATCCACAATGAAGGCTTGGAGAAACAACTTTTTTTGAAAATTTAACAAAGATCAATCAATGAAAGGCGTTTCGTGCTATACTTAAATCGATAACACTTTGAGGGTGGTGAGATAGTGACCAAAAGAAATGAGATTAGTGCATCTGAATGGGAAGTAATGCGTTTGTTGTGGAGTTTGCAGCAAGCAACTAGTAGTCAGTTACATCATCAATTAGAACAAAAATTTGGCTGGAAAATGGCTACGACTAAGACGTTATTAGGGCGTTTAGTTACTAAAAAAGTTATTGCTGCTAAAAAAAATGGACGCGCTTATCTTTATTATCCTTTAGTTACTGAACAAAAAGCAGCAAGTGAATTGCTAAATATGAGCTTAGAAAAGATTTGCCAACGCTGTCGTGGTCAAAATTTAGCACAAGTGTTAGCTGATATACCTTTAAGTAAGCAAGATATAGCATTGTTAAAAGAGGTTTTAAAGCAAAAAGAGGCAAATGCTCCGACTACATTAGAATGTAACTGTGTAGTTGCTTGCCATTGCCAAGAAAAGATGTCCACTGATTAAAAATTAAGGTATAATATAAAATGCAAAAAGTAAGGGGATATTTATGGAAACTGAAAAAATTAAAAATATTAAAAAGATTTTGGTCGGAGTCGATGATTCAGAAGATGCACAATTAGCTTTTCGAGTAGCGATGAGACGTGCTTTAGACTTAAAAGCTACATTGAGTATTGTTTCTGTACTTGAGTCACATGAAATGAATGTATATCAAGCTTTAAGTGCAAGTTATGTTCATGGTAAGCGCAAAGATTTGGAAGAACATTTAGAAAAATATCGTAAAGTCGCCTTAGATGCAGGCATTAAAGATGTAGAAGTTGTTGTGGCTGAAGGAAATGCTGGCGAAGAAATTGTAAAAAATGTGATTCCAAAGGTAAAACCAGATTTGTTGATTATTGGTGCTTTGTCTAAGCAAGGTATTAAGAAATTTTTTGGTTCACAAGCTGCCTATATGGCCAAATATGCACCAATTTCGGTTTTAGTTGTTCGTTAATTTAGAATTCCATCGTTTTATTAAAAAAGACGATGGGATTTTTTTTGAAAAAATTTTCCGCAATTTGATTGTTCATGATATCATTTAATAATGAAGAAACTAGCCGAAGGGAAGAAAAGTATGGATCAACAAGAAAAGCGCAAATTAGATTTGGCATATGGATTATTGGATCTGCTGAAACATAACGCAATTGAAAAAATTACAGTCGATCAGATTTGTCGTAAAGCTCAGATTCATCGCAGTACATTTTATCGCCATTTTCAAGATAAATATGACTTGTTACATCACGCCTTAGACAGTTTTTGGTTTGAAAAAATTGATGAAAAAGATGTATTAGGTTCAACTGTTAGATTAATTGCACAAAATAAAGATGTTTTTCGTAATATCTCAATCAATAATGAAAACAATTCATCTTATTGGATTTTATTGAAGATGTGGAGTGAACAGTTGCTAGAATGTGAGCGCCAAGGAATGTTAAAAGATGCTAAGTGGATTGACCAAACATTTCGACGTTCCAAGCATCCCAAGTTAGCAATTCATATGACTGCTGGTGCGTTACTAACATTATTTTTTGAATGGGGTTCATCGAATTATCAAATGGAACCAGAAGAACTTATCGAATTTATTCATAATATCTAAAAAGCGATTTAAGAATTTTTATGTATTAGTTTTTCAAATAGCTATATTAGAAATTTGAAGGAATTAAAGTTTATTTTTTAAAATATTCAAAAAATCAGCTTAAAAATGCAAAGAAAAATTTACCTTGACGATTAAACGGTGTAAAATGTATATAACATTTAAAAATAGAGAGGTTATTTCGGATAGATTATTTGTTAGCCGGATAACGGATTGAGGTGGGTTATTATGAGTTCCTTACAAAGACTAATGACAGATTTAACACAGGTATTGCGTTTGCACGGACATAGGAATTCGATAGAAGATTTCGAAAAATTAGGTGCAATCGATATTTATTATCTTGAAGCTGTTTATCAGTTAAAAGAACCTACAATTGGAACAATTTCCAAGTTATTAGGTCAATCTACACCTAACACTAACTACCATATTAAGAAATTGATTAATTTGGGGTTAATTGAAAAGAGAATAGATGATATTGATCGACGTGTAACGCATCTTTATGTGACGGATAAGTATAGACGTTTGATTGAATCAGATGTTGATTTTTGGGATGGATTGCAAGAACAGCTTGAAGATGCAGTATCTGCTAAAGATTTAGCTATTTTTAAGCGTGTTTTAAAGCAAACAGCAGAAATTATTTGCGAACAAAGTAAGGTATAAAAAAGCACGGGTAAACCGTGTTTTTTTGTTAGCTTTAAGATATGTTAAAATAAAACTAATAATGATGAAAATGAGGTTATTAAGGTGGCGGACAAATTTTATTTTGAACCATATAAAATCGAACAATTACAAGCAAGTTATGATGTTGCAATCATCGGAGCTGGTGGTGCAGGATTAACAGCTGCATTACAAGCCGTTGAGCTAGGATTAAAGCCAGTTGTATTTGAAAAAATGGAACGTTTAGGCGGAAATACCAACCGAGCATCTTCTGGAATGAATGCATCTGAAACAAGCGTTCAATTAAAACATGGTGTGATAGATGATTTTAAAGATTTTTATCAAGAAACCTATGTAGGTGGAGGAAAGTTAAACGATCCTAAATTGTTGGAATACTTTGCAAGTCATACAAGTCAAGCAATTGCATGGCTACAAGAGCAAGGAATCAGGTTAGATGATTTGACTATTACAGGTGCAATGAGCAAGCCGCGAACACATCGTCCAGCAAGTACTGCTCCAATTGGTGCTTTTATGATTACTAATTTATTAAAACAATTGCAACAAAAACAAGTAGCAATCTTTAATCAAACCAAAGTTATTGAATTAATGATGGATGATGCTAAACAAAAAATTTGTGGTATCAAGCTTGAAGATGCTGATCAAAAAATACATCAAGTTGAGGTTAAAGCTGTAATCTTAGCAAGTGGAGGTTTTGGTGCAAGTCAAGAGCTTATGAATAAGTACCGACCTGATTTGGCACATTATAAAACAACTAATCATGAAGGAGCAACCGGCGATGGCTTAGCTTTAGCAACTGCCTTGGGTGCGCAATTACGCGACATGGACTTAATTCAAATACATCCAACGGTGCAACAAGATAATCCGCATGTTTATTTGATTGGTGAAGCTGTCAGAGGTGAAGGTGCTATTTTAATCAATCAAGATGCAAAACGTTTTGTTAATGAATTAGCCACGCGTAAAATTGTTTCTAACGCGATTAGTGCATTAGAGCAAAAAAGTGCATATTTAATTTTTGGTGAAGAAGTTTTCAAACGAGTACAAGCTTTGGCGTTTTATGCTCATATTGGCTTAGTTATACAGGCTCAAAGTATTTCACAATTAGCTAAACAAATTAATGTTGATGCTACTAAGCTTGAAAATACGTTGACAACATGGAATCAAGCAGTTGATAGTAACAATGATTCGCAATTCGGAAGAACAACGGGATTAAGGGTGATTAAACAAGCGCCATATTATGCAATCCATATTGCGCCAGCTATCCATTATACAATGGGAGGAATTCATGCTGATCAATATACACGGGTGTTAGATGAAAATGGCACACCAATAGCAGGCTTGTATGCGGCTGGGGAAGTTGTGGGAGGCTTACATGGGAATAATCGAATTGGAGGCAACTCAATTGCTGAAACGGTTGTTTTTGGAAGACAAGCAGCCATACAAGTAGCACGTTATTTGCAAAACTAAGTGGTAAAATCATAATTTGATGATATAATGAATTAAAGTTTTTAATTAGGGGGGAATTGAATGGCTCATCAAAGAATTTATCGCTTGGTGACATTAGCATTGTTTGGTGCGGTTATTATCGTACAAAATTTTGTACCGTTACTAGGTTATATTCCATTTGGACCTTTAAATATTACAATTATTCATGTGACTGTGATTATTGCAGCAATCGTCTTAGGCCCAAAAGATGGTGCAATCGTTGGAGGAATATGGGGAACAATTACTTTTGTTAGGGCATTTGTTTGGCCGACTAGTCCATTGGCGACAATTGTTTTTGTTAATCCATTGGTTTCGATTTTGCCGCGAATCTTGATAGGTGTAGTTGCTGGTTTAGTTTTTAAAGAGTTAACAAAGCATTTCAAAAATAAGACATTAGCGATTGGAACAGCGGCTGTTTTGGGCTCTATGGTTAATACGTTATTGGTCTTAGGTCAGATTTATTTGTTTTATCATAATCGTTCCCAAGAAATGTATGCCTTAGATGTCCATGCGTTGTTGCCATACTTATTAGGTGTTGTAGCGACAAATGGAATTCCGGAGGCTTTATTAGCAGGGATTGCTTGTCCACTTATTGCGTTGCCGTTGTTAAAAAAAGTTAAATAGTTTTAAGAAAAGGTGAGTAATTTGGCACAAAGAAAGTTTAAATCTAACAAGAAGCGTAAAAAACGCCGTGTTAGTAAGTCATTTAAGTTATTTAAGCGACGACTTAATATGACGGATTATTTGTTGCTTGTCATTTTACTGAGCCTTTTTTGTGTGCAATTTGTCAAATGGAGCACTCATCTTGATGCGCAACCGCAAGTAACTGTGACTGTTAAACAACAACGGCAAGCATTTATTAAACAATTAGTTACGATTGCACAAGCAGAACAAAAGCGCGTAGGAGTTTTGGCAAGTATTACGCTTGCACAAGCTGCTTTAGAGTCTGATTGGGGACAAAGTGAATTAGCACAAAAGTATCACAACTTGTTTGGTGTTAAAAGTGGTTCATCAACGAGTGGTGCTTTGATGACAACACAAGAATATGTCAATGGTCAATGGATCACGGTTAAGGCACGATTTGCAATTTATGCTAGTTGGCAAGAATCTGTCCAAGCACATACGCAATTGTTTTTGCAAGGGACTAATTGGGATAAGGATCACTATCAAGCAGTTTTAACGGCAAATAATTATTATGAAGCTGCACAGGCATTACAAGATGCGGGTTATGCGACAGACCCGAATTATGCGCGTAAAATAACTGAATTAATTCAAGAATACAATCTAAATCAGTATGATTAATTAACAAAAAAACGTTTTTATTACCAAAATACGAATGATTAACTTGAAACGAATAGTACGATGTGCTATATTATTCCAGTAAGACTTATATATGATCATAATATGGTTGATCGTTTCTACCCATGCCCGTAAAGTATGGACTATAGGTAATAAAAGCACAATATTTTCTAGATGGCTTTTTTACCTGTGGGGTAAAAAAGTCATTTTTTATTTTAAGGAGAGAATTTATCGTGAAATTATTAGAAGAGCGTATTCGTGAAGATGGCGTGGTTTTGCCAGGCAATGTCTTGAAGGTTAACTCATTTTTAAATCATCAAATTGATGCTGATTTGATGTTTGCGATAGGAGAAGAATTTGCACGCTTGTTCAAAGATAGTGGTGTAACTAGAATTTTGACAGTTGAGGCTTCTGGAATTGCACCAGCGATTATGACGGGTTTGACCTTACATGTACCGGTTTTGTTTGCGCGCAAAACTAAAAGCTCAACAATGAATAATGATTTATATACTGCAGAAGTATATTCCTATACTAAGAAAGTGACGAATTGTGTTTCGGTTGACCAAAAATTCTTGAAAAAAGATGATAAAGTTTTAATCATCGATGATTTCTTAGCAAACGGACAAGCAGTTAAAGGTTTATTAGACATTTGCCAACAAGCCCAAGTTCAAGTAGCTGGAGTGGGGATTGTCGTTGAAAAATCATTCCAAGATGGCGCACAATGGATTAAAGATCAAGGTGTGCGTTTAGAATCTTTAGCACGAATTTCTTCATTTGAAGGCGATCAAGTACGTTTTGTAGGAGAAGAATAGGACAATGCAAAATAAAGAAGTTAGTCATAAAAAAGCAGCAATTTTAGGTTTACAACATTTATTGGCGATGTATTCTGGTGCGGTGGCTGTACCATTATTGATTGGGACAGCTTTACGTTTTAATAGTGAACAAATGACATATTTGGTATCGATTGATATTTTTATGTGTGGATTGGCAACTGTTTTGCAATTATTTAGAAATCGTTACTTTGGGATTGGTTTACCGGTAGTTTTAGGATGTGCAATTCAAGCAGTAGAACCTTTGAAAATGATTGGTAAGCAATTTACGATTGGAACTATGTATGGAGCCATTATTGTTGCTGGTATTTTTGTTTTCTTGATTGGTGGCCAATTTTCTAAGATTAAAAAGCTCTTTCCACCGGTTGTAACCGGAACGTTGATTACCGTTATTGGATTGACTTTGATTCCGATTGCTATTCAAAATATCGGTGGTGGAGATGCGACTGCAAGTAACTTTGGTGATTTAAAAAATATTGCAATGGGCTTTTTAACTGTGATTATCATTTTAATCATCCAGATATGGGGTAGAGGTTTTATCAGTTCGATTGCTGTTTTAATTGGATTAATTGTTGGTAGCGTAGCTGCTGCTTGTTTTGGGATGGTATCTTTGAGTGCTGTTAGTGAAGCTAGTTGGTTTCATTTTCCACAACCATTTTATTTTGGGATGCCGCATTTTGAATGGTCTTCATGTGTAACCATGATCATTATTTCTTTAGTTTCAATGGTTGAATCTACGGGTGTTTATTTTGCTTTAGGTAATATTTTAGAAAAGAAAATTACGGCTCAAGATTTAAAATTAGGTTATAGAGCAGAAGGATTGGCCGTGATTTTAGGTGGGATTTTTAATACTTTCCCATATACAACTTTCTCACAAAATGTTGGTTTGCTTGAACTTTCTGGTATTAAGACTAAACGTCCAATTTATTGGTCTGCTTGCTTATTGATGATATTAGGTTTATTACCAAAGGTTGGTGCTTTGGCAACGATTATTCCTACACCAGTTTTGGGTGGAGCGATGTTAGTGATGTTTTCGATGATTAGTGTTCAAGGTATTCGGATGTTGATTCGTGTTGATTTTAAAGATGAAAGAAATATTTTAATCGTGGCTGTTTCTTTAGGTTTAGGTTTAGGTGTTTCTGTTTATCCAACTATTTTTCAAGCTTTGCCAACAACAGCTCAATTGTTCTTAGGAAACGGCATTGTAGTGGCAAGCATTGCTTCTGTCTTGTTAAATGTTTGCTTTAAAGGAAAAGAAGGCTTAGATAAAGAACAAGATAAACAAGAAGACGAACGCACGATGGTTGTTGAAACAAAATAATTTTTAAGCATCTTGGCACAGGCTCAAGATGCTTTTTTTACACGCAGAAGTGTGTTAAACATGCTATAATGAACTTGAGATATTTATATAGTTTTAATTATGAGAAATTAAAAGGAAAGGAAAGCTACGAATTAATCCTAAAATCATTTTGGTTTTTAGGATTTTATTTTGTAGTGATGGGTGATAGTTTTGGTAGGTGATGTCTTATACTTTAATAGTACAATTGGAATTATCGGTGATAGTCCCAATGGCATTATGCTTGCACGGACAGCTAAACGCATGGGTTTTAGAGTTTTAGCCTATGGAACAGATGAAAATAATCCAACTTTAAATGAAGCAGATATGAAGTTTGTCGGTAATGGTTTTGATAAACTTAAGTTGCAAGATTTTGCGCAACGCTGTGATGTTGTGACTTACGAATCAACACAGGTTAGTGTAGAAAGTTTACGCTTTATTCAGCAATATACCAATCTTGTTCAAGGGTGTGAAACGTTAGAATTGATGCAAGACAGATTGGTTGAACGCGCATTTTTTGAACAACTTAATTTGAATGTTGCTCCATACGCAACTGTTGTTGGTTTAGATGATATTTATCAAGCTGTAACTTCGATAGGTTATCCATGTGTCTTAAAACCGATTCAAAAAAATTATGGTAAACAACGTGAAGTCTTGATCCAAAAACAAACTGATATTGCCAATTGCGCTGGTGTATTAGAACTGGGAACATATATTTTAGAATCATACTTATCACGGGCTAAAGAAATATCTGTGATTGTAGCTTTAGATCGTAACAAACGAGCACAAGTTTTTTCACCAGTAGAATGTGTTTATCAAAAGCAAGACTTGCATAAGGTTTTAACACCAATTAATTTAGAAAAAACAGTTCAGCAAGAATTATGGCGTCAGGTCAAAGAAATTGTAAGTGAGCTAAATTATGTAGGTGTATTGAAACTTGGTTTTTATTTAACAGCTAGCCAAATGATTTATGTTAAAGATGTCGTTCCAGCCCTTCATCCAGCAGGGTATTTGTTTGATAAAGCGACAAATATATCGATGTTTGAACAACACATTAGAGCTTTGGCTAATATTCCGCTTGTTACACCTAAGCTTTTACAACCAACAGTACAAGTGATGATCAATGAACAAGCTCAAGGAGCTTTACGGACGCAGTTAGTGTTAAAGGATAACTGGTTTTATAATTATTATCGGTATCCAGAAGCTTTACAAAAGCAAACAAAGCAAGGATATTTATTAGTTTTAGCCGATAATGTTTTAACTGCCAATCAACAGATTGAAGCAACTGGGATTTGGGAATAATAAACAAAAACAGCCTGCTAGGAAAATTAAGGTTTTTTAAACTTAGTCTAGACAGGCTGATTTTTGTTATAATTAAAAGATGACTAACTTAGAGAGGATAAAAGACGTGACAGTAACAAATTTATTAGCTAACATGAACGAAAAACAAGCACAAGCGGTAACTTGCACTCAAGGTCCCTTATTAATCATGGCAGGAGCAGGTAGTGGTAAGACACGGGTGTTGACGCATCGAGTTGCTTATTTAATAGAAGAACAAGGAGTTAATCCGTGGAATATTTTAGCGATTACTTTTACGAATAAGGCTGCTAAAGAAATGCGTGAACGAATTGATAACTTGATTGGTGAAGGTTCACAAGATATTTGGGTGTCTACATTTCATGCGTTATGTGTACGGATTTTACGTCGTGATTGTGAAAAAATCGGTTACGAACGAGCTTTTGGAATTGCTAGTACAAGTGAACAGCGAACTTTAATGAAAAACATTTTGACGGAATTAAATGTTGATATTAAAAAATTTGATCCACGAGCGATTTTAAGTGCTATATCTAATGCAAAAAATGATTTATTAGATCCTAAACAATATGCACAAATTGCTAAAGCTCAGTTTGAAGAACTAGTTGCTAAAGCTTATGTGATGTATCAAGAACGTCTGCAAGCTAATCAAGTGATGGACTTTGATGATTTGATTATGCAAACAATTGAATTGTTTAAGCAATCACCTGAAACATTGGCATTTTATCAACGCAAATTCAAGTACATTCACGTTGACGAATACCAAGATACTAATGAAGCACAATATGTATTGGTTAATATGTTAGCCAAAGAAAACAGAAATCTGTGTGTTGTTGGAGATGCCGATCAAAGTATTTACGGTTGGCGTGGGGCTAACATGGAAAATATCATGAATTTTGAAAAAGATTATGCTGATGCAACAGTAGTTAAGCTTGAACAAAATTATCGTTCAACCAAGACGATTTTACAAGCGGCTAATGACGTAATCGAAAACAATATTAATCGTAAAGACAAAACATTGTGGACACAAAATCAAACAGGCGAAAAAATTGTTTATTATCGTGCTCAAAACGCTAACGATGAAGCTTATTATGTAGTTAAACAAATCCAACAACAAATACAAGAAAAACAACGTAATTTTGGTGATTTTGCAATTTTATATCGAACTAATGCGCAATCACGTATGATTGAAGAAACATTCGTTAAAGCTAATATTCCTTACAAGTTAGTGGGCGCTCATAAGTTTTACGAACGTAAAGAAATCATGGATGTATTAGCTTACTTGAAATTAGCAGCTAATCCGAAAGATTCGATGAGTTTTAGTCGAGTAGTTAACGAACCTAAACGCGGTATTGGCAAGATGAGTCTAAATAAATTGCAAGACTTTGCTAATATGCATGGATTATCGTTGATTGAAGCTGCAGAAAATGTGGTAATGACAGATATCACTAAAAAAGCTGCGACACAATTAGAGGAATTTGCGCGCTTGATTCGCAAGCTAAATAGTTTTGAAAAAACAGCAACGATTACTGAGATGACTAAAAAAATCTTGGATATAACTGGTTATAAAGCTGCATTAGAAGAAAGTAAGACATTAGAAGATCAAAGTCGTTTAGAAAACTTACAAGAATTTCTTAGCGTAACGCAACAGTTTGATCAAGAATGGCAACCAGAAGATGAGCAAAGTAATCCGTTTGTAGATTTCTTGGCTGATTTGGCTTTAGTATCAGATCAAGATAGCGTAGAAGAAGAACCAGATGAAGTGACCTTGATGACGTTACATGCTGCTAAAGGATTAGAGTTTCCAGTTGTCTTTTTGATGGGGATGGAAGAAGGATTATTCCCGTTAAGTAGAGCAGCTTTTGATGAAAATGAACTTGAAGAAGAACGTAGATTAGCATACGTCGGTATTACTAGAGCAGAAGAAGAACTCTTTTTGACCAATGCTTTTTCACGAATGTTATATGGAAAGAGCCAAAGTAATGCAGTTTCACGCTTTATTGGTGAAATTACCCCAGAATTGTTGGAATTTGAAAACAATACTGCTGCACAAATCCCATTTAGCAACAAAACGAAACAAACACAAACTGTTAAAAAAACAATTTATCGCAAACCAGCTGGAACGATTGAAAAAAATCAAGGTACTGGTGCAGATAAAAAAGAATGGAACGTTGGCGATAAGGTTAATCATAAGGCATGGGGAATTGGTACGGTTGTTAAGGTAAGTGGCAGTGGCGAGAATATGGAATTAGATATTGCATTTGAGGGTCAAGGAATCAAGCGTTTATTAGCAGCGTTTGCACCAATTACTAAAGCATAGAAAGGAAGAAAAACATGGAGCGTAGCCAAGCAGAAAATAAAATAGCGCAATTACGTGCACAATTAGATGAATGGAGTCATCAGTATTATGTATTGGATGCGCCTAGCGTTCAAGATTATCAATATGATCAAGCTTATCAAGAATTGTTGGCATTAGAAAAGCAATTTCCCGATTTAATTAGTCCAACTTCGATCACTCAACGTGTTGGAGGTCAGATTTTAACCGGTTTTTCCAAGGTACAACATCAAATTCCAATGCTTTCGTTAGGCGATGTTTTTTCTAAAGAAGAATTAGGCGATTTTGTTCAAAAACTATGGGAAAATACCAAGCAAACTTGTGCTTATAGTTGCGAGTTAAAAATTGATGGCTTAGCAATTTCATTGCGCTATGAAAATGGTGTATTTGTGCAAGGTGCAACACGTGGTGATGGTTCGATTGGCGAAGATATTACGGAAAATCTAAGAACAATCAAGGCAATTCCTTTACAGTTGAGCGAACCGGTCACAGTTGAAGTGCGTGGTGAATGCTATATGCCTAAAGAAGCATTTGCTAAATTAAACGAGCAGCGCGAACAAAAGGGTGAAGCTGTTTTTGCTAATCCGCGTAACGCGGCAGCTGGTTCTTTGCGTCAATTAGATACCAAAGAAACTGCTAAACGTCAGTTGAGTTGTTTTATTTATTATGTAATGGAACCACAAAAATATGGTTTGATGAGTCAAACACAAGCCTTGGCTAAATTAAAGGAATGGGGCTTTAGAGTCAACAAACAAGCTCAACAAGCTACAAGTCTAGAACAAATTATGGAATATATCGATTTGTATCATGAAAAGCGGAGTAGCTTGCCATATGAAATCGATGGAATTGTTTTGAAAGCTGATCCATTTAGTGTTCAACAAGAATTGGGCAATACAGTTAAAGTTCCGCGTTGGGCAATTGCATATAAGTTTCCACCAGATGAACAAGAAACAATTGTGCGTCAAATCGAATGGACAGTCGGTAGAACTGGGGTTGTAACACCGACTGCTGTGATGGATCCTGTTTTGTTAGCTGGAACAACGGTTAGTCGTGCTTCGTTACACAATCCTGATTATTTGAAGCAAAAAGACATTCGCTTATTAGATACAGTTAAATTGCATAAAGCAGGTGATATTATTCCTGAAATATCGATGGTTGTACTGGAAAAAAGACCCAAAGATAGTCAAGAATATCAAATTCCAACGACATGTCCACAGTGTCAGGCTAAATTGGTGCATTTGGATGAAGAGGTCGCTTTACGGTGCATCAATCCTAAGTGTCCAGCTCTTTTAAAGGAAAGTCTAGCGCATTTTGCGTCTAGAAATGCAATGAATATTGCCGGATTAGGTCAAAAAATTGTTGAGCAGTTATTTAATAAACATCTAATCGTTGATGTGGCGGATTTATATCGCTTAACTTATGAAGATTTATTGAAACTTGATAAATTTAAGGAAAAATCGGCTACCAACCTATTGACAGCAATTGATGCTAGTCGGCATAATTCTATTGAACGCTTGTTATTTGGGCTAGGTATTCGCCATGTTGGAGCTAAAGCAGCTAAATTGTTAGCACAACATTTTGGTGATGTCGAAAGCTTGTCCCAAGCAACGAGTGAAGAAATTGCGCAAATAGACTCATTGGGTCAAGTAATTGCCGACAGTGTGGTCGCTTATTTTGCCAACCAGCAAGTTAAAGAGTTAATTGCCGAGTTAAAAGCGGCAAATGTTAATTTGAAATATTTAGGTTTGAGTCAAGAGCAACAACAAAATGTGACGAGTGCGTTTAGTGGATTGACGGTTGTTTTAACTGGAACACTAGATCAAATTAAACGGGCTGATGCTAAGAAATGGTTAGAAGAACACGGTGCTAAAGTAACTGGCAGTGTGTCTAAAAAAACCGACTTATTGATTGCTGGACATGATGCTGGTAGCAAGTTGACTAAGGCAACAGATCTTGGAATAAAAATTATCGATGAGGCAACATTTATCAAACAAATGGAGGAAAGTCAAAGTGAATAAAAAAGTGCGTATCTTATTTGTTTTGAGCTTAGGCATGTTATGTTTGAGTGGATGTGGCAAATTAACGAGTACAGACGATACAACTTCATCAAGTAATACCAGCAAGTCTAGTAAAAATTTCCAGGTTACTGGACAAAATGATGATTCTCAATATCAAGGTGTTGTAGAAGATGGTAAGTATAAGACAAGTAAATCTCGAGGCGTAGGTTTGAGTCAAAATACAGATAATTTATTGAACTTAAAGAGCTTCGAATCGGGAATGCTTGACATTTCTAAGACACAGTTTTCACCTAAAAAATATATTTTTCAAGAAGGTCAAGTTTTATCTAAGGCAACCGTTTTAGATTGGCTAGGGCGTAAGTCAAAGGACAATCCAACCGGATTAAACCCTGAAGATAATGGCCAACTAGATGCTGATAAGCGTAATCCGATGTATGTTCAACAAATCGAAGAACAAGACTATATGAAAGAAGAAAACGGCAAATTAGTCTTAGCCGGCATGACGATTGGGATTGGCGTTAATAGAAAAGACTATTATCAAAAAGAACAATACGGTGCGACATTTACGACCGATATTTCTAAAGACGAAATGATTAAACAAGGAAAGATTGCCGCCCAAAAAGTCTTGGAACGACTCAGAAAAATGAATAAGGTTGGCAATATTCCTATTGTGATTGCAATGTTTGAACAAGCCCCAAATGATAGTCTTGTCGGCGGTTCATTTTATGCATATACCGTCAGTAAAAATGGAAGTACGCAAATCGAAGACTGGACAAACACCGATATCACCAGTTGTGTCTTTCCAGTAACCGATGGTAAAACCGTACCAAACGATAACGATGCGACTTCATTTGACGGTTTTAAATCTAAAATTGAAAATTTCTTCCCGAATTTAGCGGGAGTAACGGCGCAAGCCCAATATAAAGACAAGAAATTACAAGGATTAAACGTCAATATTACGACACAGTTTTACAGTGAAACCGAAATTACGAGTTTTACGCAATATGTAGCCCAAGCTGCTAAGACTTATCTACCAAGCGGAGTAGAAGTCGATATCTTGGTTAAAGGATCTGACGGTACAGTGCAATCATTTTTAGCACGTTCACCAGACGATAGCGATTATTACACACATGTTTTTAGTAGCTATTAAACAAGAAACGTTCAAAAGTTAGTCTAATCTATGCTAAAATGTTAGATAAATAAGTTAAAAAGAGGGATGACGATGGCGATTACTAGAGAAGAAGTCAGACACGTAGCTAGTTTGGCGAAGTTAGAATTCAGCGAAGAAAAATTAGATATGTTCGCCGCACAAATGGACGACATCATCAACATGGTACAACAATTAGCCGAAGTTGATACGACCGATGTGCCGGTAACAACCCATGTGACAGACGCATTTAACGTGATGCGTGAAGATCAAGCAGTCAAAGGGACGGACCGTGACTTGTTGATGGAAAATGTACCAGAAAGCCAAGATGGTTTCATCAAGGTGCCAGCAATTATCGATGAAAGCGAGGAAGGCTAAGCATGGATTACTTTAAGACGGATTTAGTGAGCTTACACGAAGCTTTAGTTAACAAACAAATCGGGGTAGAAGAATTGGTTAAAGATACTTTTGCCACGATTAAAGAACGTGACCAAAAAATCGAAGCATTCTTGGCCTTAAACGAAGAACAAGCTTTACAAAAGGCTAGAAAATTAGATCAAACAGGGATCGATCCACAAAATGTTTTAGCAGGGATTCCTTTAGGAATTAAAGATAACATTGTGACAGAAGGGTTGACGACTACGGCAGCTAGCAAGATGTTAGCTAACTTTAAGCCAATTTATAATGCAACGGTCATGGATAAATTAGAAGCTAAAGATGCAATCAACGTTGGTAAGCTTAACATGGATGAGTTTGCAATGGGTGGTTCAACTGAAAATTCTGCTTTTAAGATTACTAAGAATGCTTGGGATCAAACTAAGGTTCCAGGTGGATCTTCTGGTGGATCTGCAGCAGCTGTGGCATCTGGTCAAGTGATTGCAAGTCTTGGTTCGGATACCGGTGGTTCTATTAGACAACCAGCTGCTTATAACGGGATTGTTGGGGTTAAGCCAACTTATGGCCGTGTATCACGTTATGGTTTAATTGCTTTTGGTTCAAGTTTAGATCAAATTGGACCATTGACCAGAAATGTTAAGGATAACGCATTGTTATTAAATGCAATTGCAGGCCATGATAGTCGTGATTTCACCAGTTCAAGTCAAGCTGTGCCAGACTTTGCAGCTGGATTAGACGGCGAAGTTAAAGGAATGAAGATTGCAGTTCCGAAAGAATACTTAGGTGAAGGAATTGCTAAAGAAGTAAAACAAGCTGTTAAAGATGCAATTGCAACGTTTGAAAAGCTCGGAGCAATCGTTGAAGAAGTCTCTTTACCACACAGCAAATATGGTGTGCCTGTGTATTATATTATCGCTTCTTCTGAAGCATCTTCTAACTTACAACGTTTCGATGGTATTCGTTATGGATATCGGGCTAATGACGTTAAGAGCTTAGAAGAAGTGTACGTACGTTCACGTTCTGAAGGCTTTGGTGATGAAGTTAAACGGCGGATCATGTTGGGGACATTTTCATTATCTGCGGGCACATATGATGCTTTCTTTAAGAAAGCTGCACAAGTTAGAACGTTAATTTGTCAAGATTTTGCTAATGTCTTCAAGGATTATGACTTGATTTTAGGCCCAACTACGACTGGTGTGGCCTTTGGAATCGGTGAAGAAATCAATGATCCAATCCAAATGTATATGAATGATATCTTGACGATTCCAGTCAACTTGGCTGGTTTACCAGGAATGTCATTGCCATGTGGATTTGCGAATGGTTTACCAATCGGTTTACAATTGATTGCACCACAATTTATGGAAAGCACCATGTATAAAGCTGGTTATGCCTTTGAACAGGCAACTGATTTTCATAAACAAGTTCCTGTGATTGGAGGTCAAAATTAATGAACTTTGAAACAACAATCGGACTTGAAGTCCATATCGAAATGAAGACGAACTCCAAGGCTTTTTCGCCTTCACCAGTTCAATATGGTTGTGAACAAAACACCAATACTAACGTAATTGACTGGGGCTATCCTGGAGTGTTACCGCAAGTCAATAAAGGTGCACTTGAATTTGGAATGCGAGCAGCCTTAGCCTTGAATTGTGAAATTCAAAAAGACATTCACTTTGATCGTAAAAACTATTTTTATCCAGATAATCCTAAAGCTTATCAAATTACGCAATCCCAAACACCAATTGGACATGATGGTTGGCTAGAGATTGAGCTTGAGGATGGCACTAAGAAAAAAATCGGGATTGAAGAAATGCACGTTGAAGAAGATGCCGGTAAAAATACCCACAATCCAGACGGCTATTCTTATGTTGACTTGAACCGTCAAGGAACACCATTGATTGAAATTGTCTCAAAACCAGATATTGCTTCACCTGATGAAGCCTATGCTTATTTGACACGTTTACGTCAAATCATTCAATTTACTGGTGTGTCTGATGTGAAGATGGAAGAAGGTTCGATGCGTGCCGACGTTAACGTTTCAGTTCGTCCAATTGGAGCAACAAAATTTGGAACAAAGACTGAAATGAAGAACTTGAACTCCTTTGAACATGTGCGCAAAGGGCTACAATACGAAGCTAAGCGTCAAATTCAATTGATTATGGCAGGTGGTCAAGTTCAACAAGAAACCCGCCGTTTTGATGAAAACACTGGTGAAACAATCTTGATGCGTGTCAAAGAAGGAGCTAGCGATTATCGCTACTTCCCAGAACCAGACTTGCCACCAATTCATATTTCTGATGAATGGATTGAACAAGTTAAAGCTTCGATTCCAGAAATGCCAGATAAGCGCCGTCAACGTTATATCAACGAATGGGGCATTACTGAATACGATGCAGGTGTCTTGACACAAAGTAAAGAAATGTCTGATTTTTATGAAGCAACTGTTGCAGGTGGAGCTGATCCTAAATTAGCTGCTAACTGGTTACAAGTAGAAGTTAACGGCTATTTGAACTCAAACAAATTAGAATTAGATCAAACTGCATTGACACCACAACATTTGGCTGACATGATCAAATTGATTCAAGATGGGACGATTTCTTCGAAGATTGCTAAGAAAGTCTTTAAGCAAATCATCGAAAATGATACCGATCCAAAAGCTTGGGTTGAAGAAAAAGGTATGGTGCAATTATCTGATCCAGCTAAGTTGCAACCAATCATTGATGAAGTTTTGGATAATAACCAACAATCAATCGAAGACTTCAAGAATGGTAAAGATCGTGCGGTTGGCTTCTTAGTGGGTAACATCATGAAGCAAACCCGTGGTAAAGCTAACCCACAAGTTGTTAACAAGTTATTGATGGAAAGCTTGAAGAATCGCTAAAATTTTAAAGTACAAGTAGAGGAATTTAAGATGAAAAAGCGTTGTCGCATTATTTATAACCCGACTTCTGGTAGAGAAGCCATGAAAAACGACTTGGTTGACATTTTGAATATTTTAGAAAATGCTGGGTATGAAACAAGTGCTTTTGCAACGACTCCAGAACCAGATTCCGCTAAAAACGAGGCTATGCGAGCTGCTAAAGACGGTTTTAATCTGATTATTGCAGCCGGTGGCGATGGTACGATTAATGAGGTGGTTAACGGGATTGCACCGTTAAAGCATCGGCCTAAAGTTGGGATCATCCCATCTGGGACGACTAATGATTATGCGCGGGCCTTAAAGATTCCCCGCGAAAATCCAATTGAAGCGGCTAAGGTGATTGCTAAAGGACAAACGGTTAAGATGGATATCGGTAAGGCGGGCGAAACTTATTTCGTTAATATCGCTGCTGGTGGCTTATTAACCGAGTTGACTTATTCGGTGCCTTCACAACTTAAATCGTTGTTTGGATATCTAGCTTATTTGGCTAAAGGTGCTGAATTGTTACCACGTATTAAGCCAATCAATATGCATATCGAGTATGATGATGGGGTTTACGATGGGAAGGCTTCGATGTTTTTTTTAGCCTTGACTAATTCGGTTGGAGGCTTTGAGCAAATCGTGCCAGACGCTTCGCTTGATGATGGCAAATTTACCTTAATTGTGGTTAAAACTAGTAACCTGGTAGAAATTGTCCAGCTGATTGCGATGGTCTTAAATGGTGGTAAACATATTAATGATCCACGCATCTTATATGTTAAGACCTCTAAGGTAGTCGCAAAGCCGGTTGATGAAAAAATGATGATTAATATCGATGGCGAATACGGTGGGGATGCACCGATGACTTTTAAAAATTACAAGCAACATATCGAAATGTTTGCTAACACCGATGCAATTCCAGATCAAGCAATTACGGCTACTCCAGATGACTTTAAAGAAAATTTCTTTAAAGAAGTCGAAAACTTGAATGAAACAAATTTTGAAGAACAAAACTAAGCTTTGATGATGAATTCTTAGCAATATGCTATACTTTATCATGGAGCTGCAAGCAAAAAGCTAAGCAGATGCTTGGCTTTTTTGTTTGGCAAAATGAACGTTGAGGAGAAAATAATGGCAAAAGTAAAATTACCAGTCCAAAAAAATCAAAAGATTACGGCAACGATTGCGGATTTGACTTATGAAGGAATGGGTGTAGCTAAAGTAGAGGGTTACCCATTGTTTGTGCAAGCTGCTTTACCTGGTGAAGAAGTTGTCTTGCATGTCTTAAAGACCAATAAAAATTATGGTTTTGCTAAAGTGGTAGAGTGGATAACTAAAAGTCCTGCCCGTGTGGAAGGCAACGGCAATGCCTACACGCAAACAGGGATTGCCCCACTGCAACATTTGGCTTATGCTGAACAGTTGAAGTTTAAACGTAAATTAGTGGTTGATTTGTTAAAAAAAGCGCACTTAGAAGACTTAGAAGTCGCTCCAACGCTAGGAATGAGCGAGCCACTGCATTATCGCAATAAGGCTCAAGTTCCCGTACGGATGGTTGATGGTAAATTGGCAACCGGCTTTTTTAGAAAAGGCAGTCATAAATTTGTCGCTTTGAAAGATTTCTTGATTCAAGATCAACGGATTGATGAAGTTTTACAGGTCTGCTGTGAAATCTTACAAAAACATGGCATCAGTGCATATGATGAAGAAAAGCATCAAGGGACGTTACGACATTTGATGGTGCGAAGAGGCTATTATTCTAATGAAGTCTTGGTCGTTTTGGTGACTAGAAGTGCTAAGCTAAAAGATGCCCAACAAATCGCTCAAGAAATTATAGCAACTTGCCCAGATGTGGTCGGTGTTTTACAAAATATTAATTCAGCTAAAACTAATGTAATTTTGGGCGAAATCACGCAAAATCTTGCCGGTAAAAATGAAATTATCGATGAGCTAAATGGCTTGAAGTTTAAAATTTCGGCCCAATCATTTTACCAAGTTAATCCAACACAAACTGAAAAATTGTATAACTTGGCGATTGAACAAGCCGGCTTGAGTGGCCAAGAAACCGTGATCGATGCATATTGTGGGATTGGCACAATTTCGCTAAACCTCGCTAAACATGCTAAAAAAGTGTATGGCGTAGAAATTGTGGAACAAGCGATTGAAGATGCTAAACAAAATGCTAAGCTAAATGGTTTGGCTAACCTTGAATTTGAAGTTGGTAATGCCGAAGATTGGATGGCAACTTGGCAAAAACAAGGCATTAAACCCGATGTAATTGTGGTTGATCCTCCACGCAAAGGCTTAACGGAAAGCTTGATAACAAGTGCAACACAGATGCAGCCACAAAAAATTGTCTATGTCAGTTGCAATCCAGCCACTTTGGTGCGTGATTTGCAAAGCTTCATGGAAAAAGGCTATCACGTCAGTGCTCCATTACAACCCGTTGACCAGTTCCCACAAACGGCACATGTCGAGACGGTAGTATTGATGTCAAGGGTAGATAAGTAAGGGTGTTCTTTCTGAGAACTCGACCGGTAACGCTAAATCACTTGCTAATAGTTACTTGTCTCATCTAAGAAGGTTCCGCCTATTCTTAGCTTCTGATGGAACTGCTGATGCTTCCACACATAAGCGGGAAAAGACTGCTATTCCTGCATATACTCGTAAGAAGAAAATGGACGTTGATGTTTCTAATCCATCAATCGAGCAGGTTGATATTTATCTTACAAAGTGGGATGGCCTCGAGAACTACCACCTGCAGGAAGATGCACTTAATAAACTGTTCTTCGAGTTATGCCCGAAGAATACAGACATTATCGACATTCTATTAAAAGCATCAACGCTTAATGATTATTATAGTACTGACATTTTCTCAATCTACCCGGTGGCTAAGCATATATGCGCTCTGGATATCGATTTGAGACTTAAAGTCGGTGATGTTACCTTGGTTGGAGATATCCAATATGTAACTATCGCTGATACAAAGAAGAATTTTTACTCCTTTGCATCAAAGTATTGTAGCCATCATAATCCACTCGATTATCCGATTTATGATAGCTACGTCGATGAGGTGCTCTAGTATTTTAGAAATCGTGATAACTTCTCAGATTTCCAAGATGGAGATTTAAAGGATTATGTTAAATTCAAAGGTATACTGATCGATTTCCGTGCCTTCTATGGCTTATATAAATATAACCTAAAGCAAATCGACCAATATGTTTGGCTACTTGGGAAAGATTACTTCCCAAAGAACTACGGGAAGAAAAAGAGAGGAGACAAGTAGGAGGTATTTTGTCTTTAATCGATAAAAGGAGTGTATTCGTATGGTAGATAATGTCATTCAAATAGTAACAGAGAAATTATCGTCTTTGCCTTGCATAGAAGGTGTTGTATTAGGGGGTTCACGCGCAAGAGGTACCCATGCAGAGGATTCTGATATAGATATCGGAATCTATTACAATTCAGAATCATTTGACCTGATAACGATTAATCAAATTGCTACAGAATTGGATGATAAAAATAGAAACAACCTTGTTGTGCCTCCCGGAGCGTGGGGTGATTGGGTTAATGGCGGCGGATGGTTAGTTATAAACGGGTATCATGTTGACTTGATTTTACGTGATATAAAACGGGTGGAACAAATAATCAAAGATACGGAGCAAGGAATTGTTACTGCCAATTATCAGACTGGGCATCCCCATGGTTATATAAGTGCTATGTATCGTGGAGAATTGGCGATCAGCAAGATACAATATGCTAAGAATGAAAGCTTATGCGAATTAAAAAATCAGGCAGAAATTTACCCTGGTGCTCTAAAGAAGAGCTTGATAAACTTTTTTATATTTGAAGCAGAGTTCTCTTTAATGTTTGTAAAAGCAAATGCGGGAGCAGAGGATAAATATTATATTGCAGGCCATGTTTTTCGTATTATTTCATGCTTAAATCAAGTACTATTTGCATGCAATAATGCTTATTGCATTAACGAAAAGAAAGCTATAAAACTGCTTGAAACTTTTGAATATAAACCTGAAAAATATGCCGAAAGGGTTAATCATATTTTTGAAGTACTCGGTCTTTCACTTTTTGAATGCTACGATATGACCGAGAAGCTTTATAAAGAAGTGAAAAAAATTGCAACGGAGATAAATAACTTTTTAAACGAGGGGAATTCAGATGAAAGAAAACAAATATGATGATAATATATTTTTTCAAAAATACAGTCAAATGAGTCGCTCGCAGAAAGGACTGGCTGGTGCGGGAGAATGGGAGACTTTGAAAAAGATGCTACCTGATTTTAAGGGTAAGCGTGTGCTTGATTTAGGATGCGGCTATGGATGGCACTGTATATATGCGATGGAAAACGGTGCTTCCTCTGTAGTAGGTGTTGATATTTCTCATAAAATGCTCGAAGTAGCAAAAGGAAAAACCCATTTTCCACAGATTGAATATGAATGCTGTGCCATAGAAGATGTGGATTTCCCAGAGGAGAGCTTTGATGTAATACTAAGTTCGCTTGCGTTTCATTATGTAGCAGACTATGAGAATTTAATAAAAAAGATATATAGGATGCTGAAGGCTGGTGGCAATTTAGTTTTTACAGTTGAACATCCTGTTTTTACTGCTCATGGAACACAAGACTGGTATTATAACGAAAAAGGAGAAATACTGCATTTCCCGGTGGACAATTATTATTATGAGGGCAAACGGACAGCTATGTTTTTGGAAGAAAAGGTTACAAAATATCATAGAACACTGACCACATATCTAAATACACTGCTTTCAAATAGTTTTATAATAAATCAGATTGTGGAGCCACAGCCGCCAGAGAACATGATGGATATTCCGGGGATGGCGGATGAAATGCGACGCCCAATGATGCTGATTGTATCGGCAAAAAAGAAGATGTAATAATATAGAAAAAATAAACGAGGAGTATGTAAATGAGATCAGAAAAAGAAATGATGGATTTAGTACTTTCTTTAGCAGAACAGGATGAACGTATTCGAATTGTGACCCTTGAGGGGTCACGCGCAAATATTAATATACCTAAAGATGAATTTCAGGATTATGATATTACATATTTTGTAAGTGATATAGAACCGTTTATATCTAATGATGACTGGCTTAATCAATTTGGGAATATAATAATGATGCAAAAGCCGGAGGATATGGAATTATTCCCACCTGAAGAAAAGGGATTTTCCTATCTTATGCTATTTGATGATTACAATAAAATTGATCTTACCTTATTGCCCTTGGAAGAGTTAGATAATTACCTAAAGGGCGATAAATTAATAAAGGTTCTAATTGATAAAGATTGTAGAATTAAAAGGGACATAGTTCCGACTGATATAGATTATCATGTAAGAAAGCCAAGCGCAAGGGAGTATGATGATTGCTGCAATGAATTTTGGAATGTAACACCTTATGTTATTAAAGGATTGTGCCGCAAAGAGATACTGTTTGCAATCGATCATCTGAACCAGATTCTACGGTTTGAACTACTTAGGATGATGTCGTGGAAGGTTGGGATAAAGACAGAATTTTCATTAAGTGTTGGGAAAAATTATAAGTATATTAACAAATACATTGATGAAGATCTATGGAATAGATTATTATCTACATATCGCATGGATTCCTATGAAAATATTTGGAAGTCATTATTTATATGCCACCAATTGTTCAGGGAAGTGTCCAAAGAGGTAGCAGAACTACTGGGGTTTGATTATCCAGAGTATGGTAAGAACATAACAAGATATACCGAGGACATGTATAAAAAATATGTTGAAAATGACTATTTTTAAAGATTAGCAAAGATTATTAACCATAAGCAAGGGGTGTAAATGTATGGAAAGTACTGATGTTATAAATGAAATTAGAGGTATATTACCTCGTAACTCAATTGGAAAATATGATTTACTAACTATTTTTACACATAAAACCGTTTTTGATAAAATTGTAAAAGTACTATCATTGGATTTTCAAAATAAAGTAGATTATGTGGCTGCCCCAGAAGCAATTGGATGGATACTAGGCACTGCCATAGCCAAAGAACTTGGAGTGGGGTTTATTGGAGTAAGAAAAGGTGATAAGCTGCCATACGCAAAAGAAGAGATTATTTCGACACATTTTACCGACTATTCAGGTCAAGATAAAAGCTTTGAAATATCTAAGAGTTCTATTGTGAGGAACAAAAGAGTTTTGATTGTAGATGATTGGATAGAGACAGGTTCTCAAATGAAGGCTTTAATAGCTTTGTTAGAGAAATTGGATTGCAGCATTATTGGGTTGGCTACTATTGGGATTGATATAAATGAGGTTACTCAAAAATGGATAGACAGCAGTTTTGTAGCTTATATTGGCTCAAACATATAATAAACCGAAAGAAAATCTTGAATCAAAATTTTGGATGGCGTTAATTTACAATACAACGAAAGATGTTTACTCTTTTTTTATAAATTTTAAGAGGCGTTAAAAAACAGTTTTCAGACGAAAGGAGATCGAAGTTGAGTATAGATTTAAGTAACAAAAAAATTCCGAAAGAAGCAATTTAAGCATTAAAAACTATAGCGGAACTACTTGATAATATGTTAATTGGGGTGTATTTGTATGGTTCGGCAGTAATGGGTGGTTTACGTATGAATAGCGATGTAGATATTTTGGTAATAACAAATCAAAGTTTATCTGAAAAAACTCGAAGGAATCTTACAAATAGGTTAATGCTTATATCTGGGAAAATAGGAAACATAAAAGATATGAGGCCTCTTGAAGTTACGGTCATAAATCAAAAGGATATTGTCCCTTGGCATTTCCCCCCAAAATATGAATTTATGTATGGCGAGTGGCTAAGAGAGCAGTTTGAAAAGGGAGAAATTCCTGAGTCGACTTATGATCCGGATTTAGCAATACTTTTAGCACAACTAAGAAAAAATAGTATTAACCTTTTGGGACCAAAGGCAACAGAAGTAATTGAGCCTGTGCCAATGACAGATATTCGAAAAGCAATTAAAGAATCGTTGCCCGGGTTGATAGCTAGCATTAACGGTGACGAACGCAATGTGATTTTAACTTTAGCCAGAATGTGGCTGACAGCATCTACTGGTGAAATTCGCTCAAAAGATCTGGCAGCTGAATGGGCGATACCTCAATTACCCGATGAGCATGCTACTTTACTCAACAAAGCGAGAGAGGCTTATTTAGGAGAGTGTGTTGACAAGTGGGAAGGAATGGAATCTGAGGTGGCTGAACTCGTTAATCATATGAAAAAGTCTATAGAGTCTTCCCTTAATATCCAATTACCTTTTCGAATAGTTTAAATATAACAAAGACTAGTTGTTAATGTGCATTATTGATTGCTTCGATATGTTCCCCCATATATCAGTTTCTTAAAAAATAATCAAAATACCGTTGATACGTTCCCGCGAACGAAAGGGTTAAAAATCAGCTTAAGACATCAATGCCATCAACTCGAGCCACGTTGAGACGTGTGTTTTATTGTCCCACAAAAGTGCAGACGATTTTATCAGTGTAAAAATGGAGTACGCAGACGACCGAAAAATCCAGCCAGATCGTATCACCTACAGGCTTATTCAGGAGTATATCGAAGAAAAGTACGGCTTCAAAGTTCACACTGCAAACATTGCAGAGGTCAAAAGAAACTTAGGCCTGCCGATGTACGACGCACCAAACGCAGTTGAAGAACTAAAACGCCCATATAAACCAGCACCAGAATATAAAGTAGAAGCTATTAAAGACGCATTAAGGCACTTCAAGGTCATAGATTAAAGTAAAGTACCCTTTCAGCAGATCATTACTGTTGAGAGGGTCTTACTTTTTCAGAAGCCGGCCAATGTAAGGATAGCCCTACAAGATTGCGGGTCTTTCTCTTCGAGCCATGTTTCCAGATTGCTTATAGCGATATCCTTTTGAATATGGATGCTCTCTTCAAATCGATATTCGATTGCACATGTAAGGATATCAACAGGTTCATCAAGAACCTTACCGCCAAGAACTGGGTATTCGTCAATTACAATCCAGTCAGGTGGGAGACCATCAAAGAGAGCCTGCGGATACAATTCCCTAAAGTGAATCTCAATTTCCATAGCTTCGATCTCACCTTGTTCTTTATCTGGGTAACAAGTGGCATAAGATACATCGAAGCCTCTAGTGAGCAGCATCTGAACGACATTGATGAGTTCAATATCAACAGGAATGGTCTTATCGGCGCATTTACAACAAGGCTTCGACCAAATTTCACTGTATAGCTCTAAACATCGTGGACACATCGTCATCATACAATCACTTCCTTCACCAGTTTATAGAAAGTAGTTCTTTTAAGATTAAGTGCCTGCATAGTTGCAGTTGCAGTTTGCTCGCCAGTGCGGTGATATTTACCGCCGGGTACACTGGAATAACCGAGGTTACAAGTCTATTGTTTGGAGATGCGTCAGCCGTTTGGAGGAAAAAGGATCTGAATGTACTGCCCCTACCATAAACGAGGAAACATTGCAGACAGCAGTGGTCAAGGCTATTAACGAACTTTTGGCTAACAAAGAACCCTTCCTCCAGGCGTTGCAGAAAAACATAGCTACTATACTTAATGAAGAAAATGATAATGCCACCAATGATATTGATAGCAAATTGGAAGAATTACAACAACAGCTTCTTATCCAAGCAAAATCCAAGAATGACTATGAAGATGTGGCTGATGAAATCTACCACCTTCGAGAATTGAAGCAAAATGCACTTGTTGAAAATGCAGAGCGTGAAGGAAAAAGGCAACGAATCGCTGAAATGACTGATTTCTTTAATGAACAATCCTGTGAGTTAGAGGAATATGATGAGCAGTTAGTAAGGAGGCTTATAGAAAAAGTTACGGTATTTCATGATAAGTTCGCCGTTGAATTCAAATCAGGAGTCGAGATTGATGTAGAAGGGTAATCTTTAGAAAGAGAACAGAAGAATTATATTGGATTTTTAAAGATAATATGATATAATAAAACGACTTGGAGGTGGAAGAATGTATAACTTTTCTTGCTAATTATATGATGCATAATAAGATATTTAAAGAAACGGCTATAGAACCGTTTGTTTTGTTATGCAAATTGCAAGAAAGTTAAGTATTCTACACTCAATAATACATTACAGTAACCTTATGTTATGTATAACAAAAGGTAATAATAGTATTTGTTTTTGAGCCGTAAGAATTTACTTTCTTGCGGCTTTTAATATTTGTAAAAGAAAGGAAGATAAACGTGATAGACAATGATACTATGTCATTCATGACAAAATCCTTGCAGAGTTGGATAACATTATAGAGTAATTAATGCCGAAAACCGACTTTGCTTATAAAATTTTTATAATGTAAAGGAGGAAGAAATATATGTCCTTAATAAATGTTTCAAATCTAACTTTTTCATATGAAGGAAGTTATGACAATATTTTTGAAAATGTAAGTTTTCAGATAGATACAGATTGGAAACTCGGTTTTATTGGAAGAAACGGACGCGGTAAAACTACTTTCTTAAATTTACTGCTTGGCAAATATGCGTATTCCGGCAATATAAGTTCTACAGTTAAGTTTGAGTATTTTCCTTATGATGTGGAAGATAAGAGTCTATATACAATTGAAGTAATGAAGAGTATTTGTACGGAATGTATGGATTGGGAGATTTTTCGTGAAATATCATTGCTTGATGTTCAAGAAGATGCTTTATATCGTCCGTTTAATACATTGTCAAATGGTGAGCAAACAAAGGTCCTTCTTGCAGCTTTATTCCTTACAGCGAGTTGTTTCCTGCTTATTGATGAACCTACAAACCATCTTGACATCGATGCACGTAATGTAGTGCAAAACTATTTGAAACGCAAGAAGGGGTTTATTTTGGTATCTCATGATAGAAGCTTACTTGATCAATGTGTTGACCATATACTATCTATCAATAAAACGAATATCGAAATCCAAAAGGGAAATTTTACTTCTTGGTGGGAGAACAAAACGTTACAAGATAATTTTGAACTGGCAGAAAACAAGAAACTCCTTAAAGAAATAGGAAGGTTGTCTTATGCAGCAAAACGTAGTTCAAACTGGTCAAATAAAGTAGAAAAAAGTAAATATGGAACAACAAATTCTGGTTCAAAACTGGATAAGGGTTATGTTGGACATAAGGCTGCAAAAGCGATGAAACGTGCCAAAAATATTGAGTCAAGACATCAGGAAGCCGTTTTACAAAAATCAGAACTGCTCCACAACATTGAACAATATGATGACTTAAAAATTTCACCACTTGAATTTCACAAAGAGTGCTTAATAGAAGCGAATGATTTATCATTGTCTTATGGAGATAAAGAAGTATGCAGTAATCTTAATTTCAGAGTCAATATTGGTGATAGAGTTGCCATTATCGGAAAAAATGGGAGTGGTAAGTCTAGTATCCTAAAATTGATTAATGGAGATGATATTAAATTTACCGGAAATTTTATGCTAGCAAGTGGACTAAAAATTTCTTATATTTCGCAAGATACTTCATATTTAAAAGGTAATCTATCTGAATTTGCCTATAATAATAAGATCGATGAAACTCTATTTAAAACGATTCTTCGTAAACTGGATTTTAATAGAGAGCAGTTTGATAAGAACATGGTGGATTTTAGTGCTGGTCAGAAAAAGAAAGTACTAATTGCTAAAAGCCTTTGTGAAAGTGCACATTTGTATATATGGGATGAGCCATTGAACTATATTGATATTTTTTCACGTATCCAAATTGAAAAAATGATTTTGGAATATTGTCCTACACTATTGTTTGTGGAGCATGATGATGCTTTTTGCAATAACATTTGTACGAAAAATATTAATTTAGGTTTGTAGAGATTTTGAGTTGCCACAATAACTAAAAGATATTTACATGAAAGGGTGAAGAAATGTTAAAACAAAAAGAATTAATTGCAAACGTTAAGAATCTTACTGAGTCAGATGAACGAATTACAGCTTGTATGATGTATGGATCGTTTACCAAAGGAGAAGGTGACCAATACTCTGATATAGAGTTCTATATATTTTTGAAAGATAGTATAACCTCGAACTTTGATTCATCCAACTGGTTGTTTGACGTAGCTCCGTACTTGATGCTTTATAAAAATGAGTACGGAACAGAGGTAGTTATTTTTGATAATCTTATACGTGGGGAATTTCATTTCCTTTCTGAAAAAGATATGAACATAATCCCCTCGTTTAAAGATTCAGGTTATATTCCTGATACGAAGGCTATGCTTATTTACGATGAAACAGGGCAATTAGAAAATTATTTATCAGAGATAAGTGGTGCAAGACCAAATAGACTTACTGAAGAAAATGCTAATTTTTTGTTGTGTAATTTCTCTAATCTATGGTTGATGGGAATCAACGTTCTAAAAAGAGGAGAATATGCTCGTTCATTAGAACTCTTATCACAACTTCAAAAAAATACACTACAACTTATACGTATGGCAGAAAAAAATGCTGATAATTGGCTAAACATGAGTAAAAACCTTGAAAAAGAAATTAGCCTTGAAAATTATAAAAAATTTGCAAAGACCACTGCTCGATTAGATAAGGTAGAATTATTTGAAGCCTATAAAAATTCTTTGCTATTAGTTATGGATTTGCAAAGTCACCTTATTGAACAATACAACTTAAAAGTTACACATGACATTTTAGAAAGATTGTTGAATTACATTAGTGAATAGGAGAGTAACGTTATTCACAGTATTGGGTACTGAAAATTAACAGCATACCTCAGTTTTTCAAAAAACAGCGAAGCCTATGGATATGTTCCCGTCTACCGATAGTGCAAAAAGTGTCGTGGATATGTTTCCGAGAACGGACATACACAAATGACATTCATTCTGTCCTCTCAATCCATGTCGAGAGCGTGACAGTCCTTGAGCGGAAAAAGTAGGGTGCCAGAAACGGCGCTGTTAAGGCATTTATAAAATTACGAAATGTGTATCTATTCGTGACCAGTTCCCACAGATAGATACACTTTTTTGTTACCAAGTTAGAAGCCTTGATTTAATAGTCTTCTCTTAAGTGATGATATGCTCCCACAGACGACCTTCAAAATTGGGGTTCTGTTGCAAAGTCTCAAAAAGGTCATTAGTTTTTCAAGATGATTCTTATTTAAGCAGGGATTCCTAATAGTCCTTTGATTTCTGTACAGACGGAAAAGCCAAAAAGAGACCCTTCTTTTCGGCTTTTTTTATAAATTCCTCGAATCGCTTCCATGCCTTTAATCGTGGTTGAGGCTGTTCGCAAACTTTGGTAAAATTTGTTTCTTCGCTTAATTGGACGATGGTCTTGTTCAATCAGATTATTCAGATACTTGATTGTTCGATGTTCTGTTGTTATATACAGTCCATTTTTCTGAAGCTTTCTGAAGGCACTCTTAATAGAGGGTGCTTTATCCGTTACTAGAACCTTTGGTTCTCCAAACTGGTTCTTCAGTCGTTTTAGAAAAGCATACGCAGCCTGTGTGTCGCGCTTTTTCCGTAACCAGATATCTAAGGTTAAGCCATCTACATCGATAGCGCGATATAAATAATGCCACTTTCCTTTAATTTTGATATAAGTCTCGTCCATTTTCCATGAATAAAAGGACTGTTTGTTTTTCTTTTTCCAAATTTGATAAAGAATCTTTCCGTATTCTTGCACCCAACGGTAAATTGTGGTGTGACAAACGTGAATTCCTCGGTCATACAGAATTTCCTGCACTTCACGATAACTCAGGTTGTACCGAAGATAGTAGCCGACGGCTACGATAATCACGTCTTTTTGAAATTGTTTTCCTTTGAACTGAGTCATCTTCATTCCTCCAAGCTATCTTTTTCAATTATTTTACCTCAAAATGAGCTTATCGGAAACTTTGCAACAGAACCCATAATAGAGCGTGGCGTAAGGTCTACCAGTTGGGCAAGATATTCCTGTGTCCACCCTTTTGCTTCCCGAGCTTTTTTTATCGCTATACCTAACGGCTTAAAATCAAGTTTTCTTTCATCTTGGTACATTTTAATATCACCCTATATCATTGTACATTTCGGGTGATGATATTTGAACGAAGTATGATTTTATGTTTAGTAGTGTATAATTTCGTATTAGTGGAGAGAAACTTGCTATTATTCGTCATTCCGTATATAATAATTATATACTCTTTGCGAAAGGAAGTTGATATTATGGATTACATTTCTGTGAAAGCCGCTTCTGAAAAATGGGGCATATCGGAAAGACGGATACAAAAATTATGTGAGGAAAATCGCATTGACGGAACTGAAAAATTTGGTCGTGCATGGATGATACCAAAAGATGCAGAAAAACCCGTTGATGGACGTATGAAAACAAGGAACAAACAGGAGGAGAATCATGGAATTTAATGAAAAGCTACAACAGCTTAGGACTGGAAAGAACTTAACGCAGGAACAACTTGCGGAGCAATTATATGTATCAAGAACAGCCATTTCAAAATGGGAAAGCGGCAAGGGTTACCCTAACATTGAGTCGCTCAAGTGTATTTCTAAATTCTTTTCTGTGACCATAGATGAACTACTATCGGGCGAAGAACTGATTACACTTGCCGAAACTGAAAATCGTTCCAACTTGAAAAAGATTTACAACTATATTTATGGAATATTGGATATGATGGCAGTTGCGTTTATATTTCTTCCGTTATATGGAAACTCTGTTGGCGGTTATGTTTATGCGGTCAATCTACTATCATTTACAGCCACCACACCATTCAATCTTGCAGTCTACTGGAGTGCTTTTGCCGCCTTGATTGTAATAGGGATTGCTAAAATAATACTTACCCATTTAGATAAAGAAACATGGGGCGGCATTGCTACAAAATGCTCCCTTGGACTCACTGCTTTGGCTATCTGTTTCTTAGCAGCAGCAAGAGAACCATATATAACAGCACTTATGTTTCTGCTATTTGTTGCTAAAATATTTGTCTGGATAAAGCAAACCCAAACAAAGTAAAATGCCATAAACCCTTTAAAATAGGCTCTGACACGATAAGTGTCGGAGCTTTTTTCGTGCTGACATCTATTGTGTCGGCATTGTGACGGTAGATTTCTTGGCTTCTATGCAATACTCGTGGATAATAAGATTGTGGTCAGCGAAAACAAGAACAGCAACCAACGGAAAGGAAAATCAAATATGGATTATATCATTGAAACAGAAAATCTTACGAAGCGATACGGAACAGCCACCGTTGTCGATAAGGTAAATCTTCATGTGCCAAAGGGCAAAATTTATGGTTTGCTCGGCAGAAACGGAGCAGGCAAAACCACAGCAATGAAAATGATGTTGCAGCTTGCTTTCCCAACGGAGGGAACGGTACGCTTATTTGGCACAAACTATAAGGAAAATATCCATACCCTTTATAGCAAAGTAGGCTCTATTATCGAAACACCGGGATTTTACAGTAATTTAACAGGGTATGAGAATTTGCAAATTCTCGCTAAACTGCGAGGGGGAGTATCTAAAAGTGGAGTAGAAAAAGCTCTTGAAGTTGTGGGGCTGTATAAGGAGAAAAGAAAAGTCTTTTCCGATTATTCCCTCGGAATGAAGCAACGGCTTGGTATTGCCGCCGCCATTATGCACGAGCCGGAGCTTTTAATACTTGACGAACCGATTAACGGACTTGACCCCATTGGAATAGTTGAAATACGCTCATTTTTATCTGAACTTAGTCACAATCATGGCATTACCATTTTTATCTCAAGCCATGTTTTAAGCGAGATTGAACAGATAGCAGATATTATCGGCGTTATGCACGAGGGGCATTTAGTAGAGGAAGTGAATATATCCGAGCTTCACAAAAGGAATCGAAAATACATTCAATTTGATTTATCTGACAGTGAGATAGCCGGAAAGATTTTAGAAAACCACTACCACATGACGGATTTTACAGTGCAGGACGGTACGGTGAGAATTTATGACTTTAGCCAAAGTGTTGGAGAAATCAATCGAGAATTTGCACGAAATGGACTGCTCGTGACAAGGATAAATGATAGTGAGGAAAACTTAGAGGACTACTTTTCTAAACTGATTGGAGGTGGCGGTATTGCTTAATCTTATTTCTTGTGAATTATTAAAACTAAAGCGTTCAAAAATGGTGCTAATTAGTGTGGCAGGGGTATTATCTACCCCACTTTTGATGTTAATAGAAGCCTTGCAAACACATTTTGATAAGCCGGAGATTATCTTTACCTTGTCTGACATATACAGCGACAGTGTACTGTATATCATGCTGCTGGTAAACATTATGATATATGTGGCAATTGCAGCTTACTTGTTTAGCAGAGAGTACACAGAAAGCACCCTCAAAACCATATTGCCCATACCCATTTCAAGGACAAAACTATTAATTGGAAAATTTTGCACCCTGCTTCTTTGGATTGTTATGCTAACCCTTGTAACATGGGCAGGTATATTTATCGTTTGTGGGCTATATCACGCTGTCTTTACATTGGAGGGATATAGCTTACTAGTGGCAATAGTATGGCTCCCCAAGTTTTTGTTTGGCAGTATCCTGATGTTTTTAACAGTTTCTCCTTTTGTGTTTGTTGCTATGAAAACAAAAGGATTTGTCGCCCCGATGATTGGCTCTGCCGTGATTGTCATGGGAAGTGCCGCACTTTCAAATCAAGAATGGGGAGCGTTGTATCCGTGGACAGCCACCTATTTCTTGGTGCAGGGTAAACTTCAGAGTACCGGCTATCCTACACTGCTGTCTGTATCTATTATTATTCTTGTATCAGCAGTTGGTTTTCTTATGACCTTTCATCATTTTAAAAAGGAGGATTTGAAATAATGGTACTTGATTTTATAGAAATTTTAAAAGTTATTTTTCTTGGAATTGTTGAGGGTATTACTGAGTGGCTACCTATCAGCAGCACAGGACATATGATTCTTGTGGACGAATTTATCACACTTAATATGAGCGAAGCATTTAAAGAAATGTTTTTTGTTGTTATTCAACTTGGAGCTATACTCGCAGTGGTTGTAATGTTTTGGAACAAGATGTTTCCCTTTCAATTTAAGAACAAAGCACAGTCAATTGTTAAAAAGGATACTTTCTCGTTGTGGTTCAAGGTTGCGGTAGCTTGTGTACCGTCAGCTATTATGGGGATTCTATTTGATGATTATTTGGATGCTTACCTCCAAACCCCCATTGTGATTTCAATCATGTTAATCTTTTATGGTTTGTTATTCATTCTCATAGAAAATTGGAATAAAAAGCGTACTCCTACTACTATGGCACTTTCTGACATCAGCTATAAAACAGCAATCTTGATAGGGGCATTTCAAGTGTTATCACTTATACCCGGCACATCACGGTCGGGAGCAACGATTATAGGTGCTTTACTCATAGGAGTTTCACGAGTGGCAGCAGCAGAGTTTACTTTTTTCCTCGCAGTACCTACTATGCTTGGAGCAAGTGCTTTTAAGCTGTTAAAATTCGGGTTTGATTTTACAAGTGCAGAACTGCTCGCTCTTGTTCTCGGTATGGCTGTGGCATTTGCGGTATCTGTCTTAGTAATTAAATTCCTAATGAACTTTATCAAAAAACATGATTTTAAGGTGTTTGGTTGGTATCGAATTGTGCTTGGTATACTTGTTGTACTTATAACAGTAATGTGATAGAAAAACAATTCCATAAGCAATAATCTGCCGCACGACGGCAAAAGAAAAAAGCCGTCGTACAGCAGACATATTTTCACGCCTATGAAACGGTGGCTTTGATTTTCAGAGCCGCCGTTTCTTTGCGTTTACACAAACCAATGGGTTCTGTTGCAAAGTCTCAAAAAGGTCATTAGTTTTTCAAGATGATTCTTATTTAAGCAGGGATTCCTAATAGTCCTTTGATTTCTGTACAGACGGAAAAGCCAAAAAGAGACCCTTCTTTTCGGCTTTTTTTATAAATTCCTCGAATCGCTTCCATGCCTTTAATCGTGGTTGAGGCTGTTCGCAAACTTTGGTAAAATTTGTTTCTTCGCTTAATTGGACGATGGTCTTGTTCAATCAGATTATTCAGATACTTGATTGTTCGATGTTCTGTTGTTATATACAGTCCATTTTTCTGAAGCTTTCTGAAGGCACTCTTAATAGAGGGTGCTTTATCCGTTACTAGAACCTTTGGTTCTCCAAACTGGTTCTTCAGTCGTTTTAGAAAAGCATACGCAGCCTGTGTGTCGCGCTTTTTCCGTAACCAGATATCTAAGGTTAAGCCATCTACATCGATAGCGCGATATAAATAATGCCACTTTCCTTTAATTTTGATATAAGTCTCGTCCATTTTCCATGAATAAAAGGACTGTTTGTTTTTCTTTTTCCAAATTTGATAAAGAATCTTTCCGTATTCTTGCACCCAACGGTAAATTGTGGTGTGACAAACGTGAATTCCTCGGTCATACAGAATTTCCTGCACTTCACGATAACTCAGGTTGTACCGAAGATAGTAGCCGACGGCTACGATAATCACGTCTTTTTGAAATTGTTTTCCTTTGAACTGAGTCATCTTCATTCCTCCAAGCTATCTTTTTCAATTATTTTACCTCAAAATGAGCTTATCGGAAACTTTGCAACAGAACCGACATGGTTATTACAAAATCCATCAGCCGATTTGCGCGTAACACCCTAGACTGCCTTCAATACATTAGACAGCTCAAGGATAAGAACATATCAGTTTATTTTGAGAAAGAGAACATCAACACCACGGATGCCAAAGGTGAGGTTTTGCTGACTATTATGGCATCTTTGGCACAGCAGGAAAGCCAGAGCCTTTCACAAAACGTTAAGCTTGGGCTACAGTACCGATACCAACAAGGAAAGGTGCAGGTCAACCATAAGCGATTTATGGGCTACACGAAAGATGAAGATGGAAATTTAACTATTGTCCCCGAAGAAGCTGAGATTATCAAACGCATCTACCGAGAATACCTTGAGGGTCAGAGTCTAGTGGGCATTGGTCGAGCCCTTGAAAAGGATGGTATTTTAACAGCAGCAGGAAAACCAAGATGGCGACCGGAATCGGTTAAGAAGATCCTTCAAAACGAAAAATACATCGGAGATGCCCTTCTGCAAAAGACTGTCACAGTAGATTTTCTGACCAAGAAACGAGTGAAAAATGAAGGTCATCTTCCCCAGTATTATGTTGAAAATAGCCATGAGGCGATTATTCCTAAAGAGTTATTTTTGCAGGCGCAAGAAGAAATTCATCGGAGAAGCAATATCTACACAGGAGAAGGCAAGAACAAACGCATTTATAGTAGCAAGTACGCTTTAAGTGCCATTACCTTCTGTGGAGAATGTGGCGATATTTATAGGAGAACCTATTGGAATATTCACGGCAGAAAAGAATTTGTCTGGCGATGTGTGACTAGAATCGAGCAAGGTCCTGAAGTTTGTAAGAACCGAACCGTAAAAGAAGATGAACTCTATGGTGCTGTAATGACCGCAATTAATAAGCTGCTTGCAGGTGGCAACAACATGATAAAGACCCTGGAAGAGAATATTCATGCTGTGATTGGTGAAACCACAGAATACCAAATTTCAGAGATTAACAACTTACTGGAGGAAAAGCAAAAAGAACTTATCAAGCTGGCGAACAAGGGTCAAGACTATGAACACCTAGCAGATGAGATTGATGAGCTGAGAGACAAGCGACAGATCCTTTTAGTAGAAGATGCCTCCCTCAGTGGCGAGAACGAGCGAATCAATGAGCTGATTGAATTTATCCGCAATAATAAATTCCGTACCTTAGAGTACGACGATAAGCTTGTGAGAAAGATAATCCAGAGCGTTACAGTCTATGAAGACCACTTTATCATAACCTTTAAATCTGGCATCGAATTGGAAGTATGAGACTCATTCCATAATTTTTATATTGAACATATCATCTTGTTGTGTTATTCTATAAATTGATATAAATAAAGATGTAGGAGGAACCGAAACTATGACAGCCTCAATGCGTTTAAGATAAGCTGGCAATAAAAAAAGCAGAATCTATCCCCGATGATAGGCTTTTTTGTTGTGCTTATTTATACGATATTGAGCATTCGTTAGTTACGGTGAGGATATTGGTTATTTAACTATACCTTTATTTAACTATGTCTTTAATATGAATGTTTCCAAATTGTATGTATGCAGACCAAAAGCCACATTGTGGGGTTTGGTCTGCATTTTTTATTGCCTAGAATGCTATTCAAAATAGAAATTCAAGCAAAATAATATGCAGGAGATAATATAAATGGAAAAATACAACAATTGGAAACGAAAATTTTATGCAATATGGGCAGGGCAAGCAGTATCATTAATCACTAGTGCCATCCTGCAAATGGCGATTATTTTTTACCTTACAGAAAAAACAGGATCTGCGATGGTCTTGTCTATGGCTTCATTAGTAGGTTTTTTACCCTATGCGATTTTGGGACCTGCCATTGGTGTGCTAGTGGATCGTCATGATAGGAAGAAGATAATGATTGGTGCCGATTTAATTATCGCAGCAGCTGGTGCAGTGCTTGCTATTGTTGCATTCTATATGGAGCTACCTGTCTGGATGGTTATGATAGTATTGTTTATCCGTAGCATTGGAACAGCTTTTCATACCCCAGCGCTCAATGCGGTTACACCACTTTTAGTACCAGAAGAACAGCTAACGAAATGCGCAGGCTATAGTCAGTCTTTGCAGTCTATAAGCTATATTGTTAGTCCGGCAGTTGCAGCACTCTTATACTCCGTTTGGGATTTAAATGCTATTATTGCCATCGACGTATTGGGTGCTGTGATTGCATCTATTACGGTAGCAATTGTACGTATACCTAAGCTGGGTAATCAAGTGCAAAGTTTGGAACCAAATTTCATAAGAGAAATGAAAGAAGGAATTGTCGTTCTGAGACAAAACAAAGGATTGTTTGCCTTATTACTCTTAGGAACACTATATACTTTTGTTTATATGCCAATTAATGCACTATTTCCTTTAATAAGCATGGAATACTTTAATGGAACACCTGTGCATATTTCTATTACGGAAATTTCCTTTGCCTTTGGAATGCTAGCAGGAGGCTTATTGTTAGGAAGATTAGGGAGCTTCGAAAAGCGTGTATTACTAATAACTAGTTCATTTTTTATAATGGGGGCCAGTTTAGCCGTTTCGGGAATACTTCCTCCAAATGGATTTGTAATATTTGTAGTTTGCTGTGCAATAATGGGGCTTTCGG
>CAJLBJ010000020.1 GCA_905204935.1 uncultured Lactobacillus sp.
TGTCTTAGCTGCTTAAAAATATTTTATTTTTGTCTAACTTTTTTGTTGCACTTCATTTTCACGAGGTCTTTTATTTATTCTACACTTTGTGTTTGTGTACTACTAATGCTTGAACTGCTAGATTCACTAGACATTGAGCTTTCTGAAGAAATTGAACTGGATGAAGTAGCACTGATTTGTGCTGAACTAGAACTAGTTGTTTCTGAAGCTTCAGAACTAGATGATTCAGCAGATGAAAGAATACTTGTTTCAGAAAATATTCGCTTAATAATATCTGGATCTTCTGCTCCTGCTAAATAAAGCTCACGGACACCATTTACTTCTTTAGTATAAACATTACTTGGCTTAGTCCAATCAGTATTGGATTTGCCTTCAGACATAGAAAGCATAATATATTTATAGATCAATGCAGCAATTCCAGATGAAGCCGATGAAATATAATGTCCATCTTCAAAGGCTTTATCATAACCAGTCCAAACAGACACAGAATAATGTTTTGTATATCCATTAAACCAAGAATCCATGATGGCATTAGCAGGAAATTTAGTTACATTATCTGGATAAGCATTTGTTCCTGTTTTGCCAGCTTGGTATAATCCAGGGATATTAGCACGATATCCAGTTGCCAAAGGAGAAGTGAAAACGCCTTTTAACATATCTGTAATCATATAAGCTGTTGAAGATTGCATCACTTGCTTCCCAGTACTTGAATATTCTTTAACTGAACCATCTGGCGTTTCAATTTTATTAATATAATTTGGTTTATAGTAAGTTCCACCGTTGGCAAAAGCAGCATATGCGGCTGCATTTTGTAGAGTTGAAGATGGTAACCCAATCCCATTTTGGAACTCTAATGGTTTCTTGTAATTAAAACCTAATTTACTGATGAAGTTCGTAGCTCTAGTAATTCCAACTGCTTGCAAAGCTCTCACTGCTGGAATATTACGTGATTCAACTAAAGCTTCACGCATCGTCATTTCACCTTTATGCTGATTATCAAAGTCGTTAAGTTCGATGTTAGTACCAGGATAAATATACTTAGAGTCATCTAAAGCATGATAAGTCGCCCAACTTAAATATTCGATTGCAGGACCATAATCCATCAATGGTTTTGCTGTAGACCCATTTGTGCGATTAGTTTGAACAGCTCGATTCAATCCATAGGTAACGTCGCCTGTTTTACGGCCTCCAATCATTGCAACAACATTGCCATTATTTGGATCAATAATTGTCGTAGCAATTTGAAAATCATCATCAGGGAAGTAGATATACTTATCTGTATTAACGATATCATATAAATGTTGTTGAACACCCATATCAAGGTTAGTATAGACTTTTAGGCTATCTTTATATGGGTCATAGCCTTTCTTTTTAATTTCTGCAATAACTTGTTTGATATACGAATCAGCTACTTTAGCTTTTTGATTATTTTGGGTTTGCTCATGCTGTGGCAATAAACCTTCAGTAATACTTTCTTGTTTAGCCTGATTAGCTTGTGCTTGCGTAATTTTTTTATTTTCTACCATTGCATTTAACACGTCATTACGTCTTGCAGTTGCATATTCTTGATTAGAATATGGATTATAAGAAGAAGGGGCATTAGGAATTCCTGCAATCAATGCTGTTTGTGCTAAATCTAATTTGCTTAAATCTTTGCCATAGTAATATTTAGCAGCTGTTTGCATCCCGATACAACCATTTCCCATAAAAACTTTATTAACGTAAAATGTTAAAATTTGATCTTTAGTATATTTACGATCCAATTGTAAAGCTAGCCAAGCTTCTTGCGCCTTACGTTTCAAAGTTTGATCTGAACGCTTGGTTGAGAAAAATGATAGTTTAATTAATTGTTGATCTAATGTACTACCACCTTGTAATCCGCCTGAAGAACCAGTGATGTTAGCTAAAGCCGCACCAACAATACGTGTCGGATCGATTCCTTTGTGCTTATAAAAACGGCGATCTTCAATGGAAGTAATCGCATCTTTTAAAGTTTGCGGGATATCTTTTTCATCAACATGAACTACGTTTTCTGTTCCTAACGAAGTAATTTTTTTGCCTTTTGAATCATAAATGGTTAAAGCTTCTGCAGATGTTAATTTATCTTCATCAAGTTTAGGGGCATCTTTAGCATAAAAGACGAAGAGTCCAGCACCAAAAAGGATTCCTAAAACAAATAACGAAAGCAAAGTCACAAAAACCTTAAACAACCAACCATGCTTTTTTTTGTTAGGGTTAGAATGTTTTCTTTTATCTTCTTGACTTTGTTTGCGCCGTGCTACCCTTGAATTTTGGGGATCTTGAGTTGTCATAAATACGCTCCTTTAAGTCTTAAAAATTATTATCTATTAGTTTATCAACCAAATCTAAATAAGGAATACGTGGATGTAAACCATATTTTATTTGGTAACCATGTTTAACAATTGCGCTTTTGGGTATTGATTTTTTTCCATTATCCTTTTGAGACCAACAATGAAACAAAAATTGGGCAGGTAATAAAAAAAGCTCATTATCCATACTAAATTTGACAATCGCAAAACAAATACCTTGTTGCCTTTGACAAGCTTGCATATGGATAATCTGATGCTCGTGAAAGTTATTCAATGGGAAAGAATTTTTATTGCGTGTTTCTTTTGCCTCAAAATCCAAATAATATCCGCGATAAACACCATTATAATCAGTAGTAGAAGCTTGTTTAAAATATGCTTCCTTAATAACAGCTGCACTTCGTTTAGGGTAATCAACATTAACAATCTGAATAGGTGTTGGTTTTTTATGAATAACAGCTTTTCCTCGTTGTAGGTAATAACGATTACTGATGTTAATTTCTTCTTCTAAAGACATTCCGCGGTTACCATAAATAACATTTTTAGCTTTTAGATTTGTGTTAGGTTGTAACAATTCTTTTTTAAAAGGTTTCCCGTTTGGATAATGTAAAACCATTAAGCTATCACGCTCCTATGCGCTTAATTATAACAATTGTTGCTTTAGTTGGCAAACAAGCAAGTCTTAGAGCTACGCCATTTACTAAATCCTAAGATTTTATTATAATTCTAAATGATTAAGCTAAAAAAGAAGGGACAATATGCGTTTATTATTAAGTGGATATCGTAGCTATGAATTATCAATCTTCAATGATCAAGATCCTAAAATTAAAGTTATTAAATATAGTTTGCAACAAGAACTACTACAATTACTTTCTAACGGATTAGAATGGGTAATTACTGGTGGTCAATTAGGAGTTGAACAATGGGGTGCTCAAGTTGTTTTAGAATTAAAAAAAGAGTATCCAGAGCTTAAATTAGGATTAATGTTTCCTTTTGCAGATTTTGGAGAAAATTGGCAAGAAAATTCACAAGAGAAGTTATTTTCTTTAAAACAACAAGCGGATTTTTTGGGTAATGTTAGTCAAATGCCTTACAGTAATCCACAACAACTACGTAATTATCAAGATTTCATGCTAAATCATACCGATGAAGCCTTGCTGGTGTATGATTCACAATATCCAGGAAAGTGTGAGTATTTGTATCGAGATATTTTGAAAAAAACAGATTATCGACTATCATTAATCGATATGGACCAATTACAAGATCAAGCACAAGTCTATTTTGAGAGTAAAAACTCTTGGCATTTTGAATAACAATTGCTATAATAATAATGTTATGAGTTAAGTCCGAATGTGAGGTGCAATTTTTGATGGAAAATATTAATCTTACGCCTAAGGACATCGTAAACAAAAATTTCAAGCCAAAGATTAAAGGCTATGATCCCGCTGATGTTGATGAATTCTTAGATTTAGTGATTCAAGATTATGAAAACTATACTAAGGAAAATCAACGACTTCAAGCAGAAAATGATCGCCTTGTTAATAAGGTAGATGAGCTGACTAAACAATTAGCGGTTAATAATTCGTCACAAACTTCACGACAAACGTCTACCATGACAAATATGGATATTTTGAAGCGTTTGTCTAATTTGGAACGACACGTTTTCGGTGTACAGCTTAACAATGATAACGATCAAAATAATCGTTTTTAAATAATTAAATTTATGTAGCTCTCTGGTAATCGCGGTCTATTTTTAATAGGCTGAGGAAAGTCCAAGCTTGCACAGGCTGAGATGCTTGTAGTGATCGTGCTTGCCGAAAAAATAAGGCAAGGTACTCTTTGAGTAACGGCGGATAAAAAGGCTAAGGTTTGTAACTATGTCTGAGTAATCCTGAAAAGTGCCACAGTGACGAAGCAGAACGGGAAACCGTTCTGGTGGAACGCGGTAAACCCCTCGAGCAGGTAACCCAAACTTTGGTAGGGGCGCTTCATGACGGAAATGAACTAATCATGGGGGCGATGAATATATTTTCATTTGCAGATAGATGATTACCACCGATTTTGGTTTCCTGGACCAAATGACGTACAGAACGTGGCTTATAGAGGACTACATATCAGGTTAAGAGCTAGGATGTTAATCCTGGCTCTTTATTTTTTGAGATAAATTACCCATAGAAAGGGATTTTAAAAGTAATATGAAAGAATTTAATCTTATTGCAACTGCTGCGGCTGGACTAGAAGCCGTAGTAGGTAATGAATTAAAGCATCGCGGTTATGAAGTAGTTGTAGAAAATAGTCGTGTACGTTTTAAGGGGAATGTTGAAGATATTTTATTAACTAATCTTTGGCTGCGTACAGCTGATAGAATCAAAATAGTTGTAGCAGAGTTTAAGGCTAAAACCTTTGAAGAACTCTTCCAAAGGACTAAAGCCATCGCGTGGGACCAATATTTACCTTTAGATGCTAATTTTCCAGTAGCTGGTAAATCACAAAAATCAACGCTGCATAATGTGCCTAGTTGCCAAGCAATTGTTAAAAAGGCTATTGTAACTAAAATGAGTGAGGTTTATCATCGTAAAACTCGTTTGCCTGAAACTGGAGCTGTTTATCCAATCGAAGTAGCTCTTAACAAAGATCAAGTTCTTTTAACGCTTGACACCACGGGCTCAAGTTTATTTAAACGTGGATATCGCTTAGAAAAAGGGGGCGCACCGTTAAAAGAAAATATGGCAGCCGCACTACTTTTTTTAGCGCATTGGTATCCGGATAAAGCATTCGTCGATCCTGTTTGTGGCTCGGGCACCTTACCAATCGAAGCAGCCTTGATTGGCAAAAACATCGCACCTGGCTTACAACGCTCATTTGTTTGTGAAGAGTGGACCTGGATTGGTAAGCCTTTAGCAAATAAGTTAAGACAACAGGCTAAAGAAGCTATTAAGAGTGATGTTACGCTCGATATCTCAGGTTATGATATCGATGGACGTATGATTGAGATTGCCAAGCAAAATGCTCAAAATGCAGGTGTGGCTGATATAATTAATTTTAAACAAATGGCAGCTAAAGACTTTAAAACTACCAAAATAAATGGAGTAATCGTGGCTAATCCACCATATGGTGAACGGTTAAGTGATCAAGATAGTGTTCGCAAACTTTACCAACAAATGGGACAAGTCTACGGGCCGTTGACTAGTTGGAGCAAATATATCTTGACTAGTGATTTAGAATTTGAAAAATATTACGGACAAAAGGCAAGTAAACGGCGTAAGCTATATAACGGTGCTTTACGAACTGATTTATTCCAATACTGGGGTAAACCGATTAAAAAATAGTGATTTTAAGTAAAAGAGTCATGAAATTACATTCGTATTTTATGACTCTTTTAATAATGAAATTACCAAGTTAGTTTATAAACTTAGCTAGTCCTTGTAAGGCCAGCTGATGGGCGCCTTGATTTTGTTTTTCTGGTATCCATTGATATACAACTAATGTAAATTGATCATGTAACTTATTTAATTTAGCCAATAGCTCGGGATAAGACTTACTGTAGTTTTTTTCTAGACTGGTAATGACGATTTTACTATCAGAATAAAAAAATAAGTTATGTTTACATCCGTAATGTTCTTTGACATACTCAAAACCAGCAATTGCTGCTAAAAATTCAGCTTCATGATTACTAACAAAAGGTAAATCAACTTTTATTTGATGTTGTATACCATCAACAACTAATAAAACTCCACCAGCACTAGGACCGGGATTGCCTTTTGTTGCTGCATCTGTATATAATTTAATCATTTTTCTTTCCTTTGCGTAAGTGTTCGTTAATATTATACTAAGAAAATTACAAAGTAGCACGCTTTTAGCCAAAGATTTGTTATAATCAAAGTTGCTTTAATAATAAAAGAAAGGTGTTTAGAGTTTGAAACAAAAATTTTACTATCAACCAGACCTAGCTACCTCTATTATTTGTTGGTCTTTTACTGGAATGATTTTTTTATCAAGTTTGTTATTATGGCTTGAAATTACTGTTTTTCAAATTTGGACTGCATTAACATTCATTTTGTTTGTACTAGTAAGTATAGTTCAGATTTTGAGACGACAAGTTTTATTAAATGAACAAGTACTTTTGTTGCGTGCGGTTGTTTCATTTAATAATAAGGAAATTCCTTTAAATGAACTAAATAAAGTTAAAAAAACCAAATATGGATTACAGTTAATCACTAGATTCAGAAGCTATAATATTTTACTAACTCCTAAATCCGCAGAAAAACTTTACATTTCTTTAAATAAATAATCATATTGTTCGTTTTTAAAAGCTATTCCTTAACCGGAATAGCTTTTTTTAATTAAACTAATGACAAAAATCCAAATAAAAGCTATAATATAGCTATCTTTTTTATCGGGAGGATGTTACATGAAAGACATTGAAATTGCACAACAAGCAACAATGAAGCCTATCACAGAAGTTGCACAATTTGTTGGACTAAATAATGATGAAATTGAGCAATATGGAGCATACAAAGCTAAGATTAGGCTTCCTTTGCACAAAACTAACAAAACCAAAGAGAAATTAATCCTTGTAACTGCTATCAATCCAACGCCTGCTGGTGAAGGTAAATCAACCGTAACTGTTGGGTTAGGTGATGCTTTTAAGCAATTAGACCAAAAAGTCATGATTTGTTTACGTGAGCCTTCATTAGGTCCTGTAATGGGAATGAAAGGGGGCGCAACTGGAGGTGGATTTGCACAAGTTGTGCCGATGGAAGATATTAATTTACATTTTACAGGAGATATGCATGCACTAACCGCTGCTAACAATACTTTATCAGCTTTAATCGACAATCATATCTATCAAGGAAACCAACTTCAAATCGACCAAAGAAGAATCATTTGGAAACGTGTATTAGATATTAATGACCGAGCATTACGCCATATTGTTGTTGGATTAGGTGGGGCTTTACAAGGTGTTCCGCGTGAAGATGGCTTTGATATTACTGTAGCATCCGAATTAATGGCCGTTTTATGTTTAGCAAGCGATATCGAGGATTTAAAAAAACGCATTGCTAGAATTGTAATTGGATATAATTTTGCTAAAGAGCCGATTACAGTAGCTGATTTAAATGCTACTGGTGCAGTTGCAGTATTGTTAAAAGACGCTTTAAAACCCAATCTTGTACAAACTCTCGAACATACTCCAGCTATTATTCATGGCGGACCATTTGCTAATATCGCTCATGGTTGTAACAGTGTTTTAGCAACTAAAACAGCCTTACAATTAGCAGATTATACGATTACTGAAGCTGGATTTGGAGCTGATTTAGGCGCCGAAAAATTCTTGGATATCAAGACGCCAGTCCTTGGTAAAACACCAGATACAATCGTCATTGTTGCAACAATTAGAGCGCTCAAAATGAACGGTGGTGTATCAAAAGAGCAATTAGATCAAGAAGATTTACAAGCTGTTATTAAAGGATACGCTAACTTACAACGACATATTAAGAATATGCAGCAATATAATGTTCCTGTTGTTGTTGCATTAAATCGTTTTAGCTCAGATACCTCTGCTGAATTAACAAAAGTTCAAGAACTTTGTAAAACAGATAACACAACGGCAATTATTGCTGATGTTTGGGCTAAAGGAGGGCAAGGAGCCTTAGAACTTGCAAAAAATGTGATGCAAGCGTGTGAGAAGACTCAAGACTTCAAACCACTCTATCAATCTGATGACTCTTTAGAAGAAAAGATTACTAAAATTGTTACCAATATTTATGGTGGTAGTGGTGTTGAATTTGCCCCTAAGGCTCAAAAACAATTAGTTGAATTTAAAAAAGTAGGTTGGGATAAATTGCCAGTGTGCATGGCTAAAACACAGTATTCATTTTCAGATGATGCTAAAAAAATTGGAGCACCAACTGACTTTAAGATTCATATTCGTGAATTTGTTCCAAAATTAGGAGCTGGGTTTATCGTTGCTTTAACAGGAAATATTTTAACGATGCCTGGTCTACCTAAAAAACCAGCAGCTGTATCTGTTGATTTAGCAACTGATGGAACTGTCCAAGGATTGTATTAAAAAAGAATGTCCCTATATTTTGGGGCATTCTTTTTTTGTTTGAACTAAGAGCTTTATGTTATAATTATTTGTATTATTTTACGGTTAAGAAAGGTGATAATATAATGCCGCTTTATTTTTTATTGATGTTTGCAATTGTTTTATTAGATCAATTAGTAAAGATTTTAGTAGTAGCAAACATTCCATTAAATACTAGCATTCCATTTGTTCCTGGTATTTTATCTTTAGCTCATATTCGTAATTATGGCGCGGCTTGGAGTATGCTTATCGGACAACGTTGGTTTTTCCTTGTAATTTCCATTGTGGCTTTAGTTATCATGGCATATATGTTCAAAAAACTTTGGCATAATTGGCCTTACGCATTAGGATTATCCTTACTTATCGGAGGGACTGTTGGAAATTTGCTTGATCGTATTCGTTTAGGCTATGTTATTGACATGTTTACTACCGATTTTATTAATTTCCCAATTTTTAACGTTGCTGATAGTGCGTTAACCATAGGGGTAATAATCATTTTAATTGCTATGTTAAAGGAAGATATCAAATGATTGCAGTAACAATTACTACACAAACAGGTAGATTAGATAAGGTTTTAGCACAAATTAAGCCAGAACTGTCTCGCTCACAAATTCAACAATTGATAACAGACGGGCAGATTACTGTTAATAAACAAACTGTTAAAACTAAATATCAAGTTCAACCAAATGATTATATTGAAATCAACATGCCACAACCAAAACAATTGGATCTTATAGCTGAAAACATCCCCTTAGATATCGTTTATGAAGACGATGATGTTTTGGTTGTCAATAAACCACAAGGAATGGTGGTTCATCCTTCTGCTGGGCATAGTGATAAGACTTTAGTTAATGCTTTATTGCATCATTGTCCATTATCAACGATTAACGGTACTTTTCGTCCGGGGATTGTTCATCGTATAGATAAGGATACATCAGGATTATTAATGGTTGCTAAAAACGATCACGCACATCAATCGTTGGCTCAACAACTTAAAGACAAGACCAATATTCGTGAATATATTGCATTGGTTCATGGGAATATAAAAGAAGAATGTGCAACCATAGATGCTCCAATCGGCAGAAGTCCTAAGGATCGTAAAAAACAAGCTGTGGTTGCTAATGGAAAACCAGCTATCACACATATAGAAGTCTTACAACGTTATCAAGAATACACCTTAGTTAAATGCATTCTTGAAACAGGACGTACCCATCAAATTAGGGTCCATTTAAAATATATCGGGCATCCTTTGGCAGCTGATCCACTTTATGGTCCTAAAAAAACATTACCTGGGCAAGGCCAGTTCTTGCATGCTGCTAAATTGGGTTTTACTCATCCTAAGACTGGTGAGCTATTAGTTTTTGAAGCGCCTTTACCAGAATATTTTACCAACACCCTAGCTAAACTAGCATCACATTAAAATTAAGTTTGCCATGATACACTTGACAAAAGCTGTAAAATAAAGTAAATTATTCATAACAGAGATCCTTTAAAATTAGTCCTGTGAGGCTAAGAAGGCAGCGTCTTAATGAGCTCGGATCAAAGACAATTGTCTACCACTTAGTCTACATCTTGGATGTTTTGTTGACTAAGTGGTTTTTTGTTTTACAAAACATCTACTACTCGTCTAGGAGGAATAACTATGACAAAAGAAATTTATGATTCAATGGCAATGAAACGAGCTTTAACTCGGATTACCTATGAAATTATTGAAAAAAACAAGGGAATTGACAAACTTGTTTTAGTTGGGATTAAAACGCGTGGTGTTTATTTAGCTAAACGTATCGCCGCTCGCTTACAACAACTAGAAGGAGCAAATATCCCTGTCGGAGAATTAGATATTTCTTTGTACCGTGATGATCGTCAAGTTGGAAGTGAACCAATTGTTAAAACAGAACAATTAGGAATTGATATCAATGATAAACATGTTATCTTGGTCGATGACGTTTTGTTCACTGGTCGTACCATTCGTGCAGCCTTAGATGCATTAATGGATCAAGGCCGTCCTAAAAAGATTAATTTGGCTGTTTTAGTTGATCGCGGACATCGTGAATTACCAATTCGTGCAGATTTTGTTGGCAAAAATATTCCAACTTCTCTTGAAGAAGAAATAGCAGTTTATGTTGAAGAAATTGACAATAAAGATGGAATTGAATTAAAGAAAACCAAATAATTCAACCATTTAAATGACTCCAGAGAGAGCCAAAAGGGTTGTAACTTGTAGAGTATTTGCGTGCCTATTCAAGTTAACCATGGCAAAGGTCTGGATCAAAGATATTTGATTTAGACCTTTTTATTTTGTGATTTTATACTTAAGGAGATTTTTTTAAATGACAACAGTAAAATTACCTCATTTTGTAACTGTAAAAGATTTAACTAATGAACAAGTTTTAGACTTAATTGAACGTGCAGAATACTTCAAAAAAGGCGGTGCCGTTCCTAAATTCGATACACCAGTTTACGTTACGAATATGTTTTTTGAAGATTCGACTCGAACACATACTAGTTTTGAAATGGCAGAACGTAAATTAGGTTTAACAGTTATTCCTTTTGATCCACAACATAGTTCCGTTAATAAAGGGGAGACTCTTTATGATACGCTATTAACAATGAGTTCTATCGGAGTTAATCTTAGTGTTATTCGTCATTTTGAAAATGAATACTATAAAGACTTAATTACGTTACAACCTGACCAAAAGATGCAAATGGGGATCGTTAACGCTGGCGATGGAAGTGGTCAACATCCTTCTCAATGTATGTTAGATTTGATGACTATTCATGAACAGTTTGGTCATTTTGATGGCTTAAAGGTTGCTATTGTTGGCGATTTGACTAATTCAAGAGTTGCTCGTAGTAACATGCAATTATTGACCAAGTTAGGCGCACAAGTCTTCTTTTCCGGTCCAAAATATTGGTATTCTGAAGAATTTGATGCATATGGTCAATATTTATCAATGGATGAACTAGTAAAACAAGTAGATGTTATGATGCTTTTACGTGTACAACATGAAAGACATGCTGGTGATGAAAAAGATTTTTCTAAAGAAAGTTACCATGCTCAATACGGATTAAATAAGCAACGTTATGAAAAGCTTAAAGACGATGCAATTATCTTACATCCAGGCCCTATTAATCGCGGGGTTGAATTTGCTTCAGAATTAGTTGAAGCACCAAAATCACGCTTTGCAACTCAAATGCAAAATGGTGTTTTCATGCGCATGGCAATGCTTGAAGCAGTTATTGCCGGTAGAAAATTAGGAGGTAAAGCTTAATGGAAACATTAGTTAAAAACGGCTTAGTTTATCAAGCTGGAAAATTAACCAAAATGGACATTTTAATTGTTGACGGCAAAATCAAAGCTTTAGGGACTGATTTACCAAGCACAGCACAAACAAGAATCATTGATGTTCAAGATAAATTAGTTTCCCCGGGATTAGTTGACGTTCATGTTCATTATCGTGATCCAGGCTTTACCTATAAAGAAACTATTGAAAGTGGAAGTAAAGCAGCGGCTCATGGCGGTTATACAACAGTTTGTGCAATGCCTAACCTTGATCCGGTCCCAGATACACCAGCACAAATGCAAGTAATGGTCAAGCGTAATCAAGAAGACGGCGTTGTTCATGTAAAACAATTTTCTGCTATTACCAAAGGACTAAAAAGTGAAGAATTAGTTGATTATGCTGGTATGAAAGCAGCGGGTGCTTTTGCTTTTAGTAACGATGGAGTAGGCGTTCAAACTGCAGGAACAATGTATCAAGCAATGAAAGCTGCTAAAGAATTAAATATGGCAATTGTGGCCCACGTTGAAGATAACTCTTTATTGTTTGGTGGAGTTATGAATGCAGGTAAACGTGCTAAAGAATTAGGTTTGCCTGGTATTTTAGGTATTAGCGAATCCTCACAAATTGCACGTGACTTGTTATTAGCCAAAGAAACAGGTGTACATTATCATGTTTGTCATGTGTCAACCAAAGAAAGCGTTGAGTTGATACGTATTGCTAAGGCTCATGGTATTAACGTGACTTGTGAAGTTTCACCACATCACCTTTTATTATGTGAAGATGATATTCCAGGAAACGATCCATATTATAAGATGAATCCACCGTTACGTAGCAGTGTCGATCATCAAGCACTGATTAAAGGCTTACTTGACGGTACAATCGATATGATTGCTACTGATCATGCACCACATTCAATCGATGAAAAAACCGGTGATATGCGTCATGCTGCTTTTGGAATTACCGGTAGTGAAACAGCCTTTAGTTTACTTTATACTAAATTTGTTAGAACAGGGATTTTTAAGCTTGAACAATTACTTGATTGGATGAGTATCAATCCAGCAGAGAAATTCAACATGTCAAAAGCGGGTATGATTATGCCTGGTAAACCAGCTGATCTTGCTATTTTTGATTTAGGTTTGGAAGAAGAAATTAAGGAAGAAAATTATTTATCTAAAGGGGTAAACACACCATTCACAGGGCAACATGTTTATGGTGTAACTTATATGACTCTAGTTGATGGCAAAATCGTATACCAAAAGGAGGAAAAATAGTGAAACGCTATTTAATTTTAGAAGACGGTAGTATCTTTGAAGGCCAAGCCTTTGGAGCAGATACAAGCACAACTGGTGAAGTTGTTTTTACTACCGGTATGACCGGCTACCAAGAAGCCGTAACCGATCAATCATTTGCTAACCAAATCTTGGTTTTTACTAATCCATTAATTGGTAATTACGGTGTTACTTTGGATGATTACGAATCAATTGAACCAAATTGTAAAGGTGTTGTTTGTCGTGAAGTTGCACGTGTATCGAGCAACTGGCGTCAACAAGATTCTTTTGATAATTTCTTAAAACAAATGAATATTCCTGGTATTAGTGGTATTGATACACGAAAATTAACTAAGATTTTACGTGTTCACGGTACAATGAAAGGGAGTTTATTAGATACATTACCTGACGAGCATGCATTTGAACAATTGCGTGCAACCGTGATTAATGACCAAGTTGTAGCTCAAGTTTCAACTAGCAAACCATATCCAAATCCAGGTAGTAAACGGAATATTGTTTTAGTCGACTATGGTGCAAAGCATAGTATTTTACGTGAACTTGCTAAACGTGATTGTAATACAATTGTTTTACCATATACTGCCACTGCACAAGACATCTTCAAATTACAACCAGATGGCGTGTTACTTTCAAATGGTCCTGGCGATCCTAAGACTGTTAAAAATGCAATTGCAATGGTGCAAGAAGTTCAACAAAAACTTCCATTGTTTGGTATTTGTTTAGGTCATCAAATCTTTGCCCTAGCTAATGGTGCAGACACTTATAAAATGAAATTTGGTCACCGTGGTTTTAACCATCCAGTACGTGAAATTGCTACTGGGCGAATTACCTTTACATCACAAAATCACGGATACGCAGTTGATCCTGATTCAGTTGATCCAGAAAACTTAATTATTACACACAAAGAAATTAACGATGGAACAGTAGAAGGCTTACGCCATAAAAAATATTCTGCTTTTTCAGTTCAATTCCATCCGGATGCAGCTCCCGGACCACATGATGCTGACGATCTCTTCGATGATTTTATGCACATGATTGATCAAAGAAAGGAAGATAAAGCTAATGCCTAAAAGAACGGATATTCATAAAATTATGGTGATTGGATCCGGCCCAATTATCATCGGCCAAGCTGCCGAATTTGACTACTCAGGAACCCAAGCCTGCATGGCTTTACGCGAAGAAGGCTATGAGGTTGTCTTAGTTAACTCAAACCCAGCAACAATCATGACAGATACAGAAGTAGCCGACAAAGTTTATATTGAACCTTTGACTGTAGATGCTGTTTCACGTATCTTACGTCAAGAATATCCGGATGCATTACTTCCAACTCTTGGAGGACAAATCGGTTTAAATCTTGCTATCGCTTTGTCAAAAACGGGTATCTTAGATGAATTAAACATTGAATTACTTGGAACTAAGTTAAACGCGATTGATCAAGCGGAAGATCGCGAACGTTTCAAGCAGTTAATGGAAGATTTAAACGAACCAGTACCTGCATCTAAAACCGTTAATACTGTTGCCGATGCTGTCGCATTTGCAGAAGAAATCGGTTATCCAGTCATCGTACGTCCTGCATTTACCATGGGCGGTACTGGTGGTGGAATGTGTGATAATCGCCAACAATTAGAAGAAATTGCGGCTAATGGATTAGAATTATCACCAGCTACACAATGTTTAATTGAAAAATCAATTGCCGGCTTTAAAGAAATCGAATACGAAGTAATGCGTGATTCGGCTAACAATGCGATGGTCGTATGTTCAATGGAAAACTTTGATCCAGTTGGTGTGCATACAGGGGATTCCATTGTTTTAGCTCCTACTCAAACACTTTCAGATCGTGAATATCAAATGTTGCGTGATTGTTCTTTAAAATTAATTCGCGCTTTAAAAATTGAAGGGGGCTGTAACGTTCAGTTAGCCTTAGATCCTAATAGTTTTGATTATTATGTCATCGAAGTTAACCCACGTGTTTCGCGTTCTTCAGCTTTAGCATCTAAAGCAACTGGTTATCCAATTGCTAAGATGGCAGCTAAAATTGCCGTGGGCTTGACACTTGATGAAATTATTAATCCTGTTACAGGGACAACTTATGCAGAATTTGAACCAGCTTTAGATTATGTTGTCGCTAAAATTCCACGTTGGCCATTTGACAAATTCTCAAAAGCAGATCGTACTTTAGGAAGTCAAATGAAAGCTACTGGTGAAGTTATGGCAATCGGTCGTAATGCACAAGAAGCTATTCAAAAAGCTATTCGCTCACTTGAAATTGATGAAAAAGATCTCTTTTCAGATGATGCACGTCAAGCAAGTGATGATCAATTAGAAGAAAAAATCATGCACGTTCAAGATGATAGAATCTTCTATTTAACAGAAGCTTTTCGTCGCGGGTACAGTCTACAAGAAATTCATGAGTTAACCAAGATTAACGTTTATTTCCTAGATTTACTCAAGCATATTACTGAACTTGAAGTACAAATTCACCAAAATATTAACGATTTAGCCACTTTGAAGATGGCTAAACGCTATGGCTTTAGTGATTTAACAATCGGTAAACTTTGGAATCAAACAGAAGATCAAATTCGTCAATTGCGTAAAGACAATGGTATTATTCCTGTTTATAAAATGGTTGATACATGTGCAGCCGAGTTTGAATCCCATACACCATATTTTTACAGTTCATATGATGATGAAAACGAAAGTCTTCGTTCTGATAAACCATCTGTTTTAGTAATCGGTTCGGGTCCTATTCGAATCGGTCAAGGTGTTGAATTTGACTATGCAACTGTACACAGTGTTAAAGCTATCCAAAAAATGGGGTATGAAGCAATTGTCATGAATTCTAATCCAGAAACTGTTTCAACAGATTTCTCCATTTCAGATAAACTTTACTTTGAACCTTTAACATTAGAAGATGTTTTAAACGTAATCGAATTAGAACAACCAAAAGGAGTAATTGTTCAATTCGGGGGACAAACAGCAATTAACTTAGCTGCTGGATTACAAGCTCATGGCGTTAAGATTTTAGGTACAACTGTTGAAGATTTAGATCGCGCTGAAGACCGTGAATTGTTTGATCAAGTTATCAATGAATTAGGCTTAAAACAACCAATCGGTAAAACTGCTACTACACATGATGATGTTTTGAAGTGTGCTAAAGAAATCGGCTATCCTGTCTTAGTTCGTCCAAGTTATGTTTTAGGCGGACGTGCTATGGAAATTGTTTATAGCGATGCAGAATTAGAAGAATATTTAGCTCAAAATGCTCCTGCTGAAATCGATCATCCAATCCTTGTTGATGCTTATCTTGAAGGTATGGAATGCGAAGTTGACGCAATCTGCGATGGAACCGATGTTTTATTACCAGGTATCATGGAACATATTGAACATGCTGGGGTTCACTCTGGAGATTCGATGGCTGTTTATCCACCACAAAGTTTCGACCAAAGTGTCAAAGATCAAATCGTTGATGCTACTAAAAAATTAGCAGTGGCTTTGAAGTGTGTGGGGATTATGAATATTCAGTTTATCATTCATAAAAATGAAGCTTATGTTTTAGAAGTTAACCCACGTGCTAGTCGAACTGTTCCATTCTTAAGCAAGATTACTGGTATTGAAATGACACAGGTTGCAACTAAAGTTATCTTAGGCAAAACACTAAAAGAACTTGGTTATGAATCTGGCTTATTTGCAGAAAGTAAGACAGTCCATGTTAAAGCACCTGTCTTTTCATTTAGTAAATTAGCAGATGTTGATAGCTATCTTGGACCGGAAATGAAATCAACTGGGGAAGTAATGGGTAGTGATTATACCTATGAAAAAGCCTTGTATAAAGCCTTTGCCGGTGCTAATATGAAATTACCTGATGATGGCAGTGTTTTGTTAACAATTGAAAATACTGATAAAGAAGTTGTTTTACCATTAGCAAAACGTTTTGCTAAGATTGGTTATCGTATCTTAGCAACTAAGGGTACAACCAAATTCTTACGTGAACACGGTTTACATGTAATTCCAGTTAACAAAATCGGTCAAACCGATGAGCGTTTTGAAGATATTTTGCATGTTTTAACATCTGATAGTGTTGATCTGGTAATTAATACTATGGGACATGATTTAGAACAAACCTCTGATGGTTTTGTCATTCGTCAAACTGCAATCGAACATAATATTCCATTGTTAACATCACTTAATACAGCAGATGCCTTACTTAAGGCTTTGGAAAACCGTTCTTTTGCAACAGATTCACTTTAAACTAATTTTTTAGGAGGTTAGCTCAATGTCGCCTGAGCGTCTAGCTGTTAAATTACCTGGACTTGATTTAAAAAATCCAATTATGCCTGCCAGTGGGACCTTTGGATTTGGAGATATTCCAAGTGCTAATAAATTCGATTTTAATGAATTAGGAGCCCTAATCGTAAAAACAACTACTTTAGAGGCGCGTGACGGAAATCCGGATCCTAAAATTGCTATTATTGATAACGGCGTCTTGAATGCGGTTGGTCTACAAAATCCTGGAGTTGATGTAGTTGTTAGTGAAAAACTACCAGCTTTAAAGAAAAAATATCCAACATTACCTTTGATTGGCAGTGTTGGCGGATCTACCGAACAAGATTATATTGAAGTAGCTAAAAAACTTTGTCAAAGTGGATTGGTTGATGCTTTAGAATTAAACATCTCCTGTCCGAATGTACACGAAGGCGGAATGGCTTTTGGTACCGTACCAGAGGTGGCTAAAAGCTTAACTAAAAAGGTTAAAGAAGTAGCCACAGTTCCTGTTTATGTTAAACTTTCACCAAATGTAACAGATATCGTTAAGATTGCTAAAGCAGTTGAAGAAGGTGGAGCTGATGGTTTAACCATGATTAACACACTTTTAGGCATGCATATCGATATCAAAACAAGAAAACCTGTTTTAGGTAATGTAATGGGTGGTTTTTCTGGACATAGTATTAAGCCTGTGGCAATTCGCATGATTTATCAAGTGGCTAAAGAAGTTAATATCCCAATTATTGGTGTTGGTGGAATTGAAAGTCCTGAAGATATTATTGAAATGTTTTTAGCCGGAGCTAGTGCAGTTCAAGTTGGGACAGCTCATTTTAAAGACTGGCTAGCATGTCCTAAATTAGCTGCTAAACTTCCTGAAATTATGGATGAATTACAAATTGAAAGTTTAGAAAAACTTCGTCAAGAAGTCAAGGAGGCCTATCATGGATAAGATTTCACGTCCAATCATAGCATTAGACTTTCCAAAACGCTCTATTGCCATGGAATTTTTAAATAAATTTCCTAAAGAAGAAAAGCTTTTCGTTAAAGTCGGAATGGAATTATTTTACAGTGAAGGACAACGCTTGGTTGAAGAAATTAAAGAAGCAGGCCATGACATTTTTCTTGACTTAAAATGCCATGATATTCCTAATACAGTATATAGTGCAATGCGTGTTTTGGGTCGCTTAGGGGTTGACTTAACAACTGTTCATGCAGCTGGTGGTAAAGAAATGATGCAAGCAGCCAAAGAAGGTCTTTTGGATGGTTCTGGGGGTAAGAATCTTGCTAAAATTATTGCTATTACCCAATTAACCTCTACTAGTCCAGAAATGGTGAAAAATGAACAATTAATTTCTGCTAGTTTACAAGAAAGTGTGCGTAATTATGCAAAATTAGCTCAAAGTGCTGGATTAGATGGAATTGTTTGTTCTGCTCATGAAGCTAGCGACATTTTAGCTGCTACTTCTCCAGAATTTTTACGAGTTACACCAGGAATCCGTTTAGCTGGTGGCGATGTTGGTGATCAAAAACGTGTAATGACACCAGATCAAGCTGCTAAAAATCACGCTAGTGGCATTGTTGTTGGTCGTGCAATTACTAAGGCCAAAGATCCAATTGCTGCTTATAATTTAGTTAAACAACTATGGGAGGAAAATTAAGCATGAAACAAGTTGCTAAAGATTTATTAAATATTAAAGCTGTCAAATTATCACCTGAAGAACCATTCACATGGGCTAGTGGTATTAAAAGTCCTATTTATTGTGACAATCGTTTGACTATCAGCTATCCGGAAATCAGAACACGAATTGCTAAAGGTATTGCTGCTTTAATCAAAGAACAATATCCAGATGCACAAGTGATTGCAGGAACTGCTACGGCAGGAATTCCACATGCAGCTTGGGTTGCTGAAGAATTAAACTTACCTATGATTTACGTTCGTTCAAAACCAAAAGATCATGGCCGTGGAAAACAAATTGAAGGTGTCTTAGCTCCAGGAGCAAAGACTGTTGTTATCGATGATTTACTTTCAACAGGTGGTAGTGTATTAAAAGCCGTTTCAGCTGCTAAAAACGAAGGGGCTGACGTTGTTGGAGTTTGTGCTATCTTTAGTTATCAACTTCCTTCTATCGAAGCTAACTTTAAACAAGCCGGGGTTAGCTTTAGTACTTTAACTAACTATGGTGAACTAATTGAGGCTGCTGTTGAAGAAAACTACGTAAGTCCTGACCAACGCGAACTATTGCATAAATGGCGTGAAGATCCAGAAAACTGGTTAAGCTAGACTGTTTTTTCAAGTGAATTACTCTTTTTAGTGAGTGATTCACTTTTTTATTGATTAATTTTTTTGCAAATTTTCTTGACAATTATTAGTTTTTTTACGAATTAATAATAACTTTTTTGCTAAAATTTCAAAAAAGCATTCCATTTTAAATGATTTGATCGTATTATTATTTTATGGATTGATAAGATTATAAAAACTTATCTTAAGAATAAAAAACTTTTTAAGAAGGGATTTTTATGAAAACACAACAAGAAAGTATTTTTTCTTCTAAGACTTTAGCTTATTTTCTACAATTGGCTGAAACCATGAGTTATACACAAGCAGCACAGATTTTAGGGATTACTCAACCTGCTTTAACTCAACAAATCAAGAAATTAGAACGCTCTGTTGGGGCACCTTTATTTTATTCAGTGGGTAAAAAATTACATCTTTCAGATGCTGGCTACACAATGCTTGATGCTACACATCAAATATATGAAACTTTAAATAAAGCTACCGATGAAATTCAACAATCTACTAGTGCTACTCAAGGTAACATTAATATTGGAATTCTTTCTTCGGTTGAATATAGTATTTTTTCTGATTTTGCAGTTGAATATTATAAACAACATAACGATATTACTATTTCTACTTATAATCTTTCTCGTAAAGAAATTTGGGAACGTTTGGAAAATAATACGATTGACCTCGCTATCATGTACTTACCAGATTCAAGTATTAAGAATTGGAAACCTTACGAAAGCAAACGCATTTTAACTGAAGATTTAATTTTTATTCATAAAAACGAAAAATTTGCTAAACGTAAAAAAGTTAAATTAAAAGATACTTTGACAAACAAGTGGGTAACCTATCCTTCTGAATATTATTTAAACGAAACCATTCGTGAAGTATTTTGTGAAGGGTTAACTGATCAACCAACATCTGTTGCTCACTTTGCAGATCCTGATCAAATTTTTAATTTTGCGATTAAGACAGATTGTTTTACTGCTTTACCAATGTCTTATGTTTTAGCAAATAATACTGATAACCAAGTATTTACAGCACTATTTGATCCTGAAATTAAGTTTGATTTATCTTTTGTCTTCCGCAAAGGTAAAGAACAAATTCCACGTATCGAAAGCTTCTTTAAATCTTTTGATCGTTATTTAAATGAAAAGGACTATATTACTCGTTTATCAGAAACTAATGCCTAAATAAACTCAATTGCACTTTTATAGTGTGCATTGTATAATTTTATTCGGTTACTAAAACTAAAAAATTACTAAGGAGCTATTTATCCATGAAAGAACTTGTTTTTGGACATCAAAATCCAGATACAGATGCAATCGTTGCTGCAAAAGCATATTCATATTTACAAAATCAATTAGGAGCTGATACTGAAGCAGTTGCTTTAGGTGAACTTAACGAAGAAACCAAATATGCCTTTGATTACTTCAAACAAGATGCTCCACGTGTGATTACTAGTGCTAAAGCAGAAGTACAAGCTGTTATGTTAGTTGATCATAACGAAGCACAACAAAGTGTTGCTGATATCAAAGATGTTACAGTAACACACGTACTTGATCATCATCGTGTTGCTAATTTTGAAACTGCAGCACCATTATACTGCCATATCGAACCAGTTGGTTGCAGTAGTACCATTGTTTATAAAGAATTTGTTCAACATAATATTGAAATTCCAGCACCTTTAGCAGGTTTAATGCTTTCTGCTATCATTTCGGATACTTTACTTTTCAAGTCTCCAACAACTACTGAAGATGATATTGCAATCGCTAAAAAATTAGCGCAAATCGCTGATGTTGATTATGAAGAATACGGTTTGGCAATGCTTAAAGCTGGCACAAATCTTGCAAGTAAAACAGAAGAACAATTAATCAGTGCTGATGCTAAGTCATTTGAAATGGGTGGAAAAACTGTTAGAATTAATCAAGTTAACACAGTTGACTTGGATGAAGTTTTTGCTCGCGAAGAAGCTTTACGTGCAACTATTACTAAAGAAAGTCAAGCAAATGGCTATGACTTATTCTTATTGATGGTAACAAACATTTTAGATTCTAATACACGTATTTTAGTAATCGGTGAACCACAAGAAATGGTTGAAAAAGCATTTTCTGTAAAATTAGTTGATAACAAAGCTGATTTACCTGGCGTGGTCTCACGTAAAAAACAAGTTGTTCCTCCAATGGAAGCAGCTTTTAACGCATAATCATGAAAACGCACATTTGTGCGTTTTTTATTTTTCTCAAATCATTACAAATACTTTTTTTTACAGAAAATTATCGGTATAATATAAGTGAGTAATAGATTAGATATTGAGGAGATGCGTACTTTGAGTCAAGAAAAAAGAATTGAGCTAATTAAGCAATTACTAGCTCAAAGACAAGAATTATCAACTAAAGATATCATGCAAGAATTTGGGGTTTCTCAAGATACCGCCAGACGTGATATTGTCTTATTAACTAAAAGAGGTGAAGTAAAGCGCACACATGGTGGAATTCTACCACTTAATTTTGGTCGAAGTGTTCCTAACTATCAAAGTCGCTTAGCATATTTCACGCGAGAAAAAACCCAAATTGCCTTAGAAGCTACTAAATATTTCCATCCACAACAAGTTTATTTTGTAGATTCTTCGACAATTCTTTTAAAAACATGCCAAAATATCAATTTGCCGTTAACTATTGTGACACATTCTTTAGATAATTGTATTGCGTTATCAGAACACAATAAGGTTTCAGTTAAAGTTTTAAGTGGGACATTGAATCACGAAAATCGTTTCTTTCATTCCAATTTAGCAATAGAAGAGCTCCAAGATATTGTTTTTGATACTGCCTTTATTGCGGCTTCTGGAATTGATGAAAATGGAGTTTACCTCTTAGATCAAAGCGATGCCCAAATTGTTGGAATGGCTGTTAAACGTGCACGTAAAGTCATTCTAGTGGCGGAACATCAAAAATTTGTAAATAAATCATATTATCGCATTTGCCCACTCAGTGATATTTCTATATTTATCACAGACAAAATGCCTACTAAACAACAAATAGAAATGTTTGGGCCACATACTAAGATTCAAGTTGCTTCCTATGACGCTTAATATTTCTAGATGATTACAAATTTGTAATCAATTTTTGTTAACCTTTTTTAAAAAATAAGTTGACTAAAATACCAGATATAGGGTATATTAAGGATACATTTTTAGACAAAGAGGTTGATTTATTAATGAAAAAACTTAATTTACGCTATCTAACACTCTCAGGTATATTATTGGCTGTATTAATTGTTTGTGCTCAATTAACGATTCCATTGCCGATTGTACCCTTGACATTACAAACACTAGCTGTTGGTTTAGTTGCTTCATTACTACCAGTTAATTATGCACTAGAAGTTATTGTTGCTTATTTACTTTTAGGGATTTTAGGAGTACCCGTATTTGCAAGTTTCAGTAGTGGCTTTGGGATTATTGTTGGTCCAACTGGAGGATATTTGTTAACTTTCTTATTATATGTATTGATAACTGCTAGCATTTTACGTTTTAAACAAAGAACTTTTCTAACTTTATTTTGTGCCAATATTTTAGGGGCATTGGCACAACTATTTTTTGGAGCTTTATGGATGATTCCTGTGCTAAAGATTAGTTTAACCGCAACTTTATTAACAGGTGTAGTTCCATTTATTTTACCAGCAATTATTAAAGTAATCTTAGTTTGCTTAATCGTCCAAAAATTACCAAAAACAATATAGTTTTATTGAAAAAGAGCGCTTTTGACGCTCTTTTTTACTTGTTAAAACATTTCATTTACCATTATATTAGAGTATAATAAAAATTAACTTGAACTAATGAGGATGAAACATATGAATTTACAAAATAAATTTAACCATAAAATTGAAGAAATTGCTGTTTCTGATATTCGTCAATTTGATACTCAAGTCAGCTCAATTCCTGATATTATCAAGCTGACATTAGGTGAACCTGATTTTAATACGCCTCAACATATTAAACAAGCTGCGATTGAGGCAATTCAAGCTGATTACTCACATTACACACCAAATGCTGGTATTCCTGAATTACGTACAGCCGTTGCTAAATATTTCAATCAAAAATATTCTTTAAATTATCAAGATAATCAAGTTATTGCTACTATTGGAGCTACTGAAGCTATCAGCACTAGCCTACAAACAATTTTAAATCCTGGAGATACAGTACTAATTCCAACACCTGTTTTTCCTATCTATATGCCGGTTACTAATCTTAATCATGCAGATTATGTAACAATCGATACAAGTGATGATGGATTTGTTTTAACTTCTCAAAGACTTAAAGAAGTATTAGCGCAAAACAAAGATAAGAATATTAAAGCACTGGTTTTAGTTTATCCAAGTAATCCAACAGGTGTTACTTATAGCAAAGAACAACTTGAACAATTAGCAATAGTGCTTAAAGAAGCTGGAATTTGGGTAATTTGTGATGAAATCTATGCAGAACTAACATATAATACTAATCATGTTTCTTTGGCTCAGTTTATTCCCGAACAAGTTATTTTAATTTCTGGTTTATCAAAATCTCATGCAATGACTGGTTGGCGAATGGGCTTTATCCTTGCTCCAACGGATTTTGTTCAACAAGCTGTCAAAGCACACCAATACATGGTAACTGCAACTACCAATAACGTTCAGTATGCCGCATTAGAAGCCATGAAAAATGGACAAAATGATAGTTTAGCGATGAAAGAACAATACATTAAACGTAGAGACTTTATGAAACAAGCTTTAGAAGAAGTCGGTTTTGAAATGGCAAGTCCTGACGGTGCATTTTATCTTTTTGCTAAGATTCCTACTAAATTTGGTACTGATTCCTGGCATTTTGTACGTGAACTGGCACAAAAAGCCAAAGTTGCTTTAATCCCTGGTATTTCCTTTGGTCCTGGTGGGGAAGGCTATGTACGTTTAAGCTATGCCGCATCAATGGAAGACTTGAAGACTGCGGCTAAAAGAATTCAAGATTATGTAAAATCATGTTAGGAAATATAGCATTATGAAATTAACCAAAAAACAACCAATAGGTGTATTTGACTCTGGACTAGGGGGCATCAGTGTTTTAAAAGAACTGCATAAATTGATGCCTAATGAAGATTTTATTTTTTTTGGTGATTCTAAAAATGCACCTTATGGGACTAAGACCGTTGAAGAAGTTCAAAATTTGAGTCAACAAATCGTCACTAAATTCTTACAGCAAAACGTTAAAGCTGTTGTGATTGCTTGTAATACAGCCACTAGTGCAGCCGCTAAAAAGTTACGTTTAACTTATCCTGAATTACCAATTATAGGTCTTGAACCTGCCGTAAAACCGGCGACATTATTAAAACCCCATGCTAAAATCTTAGTGATGGCTACTGAATTAACTTTAAGAGAAGTTAAATTTAATGATCTAATACAACAATTTGCAAACCAAGCGATAATTTATAAACTACCAGCTTCTAAACTCGTTGAATTTATTGAAAAAGGAGATACATCTTCTGTTGAGTTACATGCTTATCTTTTAGACTTATTAACTCCTTACTGTCAAAAAGTCGATGCTGTAGTTTTAGGATGTACGCATTTTCCGTTTGCTCGCCGTGTAATTCAAGAAATCATGGGACCTGATACTGCAATCATTGATGGTGGTAATGGGGCAGCTCGTGAACTAAAAAGAGTTTTACAAGTCAAAGACTTATTACAAGACCATACTCATGCTGGAAGTGTTTGTTTTGAAAATAGTTTACAAACACAAACTGAAATTCAATTAAGTCGTAAGCTCTTTGAAAATGATTTTTAATCTTAAGGGGATCATCTAGTTTTAGATGATGCCTTTTTCTTTAAAAAGGAGGAAATAACATGCAACTTTATTACGTTAGAAAAGCAAATGATGCTGATTTAGCGCAAATTTCGGAAATATTTGAACAAGCTAAAAGTATTTTAAAACAAGATGGTAGTCCTCAATGGCAAAATGGAGCACCAACCTTAATGGACTTTAAAAACGATATTGCTAAACAGCAATGCTACGTTTTAATCGTTAATCAAGAGGTAGCAGGAATGGCTACTCTTCAAATTGGACCAGATCCAAATTATAAAGTAATCAGTAATGGATTTTGGGAGCAAACTTCAGATTATATGGTGATTCATCGCGTCGCAATAGCATTTAAATATAGCGGATTACATCTCAATGAGTTTTTCTTTAGTAATTTATTAACACTTTGTCGCCAAAATTTTAAACGTGTACGTATTGATACCCATGAACGAAATCTTAAAATGCAACATATTTTAAACAAATTTGGTTTTAAAGAATGCGGCGTAATCAACGTCAACGATCCTGTTGATCCAAAACGCAAAGCTTACGAATTAATCATGAATTAAAAAGAGGAAATAACATGACACAAAAATATACAGATTTATTATTTGATTTAGATGATACATTGCTTGATTTTGGAGCAACTGAAACTCAAGCTCTCAGGCTTCTTTTTGCAACGTATAATCTTGAAATGACACCACAACTGGAAAAAGACTATAAAAAGTTTAATCAAAGTCTATGGAAAAAACTTGAATTAGGGACGCTTTCACGTAAGGAATTATTAGAAAAACGTTTTTCTACATTTTTTAAAGAACATTTAGCTTTAGATGTCGACGGGATTGCTACTGGAAAACAGTATACTTCTTTTTTAGCTCAAGGACATCAACAGATCAAAGGAGCTAAAGAATTGCTACAAGATCTTAAAAAAGCTGGTTATCAACTACATGTTGTAACAAACGGAAATAAAAACATTCAATATAAGCGTTTAGATGATTCACATTTCAACCGATTTTTTGATACAATCTTTATTTCAGAAGAAATTGGTTATCAAAAACCTACAAAACAGTTTTTTGAACATGTTTTTAATAAACTTGACTTAGTTCCTAATCAAGCAATTATTATTGGAGACTCTTTATCATCAGATATTAAAGGAGGAATCAATGCGGGGATTGATACACTTTGGTATAATCCAGCACAAATTACTAACAATTCAACTATTCAGCCAACCTATGAGATTCACAAACTTGAACAAATTAAAGAAATTGTATAATGAAATATGTAAATTTGTTATATACAAATAAGGAGAAACGTTTATGAATTATCAAGAAACACTAAAGATTTTAACTACATTTCGTGATGAACGGGGATGGCAAAAGTATCATAATCTAAAAGATTTAGCTTTATCGGTAAATCTAGAGGCTAGCGAGATATTAGAAATTTTTCAATGGCAAGATTCTTCTCAAAAACTCGATGACAAACAACTAGAACATCTTAAAGAAGAAATTGCTGACACATTAATTTATCTTTTCTTTATGTGTGATAAATTAAACATTGATCCAGGAGATATCATTGCTCAAAAAATGCAACGTAATCAAAAACGTCATTGGAAAATTAATGATGACGAACTATAGTATTTATTGTAATTTCATCTTAAATAATCTATCATATTTTATGTAAATGATTTCAAAGAGGTGACTTTTCATGATTAAAGCTGTTGCAGTCGATATGGATGGAACATTTTTAAATTCTGTTAAAAACTACAATCGGCCAAAATTCGCTTATTTATTTGATAAAATGCAACAACGTAATATTAAGTTTATCGTTGCAAGTGGTAATCAATATTATCAACTGCGTTCTTATTTTCCCGATCACTGGAATGATATTACCTTTATTGCAGAAAATGGGGCGTATATTTTGCACGGACAAGAAGAAATCTTTTGTGGTGCATTCAAAGCAAGTGCTTTAGATACAATTTTTGCTACACTTGCGGATTTACCCGAAATTAAAGTAGGAATATGTGGTAAAAAAAGTTCTTATGTTTTAGCAACACAAGATAAAGCATATATTGAAAGATTAGGCTTTTTTTGTCCTCGTTTACAAGTTATCGATAATATATCTCAAATTAACGATCAACTTTTTAAATTTACTCTTAGCGTACCTAAAAACCAAACACAAAAATACCAAGATTATTTAAATCTCAAACTCGCAGGCAATGCGGTCGCTACTTCTAGCGGACATGGAGAAATTGATTTAATTATTCCAGGTCTAAATAAAGCTTGGGGGTTGAATCACGTTTTAAAAGGTTGGAATTTAAGTGCCAAAGATTTAGCAGCGTTTGGTGATGGAGGAAATGACCTTGAAATGTTGACATTAGCTAACCATAGTTACGCAATGGCTAATTCATTACCAGAGGTATTCAAGGTAGCCAAGCATGTTGCTCCTTCAAACGATGAAGATGGCGTCTTAGACACTTTGGAAATTTTGTTGCATTAAAAAGATTGCATTAGAGTAACTCTAAACTTTTATAATTGTCACTGTACAATAAATATTTTGATATGGAAGTGATTAAAATGAATCAGCATCCTGAATTTTTACTAAATCAGGTAAATCAACCCCAAGATATTAAAAACTTTACACTCGAGCAATTAAAACAATTAGCCAGCGAAATGCGCCAATTAGTTTTAGAAAAAGATGCAGCAATCGGTGGACATGTTGGTCCTAACTTAGGAATAATGGAAACAACATTAGCTTTCCATTATGTTTTTGATTCTCCTAAAGATAAGATTGTCTGGGATGTATCCCACCTAGCTTATGGACATAAGATGTTAACTGGTAGAAAAAATGGTTTCTTAGATCCTGAACAATATGATGAGGTTTCTGGTTATACTAGTCCAGATGAAAGTGAACATGATTTTTATACTATTGGGCATACCTCTACTTCTGTGAGCTTAGCAGTAGGGATGGCTAAAGCTCGTGATCTCTTAAATCAAAAAGAAAACATTATCGCATTGATTGGCGATGGTTCTTTAAGTGGTGGGATGGCCTTTGAGGCTTTAAACAATGGAGCAACTTTAAATTCAAACTTTATTGTTATTGTCAATGATAATCAAATGTCAATTGATGAAAATCAAGGTGGAATTTATCAAGGTCTTGCTAAATTGCGTGAAACCAATGGCACAGATCCTAATAATCCATTTATTGCCATGGGATATGATTACAAATATGTTGCTGATGGTAATAATTTGGCTGACATGATTGAGGCTTTTAGAAGCATCAAAGATATTGACCATCCAATTGTTTTACACATCAATACACTTAAAGGAAAAGGTTATAAGTTAGCTGAAGAAAATAAGATGGCTTTCCATTGGCGTGCTGCATTTAATCTTGAAACTGGCGAATTACTCAATCCACAAACACAAGAAACTTACAATGATGTTATCTTAGATCAATTAGATCAAAAAGTAGCTGCTGGTATGCCAATCGTAGCAATCACTGCAGCTATTCCAGGAAGTTTTAACCTTAAGAAATTCGAAGCTAAACATCCAGCCAATTACGTCGATGTCGGTATTGCAGAGCAACATTCAATTGCATTTGCAACTGGTTTAGCTAAACGTGGTGCACGTCCGGTAGTATTCCAAAGTAGCACATTTTTACAAAGAGCTTATGATCAACTTTCACATGATATGGCCCTAAATGAACAACCAGTGGTGCTAATCGTTGATGGTGGAATAAATGGTGGATCACGAACACATTTAGGAATGTTTGATATTCCTTATCTTACAAGCATCCCTAACATTGAATATTTAGCCCCAACTAATAAAGAAGAACTACAAAGCATGCTAGATTGGGCCTTGACACAAAGCGATAAGCCTGTCGTAATTCGTAAACCAAGTGGTCCTGTCTATAGCGGTGCTGTTACACAAAATTCATATGATGAAATTTCATATGACATTGTACAAGAAGGCAGTAAAATTGCTTTAATTGGTTTAGGTGACTTCTTAGACTTGGCTAAAAAGGCTGCTCAACAATTAGAAGATTGTTTTGGTGTAAAGCCAACTATTATCAATCCTAAATCCGCAACTTCTTTAGATGCAAAGTTACTCAATCAAGTAGCTAAAACATATCAAGTTATTGCAACTCTCGAAAATGGCAGTCTTTCTGGTGGATTTGGCGAAAAAATTGCCCACTTCTTTGCCGCTTCAAATACTAAAGTTTTATTATTCGGAGCACAAAAACAATTCACTGATTGTAGTAAAGATCAACTATTATCGCAAAACCATTTAACAGCTGAATTAATTGCTAAAGATATCAGTTCATATCTTTAATTGTTTTTAAGACGCACTGACAAGCAGTGTGTCTTTTTTATTGCAAAGAAAAAAACTCTTTTTTTCTAATTAGTGTTTTTTCGTGATATAATTACACAAATAAATATTATTTAAAGGAGGTTCATGATGATTGAAAGCATTCGTCTAAAACGACAAACTACAAATCCACTTAGTATAGGAGAAGTCATTGATTATCGCGGGGCGACCTTTGTGATTACACATATTTTAGGAATTGAAGTAGTCGGTAAACACCTCCCCAATCCAACTGTTGTTTACTATTGTCTAGGTCAACAATTCGGCACACCCGATCTTTCTAGTGAATATTTACCAACTTTAACCGAATTATCATTTAAATCAGATCAGTTCGATAATTTGCCCGAAGTGGGTGAAATCTTTTTTGACAATGCACTAGGCATCTGGGTTAATATCGATGAAATAACCAATGTGCGTTTTGAAGATACTGAGATGTTTATCACATTCAAGTTTAGCCCTGTCCCTGAATGGTCTAAAGAACAGTTAACACAAGCCATGAATAGACATCGATTAAACAGAATGAAGTTAGTTCGTAAAGACACCAATCAAGCGCATAACTTTTAAACCTACTATAAAACTAGTAGGTTTTTTTAGTTGATATAAAATAACTTTATAATATAATTAAATTTTTTTTTGCATTTTTCGGCTTAAAATAACGCTTTTTTCTATAGAAAAATTAGCACAAAACAAAAGAAAATGCTATAATTCTATTTGTGATATTCAGCACATATTCATCAAATTTTACTTTTATTGAGTATAACATACTGTTTATGTTGCTGTAAAAATCAATTATTTTCTTAGAGGAGGAGTTTGTTATGAAAATCGCAATCGCAGGTGCCGGCGCCATGGGTAGTCGCTTTGGAATTATGTTAGCTAAAGGAGGCAATGAAGTTACTTTAATCGACGGTTGGCCTGCACATGTTGAAGCCATCAAAAAAGAAGGGCTAAAGGCAAATTTCAATGGTGAAGACATCACTGTTAATTTACCTATTATGTTGCAATCAAAAGTTAGTGCACAAACACATGCTGACTTGATTATTTTGTTTACTAAGGCTATGCAACTTGATCAGATGCTTCAAGATATCAAGCCTTTGATTGCACAACATACTGAAGTTTTATGCTTATTAAACGGTATTGGTCACGAAGATGTTATTGAAAAATATGTTCCAATGGAAAAAATCTTTATCGGAAATACTATGTGGACTGCAGGAATGGAAGGTCCAGGAAAAGTTAAATTATTCGGAAATGGCTCAATCGAATTGCAAAATCTAGGTAAAGGGCAAGAAGAAGCTGCTCAAAAATTAGCTGCTGTCCTATCTGAATCCGGATTAAATGCTAAATATTCTGATAATATTCATTACTCAATTTATCGCAAAGCTTGTGTCAATGGAACGATGAATGGTTTATGTACTGTTTTAGATGTTAATATGGCAGGATTAGGACAAACTTCAACTGCACATGATATGGTTGTTACAATTGTCAATGAATTTGCTAGTGTTGCTAAATGCGAAGGAGTTAACTTGGATGTAGCAGAAGTTATTGCACATGTTGAATCTTGCTTTGATGCTTCCACCATTGGCATGCATTTTCCATCCATGCACCAAGATTTAATTAAAAACAACCGTTTAACAGAAATTGATTATATTAACGGAGCAGTTTCGCGAAAAGGTAAAAAATATAACGTTGCAACCCCATACTGTGACTTTTTGACCCAATTGGTTCATGCTAAAGAACAAATCTTAGGCGCAAAGTAAATTAACAATAAATAAATGAGGATTGATTATATGAACGAAAAATTAACCCCAAAGTTATTCTTAAATAAGGTTTTGGCAGGGACTGCTACTGGAATCATCATTGGTTTGATTCCTAATGCTGTATTAGGCGCAATTTTAAAATTCTTTGGTGATAACAGCTTTGCTATCGCACTTAGTCAAATGGCTTTGATTTTCCAAATTGGTACTCCATTAATTATTGGTGCTCTAATCGCTTTACAATTTGGTTTCCAACCAATGCCAATGATGGTTGTTGGTGGTGCGGCTTTCGTTGGCTCTGGTGTAGTTAAGTTTAATGCCCAAGCTGGTGCTTTCATCGGAGCTGGGACCGGTGATATCATCAACACAATGATCACTGCAGCCATTGCTGTTGGTTTAATCATGTTAATTGGCAATAAATTTGGCTCTGTAGCAATTGTACTAACGCCAATTGTTGTTGGAACTGGTGCTGGATTAATCGGCTATTACCTTTATCCATATGTAACAATGATTACCGCAGCAATCGGGGATGGAATCAACACATTTACAACTTTGCAACCAATTTTTATGAGTATTTTAATTGCTTGTTCATTTGCGTTGTTAATTATTTCACCAATTTCAACTGTTGCAATTGGATTGGCTATTCAATTAAATGGCGTTTCTGCAGGGGCTGCTGCTATGGGTGTAGCTGCTACAACAGTTGTTTTAGTGGTTAATTCTTGGAAAGTTAATAAACCAGGGGTAACAATTGCGATTGCTTTAGGAGCAATGAAAATGATGATGCCTAATTTGTTTAGAAAACCAATCATCTTAGTTCCTTGCTTCTTTACAGCTATTATCTCTGCAATTCCAGTTGCTTTACTTTCAATTTCTGGAACATCTGCTTCGGCTGGTTTTGGTCTAGTTGGTTTAGTAGGCCCGTTAGCCTCAATTGATGCCGGTTTAAACGTTATTATGGTACTTGTTTGTTGGTTAGTTGTACCTGTTATTGCAGCTTTAATCGGACAACTTATTTTTGAAAAAATCTTTAAACTTTATGACCGTAAAGAAGTTTTTGAATTCTTAGGTTAGTTATATTTTTAAATACTCATTACTAAAAATCATCATTAACACCTCCATAATGGTACCTATTTATGAACAAATTATCGATCAAATTAAAACTTTGATTCGTCAAGAAACACTAAAAGAAAACGACAATCTTCCATCTGTTCGAGTGCTAAAGAACTAAAAATCAGTGCTCTCACGGTTAAAAAAGCTTATGATAGCTTAGAAAATGAATTTTAAAAAACTCTGTTTGTGTACAGCTTCAAAAAAGGCTAGGATACAAACAGAGTTTTTATTATTCTTGATTTAAGGCCAGTTGTGTAATTAATTTTTCATCAGGGGTAACATATAAAGTCTTTTGACCTTCATAAATTACAAAACCAGGTTTAGCACCATTAGGCTTTCTAATTTTATTAACTGTTACATAATCTACGGCAACATTAGCTGACAAACGTGATTTAGAATAATACGCTGCTAGATTAGCTGCTTCTAATAGCGTTTGGTGTGAAGGTGTAGCACTATGAATAATTACATGTGAACCAGGGATATTTTTAGCATGTAACCAAACATCTGACTTCTTAGCGGTTTTAAGTGTTAATTGATCATTTTGCAAATTATTTTTGCCGACCGATATCCTGGTACCATCACTTGACAAAAAGACTTCAGGCTGACTGAGTTTAACTTTTCGCTTAGTCTTTTTATGATTTGCCTTTAAATAGCCACCATTTTCTAATTCAAGCTTAATATCAGGCAAATCTTGTGGTTTAGCGATTTGTAATTGAGCCTCTAATTCTTCAAAATATGCAATTTCCGCTTTAGTTAGCTCAATTTGTTTTGTAATATGCACAACAGCATTTTTAAGCTTTTGATATTTTTTAAAATATTTCTGTGCGTTTTGTGCAGGATTTAACTGATTGGATAGGGGAATCGTGGTCATTTTTTCATTATCATAATAGTTTGGCAAACTAATCTCTAGCATTCCACGCTTAATTTGATAAAGATAAGTTGTCAACAATTCTCCATAGATCCGATACTTATCCGCACCTTTAGTTTGTTGTAATTCACGTGTTAACTTAGTTAATTTTAGACGATTACGTTTTAAATTAACATTAACAACATGTATTAAATTTGCACCTTGTTGTGCAACCCGATCTGTAGTTGCTTTTTGTTGATAATAAGCATCCAAAGCTAGACTTAGGGTAGTAAATGTTTGACATTTGTTTGTAAAAAAGGGTAAGACACTACTAAACATCATTTTATTTTCATGTTGATAAATACAAGGAGTTCCTTGCTTATCATCTAAAAACTTTAAAAATTCTTGTCTTGGATTTATATTAGGAGCTTGCAAATACTGAGCTAATACAAATGCTGTGTTACGATCAAAACCTTGATAATTTTGCATTAATTCTTTAGCTAAACTTGTTAAGTCCTGTGTTAAATCGATGTCTTGCAATAGCGCGCTTGCATTAGATGCAAAAGGATTTACCTTTTCTTGCTTAGGCGGAGTACGATACGTTGCATTAGGTAAGAATGTCCGATAACGATTTTGATCCATTCCGACATGTTTAATAGTATCAATAATTTTTTGTTCTGCTTGATTAATCAAAATAATATTACTATGCCGACCCATAACTTCAACGCTTAAAAGTAAAGGTAAGGCATCACCCAATTCATTACGCGTTAAAAAACTGAAATATACTACTCGATCATTTTCTAATTGTTGGATATCGACTAGTTTAGCACCTTCTAAATATTTGCGTAACATCATAGTAAAGTTTGTAGGGACTGGCGGATTAGTATAAGGAATTTCCGTTATTTGGAAACGCGCATAATTTGCATTGGCAGACAATAATAGTGGATAATTTGTTCTTTGGGCTCTAATTGTTAAAATAACTTCATTTGGATATGGTTGCGAAATTTTAGTAACTCTACCGTCACACAGCCTGTTCTTAAGTTCAACAATCATTGCATGGGTAAAGAAGCCGTCAAATGCCATTTGCTTCAACTCACTTTCTTTTTTATATTAGTCTTATTTTACCTATTTCCTTGCAAATGAGCAAAATAAACTTTTCCTATTAATTTGTAATTTGCTTGCTTTTAATATGAGTTGTATTATACAATTAATAGAATAAAAGCACAAAGAAATTAAGGGGATAAAATTATGAAAGAAGTCTTAGATAATTTGTGGAGTGTGCAAAAAAAATATCGTGAGCAGCTTCAAAAATTAACACGTGCTCATGATTTGACCATTGCTGAATGGGAATTATTACGTAACATCAAGGCCGGTGCTAGAACACAAAAGGATTTAGTGACACAATCTAGCTTAGATGTTTCTACCTTAAGTCGACAATTGAACAAGTTATTAGATAAACAGATGATTTCTTTTCAAAAAATCCCTGGTGCCTTTCCTAATAGCAAAAAAAAGCATTCTTATAGCTTAACAACTAAAGGGGATGCGACCATTGTAAATCTTGAAAAAAATTTACATGAATTTAAGCAACATCTTTTTTTACATTGGTCAGCTGAAGAAGAAAATCTTTTAAAAATTTTGTTAAATAGATTGGCTAAAAGTCTTGAACGTGATAAGCTCTAAAAGGCAGTGCTAGAATACAAACATGTTGTATGATATGATTGTATTGCGATAAATTTATAAAAGTAGGTGCAATTAATTATGAAAATAGCTGTTGTAACAGACAGTACAGCCTATCTAACACCTGAACAGATTCGTGAAAACGATATTCATGTCGTGCCGATTCCTGTGGTTCTTGATGGTGAAGTTTATGATGAAGGTGTCGATATCACACCAGAAGAATTTTATGAAAAGTTACGAAATACTAAATCTTTTCCAAGTACATCTCAACCAGCAATTGGAAAGTTGATGGAATTATATGGTTCCTTAGCAAAGCAAGGTTATGATACTGTTATTAGTATTCATTTAGCTTCAACAATTTCAGGTTTAATTGGTTCTATTGAAACAGTCGCACAAGAGATGCACGATATTAAAATTATTCCATTTGACTCAAAAATTACTGTAATGTTAATGGGAAATATGTGTATTCAAGCAGCTCGTATGGCTAAGGAAAATAAATCTGCAAAAGAAATTATTGCTCATTTGGAAGATTTACGAAAAACGGTCAAAGAATATTTTATTGTTGACGATTTACAAAATCTTGTTCGTGGCGGACGTCTTTCTAATGCTTCGGCATTTATTGGAAGTGTATTAAAGATTAAGCCTATTTTAACTTTTGATGATCAAACCGATAAAATCGTTGCTTTTGACAAAGTACGTTCCTCTAAGCGTGCTTTAAAGCGTGTGGAAGATTTATTTGAACAACGTCTCCAAGAGATAAACTATCCTTTACGTCTTATCGTAATCCATGCCAATGATGAAGAGGCAGCTATAGCTTGGAAGGAAGAATTAGCCCAAAAATATCCACAATATCCAATTGATATAAGTTATTTTGGTCCAGTTATCGGTACACATCTAGGCGAAAAAGCTTTGGCCTTGGCTTGGATGCGTGATATTGATAATAACTAATTTTATCTGAATAAGATTTTTGTCCAGATTTTTGAAGGTGCATTTATGAAAATCAGCTTAGGTTTAAAAGCTAGTAGTACTAGTGAACAAGTCACAAATCGTTTAGCATATCATCCAGACGTTTTTGAATTTTTCACGAGTGAATATGATTTTACTACTGCCGGTAATAAACGCTTAATCGAAGCTATCAAAGAAGTTAAACAAGTAACTCCACGGATTATTTTACATCATCCGATGCGTTGGCAAGATCAGTTTACTGAGCTTGTTGCACCGCAAAAACAATGTCGCGAGCTTTATCATTTTGTTGAAGAAAGTTCTCAAAAATTATTAGAAATTGGTTTTACTTATGATGTTGATGTTTTGATTCACGGATCATATTCTCGTCAAACTGCAGATTATATTGCGCTTTATCCTAGCTTTGAATATGCGCGATTTGCAGTCTTCGAAAGAATTGCTCATTTTCAAGAACTTGGTAAAGATCATGTTATGTTTGAAAACTCAATTTCAGATCTTTTTTATTATGGAGATGCCAAAGAAGAAGCCGATATTTTAGCTTTAGGATGTCGTTTAGCATTTGATACTTCCCATTGCTTCATAAAATGTCACGGTCAAAGCGATCAATTATTAGCGTCTCTAGCAAATCTAAAGAAAAATATTGTCCATTATCATCTTGTAGATTCGTATGGTCAAACACATGATAGTCTAACGCTTGGTCAAGGAAATATTCCTTGGAAAGAGGTTTTGCCATTATTAAATCCAACTGCTAGTAGTATTTATGAAATAAATCTTGCAAATCAAAATGATGCCAAGGAACAAATCGCTAGTCATAAATATTTGACATCATTAGTGGCTTCATTATAATTTGCAAAAGGGAGTCCTTACCTTATATGAAAACATTTAAATTTATTTTAGGATGGCTTATACCAATCGCTATAGCCATTGCTTTATCGTTAGTAATTAAAACATATCTTTTCCAATTGGTACGTGTTGATGGTTTGTCAATGTATCCAAACTTGCAAAATAACGAATGGGTTATGCTGTTTAAACAAAGTAAAATCAAGCATGATTCAGTTATCGTTTTTGATGCCGATGGTGTTGATCCTAGTGCAAAAAAAGATGCTAAATATGTAAAACGTGTAATTGCAATGCCTGGTGATACAGTAGAATATAAAGATAATGGAGATCTTTATATCAATGGTAAATTCAGTTCACAAAGTTATATTTCTAAAGAACAACAAAAAAAAGGAACATTGACATTAGAATTACCAGCAACTAGCCAATTCACGTTAGGAAGTGGACATAAATTTACTGTTCCTAAAGATGAATATTTGGTTTTGGGTGATAACCGTGCTAACTCAAATGATAGTCGTTATTATGGTTTTGTCCCCAAAAAGAAAATATTAGGTGTTGTTAAAGTATTTTTCTGGAATAGCAAACGCCAAATTATTAATTCATATGATGCAAATTAATCAAAACTCGCTTAAGGGCGAGTTTTTTATTTGTATTAGTACTTAGGGCGGTTTTTATTTAAAAATCCCACTTTCGATAATGTATATTATGTAAACTAGATAAAAGATAAAATTTAGAAAACCGCCCTATTAGATACTAAACAAAAAAGCATGTTAATCTATGAAAAACATGCTTTTTTAACCGAAAAAATCTGAATTTAAAACTCAGTGTAAATTTTAATCAATAAGTTATTGATTAAGCAATAACCACAGCATAACGTGTTAAATTATACGAATATGCCAATGAATTTTCTAAAACCCAATAGCTGTCGGCAGCTGGATCGACTACATGATAATAGCCAGGTTTAAAGCCATCTAAAGTCATTACGTGGCTATTATCGATGCCAGTTCCCCAAAAATATTGATGATATTTAGGTGCTGCAAAATGCAGCGTTACATAAACAACAACTGGATTTCCAGCACGCAATTGTTGTTTTAAATCTTCCAAGCTTGCACCTGAAATATTGCGGACATTACTAAATTTTTGGCCCCAAGTGGCTAATGGTGCTGGATAAATCGATTGAAAAACGTTTGCTACAACTGTTTGATAACTACCACCAAAGCCTTCATTAGGATTTCCACTAGCTGAAATGGGCATTGTTTGAATAAAACTTGCTAAACTATAATTAGTCGCATATCCTTTAAAATGCAGTGCTTCAAGCAATGAACTTGCCTCATAGGCCATTTCACCAACTTGATGATATTGATTAATATAAGGAACATTCAATAAGACAGGCTCATCATTATTGTTATTGTCATTATTACCGCTGTTATCCTTTGCTTGTTGTGTTGTTTGCTGTTGTAATACCGTTGAATTTAAATTGGTTTGTGTAGTTTGATTAATTTGATTAATTTGAGACTTTTGCCTTACATTTGCTTGTTGTGCTTGTTGTTTTAATTTTTCTTCTAAAGCTTTGATTTGTGCATCATATTGGTACAATGCAATAATGTATTAATTGTTGATGTTAATATGTCATATTGTTTACTTGAATAAACTAGTTTTTGTTGCATCAATTTCGTTAAAAAGGCCTTGAGCCTTTCACTTTTAGCTTGAATTTGTTCTTGTGTAGCACTCGCTAAATCTTTTATAGTTAAGGTTGTCAAAGTATTTTAATTTCTAATCTGACCTGTTTTTTAATGGCAACTTGATAAATCCGCTTTACATGTTGAGAGCTTTGTTTGGGCTCTTGTTGAATTAATTTTTTTAACCCCAATATTTTTTGGAAATATCTTTAGTTTGTAGCAAACTTTGCGTTGTTTGCTTAACTTGAGTTATTTTTTCTTGCTCCGCCCTCTTTTGAATTTCATGTTGAGTCCTAATTTGATGTTGTTTTACTAACCAAATTCCACCACCGCTCAGACACAAAATCCCAATAATTATTAAAATACTTCTTTTTATAAAATTCTTTTTCATAGTATTTTTCTACTAATCTTTACCAAATAACGCCGCCATCTTAGCAGCAATCTCTGGATCTAATTGGTCTGCTAACGTATTTTGCTCTTCTCCGATTTGTTTTTGCTTAACCTTGGCTAATTGAATAAGCTCATCGGCAACTGCTTGTTCACCAACTTCAACGGGATTTATACTCAACGTTCCCCCTGCCGATTCATTGTGTCCTCCACCATTGAAGTATTCACTTGCGAATTTGGCAACATCAATACGCCCGTTGCTACGTAAAGAGACGCTATGATTGTCAATTACCAAGACCGCATCTAACTGTCTTCTATGCAATAATTCATGCGCAATTTCAGATTTATAATCGCTCGCATAAACGATGCCAAATTTGTCATTTGCTAATTCAAATTCAACCACCGAACGTAAATGACGTTCCAAATAGCGTTTTCTGCGTTCATTTAAAGTTTCGATTAATAACTCATTTTGATCACGATAAGCTTCCCAGCCTTTCGCAAAAACATCGCTCACAAAAGCTTGAGACTTTTGGAGAGGATAAAACCAAAAAAGCTGGTTTAATTCATCTGCAGCGATCTTTGTTTCTGGTGCCATTAACGGATCGTTTTGCCAATCCCATGTATCATAAGCTCGGATTAATTCAACCAATTGTGCAAGTTGAGCTTGGCGTTTAGCCGTAATATTAGCAAATTCTACTTGCTTTTGTAACCAATCCCATACCAAGCTTGTGGCACTTGGCGTTTGAGCCTGATTAGTCGGCAACAAACAATTTAAACGATATTTTTGACGTAACTCTTCTTCACTTTCATGATGATCAAAAATCAACCAGTGATTAGCAAAATGGTTTTCAAGCATTTCAAACGAATATTCACTATCCGGTGTCATATCCATAATATAGACGTCTGTAAATTGTTTCATTTCCGAGCTTTTGAACCAATAAGATAATTCCCGATCTAAATTGCCTGCTGAACAAGTTGTTAAATCAAATTTAACATTGGCAAACATTTGTTCTTTAACTGTTTCCAATAAAACTGGTGCTCCAAACCCATCTAAATCATTATGGGAAAAAAGTTTAATATACTGCGTTTTCTTCACAATTATTACCTCATATTTATTTAAGATATCTTCATTTTAGCATGATTTTTTACGATATGGATACGTTCTTACTAATTTAGCCTCAAACTCTTTGACTAGACTAATTTGTTGTCTATCATCAAACCCAATCAAAGAAAGACCATCAAAGCTTGCAATTTTCCCTGCTTCTTGAGCACTAAAGTTCCATTCCACAAAAACTTGATTACTCTTACTATGATAAAAAGCCTTAATCTGCCAACTCAAAACTTTCTGACGCAAAAGAGTATCTGTAACCCACGCTTTTATCTGATGCAAATTTTCATAGATAGGACCATAGCATTCTTCATAACGACAATCTTTTGAAAAAAGCTCTGGTAAACGCTTAAAATCACGTTTGACCCACATAGAAAAATATTCTTTGATTATTTGTTTATGAATATAACCTAAGTTTGTCGTTTGATAGGCTTGGTTAGCTTGACGCGTTGTATAACCTAGATATTGGCTTAAAAAACGATATGCCAACAAAACATCTTGGGGTACAGCAACATGTGCAATGAAATTTTTCCCATTTGGTCCATACCCTTCTTTAGTATCGTGTAGACGCACGATTTCACCTAATAATAATTTACTATAATGCTCTAAAGTCCACATTCCATTGGGCTGATTTATACATATTAAATCGGCGTTTTTCACACCAACCTCAGTTTGATACGCAGCATAATTAATGATTTTTTTATTTGGCAAATATTTAGCAAAACACGCGGCCATTCGTTTTTGCAATGTTGCATCTTGGATAAGTGCTAGGCTTTCAAAATTAATTTGGTGTTGCTCTAACAATTCTAAGACGCATGTAACATTATTACCACAATTAGTCGAAGTATTTTCTAATAAGGTAATTGTAATATCATATTCTTTTTGTAAATACAAGGCCAACATCTGGGCTTCAGATAAATGTTCTAAACCTTGATAACCTCTTTTTTCTAAGCTAGCACGCAAATATTTAGTAGTGTGGCCATGTCCGCCGGAAAGAACATAATATTTAGCAACACCTTTTTGATAAGCCTTGGCAAATTCATCGGCACCCTGTAAGATACTGCCCCCATAAAGAACTAATACATCAACCTTTATAGTTGTTAAATCTGCAACATCACGAATTCCTAAATATTTCCCTAAAAGATTTAAGCTCGTCGCGACTCGTTGTAATTCATTCATACTCGTTGCTCCTTTAGATGATATCCCTTTCAGAATTATAGCATATAATTTCAAATGATTTGATTATAAAAATGACCTTCTTATCCACTGACAAGAAGGTCTACTACTAATTTTCAAATATATCAAAAACCCATTTCGTGATTTCTTGCAAAACCGTCGTATTTAGCGAATAAATAATCTTTTGGCCCGCACGTTGAGCACTGATTAAATCGGCTTGTTTTAAGATATTCAAGTGCTGAGAAATACTAGGTTTAGAGATATCAAAATTTTGCGCAATCTCTCCTGCGCTTAAATCTTGTTCTTTTAACAACGTAATTATTTTACGCCTAGTCGGATCAGCTAAGGCTTTAAAGGCTAGATTTAAGCTCATTTATTATGCCCCTTTTCATGATTTTTGTAGATTAGATACGCATAAACACTCGGGACTACAACCAATAAAACGACCGTTACTATGATTATAGCTCCTAACGCATTGGGCCACACAAAACCACTGATTAAAATAAGCAAACCATTCAAAAACACTAACCAACCTCCCAAGCGATGCGTTTTTTTCCACACATAATCGCTCGCCAAGGTCCATGGTAGTTTAAAGCCGATGAAATAATTAGGCTGAATCTTACTTAAATAGTTGCCTAAAATCATAAATAAAATACCAATCCCGCTCGTTACAATCAAGCCAACATTTAATGCAAAGCCTAATGCTACCAAAATCGTTACCGCATAAAGAACTAGCATAAAAACAATAAAGACAACCTTAAAAAGTTGATGACTCTTTAAAAAAAGCGCATAGTTATATTTTTTAGGATCAATTAGAGGTAAAACTTCAAACAAAATCAACATTCCTAAACATACCGTCGGCAGCAACAAAACTCCAACCATTCGTGGAAAGTAATTATCGATTTGCCCAGCAGTATTCCAATGGCTAGGTATTTGAGATGGAAGTTTAGAATAAACGCTCAAACCAAATAAGTAGCCGACTAAAATCAACAAATACAAATACCAATCTTTTTTTACAATATCCGTAAACTTCATCAATATCATTCCTAAAATATTTAGTCATTTAACTAACAATCTAACAACATTATAGCATTATTTTTGAAATAAGCAATACTGTCAACTAAAAAATCCTCATTACTAGCCAGCGGCTATAATGCCTTCTAAGTATACAGATAAAATATATAAAATCATCGTATACTTG
>CAJLBJ010000021.1 GCA_905204935.1 uncultured Lactobacillus sp.
TCCCACTTCAAGCGTTAAGAACCGTTAGGTTTAGCTAAGTGGTGAGTAGTTCACAACACTTATCATTTCATCTTTTAAATAAAACGCGGTAAAATATAGTTAGTTGAATTATTCTTGAAAGAAGGAATAAGTATGAATCCTGAAAAATTAACCGAGGCCTTGCAAGCTGCGATTGGCCAAGCTCAACAGATTGCGGTAACATGGCATCATCAAGAAATCGATGTAGTTCATCTGTTCAAATTTTTAGTGCAACCGGGTGAATTTGCGGCTGACGTTTACAAAAAGGCGCAGATCGATGTCGCTAGTTTTGAACAAGAAATCGATCGGCAATTAGACAAATTATCAGTAGTTGAAGGCAGTGTTCAATACGGACAAAATATTAGCCAAAATATGTTAAGTTTATTGCAAAGTGCTGAACAAATTCGCACAAAGTTAGGCGATGAGTATATTGCGATTGATACAATTTTATTAGCCTTATTTGACTTGAAGCATCATCCCTTGACACAATATTTAATTAATCATGGCTTAACGAAAGCAAAGTTTGAAAAAATAATTCAAGACTTGCGAGGAGGAGAACGTGTGACGTCTAAGAATCAAGAGGAACAATACAAAGCTCTAGAAAAATATGGAGTAGATTTAGTTAAACAAGTTCGTAGTGGCAAGCAAGATCCGATTATTGGACGTGATGATGAGATTCGTGATGTCATCCGTATTCTTTCACGTAAAACCAAGAATAATCCAGTCTTGATTGGGGAACCTGGTGTTGGTAAAACGGCGATTGTCGAAGGATTAGCCCAACGGATTGTCCGAAAAGACGTTCCAGAAAATTTACGTGATAAAACAATTTTTTCGTTAGATATGGGATCTTTGATTGCTGGGGCCAAATATCGTGGTGAATTTGAAGAACGCCTAAAAGCCGTCTTAAAAGAAGTTGCCAAAAGTGAAGGCAAAATCATCTTATTTATCGATGAAATTCATAGTATTGTCGGTGCCGGCAAGACAGAAGGTAGTATGGATGCCGGTAATCTCTTAAAGCCAATGCTTGCTCGTGGTGAGCTGCATTTGATTGGCGCAACGACCTTAGATGAATATCGTGAATACGTTGAAAAAGATAAAGCCTTAGAGCGCCGCTTCCAAAAAGTGCTCGTTAAAGAACCAACTGTCGAAGATACGATTTCTATTTTACGTGGTTTAAAGGAACGTTATGAAATTCATCATGGTGTTCGCATTCACGACAACGCCTTAGTTGCTGCAGCTACTTTATCTAATCGCTACATTACCGATCGTTTCTTACCAGACAAAGCAATTGATTTAGTTGATGAAGCCTGTGCAGAGATTCGTGTTGAAATGAACTCAATGCCAAATGAACTCGATCAAATCACCCGCCAATTGATGCGTCAAGAAGTTGAAGAAGCAGCTTTGAAAAAAGAAAGTGATCCAGCTTCCAAGCGTCGTCTAGAAGAGCTTCAAGCAGAATTAGCTCAGTCTCGTGAGCAAGCCAATAAGCTCAAGATGCGTTGGGAAACTGAAAAACAAGATATCAAAGCTGTTAGTGATAAAAAAGCCGAATTAGACAAAGCGCGCCATGATTTAGAAGAAGCTGAAAACCAATATGATTTAGAAAAGGCAGCTAAGTTACAGCATGGAACGATTCCACGTTTAGAAAAAGAACTACATGATTTAGAAAATACCGAACGGCCAGATGAATGGTTAGTTGAAGAATCCGTGACTGAAAATGAAATTGCAGCAGTCGTAAGTCGCTTAACTGGTATTCCAGTCGCTAAATTAGTGCAAGGAGAACGTGAAAAACTTTTGCATTTAGCTGAGAGTTTACATCAGCGTGTCATCGGACAAGATGAAGCAGTTAATGCTGTTGCCGATGCGTTTTTACGTTCTCGTGCCGGTTTGCAAGATCCATCTAAGCCATTAGGTTCATTTATGTTTTTAGGACCAACTGGGGTCGGGAAAACCGAGTTAGCCAAAGCCTTAGCTGAAAATATGTTTGATTCTGAAAAACACATGGTACGGATTGATATGAGTGAATACATGGAAAAAATCTCTGTTTCTCGTTTAGTCGGTGCTGCTCCAGGTTATGTAGGCTATGAAGAAGGGGGCCAATTAACCGAAGCAGTTCGGCGTAATCCATATACAATTGTGTTATTGGATGAAGTTGAAAAGGCTCATCCCGATGTCTTTAACATCTTGTTACAAGTCTTAGATGATGGCCGCTTAACTGATGGACAAGGTCGCACGGTTGATTTTAAGAATACGATTTTAATCATGACTTCTAATTTAGGTTCACAATTATTGCTTGAAAATGTTCAAGAAGACGGGCAAATTTCAACAGAAACCAGACAACAGGTCATGAAACTAGCCCAAGCGCACTTTAAGCCGGAATTTTTGAATCGTATCGATGATATTATTATGTTTACACCGTTAAGCTTGCAGGCCATCGAAGAAATTGTCGATAAATTTGTCCAACAACTTTCAACGCGCTTAGCTAGTCAAGAAATTTCTCTTAAGATTACGCCTAAAGCTAAGATGTGGTTGGCTAACAACGGTTATGATCCAGCATACGGAGCACGTCCATTACAACGTTATATTACAAATCAAATAGAGACACCGCTTGCTCGTGAAATAATTGCAGGTAAAATAATGCCACATAGTGAGGTGTTAATTGAATTAGGTGAGCATGAATCGTTGATTTTTACAAGTCAATCCCAATCTGAATAATGCAAAACGAATCTCCTATAAAAGGGGGTTCGTTTTTTTACAGGAAATAATAAAAATAAGAAGTTACTTTAACTATTGGCCATAAAAAATAAAAGTCGACAGGATAAATTTCACTTGTCGACTTTTTTATTAATTAGTTTTTTTAGGTGCTTTAATCATGGTTCCCAAGATATTGATGATAATAAAACCACCAATCATTGCAATGACACCACTTTCGATTGGATTAAATTCAAGTGCGCCTAAAGAAGACACGATGTAACCCAAAACGGTACCGTAAATAAAGCCCCAAAATAAAATGGTAAGTTGTTTTGCCATTAGAAAACACCTCTCAATATGTAGTAGTTTAGCACATTTTGATGCAAACTGCACAAATAAAATTGCGAATTTGTCGCATTTATATCAAAACATCTAGTATAATTAAAGAAAAAAAGCGATGTGAGGTGAGATTATGTACAGCCCATTACAAGTTTTGAGTTGTTATAGTTTATTACAAAGTACCATAGACATAAAGACTTATGTCAGTGAAGCTAAAAAGTTAGGCTACCAAGCCTTAGCTTTGACAGACTTAAATGTGATGTATGGGGTGCTTGATTTTTATGAAGAATGTAAAAAACAAAATATTAAGCCTATCATTGGGTTGACTATTCAATTAGAGGATGGTCAATTAGTATTACTTGCAAAAAATTTGCAAGGATATCATAATCTTTTAAAAATTTCTTCATTAAAAATGATACAAGAAGAAGCGCTGAGTTTAGATCAATTAGTTGCTTATTTGAATAATTTATACGTAATTTTACCAACACAAAACAGTCCAATTAGTGAATTAGTTCAGCTTGGTCAACAAGATAGCGCTCAAAGCTGGCTAATGAAGCTTAAGCAACATGTAGATGAAAATAGTTTACTGATAGGTATTAGTACTAGTACAAATGAAAGATACTTGGAACAATTAAAAGAATTAACGCTAAAAATGCAGCTTAGATTAGTTTTTGCAAGTCCAGTACATTATTTGAAAGCTGGCGATTATTTTAAGACAATGATCGTCCAAGCAATAAAAAAGCAGCAAGTTTTGTCACAGACAGCTTTAGATGCTCGTAGATGGGGACGTCATTATTTATATGCCCCAGATGAGATTTTTAAACGTTGTCAAGAAAAAAATTTAGTAGAGGCTTATCAAAATGTAATTGAAATCGTTAATCAAATAGATTTAGAACTAAAATTTTCTGATGTTCAATTACCTAAATTTACTGTTCCAGAAGGGGTTAATAGTCAACAATATCTTAAAAAATTATGTTATGAAGGCTTAAAAGTACGTCTAAATGCAGGTTTAAGTATGGATATAACACAGTATCAAATACGTTTAGACTATGAATTGTCTGTTATTCATCAGATGGGCTTTGATGATTATTTTCTAATAGTTTGGGATATTACTAATTTTGCACATCAGCATCAGATACGAATTGGACCAGGACGTGGTTCTGCTGCGGGGTCATTAGTTTCATATTGCTTATTTATTTCTGATGTTGACCCACTTAAATATCAGTTGTTGTTTGAAAGATTTTTAAATCCTAAACGTGCGCAAATGCCAGATATTGATTTGGATATTCCTGATCGTAAAAGGGCAGATGTTTTAAAATATGTTCATCAAAAATATGGACATCAAAAAACAGCGCAAATTATAACATTTGGAACACTAGCGGCAAAACAAGCTATACGAGATGTCGCTCGGGTAATGGGACAAACAACATTACAACAAAATAAATGGAGCGCAGCTTTAAGTAAAGCGTTAAATGACAATGACACACGCACATTAATAGGCTGTCAAAATCATTATGCAATCAAACGTTTATTTGATGAAGACCCCATAAATGAATTAATTTTTAATACTGCACAACAAATTGAAGGTCTGCCACGTCATTATTCGATTCATGCAGCTGGCGTAGTTTTGAGTGATCATGATTTAAGTGATGTAATTCCAGTTCAAACAAGTACAGATGGAATGTTACTGACGCAATTTGCTAAAAAACAAGTTGAAAAAGTGGGTTTATTGAAAATGGACCTTTTAGGTTTAAGAAATCTTACTTTGCTAGATGATACTTTGCAAATCGTTTTGAATAATTATGATGCAAGTTTTAACATTACGCGCATTAATTTAAATGATCAAAAAACATTAGCGTTATTCGAAAATGCCGATACTGATGGTGTTTTTCAATTTGAATCAGATGGAATTAAACAATTGTTAGTAAGATTAAAACCTAGTTGTTTTGAAGATATTGTGGCAGCTAACGCATTATATCGACCAGGACCAATGGAAAATATTGGCGAGTTTATAGCGCGTAAACATGGACAAAAACCAATTGTATACTATGATAAACTTTTGGAACCAATTTTGGCTTCAACTTATGGAATCATTGTCTATCAAGAACAAGTCATGCAAGTTGTAGCAAAATTAGCAGGTTTTGATTTGAGTGAAGCTGATATTTTACGTCGTGCTATCAGTAGTAAAGATGATGAATTACTAGCAAAAATAAAGCAACGTTTTATTTCAGGAGCAGTTAAACACAATGTTGAACAAAAAGTTGCCGAACAAATTTATGAATATATTGCAAAATTTGGAGGATATGGCTTTAACCGTTCGCATTCAGTTGCTTACTCCAAATTAGCTTTTGAGTTAGCTTATTTGAAAACTTATTATCCAGCAGCATTCTTTACTGCATTATTAAATACTAATTCGAGCGATAAAACGAAAAAATATTTATCTGAAATTAAACAACGCAAAATAAAAGTTTTTCCACCATCAATTAATCAAAGCCAGGGTTATTTTACCTTACGAAATAATAGTATTTACTTTGGATTGAAAAATATTAAAACATTATCGTTTAACTTTATTGTGGCAATATTAAGTGAAAGAAAGCATCATGGAAAGTTTAAGAGTCTAGCTGACTTCATGCAACGCTTAGATAAGAAGTTTTTAAAAGAAGATCAAATCGAAGCTTTGATTTATTCAGGTGCTTTTGATGAATTTAAACAATCACGTTCAGAGTTATTGGCTGCATATCCAGGTATTTTGAGTAACATTGAGCTTAGTGGAGATAGTATAGAATTATTTAAGATGTTGGCGCCTAAACAAAATAAACAAGTTCAAATACTTAGTCAAGAATTTTTATTAGAAAAAGAAGCCCATTATTTAGGAACCTATATATCAAGTTATCCAACTGAAAATTTTAAGAATTTAGCTAGTAAGTTTAATGTCTGTCCAATTGCCTTACTTAAAGCTAATCAAGAAGCATATATTTTGCTTTATCCTAAGTCTCTTAAAGAAATTAGGACTAAAAAAGGCGATTTGATGGCTTTTTTACATGGTAGTGATGCAAGTTGTGAATTGGATGTAACGATTTTTCCGCGACAATATCAACAATTCAAAGACATCTTAGCCGCTAAACAAGTTTTATTAATTCGAGGGAAAGTTGAACCAAGAGAGCGGTTAACACTAATTGCACAACATATTGAGTTAGCAAAAGAAACTACGATGGAGAAATTATATATCCGTATTCCGCCGAATTTTGTTGATAAAGAAGTTTTACAAACGACACTACGAAATTTTAGTGGTTCAACACAAGTAATAGTGTATGATGTTGCTAGTGATAGTAAATTTTTACTAAATAAAAATCTGTCAGTGAAAATTTCAAAAGAACTATTGGCAAGGTTAAAGCATATTTTAGGCTCAGAAAATGTTGTTGTTCGGTAAAAAAACGAATATTATCTGGAAATATGTGCTAAATTTTTGAAAAAGTATTATGAAAATGAGAATTGATTTACAATTTTTGTGAAAAACAAGAATTATTTCCAGAACACGCTTTCAGGTTAACGAAAAACGTTTCTTAAAGCATACCAACATTCTTAGAAAACTTATGAAAATCAATTGAAAATAGTTTGAAGAAGTGATAATATAACAAGTGGAGAATGTAGTACTACAGATTTATTTACTTGAGGTGAAGAAATGAAACGCATTGGTATTTTAACAAGCGGTGGCGATGCCCAAGGTATGAACGCTGCTGTGCGTGCAATCGCACGTGCTGCAATGAATGCAGGCCTTGAAGCATACGGTATCAACTATGGATACAAGGGTTTGGTTGAAGGTAATATCTTCGAAATGAAATCTATGGATCTTGATGGTATCATCAACCGTGGCGGTACAATTCTTTATTCTGCACGTTTCCCAGAATTTGCAGAAGTAGAAGTCCAATTAAAAGGTATCGAAGTTTTGAAGAAGTTCGGTATTGATGCTTTAGTTGTTATCGGTGGCGATGGTTCTTACCATGGTGCTGAAAAATTAACTAAACATGGTTTCAATTCAATTGGTATCCCAGGCACAATTGATAATGATATTCCAGGTACCGACTTTACAATCGGTTTTGATACTGCAGTTAACGTCGCAGTTGAAAACTTAGATCGTATCCATGATACAGCTAAGTCACATCAACGTATCTTCGTTGTTGAAGTTATGGGTCGTGGCGCTGGCGATATTGCTTTATGGGCAGGTATTGCAACTGATGCTGATGCAATTGTTATTCCAGAACGTGAATACGATGCAAAAGCAATTGCTGACAAGTTAACAGCAAACCGTGAACAAGGTAAAGATTACGGTATTGTTGTTGTTGCAGAAGGTGTAAAATCTGCTGCTGAATTGAAAGCTGAAATTGATCAATACGGTGACTTTGATAGTCGCGCAATCACATTAGCACACGTTCAACGTGGTGGTATTCCAACAGCTAAAGATCGCGTTTTAGCAAGCCGTTTTGGTGATTATGCAATTCAATTATTACTTGAAGGTAAGGGTGGTTTGGCTATCGGTATTCGTGATAACAAACTTGTTGCAACAGACATCATCGATACATTAGAAAACCATAAACATCAAACAGATGTTTCCTTACTTGATTTAAATGATCGTCTACGTTTTTAATCAAGCGTAACCATAATTAATTTTGTTAAAAACGACATAAAAGTCATTTTTAAAATTTTTCAAAGGAGAGATTTCACTCATGAAAAAGACCAAGATCGTAAGTACCCTTGGACCAGCTAGTTCTGATTTAGATACAATTGTTAAATTAATTGAAGCGGGCGCTAACGTTTTCCGCTTTAACTTCTCTCATGGTGACCATGAAGAACATTTAGGTCGTATGAAACTCGTTGATGAAGCTGAAAAAATTACCGGCAAGATAGTTGGTAAGATGCTTGATACAAAGGGTGCTGAAATTCGTACAACTGTTCAAAAAGAAGGTAAACTTCACTTCAATATCGGTGATGAAGTTCGTATTTCTATGGATGCATCACTTGAAGGTACAAAAGAAAAGATTGCTGTTACTTACCCTGGCTTATTTGATGATGTTCATGTTGGTGGCCATGTGTTATTTGACGATGGCTTGATCGATATGCAAATCGAAAGCAAAGACGAAGCAAACAAAGAATTAGTATGTAAAGTCTTAAACGAAGGTACACTTGGTTCACGTAAGGGTGTTAACGCTCCTGGCGTTTCTATCAACTTACCTGGTATTACAGAAAAAGACTCTGATGATATTCGCTTTGGTTTAGACAATGAAATCAACTTTATTGCTGCTTCATTCGTTCGTAAACCACAAGACGTTTTAGATATTCGTGAACTTTTAGAAGAAAAGAACATGACACATGTTCAAATCTTCCCTAAGATTGAATCTCAAGAAGGTATCGACAACTTTGACGAAATCATCAAAGTATCTGATGGTTTAATGATTGCTCGTGGTGACATGGGCGTTGAAATTCCAGCAGAAAACGTTCCTTTGGTACAAAAGAGCTTAATCAAGAAGTGTAACGCTGCTGGTAAGCCAGTTATCACAGCTACACAAATGCTTGATTCTATGCAAGAAAACCCACGTCCTACACGTGCTGAAGCATCTGACGTTGCTAACGCTGTCTTTGATGGTACAGATGCAACAATGCTTTCTGGTGAATCTGCAAACGGGGATTACCCTGTAGAAGCTGTAGCTACAATGGCTCGTATCGATGTTAAGGCTGAAACAGCTCTACGTCAACATAAGACATTCTCATTGAATGACTTTGATAAGACTGATGTGACAGAAGCAGTTGCTCGTGCAGTTGCGGAAACAGCAGACAACTTGAACATTAAGACAATCGTTGCTGCTACAAAATCTGGTCACACAGCTCGTTTAATTTCTAAATATCGTCCAGATGCAGACATCTTAGCTGTGACATTTGATGATCGTACACGTCGTGGCTTGTCCATCAACTGGGGTGTATATCCTGTCTTAGCTGATGCTCCTACATCAACAGACGAAATGTTTGCTTTAGCAACTGAAAAAGCTAAAGAAGCTGGCTTTGCTAAAGAAGGCGACTTAATCTTAATTACTGCTGGTGTTCCTGTTGGTGAAAAAGGTACAACAAACGTAATGAAGATTCAATTAATTGGTTCTAAAGTTGTTGATGGCCAAGGTGTTGGCGATGAAACAGTTATTGGTAAAGCTGTTGTAGCAACTTCCGCACAAGAAGCTAACGAAAAAGCTGTTGAAGGTTGTATTTTAGTTACAAAAACAACTGACAAAGACTACTTGCCAGCAATTGAAAAAGCATCTGCTTTAGTTGTTGAAAATGGTGGTTTAACATCACATGCAGCTGTTGTAGGTATTTCTATGGGAATTCCTGTAATCGTTGGTGCTGCTGATGCAACAACATTAGTATCAAACGATGAAGTAATCACTGTTGATTCTCGTCGTGGTATTGTTTACCATGGTGCTTCAAACGTTCTTTAATATATAAAGAATTGCTGAATTGATAAAATAACTGACACTGTTCGCATAGACTTAAAGTTTTGCGGACAGTGTTTTTATTTACATGTTTGATTCGCTTTTTGACACTATTTAAGTTAAAATAGAAGAGAATGAATTATTTTAGAGAAAATTTCAAATGTAAACAGATTAATGAGGTGAAAGAGTTTGGAAAGCTGGTTGTTTTTATTATTAGTATTAGGAGTGGCTTTATTTGGTAAAAATACCTCACTAATCATCGCAACCCTTGCAGTGATGGTTTTAAAACTTTTACCACTTACGGCTAAATGGTTGCCTACGATTCAAGCAAAGGGAATCAATTGGGGCGTTACAATTATTTCAATTGCTATTTTAGTTCCAATCGCAACAGGTCAAATTGGTTTTAAAGATCTGATGCATGTTTTTCAAACACCAGCAGGTTGGATTGCAGTAGCCTGTGGTATTTTAGTGGCAATTCTTTCGCGTTATGGTGTTAATCAATTATCTGCTTCACCACAAGTTACCGTAGCTTTAGTTTTAGGGACAATTATTGGTGTTGTTTTCTTAAAAGGGGTTGCTGCTGGTCCAGTTATTGCTAGCGGGATAACTTATTGTATCGTTAGTTTATTACATTTGAGTTTTAATTAAAGGAGTAAGAAATGTTACAAGATTTACTTGGTAGAAATATTACAGCAACTGTAATTGATGAAAATCAAGACTATGTTTTCGCTCAACAAGCGGGACAAACTTTTCGATTAGCGAAAAAAGAATTAAATAAGTTACCTAAAATTGGAGCACAAGTTACAGGATTTGCTTATGAAAATGAAAATCATCAGTTACAATTAACTAAAAATACTCCTAAAAGTGGAATTGGTAAATATGCCTGGGCAACAGTAGTCAAGGTTCAACGTGGCCTTGGAGTATTTGTTGATATTGGCTTGGAAAATAAAGACATTGTCATTTCTTTAGATGAATTACCAGAATTGAGTGAACTTTGGCCTAAACGTGGTGATCGTTTAATGGTCGCGCTTAAAGTTGATGCTAAAGGCAGAATTTGGGGAGATTTAGCAACTGAAGAAATGTTTAGAGCTGTCAGTGTTAAGGCTAATCAAAAAATGTTAAATAAAAACGTGACAGCTACAGTTTACCGTTTGAAAATGGTAGGAAGTTATGTTTTAACTTCAGATTATTGTCTTGGCTTCATTCATCAATCTGAGCGTGAACAAGAACCCCGTTTAGGTGAAGTATTACAAGCGCGCGTGATTGCAGTTAGAGATGATGGTACTTTAAATTTATCTTTGCGACCACGTGCCCATGAAGCTATCAGTGATGATGCACAGATGATTTTAGTTGCTTTACAACATAGTCCAGATAAAAGTTTACCGTTTTGTGATAAGAGTGATCCACAAGCGATTAAGGTTTATTTTGGTATTAGTAAAGGTCAATTTAAACGCGCAGTTGGACACTTGATGAAAGCAAATTTAGTTTATCAAGAAGATGGACAATTATTTTTAAAATAGACTGGAGATGAGTTGGTTATGGCAGACGTTCAACAAGATGAATTGACACGGATTGAAGAAGCTTTGCATAATGCAGGTTTTAAATTAACACCACAACGTAAAGCGACCGTTAAAATTTTACTTGAACATCATAAAGAACATCTATCCGCTGAAGAAGTCTATGTTTTTTTGACTAAAAAAGAGCCTGAAATTGGATTAGCCACTGTATATCGTACGTTAGATATTTTAACTGAAATAAAAGTAGTTAATAAGATAACTTTTGAAGATGGTATTGCACGGTTTGATTTGTTGACACAAGATCATGGACATTTTCATCATCATTTAGTTTGCACAAAATGTGGTAAAACCCAAGAAATTCATGAAGACTTGTTAGGTGATGTTGAACGCCTGGTTAAACGCCAATTTCATTTTGAAGTTAGTGATCATCGCTTAACCTTTTTAGGAATTTGTGAAGATTGTCAACGTCAAGCTAAATTACGAGGTGAGTAACATAAATAGATTGTTAGAAGAATATCTACATTATTTACGTGTCGAGCGTGGTTTGGCGCATAATACTTTAGCCAGTTATCGTAATGATTTAAACCAATTTTTACAATATTTGCAAACTAAGCAAATTACTACTTTGACTGAAGTCGATAAAAACACTATTATAGAATATCTAACCTTTCAAACCCAACAACATAAGGAAAATAGTTCAATCATTCATAGTATTACGAGTCTACGCCGTTTTTTTAGTTATTTGGTACAAGAAAAGATTATCATCAGAGATCCAATGTTATTGATTGATACACCTAAAAAGAAGCAAAAATTACCAGAAGTTCTATCAATTAAAGAAGTCGAAACTTTATTGGCAACACCAAATACTGCACAAATATTAGGAATGCGCGATCGGACCATTTTAGAAGTAATGTATGCAACTGGTTTACGGGTTAGTGAAATTATCAACATCAAATTAAACGATCTACATTTGAGCTTGGGCATCATTCAAACGATCGGTAAAGGTAATAAGGAACGAATTATTCCAATTGGAGACGTTGCTGCTAAATGGATTGAACGTTATTTAAACGAGTCACGTCCTAAGTTATTAAAACAAAAACGTTCACCTTATCTTTTTTTGAATTTTCATGGAGAACAGTTAACACGACAAGGCATTTGGAAAAATTTGAAAGCTCATGTAAAAAAAGCCGGAATTCAAAAAAACGTTACTCCCCATACATTACGGCATTCATTTGCTACGCATATTTTAGAAAATGGTGCGGATTTACGAATTGTACAAGAATTGCTAGGTCATTCTGATATTTCGACAACTCAAATTTACACGCATCTATCAAAACAAAGATTATCTAAAGTTTATAATCAAGCACATCCACATGCATGATTTTAGTGAAAGGATGATAAACAATGCTATATAAATATAAAAATGATTATGCAAAAATTGCGATGGGATTGTTGTCGTTTATTCCTGATCTAAAAGCCTTTAACAATCTGCAAATAGAATTACAATGGTATGCTAATAATTCTAATCGTGCCTTGTTGTTGTGGAAAAATAAATATGGTGATTTTACTGGAATCATAGGCTTATTAGTTCTTGATTCAAGTGTATTAGTGCGACACATTGCTGTGACTCCCACTGAACGTGATGGGAGATTAGTCTATGAGCTATTGGATGCTGTTGCGCAACTTTATCCGACTAAAAAGGTATTAGGAAGTTTGGATATTGCAGCTTTATTTACTAAGTGGGAAAAGAGAGAATATGAAAGAACAAATAATACATGAAACACCCTTAACTTTTAAAATTGCTGAATTTGAAGGCCCACTTGACTTGTTGTTGCATTTAATTCGTAAAAATGAAATGGACATTTATGATATTCCAATGTCAAAAATTACCGCGCAATATATCGACTATCTACACCAAATGCAGACTTTACGATTAGATGTTGCTGGAGAATATTTAGTGATGGCTGCAACTCTAATCAATATTAAAAGTCGGATGTTGTTGCCGACTGAACAAACTAAATTACAAGATGATGTAGAAGAGTTCGGAGATCCGCGTGAAGATTTAGTACAACAATTGATTTTGCACCAAACTTTTAAGTTAGCAGCCGGGCAACTGCGTCAATGTGCTGATGAACGTCAAAAGCAATATAGTCGTGAGCAAGAACCCATGCCTGCTGATACCCAACTTGGACAGCTCAATAAAGATAGTTTGTCGTTAAATAAGTTGCAAAAAGCTTTTGCAAAATTATTGGCTAAGCAAAAACAATTACCTGAATTAAGGCGTAAGGTGCAGCCAGAGCGTTTTTCCATTGAAGATGAGATGACTAATATTTTAAATAAATTAAAGCATATTGAACACCCAATCATGTTTAATGATCTTTTTTCAAAAGATGCTAGTATAGAAAAATTAGTGACAACTTTTTTGGCTTTGTTAGAGTTAATGAAGCGTGGCAGTGTGTTTGCTTTTCAAGAAGATATTTGTGGTCAAATTTTGATGAAACGAGGTGAAAGCAAATGATTTCTAATCAAGCTAAAGTAGAAAGTCTGTTGTTTGCTTGTGGTAGTGAAGGCATTACGGCTACTCAATTAGCACAATTAACAGGCCTGATGAAACCGGCTGTTTTTGAACAGCTTGAACGATTACAAGATAAATATCAAAAGGATACAAATTGTAGTTTTGAAGTGTTACAAACAGGTGAAAAATATCGGCTTGCAACTAAAAAGTCGCTAGAGTCTTTATTGCGTAGATATTTTGAATCACCAGCTATGACAGATTTGTCTGCTGCTGCTTTAGAAACATTAGCGATTATTGCCTATAAACAGCCTATAACTCGTGTTGATATTGAAGAAATTCGTGGAGTTCATTCAAGTTCATCTATCCAAAAATTATTAATGCTTGATTTGATTAGAGAAGATGGACGTCTTGAAGTGCCTGGACGTCCCATTTTGTATGCTACAACCGAAGAATTTTTAAATTATTTTGGCTTACGAAATATCACGGATTTACCTAAAATAGATGAACAAAAAGAAAAGGATGAGCCAATTGAGTTGTTGACTTTATTTGAAGAAACACTAGGAGAAGAGTTGATGTTGGAGGAAGATAAATAAATGGTACAAAGATTACAAAAAGTCATGGCAACAGCAGGGATTGCCTCGAGACGAGCTAGTGAAAAATTGATTTTAGAAGGACGTGTCCAAGTTAATGGACAGGTTGTTACCGAATTAGGTACTAAGGTGGCCGGTGATGATATCATCAAAGTCGACGGTCAGACTATTGAACATCAAGAAGAAAAAGTTTATTTTCTTTTTTATAAGCCACGCGGTGTGATTTCTGCTGTTAAAGATGACAAAGGACGCAAGGTTGTTACTGATTATTTTACCGAAATTAGTCAGCGTCTCTATCCTGTTGGACGATTAGATTATGATACTTCAGGATTATTATTGATGACAAATGATGGACAGTTGGCCAACGAATTAATGCATCCACGTTATCATGTTGAAAAGACTTATCTGGCTAAGGTAAAAGGGATTCCGAATAACGAACAAATCAAAGCGTTGCGTGCCGGCATCAAATTACCAGATGGGCATAAAACGGCTAGGGCTAAGGCTAAAATTTTAAAAATTGACAAGAAAAAAGATTTTGCTTTGGTGAGTTTAACGATTCACGAAGGACGTTATCATCAAGTTAAAAATATGTTTGCGGCTATTGGTCATCCTGTTCAAAAACTAAAACGCGAAACGTACGGCTTTTTGACGCTAGATGGGCTAACGGCTGGCCAGTTTAGGCCATTGACCTTTGCTGAAGTTAAGGAGTTAAAAAAGCAAGTTAGACAAAAAAAGTAACAGAATATTGCCTTTTACTTAGTTATATGCTAGAATTTAGAAAGTAAAATAAATATAATTAATGGTTTATCTTCAGGGCAGGGTGTAATTCCCGACCGGCGGTATAGTCCGCGACCTTTGCTGCTAACAGTAAGGCTGAACCGGTTTGATTCCGGTACCGACAGTATAGTCTGGATGAAAGAAGATAGGGCTTTATTTGAATTGGTTAATTTTAAATGAAACTCTACCTATGTCCTGGAAGACGAGGTAGAGTTTTTTAGTTCGTCTTGCACAGGTCAAATGAAGATATTCCTTTTGGGAGGAATCTTTTTATGCTACAAGTTTCAATTAAGAAGTGGGTTTTGGCGGCGTGTTTAGCGGCGATTTCTTATCTATTGATGTTTTTATCTTTCGCGGTTATTCCAATTGTTCCATATATGAAGATCGATTTTAGCGATCTAGCAGTTTTGATTGGTTTTTTTGTTCTAGGAACTAGTGGAGGTATTGGTGTTGCAGCAATTCGTTCTGTTTTATATTTTGTAATTACAGGAGTGTCTTTAGATAACTTTATTGGTGTTGCAACGAGTTTTATAGCATCGCTAGCCTTTTGTCTACCGTTATATTTTTTACTCAAGAATAAACAAACATTACAAATAAAAAATTATGCACTAGCAATTGTAGTAGCCACGCTTATCTTAACAGTTGTATTATCATTAGCAAATTGGTTGGTAATTACTCCTGTTTATATTGCTGTTTTAGGTTTAAATCTAGGTTTGCCTGTAGCTAAATTGGTTTTATATGGTGTCATTCCATTTAATCTTATTAAAGGAGTTTTAGTAGGGAGTGCTTTTGCTTTAGTCTTTAGTAAGCTACATGGATGGTTAACAATAAAAGCAACTGATTTTTCAAATTAAAAAATAAGGCTTTTTAAGCTTTCTTTGTTGGAGATTTCCAGTGAAGAAAGCTTCTTTATTTAAACAAAAAATTAGGACCGATAGAAATTCTATCAGTCCTATAATCATATTTTTTAATTACAATAGTGTAGCTCTTTAGGTTTTAAATAATTTATAAATTCTTTTAATTCACTGTCATTCAATCCAACTAACGATGCTTGCAAATCGGCTAATTCAATTGGCTCATTTACAAATGCTGTAATAACAGGATCTATAAATACTTCGGTATCTTGTTTAAAACGAGGCTGGGCTACTTGATATAATCTTTTGGTAGGAAAACTTGGTGTCGTTAAGAATTCCTCAAATGGATAAAAGGCTGCTAAAAATTGAGCAAAATCTTTTTGCCAAATAATTTGCCATCCAGCCCCCATCGCTGTTTTTTGATAACGCAAGAGTCTTTCTGGACTCCAGGGAGAAAAAATAGCTGAAGTTTCTTGTTTTGAAGTGTGATTTAAAAACTTGAGTAAACTTTTTTGAATGTTATTTTCACTTAATTCTGTGCTAAGGGGCATTATTTGTTTATTTTTAACCAAAATTAAATGTTCTAGACTAGATTGAGCAAACACTTTTTTCCAAGCCTTAATTCTTTTTTTATGAGTACCGTGATTAAAAAAGACTCCACAATAACCGATAGTGTGTTGTTGTTTATCGATTAACAGTAAAGAACAGGCTCCAAAAAGTCCATCATCACTTTTTAAAGCTTGAATTTTAAAATCGCCTAATTCAACAAAATAACCATATGGTAAAATCTTCCATTCTTGTTTTGCCAAGTTAATGAAAGAAAAACGTGCTAATTTTTGCAACAACCAAAAAAGATCTTGTGAAAGATAGATCGGTATAGTTAACTCTTTTTGTAATAAGGATAAAGTTTCAGTCTTTAGATGAGTTATAATTAAACAACTGCTATTATTAGCAGGTATTTGCGTAAGGTCAACTGCTATGGTTGTAGCGTTACATTGTAGGTAAAAACCGTTGTCTTGAGCATTATAATGTGTCGTCATGACAAATTTATCTCCTCATGTTTAAAGATTTGCATCTGTTTGATAGTTTAAAGGTGAAAGCTCGGTTGCTTGTGTGATTAAAGAACTAGCTAACTGACGATACTTTTGTAAACCTAGTTCTTGTAGTTCAATGGATTTTTGGGTTAAATAACTAGCTTGCTTAGCACCACTTAACGTATTAGCGTATTGATCAATTTCTTTAATTTTTTGACCAAATAAAATATCTAATTGTTTTTGCGTATCTTTTAACTGGCGTCCAAACGCTAAATAATGTGGATCAACAAGGACACCAACTAGTTTATAGACCCAGTAAGCCGAGTCAAAGTCGTGTGTTTGTTGACCACTTTTATATGCTGGATGCACATCAGTTGCACCGAAATAAAAAGGAACATATACACTTTGAGCAGTTACACCTAAAGCTAGCCACTGAATACAAGCTAGGTTGACTGGCAAATTAGGGCGAATCTGTAAGATGTGTGATTCTTGTGTTTTCGCTAAACTAATAGGACGAAACTTATTTTTTAATTCCTTTGGCCCATTTCCAAGCGGATCATACGGTGTATTTTGGAAATGTGAGCTTAAAATATAGGCAATGTCATCTTTAGAAATTAAACGTTCAGCTTTGCGAATGAAAGGCAGTTCTTCGCTCATTGGATCTTGTTGGATGCTAGGATTTAAGTATTTTTGTCCATACCAAACACGTGGAGTACTATATATTTCATCTGAAAGTTCGTGTGTTCCAAAAATATTGCGGAAATTAAAACCTTCATATGCTGGATTAAGATGATTTTGATTTACAAATTCTTGAATACCACTAGACCATAAAAAATTGTTAGAATCTGTAAAATCAATTTCTTGAATTGCTAATTGATTGGCAATAACCGCATAACAATCATCTGGAATACGTTGTGCCACCCAATGATGCCCGGAACCAGTTTCCATGTACCACACTTCGTCTTTATCGGCAAATAAAATTCCGTTTGATTCACTGGTGCCATATTCTTCAACAATTTGCCCTAAGCGTAAAACACCGGCTCTAGCTGACTTAACATAAGGTAAAACAACAGTAATCATGGCTTCTTCACTGATACCATTTTCTACATAGGGATCACAACTTAAAACACGGCTGTTGGCATAGGCGCTTTCAGTTGCACTCATTGCTACACCATATTCATTAAATCCATCTTCTTCAAATAAGCCAAATTCATCGGTCCATTCAGGAGTTGCAGTATATTTAGCTTTTGTAGCTGGTAATTCAATTTTAAAACCATTGGCATTAGAAACAAATGTTGATGCAATAGCAGTTTGCGCTTCATGGACTTTCATGTGCTTAGGCCAAGCACTTTTGGCATCCTCATTTCGAGCAATAAAAGTCGAACCATCAAGAGTTGCTTTTTTACCAACTAAAATACTCGTACACGCTGAAAAATCAAAACCTTTATTCATCTAATCATTCCTTTTTAATTTTAAACTTTCTAACTTCAATTATAACAACCCTTATACTTGAAAAACAATCAAATCTCATTGAGAGATTTAGCTATAATCAAAAAATCTAATTGCATTCTAATATCTTTTTAGTTAAGATTGAAATATACTGAAAGCAAAAGGGGAATTATTATGCCACTTATTCATATTGAATTAATTGAAGGTCGTTCACAAGAACAATTAAAACAACTCGTGGAAGATGTAACAACAGCAGTTACTAAAAATACTGGTGCACCAGCTGAACATGTCCACGTCATCTTAAATGAAATGAAAAAAGATCGCTACGCTGTTGGTGGCGTGCTGAAAAGTGACGAAGACAAGTAATTAAAAGCTGGGAGAATCTCCTAGCTTTTTTATTGAATAATAGAAAGGGTGAAAAATATGACACAAACTATTTCAACGAATAGTCAAGGTCATTTAACCATTGGTGGAGTAGATACGTTAGAATTGGTTAAAGAATTTGGCACACCGTTGATTGCATATGATGTTAAGCAAATTAAACAGCAGATTGCCGCATTTAAAGAAGTTTTCATTAAAGAAAATGTTTCTTATCGAGTTACTTATGCTAGCAAAGCTTTTTCAGCTTTAGCAATGTATCAATTAATTGCAGCTAATGGAGTTGGATGCGATGTTGTTTCTGGTGGTGAATTGTATGCTGCTTTGCAAGGATCAATGGCACCAGAAATGATTGAATTTCATGGCAATAACAAATTACCTGCAGAATTAGAAATGGCTGTAGATGCTCAAATTGGCTGTATTGTTATTGATAATTTCCAGGAAATTGAATTTTTAGATGAAATTTTAACAAGAAAACAGCAAACAATTAAGGTCGCTTTAAGAATTACTCCTGGTGTAGAAGCTGAAACACATGAGTACATCACAACTGGTCAATCCGATTCAAAATTTGGCTTTGATGTTCTATCTGGTCAAGCAAAAAAAGCACTAGAACAATTATTAGCTAATCCGCGTATGCAAGTTTGTGGCATTCATTGTCACATTGGGTCACAAATCTTTGCTGTTGATGGTTTCATCATGGCCGCCAAAGAAATGGTTAGGATTTTAAAGCAATGGCATGATGAATTGGGCTTTGAAGCACAAATTTTAAATCTCGGCGGAGGCTTTGGTATTCGTTATACTAAAGAAGATCAACCTTTACCCGCACAAGATTTTGTTAAAGAAATTATTCGCGTGGTTAAACAAGAGATTACCCAAGCGAACTTAAATCTTCCAGAAATTTGGATCGAACCTGGACGTGCTTTAGTTGGTCAGGCAGCTACAACGTTGTATACAATTGGTTCAAGCAAAGAAGTAGCCGATGTGTGCCATTTTATTGCAGTTGATGGTGGGATGGGAGATAACATTCGTCCAGCCTTGTATCAAGCCAAATACGATGCTTTCTTAGCTAAAGATCCACTAGCAAAACCAACTCAAGTGGCAACTATTGTTGGTAAATATTGCGAATCAGGGGATGTCTTAGTTAAAAATTGTGAATTACCAGATACTAAACCCGGTGATATTTTGGCGATTCCATCAACTGGTGCATATGGTTATACAATGGCTTCAAATTATAATCGCAATCCGCGTCCTGCTGTGGTCTTTTGTGAAGATGGTCAAGCTAAGTTAGTTATTCGACGCGAAACTTATCAAGATATGTTAGCCTATGAATTAAGTTTGCAATAAATCTTAGCATAAATGTATAAATCTTTATCGCACGAAGCAAACCTAAAGATCGGATATTCAACCTTTGTGGTTTGCTTTTTTATTCCCAAATTAAAAGGATTAATTTCTGTAAAATACAAAAATTAATCCTCATAGAAAAGTCTTATCAAATTTTAGTAATAAGAGATGCATGTAAAATTTATTTTTATTATTCAGCTAATTCTAAATAATCTTCAAGATAATGTGCCAATCCATCATGATCATTATCCAAAGGTGTTATATCATTAGCAATGGCTTTAAGTTGTTTGGTCCCGTTTTGCATCACAACACCCCAACCGGCATAATCAATCATTTCAACATCATTATGTTCGTCACCAAAAGCAATGATATTTTTGCGATCAATATTAAAGGCGTTGGCTAAATATTTAACTCCGTGAGCTTTATTAACATTTTTAGGCGAAAGCTCTAAAATTGGATTAGGTCCACCCCAAACACCAACATTGATTTGTTGGCCATAGCCTTGATTTAAAGCAGTCACAATATTAGGTAATTCTGTTTTTTCAACTAACATCGTGATTGCTGCAGGGTCTTGTCTAAGGTTTAACTTGTTTAAAACTTCATTAGTTTTTGAAGCTACTGGGAAAAAGTCATCAATTTTTTGATTAAATACATCGGTTAGAGACATATTTTTTCCTTCAGCCGCAATGATTTTGATACCTAATTCTTTTTTATTATTCAATAAATCTAGTGCAATCTTTTTATCAAATGTCAATTCGTATTCCTTATCCCATTTTTGGTGAGGGATATGGCCTAAAGCACCATTAAAGTTAATCATTGGCGAATTAATTCCTAATTGATCATAAATGTTTTTTGAGATACGATAAGGTCTTCCAGTTACAATTGATACGATATGACCTTGTTGACTAGCTTTTTGTAAAACATATTTTGTTTTAGGACTAATTACACCTTGTTTATTTAAGGTTGTCCCATCTAAATCGATTGTAATCAGTTTTTTTTCCATATTGATATCCTCCTTAAAATAAGGGATGCAAATTAAAAATACCATAAAGAAATTGAAATTACTAGAGCAAAATCCTATTTGCGTTGTATAATTAGTGGAATAAATGATTGGAGGTAATGAGATGATCTCTGTATTATCCAAAGAAATAAATGGTTTGCCAGTTCTTGAATTAGTTAGTGAAAATAAACAAAATGAAGCTTTGCCACTAGTTATTTTTTATCATGGCTGGACAGGCTGTAAAGAACAGGTGTTGACTCAAGGATATGAGTTAGCTAAACAAAACTTGCGTGTTATTTTACCAGATGCTTTGTATCATGGGCAACGTCAAGTTGGCAATGTTTTAGCACATCAATTTGAATTTTGGCAAATAGTAGTTAATTCAGTTAAAGAGTTCCCACAAATTGTTGAATACTATCGCAAACTAAATCTCATCAAAAATCAACAAATTGGTGTCAGTGGTCTTTCAATGGGAGGAATTACGACTTGTGCGTTGTTTAGCGTTTATGATTGGATTAGTGCGGCAGTATGTTTAGAAGGGTCACCATGTCCAATTCAATTTGCTAAACTATTAATTGAAACAATGCCAGGGATTGAAAACATTGCGCCTGAATATATTAACAAGCAATTAGAACAATTAGCAAGTATTGACTTATCGCATAATCCACAAAAAATTGCAAAACGACCATTGCATTTTTGGCATGGTACAGCAGATGAAATGGTACCTTATCAACCAACAAAAGATTTCTATGATTGTATCAAAGATCATTCTTATGCACAAAATGTGACCTTTACCACAACACCTGGGGCTAAGCATAAGGTATCGTATGAAACAACACTTGAAATGGCTGAAAAATTTGCCAAATACTTTAAATAATAGGTGAGAAAATATTGGAAAAAAGAAGTAATGAAGAAATAAAAGAAGAAGTTTTAAATCAATTAGGAACCGTAATGGATCCGGAATTAGGAATCGATATAGTTAATTTAGGACTTATTTATGGTGTCGTAATTGGAGATGATGGTCAATGTGAAGTTCAAATGACGTTAACAACAATGGGATGTCCTTTGACAGATTTACTTGCAGATATGGTTACGCGTGCCTTAACACAGATTTCTGAAATTAAAGAAGTTGAAGTCAAGTTTATTTGGGAACCTGCTTGGAGTGTCGATCGCATGACGCGTTATGCTCGTATGGCATTAGGCATCCATTAAAGAAAGGATTGACAAAAGACGTTGTTTAGAAAAAATATCATCGTTGTCTTTTTTGCAGGACTGTTGGCATTCTTGAGTGTTTTTTGTTTTTATCGTATTCAAGAACGTGATTTTATGATTAAGTTAAATAATCATAACTTATCTGCAGATGCATTTAAATTTACGCTAAAAGATAATGTGTCTTTAGCGCAACTCAATCAAAAAATTCAAAATAATCCTAAAATAGATGATATTCAACTGCATTATCAAGATAAACAAAATAAGAATATAACGTATTTTTTTGGCAAAGGAGATTTTGAAACTCCTCCAATGATTTCAGGAAATTTCTTTTCAAAAAACGATTTTTCAACTCAAGTAACGGTTGCAGTAGTTGGCAAAAATCTGGCTAAAAAACTTTATCGTCCTAAAGATCAAGAATATCTGTTACTTAACGGTCAATATATTCCAGTCTTAGGTATAATGGGGGATAAAGAAAAATCTCAGTTAGATAATCAAATTTTTATTTCTTGTTCCCAAAATCAATTAGCTCAGATGAATACCGCTAACTATAATCTTGTTTTAGATGGTTATCAACCACTTGCTAAAAAAACAGTGCAGCAAGTTTTTGATACTGCAAGTTTAAAGAAACTTGTTTCGCAAAAATTAATCTTATCAAACGATGCATGGTTCAACTTACATCGATATCAAATAATTGGTTTGATGCTTATTTTGCTAGTATTTATTGGCTGTTCATATCTTTGGATTTTATCATTGCACAAGAGCTATCAAGCAGCTAAATTCATTCATAAAAAACGTAAACAGTTTGTTTTTGAATCTTGGGAAGCATATTGTTTGTCTAACGGAATTGGAATTATATTAGGTGTGTTAGTAGGAATCTTTATTTATTCCTTAAACTCGTATTTAGGAATTTTCCTTTATAACATTGTAATATTCTTGATATGTAGCTGTTTATTTTATATTATTTTAAATATTCGTACGAAAAAAGAAGAGTAGGAGTGCTATAAAAAATGCAACTACCATCAGAATTTATCAACAAATATCAAAATCTTTTAGGAACCGCTGAAGCTGAGGAATTTTTAGCAAGCTTTACGGGAAAAGTTCAAAAAGGTTTTCGCTTAAATCCATTAAAAGAAGATTTTACTAATGTTCGTTATTCTTTAAAAGAGCCTGTTGAATATGTCAAAACTGGCTATTATGGTGAAGTTAGCGGTCGTTCATTAGAACATCAAGCAGGGTATGTTTATAGTCAAGATTTAAGTGCTATGTATGTTGCTGAAATAACTGATGCCTTGCCAGGACAAACAGTACTTGATTTGTGTGCTGCTCCTGGAGGAAAATCAACTCACTTAGCTGGAATGATGGCTAATCAAGGCTTGTTAGTGAGTAATGAGATTAATCGCAAGCGTGCGGCTATTTTGGCTGAAAATATTGAACGAACAGGCGCTTGGAATACTATTGTTTTAAACGAAGATCCAGCTTCTTTAGCTAAACAATTTATAGGATTTTTTGATAAAATTGTTGTTGATGCTCCTTGTTCAGGGGAAGGGATGTTTCGCAAAGATCCTGATGCCATAGGATATTGGACCCCCGATTATCCAGCTAAATGCGCAAAACGCCAACGTGAAATTTTAAGCGAAGCAATGAAAATGTTAAAACCAGGGGGACAATTAGTTTATTCGACTTGTACATTTGCGCCAGAAGAAGATGAACAAATTGTATCGTGGTTAATCGCTACGTATCCATATTTAAAAATTGTTGAACTTCCGCGTTATCAAGGAATGGATGCTGGTCGTCCTGAGTTTAGTGATGGAAATCCAAATCTTGTTGGAACAATACGTTTGATGCCACATCATTTTCGTGGAGAAGGACATTTCATTGCTAAATTACAAGATACGCGTGTACTAGACTTAGCACCTGTTAAAAAGAAAAAACGTAATAAAAAAGGCACAAATAACAATCAATTGAATGCAGAACAGTTTAAATTATGGCAAGATTTTGCACAAGCAAATTTACTTAATTGTAATTTTGTCAAAAAAGATCTTAAATGTTACGGTGATTATTTATATCTTTATCCTGATAATTTACCCGATCTCTCAAGCCTTAAGTTCATGCGTCCGGGATTGCTATTAGGGGTCTTTAAAAAGAAACGTTTTGAACCAAGTTATACATTTGCTTTGGCATTATCTACTAAGCATGCTAAAAATGTTTTAGAAGTCTCCTTAGAACAATGGCAAAGCTACGTTGAAGGAAATCCACTTATTTTAAATGAATCTTTGAAAAATGGTTGGTACTTGCTAGTCTGCGAACATAAACCATTTAGTTTTGGCAAAGTTGTTGGCAATAATGTTAAAAATTTCTTTCCTAAAGCTTTAAGATTTAAATAATAAATAAAAAGACAGTAAGCTCAATATATGAGCTACTGTCTTTTTTGTTTTAATAATATTTGACATTGTTTTTGATATGCTAGCAAATCCGCCGTTAAAATATATGGCGCTTGCTGTAATTCGACGATATTTTTACAACCCACTAAAAGCATGATTCTTCTTAGGTGTTCTTTTAATTGTTCAATTAAAGAAATTAATGCCTCGTCACCAAATCTGACGAGCGTGTGTAAGAAAAGATTAGAAATACCAACATTATCAGCACCCAAAGCTATACATTTGGCAATATCTAGTGCGGTTTTAATACCACCAGAAGCAGTTAATGAAAAATCGTTTTTAAAAGCTTGTGCGCCAATTAAAACTTCAGCAGTTGTGAGCCCAAAATCTTCTAAATAAGCAAAATCTTTTAGCGTTCGTCTTTGATTTTCAATGGCAATAAAATTAGTACCACCTTTACCCGATAAATCTACATACTTTACACCTAGAGATTTCAATTCTTGTAAAATCAAGGGAGAAATACCCATTCCGACTTCTTTAACAAGCACAGGGACAGATAAATTTGCGACAATTTGTTTGATATTATCTTTCCAAAAGAACTCTAAATCACCTTCAGGCATCACTAATTCTTGTCCTACATTAAGATGAAGTTCTAACGCATCTGCATCAAGCATCCTTATTGCTTTTTTAGCATTTTTTAATGAATGACTTGCACCAAGATTACCAATAATTAAGTTTTGCTTAGCATTTTGGCGAACTACTGAAAAACCATCAGCGACTGCCGGATTCTTTAGTGCTACACTTTGTGAACCAACAGCCATAGCTAAATTGGTTTTTTGCGCTATTTTTGCTAGGCGTTCATTAATTTTTTTGGTTTGCGGACTGCCACCTGTCATTGCATTAATAAAAAAGGGGACGGCGATATCTTTGCCCACTAAGTGTGAACTTAGATCAATTTGAGTCAAGCTTAATTCTGGTAAATTATTTGGAATTAAGCGCACATTTTGGAGCCCATTAGAGGATTCTTTTTGGTATAACTTTTGAGCAATAAATAGGTGTTCGTCTTTTCTGTGCGAATGAATATCCATATAGTCTCCTTATCTTAGTCTTTGATGTGGTACACATTAAATGCAAGTGGACGAATTTGATGCTCAGACCATTGCGTAAATAAATCTTGGTAAGAGATGTTTTTATCAATTATCACTATACCACAATCACCACCACCAGCGCCGGAAGTTTTAGCAGCGCCACCGATATTTTCAGCACTTTCAATTAAAAACTTAAGTAGGGGAGTTTCAATATCTACACCACTCAAACTAGCTAATTCTTTCAATAGTTGCCGATTTATCCGAAGTTGCTTTTGAATTGTTGTTAAATCATACTGTTTAAATCCATTAATCATTTTTTCAAGACATTGTTGGCTGGAATTTAAAAAATCATGATAATCTTTAGCATGTCCGGCAGTCTTAAGAGTTACAGCATCAACTAAATGAGAGGTTGATGCTGGAGAACCTGTCCACCCAATCAATAACTGTAAGTTATCTAAAACTGGTAAAGATTCAATTTTTAACTTAGGCCATGGCATTACTAATAGTTCTGCTAAAGAATAGGTATTACGTGCCGCTACTAGCCAGTTACGATCAACAGAATGGTAGGCAATCCATCCACCATATACACTAGCTGCAATATCACCTAATGATCCATTTCCTTGAACTTCAAAGTGAATGATTGCTGCTAATTTGAAAAGTTCATTTTTAGTTACAGGTAAATCATAGTAGCGACATAAGGCTTTAACAGTTGCAACCGTAACAGCAGCTGACGATCCTAAGCCATATTTTTTGCCTTCGGGACTATCTAATTGACTATCAATTTTTAGATGATAGCAATCGAGTTTTTTACCTAAACTTTGTGCGTATTTTTCAGTAAAATCAATCGCCGTTAAAATATAGTGGAAGGGGTTATCACGATGGTCAAAAATAATTTGATCACCTTGACGGCGCCAATACAATGAGTCTTCTTGGTATTGTTTTGAAATAATAGAACCATAATCTGAACTTTTTTCCACTGAAACGTAAACAAATTGATCAAGAGCTACCAAAATTGCCGGATAGCCGTTTTCAACTACAGCATATTCACCAGCAATATATAGCTTTCCTGGTGCTTTGACTTTTATCAAGAAATCATGCCCTTTCGCAAATATTAACAATCTAAGAGCTGTACTCCAGGTCCAGGAGAAGCAACTAATAATTGTTCTTTATTAAACATTGTACCCAATGCGGCTAAAATAGCCGGTGTATCTTTTTTCAAGCAAATTATTTTAACGTTTGGACCAGCATCCATAGTGTAATAACAAGAAATGCCTTGCGAACGTAATTCAGCTACTTTTTGCATCACTTCAAGACTAGCTGGCTCAAAGTAACTAAAATGTGGTGAAGCACTTAAATTCAACGCATGCATCTTCATTGCATTTTCTTCGGCTATTTGTCCAAATTTGTCGATATCTTGTGCTAGCAGTGCTTCTTTTATAGCAACGATATCTTTTGCAGTCTGTTGAATCCAAGCATCATAGTAAGGGGAAGTTTCAACTACTGTTTGCATTCCAGCACGTGAACCAATCTTTTTTTCTTGAGCGTTAACAACGACTGCAATCATTTGGATAGGCCAATCGACTTTATCCATGAATGGAACAGCATAAGAAGATTCATCATCAAAACCTTTAAGCCATTCGACAAAGCCTCCATATATAGAACGACACGCTGAACCAGATCCGCGTCTTGCTAAACGTGATAATTCAATGTCAGAAAGATTTAAACCAGCAGCTACACTGGCAGCTTTAGCTAAAGCTGCGTAAGCAGACGCAGAAGAAGCCAAACCAGCAGCAGTTGGAACGTGATTTGTCGATTCTATTTTAGCAAAACAATTTTTATTTGCCATTTGACGAACAAGATTCATAAACGGCGTTATCTTAGTGGTTTCTTGTTGTTTATCATTTAAGATAAATTCATCTGCTTGTAAGTCGTTGCTAAAAGTTACTTTTGTATCTGTATAAAAATGATCAAGTGTCAACGAAAATGAATTATTCATGGGAATAATCAAATCAGTATCTGCTTTTCCCCAATATTTTACTAATGCAATATTAGTGTGAGCTCGAGCCATAGCAGTCGCTTTACCCATTTGCAATTAATCCTCCCGTTGAGATAACGATTCTATCCAGGTTTTTGTTATCCCATGTTTTTGTAAGGTAGTAGCTAATTTTTGAGCAGCTTGCTGATCTTTGACTAAACAAATAAAACAGCCGCCACGACCACCACCCGTTAATTTTGCCCCAAGTGCACCATTTGCACGTGCAACTTGTAAATAATTTTCAATTTCAGGCAGACTAACACCTAAAGCCTTCAAACTATTCTGTGCTTCATCCATGATTTTTCCTAAATCACTAATACTACCAGTTTGTAAGACGGTTTTTGTTTTTCGAGTTAATTCACCTAATTTTTCAATATGTTTTTTACTTGTTTGTGGCTCAAGTAAAAGTCTTTGTTTAACAATTCCAATTGCTTCACTGGTTTGACCTTTAATTCCACTGTCGCAAATTACTAAATATGCATCTAAATTAATTGGAATCTCACAAAGTTCTTGTCCACGAATCATCCAAATCGGAGTCGAACTGGCACTTGTTGCAGCATCTAAACCACTAGGGTTTTTATGTGTGTCAATTTCAGAAATTTCAGCTAATTTCAATAATTTGTTCTTTGAAATACTTTGTTTAGCACAAGCATAAAAACTTCGAATAATTGCAACAGCAACTGCAGCAGAAGAGCCCATCCCGCGCTCGGCAGGTAGCTGACTTGTGATCGTTAACTCAAAACCAATGTTTTCTTTAAATAGTTCAATACACAAGTGTTTGATTAAATGTTTAATGCCTTGCATTGTTTTTGGCATATTTTCCATTAAACCGTCATAATAACTACTTTTGATAATTTGTTGCTTAGTTTTTAAAATTTTCACTTGAGCCTTAGCGGTAATTGCAAAGAGTGGTAATGCAATTGCCGGTTGCCCATAAACTACCGAGTGCTCACCGATAAGGATTATCTTAGCGTGACTCATCCCTTGCCCTAAACATGTTGTCATGTCTTTCATCAAAAGTCACCTTCCTTAATACTAAAGTGTCTGAATTATCTTTGATGAGCAATACAAACAACTTAATTATACAGTTTAATATTATTTCAAACAACAATTTATCTAGTTAAATTATCGTTTAGTTTAAAATAACTAAGATGATAATTAGAGTAATTTCAAATTCTATGCTAAAATAACACCAGAATATTTTAAAAGTTGGTGAAAAAATGCAGACTAATCAGATATATGCAGTTGTCGATTTAGAAACAACGGGTAGTAGTTTAACTAACGATAATCGCATCATTCAATTCAGCTGTGTTTTACTTGAAAAAGAAAAAATTATCGATAACTTTAATTTGTTTATTAATCCTGGTAAAAAATTAGATGAGCACATCAAAAAATTAACTAGGATTTCAGATGAAGATCTGCAGGATGCACCTTATTTTGAAGATGTAGCAGGGACTATTTACTCAATTTTACAAGGGACAATTTTTGTAGCTCATAATGTTGAATTTGATTATCGTTTTTTAAATTACGAACTTGAAAGAGCTGGCTACCCAACTTTGGAAATCAAAGCCTTTGATACAGTTCAATTAGCTCAAATTTTGTTTCCAACGCTTGAATCTTATCGTTTAAGTGACTTAGCTAAAAAACTAGCAATCAAACATTTGCGCCCTCATCAAGCTGATAGTGATACTTATGTGACAGCTAAGCTTTTTTTAAAATTAATAAGGCGTGCACAAAATTTACCGTATCATTTACAACAACAACTCAGTTTAATGAGTGATTGTTTACTCTATGATACAACTTTATTTTTCAAGCAAATTCTTGCACAAAGTTCACAAGAAAAGAAATTACCTGCTGATTTACTACAGGCTGATACGTTGATTTTACAAAGGCCAAAGTATAAAACATATACCAATGAGCCTTTAGAATATCCTGTAAGTGCAAAAGAGAAAAAGCAAATCTTAGCTAACATCTTAGATGAGCGTATGGCTCAATTTGTTTTGATGAATGATGTTTATGACTTTTTGAATTCTTCATCGAAAAAGCAATTAGTAATTGAAGCACCTACTGGTATTGGAAAAACATTAGGCTACTTGTTTGCGGCTGCTTATTTAACAACACAGGGCAAAAAAATTGTTATTAGTACAGCAACAACGGCACTACAAAAGCAATTATTGACAGGGGATTTAGCTAAATTACAAGAAATATTACCTTTTAAAATTACAGCTTTACAAGTCAAAGCCAGTCAAAATTACTTAGATTTAGCTGCTTTTGCCAAGAGTTTACAAGAACCTCAACCACATAACAGTAGACTTTTGCAGATGAAAATTTTGGTGTGGTTGACCCAAACACAAACAGGGGATTTAGCAGAACTAAATTTGACTAATCATCAGATACCATTATTTGCTGAAATAATCCATCGCGGCCTAGATAGTTTAGGAAAAGACAATCCATTTTATTCGTTAGATTTTGTTAATCGTCAAAACATTAAACAACAACAAGCGGATATTTTAATAACTAATCATGCTTACTTATTGCAACACACCAAACAACTGGCAAAACTAGCAGATATTTTAATTCTTGATGAAGCTCAAAGTTTTCAGACAATTGCTCTTAATACTAACAAAGAAACGCTTGATTTAGATGAGATTAAAATTTTAGCAGATACTTTATTAGTTAAGATGCAATCACATGTTTCATTATCCTTTGCTAAATTAATTGCGAATCGTTTTTTAGATCCAAATGATGCCAAAGAATTAATTTTTAATCTTCAAATAGTCGACCATAGTAGTTGGCAATTACGATCATCGATATTTGAAGCATTTTTAGCTCGCCAAGTTATGACCAATGATCATTTAGAAATAGCATTAACTACCAATAAATTCAAGGGATTTATTAAGGCGCATTTAGGCTTGATTAAAAAAGTAAAAAAAGCCTATCTAGTATTTGAACAACTTAATTGGTGTTTAAAGAAACAATTCTATAGACAAGCTAGTGATCGGCTAAATAATGAAGAACGTCAATTTTTTTATGAATACTTTTCATTAAGCGAAAAATTAGCCGAGCAAATGCAACAATTTTCAAATCTGGAATTGGATTGCTTTGAACAAAAAAGTCGCTTTCAAAGTGTGTGGCTAAGCTATGCTAGTATGAATCCTAATGCCCACTTACGGATAAATTTTGGTGTTTTAGAAAGTCAAAATTATTTAGACCCACAAATCTATTCTAAATTTGCTAAAACACTTTTAATCGGTGCAGGAATGATTCTACCTAAAGACTTAGCATATACACGTAAAAATTTTGATTTAGCATCAGATACCGATATTTTACAGTACCCAGAGATTTTTGATTATCAAAAACAAGCTTGCGCAATCTTAATAAAAGACGCACCTGATATAAGCAATTGTTCTACACAAGATTATATTGAGTATTTGAGTGAAGTATTGATACAGATTGCTTGTAATCTTAAACGACAAACATTGGTATTATTTAATTCGCTAGAAACTATTGCCGAAGTTTATACTAAACTTGAAGAAAATGGTGTGTTAGGACAAAGAATAATCTTGGCTCAAGGAATTACTGGAGGAGTAGAAAAGATTAAGAAACGTTTTATTTTAGATAAAGATAAACACTGTATTTTACTGGCAACAGGTTCTTTTTGGGAAGGAATCGATTTCCCAAAAGATCAATTAGAACTTTTGGTCATCACTCGTTTACCATTTCAATCTTTAGATCAATCTTTTAATAAGATACGTTATCAAAAAGCTAAATGGGCCAATCAAAATCCTTTTACAACAATTGCTTTACCTGAGGCACTTCTCAAATTTAAACAAGGATTTGGGCGGCTGATTAGAACGAATTCTGATTATGGAGCCTGTTTAATTTTAGATGCACGTATTTTCACTAAGAACTATGGATATCTATTTAGAAATGTTTTACCTGCTACTTTACCTCAAATAAAGTGTTCAACATCCGAAAGCCTACAAAAATTAAAGAGTTTTTATGAAAATGTTGAAAAACTATGAAAGCTTCTTTTTTGTTGGTATAATAAAGAATGTTTGTAATATTTTTAAATAGAATAGGGTAGAAAAATGAAAAAATCAAATGAAAGTTCCATTGTTTTACGTAAAACAATCATTTTAGGAAGTATTATTGTCATTTTATTTGCTTTATTTGCATTTTATAGTTATGTTCAAGCTCCTAAAAGACAAGCTCAAAAGCAAGCTTATGCTTTGGCTCAAAAATATGCCCACGTTAACAATCCAACCGCTTTTTATTGGTATAATCGTGATAAAACATATTTTACAGTAGCTGGAACAAATAATGAAAAAGAAAAAGTCTATGTAATTATCTCTAAAAATGGCAATAAAATTAACATTTATTCTCAAAACAAAGGAATTTCGGCATCACAAGCAACTAAACTAGTAACTGATATGCGTAAACCTAAAAAAATTATTAATGTAGCCTTAGGCATGCGTAAAAGCGAACCAGTTTGGGAAGTTAGTTATCGTAATGCTGCTAATAATTTGTGTTATGATCTAATTTCATTTAAAGATGGTGAAGTTCTTAAGACGATTCAAAATATTTAAAGGAGTTTTTATAGTCATGAAGATGTCACAGCGTATTGAAAATATTCAATCTTCCGCAACATTAGCTTTATCAACTAAAGCAAATGAATTAAAACAAGCAGGCGTGGATATCATTAATTTATCAGTAGGGGAACCAGATTTTCCAACACCACAGCATATTAAAGACGCTGCTATTCAAGCAATTAATAACAATCAATCTGATCGTTATACGCCAGCTTTAGGAATTACAGAACTCAGACAAGCAATTGCTAATGAGTTAAATCAACAGTATCAAACAGCCTTCACAGCCAAAAATGTGGCTGTAACGGTCGGTGGGAAATTTTCTTTATACGCGGTAACTCAAGCTTTGGTAAATGCAGGAGATGAAGTTCTAATTCCGTTACCTTATTGGGTTAGTTATGAAGAACAAGTTAAGCTTGCAGGAGGAAAACCTGTTTTTGTTGCAGCTGCGCCAGATTCTTTAAAAGTAACAGTTGAACAACTAGAAGCTGCACGCACAAATAAAACAATAGCAGTTATTATCAATTCGCCTCAAAATCCCTCAGGTTTGATTTATTCTGAAGATGAACTCATTGCAATTGGCAATTGGGCGGTTAAAAATGATATTATATTAATTGCTGATGACATGTACGGCAAGTTAGTCTATAATGGTAATCGGTTCGTATCGTTGTTAGATCTTAGTGATGAGATTAAACAACAAACGATTTTAGTCAGTGGATTTTCGAAAACTTATGCAATGACTGGTTGGCGTGTCGGTTATACAGTAGCTAATACAGAATTTATCGCTCGTTTAGGTGCTTTTGTCGGACACGCAACGAGCAATTTAGCTGCGGTTAGTCAATATGCAGCTTTAGCGGCTGTTACCGGCTCACAAGATTGTGTTGAACAAATGAAAGAACAATATGAAAAGCGCCTTAATACAGTATTTGATTTATTAACAACTATACCAGGGGTAAGTCTTTTAGAAAAACCTCAGGGTGCCTTTTATTTGTTTCCTAATGTTAAACAAGCTGTCGCAATGACCGGATATGCATCAACTGAAGAATTTGCAAACGCGCTGTTAACAACCGCTCATGTGGCTGTTGTTCCTGGATCTGCGTTTGGAATGCCTGATCATATTCGCTTAAGTTATGCTACAGATTTGGCAAGTTTAAAAGAAGCAATCAGTCGTATCAAAAAATTTATCGAAGATCGAATTTAATTAGGAGGTATTTTTTGTGGAAACAATTAGTATTATTAACGCTAAAGATCATGTCGAACAAAAAGTTAAGATTGGTGTTTGGTTAACTAATAAGCGTTCCAGTGGTAAAATTGCATTTTTGCAATTACGTGATGGCTCTGCCTTTTTCCAAGGAGTTGTTGTTAAAAATAACGTCTCTGAAGAAACTTTTAAATTAGCTAAGGAATTAAAACAAGAATCTAGTTTTTATGTAATAGGGACGATTCATGAAGATACACGTTCTCATTTTGGCTATGAAATTGAAATTGAAGATATTGAATTTGTAGGGGAAAGTGATAATTATCCAATCACACCTAAAGAACATGGTACAGATTTCTTGATGGATCATCGTCATTTGTGGCTACGTTCTTCTCGTCAATTTGCAATCATGCAAGTACGTAATGAATTGATTCGTGCAACTTATGAATTCTTTAATAAAGAAGGTTTCATCAAACTTGATGCACCAATCTTGACTGGAAGTGCGCCAGAAGGAACAACAGAATTATTCCATACAGAATACTTCGAAAAAGATGCTTATCTTTCTCAATCAGGACAGCTTTACGAAGAAGCCGGTGCAATGGCTTATGGAAAAGTCTTTTCTTTTGGACCAACATTTAGAGCCGAAAAATCTAAGACTCGTCGTCACTTAATCGAATTTTGGATGATTGAACCTGAAATGGCATTCATGCACCAAGAAGAAAGTTTGGAATTACAAGAACGCTATATTGCATTTTTAGTCCAAAATGTCTTAGATAACTGTGAATATGCTTTGGATATCTTGGGACGCGATAAAGAAGTTCTTAAGCAATATACACAACTTCCATTCCCACGTATTACTTATGATGATGCTATCAAATTATTACAAGAATCTGGTCAATTCCCAGATGTTAAATGGGGCGATGATTTTGGTTCGCCAGAAGAAACCTACTTGGCAAATCATTTCAGCAAACCTGTCTTTGTGATGAACTATCCAAAATCCATGAAACCATTTTACATGAAGCCTCATCCAACACGTGATGATGTAGTAATTTGTGCTGACTTATTAGCACCTGAAGGTTATGGTGAAATTATCGGTGGCTCCGAACGTGCTACAGATCCAGAATATTTAGCACAACAAATTGAAGCTGCTGGTTTAGATTTAAAAGAATACGAATGGTATCTTGATTTACGCCGTTACGGCAGTGTACCACACTCTGGTTTTGGATTAGGTTTAGAACGTACAGTTACATGGATTACAGGTGAAAGTCATATTCGCGAAGCAATTCCATTCCCACGTTTGTTAAATCGTATTTATCCTTAATGATTTTTTGTTACAGCAGCAGGTTATCTTGCTGCTGTTTTTGCCTAAAGAGGAGGTGCTTTGATATGGATTATTTTGAACAATATTTAGCAGCAGGTCAAATGACACTTTCTAATCTTTTATTAACTCATTATTCTGATCTGGGATTAACCGATACAGAATTTATATTATTTTTACAAATAGATAGTTGTCTGCAAAAGGGAGTTAATCCTGATTTTGATCAAATTGCAACCAATATGAAAATATCAACTAATTCTGTTTACGAATTATTGCAAGCTTTATTAGAAAAGAAATTTTTACAAATCAAGCAAGTTGAAATCAATGGGAAAAAAGGTGATTGTTATAATTTCACCTTACTTTACAAAAAATTAATGGCATTGGAAGAACAACAAGTACAAGATAAAAATAATAAGCAACATAATCAAGAAAAGGTTACACTGTTTGAAAAATTTGAAAGTGAGTTAGGAAGACTTCTATCTCCATTTGAGATTCAATTATTAGATGATTGGCAAACAAAAGATAAATATTCTTGTGAATTAATTACATTGGCATTAAGAGAAGCTGTTTTACATCGGAAAGTTAATTTTAAATATATAGACAAAATCTTAAATAATTGGCAGCAAGAAGGAATCAAAAATGCTGTTGATTTGGCCAACCATGAACAACAGCGTAATAATCATTTCAATCCCAAATTTGAATTGCCACCAGATGCTCCACCTATTCCTATTTATAAATGGGCTAAAATGCCAAAAGGAGAGGATAGTTAATGCTTAGTAATAAAAAAACACTAGAGGCTGTTACTATCATGGGTGAAGTTTTTCCAGATGCGACAACTTCTTTAGTAGCAGATTCAGATTTTCATTTTTTAATTGCTGTTATTTTAAGTGCGCAAGCTACAGATAAATCAGTAAATCTAGCAACACCAGCGTTATTTGCGCGCTATCCAACTTCCAAAGAACTTGCACAAGCTACGCCTAATGAAGTTGAAGAATATATTAAAACAATCGGATTATACCGTAATAAAGCTAAATATTTAGTTCAATGCGCACAAGCTTTAGAACAAAAATTTGCAGGAGTTGTTCCGCAAACACTAAAAGAATTGATGTCTTTACCAGGTGTTGGGCGTAAAACCGCCGATGTTGTTTTAGCAGAACGTTTTAAGATTCCTGCAATTGCAGTCGATACACATGTTAGTCGTGTTTCTAAACGACTAGGAATTGTTAGACAATCAGATGATGTATTAACCATTGAACAAACTTTGATGAAGAAACTTCCTAAAGAGATTTGGATTGCTGCACATCATCGTATGATTTATTGGGGACGACATCAATGTATGGCGCGCTCACCTAAATGCATTACTTGTCCACTCATTGATTTATGTAATTTTGGACAAAAACAATTGAAACAATAATAAATAAAAGACCTCGTGAAAATAATTTTTGAAGTGCCTTACAATTGTTAGACAAAGTCTAGCGATTGTGAGGTGCTTTTTTC
>CAJLBJ010000022.1 GCA_905204935.1 uncultured Lactobacillus sp.
ATCCCCTCTCATAAAAAAAACACATAAAGTTTAATAAAATAATCACATTCAAATAAAAATACTACACCTTTTTATAATTAATTTTTTAAGAAATGCTGAGTGTTTAATGAAAACATTAAAACAATATTTAAAAAACCATCGATTATATCTTACTTCAAAAAAGTTTGAATAAACCGGTCAATGATCTTGCGATTAATTCAAAAAAAGTTAATTGCAACGACATTTTCATTTGTTTAAAAGGAGCTAATTTCGATGCTCACACATTTATCCCCGATGTCCTAGCACGTGGATGCCAGATTCTAATAATTCAATCTACAATTGACCTAACAAGTATTCCTTCAACTGTAACTGTAGTTAAAGTTACCAATACACGATTAGTTTTAGCAAAGTTGTCAGCTTTTCATTTCAACTATTCTTGTCAAAAATTAACTTGTATTGCTATCACAGGAACCAAAGGAAAAAGTAGTACGGCTTGGATTATTAAACAATTACTTAAACATAATCAACAGCCAACAGGACTAATTAGGACTGATGGTATTTTTTATAATAACTTCAAGATTCCAACTCAAAATACCACTCCTGAAAGCTATGATTTACACAAATATTTAGTACAAATGCTACAAGCTAACATTAAATATGTTGTCATTGAAGTTTCAAGTCAAGCTCAAAAATTAAAACGCACTGCTGGAATTTTTTTGATTATGCGATATTTACTAATATTTCAATTGATCATATCGGTCAAAATGAACATCACGACTTTAATGAATACCTACAATGTAAACTAAGTCTATTTTCTCAAAGTAAAGTTGGAATCATTAATGCCGATGACGCCTACGCTACTGCTTTTATTAATAAGTCAACTTGTTATTTTACTTATGGGATTACTAACTTTACTAAATCAACCGCACAAAATCTTAAATTGGTGCAGCATAAACATTTTAGCACAACCTCTTTTGATTTATTTTCTAACGGAAAATTGCTAGCTTCTTGTGTTAAAGTACCATTGATTGGAACTTATAATATTAGTAATATCTTAGCTACTCCTAGTTTATTTCAATATTTACAGCTTCCTTTACCATTAACTTCACTACAAAATTTAAAAATTGCTGGTCAGCTTGAATTAGTCTTAAAAACACCACAGCATACTATTTTCGTTGATTATGCTCATAATGAAGCTTCTTTAGAAAAAGTTTTATCAACACTTAAACAACTAAAACCACATCGTTTAATCGTTATTTTTGGCTGTGGTAGCAATCGTTCTAAAAAGCGACGCTAGGGAATGGGACGTGCGGCTGAAAAATATGCTGATTTAACTATTTTAACCGAAGATAATTCACGTTTTGAAAAGCTTATGGAAACTTTAGCTGATATCAAATCAACATTGATACCATTAACTAATCACTACCTTGAAATTTTAGATTGCTCTCAAGCTATTGAGCATGCTTTAAAAATATCTACACCTCACGATATTATTTTGATTGCCGGTAAAGGAAATGAAGAATATAACGACTGCCAAGGTAAAAAAACACCTTTTAGTGGTCGTGATACAGTATTATAGCTTGCCAAAAAGTTACATTTTTATACTACATAATAAATCTAATCTAAATAAAACTTAAGCTAAAAAGCACTATATATTTTACCATTTCTAATGAAATATACAGATCGATGACATATTGTAATACTTTATCTGCTACAAAATGTAGACCATATTATGTCATTCTTAGTAGTTATGCTTCATGCTTACTGTTCAAAACACAACTCCATAATTGATTGTTTCCTTTTTATTTGCAATACTCCTTGAAATAATATTTTTATTTCTAATATAAACTGTGTAGCAAGTACTACAAAATTAATAAATTTATGATATAAAAAACCGTCCATTTCTGAACGGCTAGAAATAGACAAGAAACGTCAATATCGGCGTTTCATCACCTACTTTTGTATTCAATTTTTCATATTTCAATGCTGATTTATACCTCACTAAATCAGTAATGATGATTTAAATCCCTAAATATACCGTAAGATTAAGGACTTTGGTAGATAATCTATGAAAAATAAATATTATCTTTTTAACTTAAAACTTTAACAGTCACTGTGCGTCTACCCCAATTAATAGCCTGCGCAACCGTTGCAAAATGTAAATCGATAATATTGCCTTTAATTGCTCCACCAGTATCACCTGCAATTGATACACCATAACCAGATACCCAAACAATACTACCTAGTGGAATCACACTTGGATCAACCGCAACACAACTTGAATTTTGACGTAAATTAATCCCTGTTGCACTATAAACACTAGCTCCTAATTCTTCAGTTGAATACCCCGTAGCTTGCATCGTTAAGGTTTTTGCTCCATTCAAATCAACATTAGCAGTATCATTTGTTACTTGCTGTTGAGCTTGAGCTTGTTGCTTAGCAGCGGCTTCTTGAGCTTGTTTAGCTTGAGCTTCTTCAATAGCTTTTGCTTGTTGTTCTTGATTGGCTAAATCCTTTAATTTACTTTGACTTTGTGCCATAACAGACTTTAACTGTTCAACTTGCTTATTTAATTGAGCTTGTTGTTGTTGCAAATCATCACTTTGTCGTTGCAAATCAGCTTGATAATTTGCTAGCTTATTTTGGGTCTCATTTAATTGATCAACACTTTGCTTAACTGCTTGCATACTATCGTTATAAACATTTTGAAGTCGTTGCAACACAATTACACTACTCAACCACTGTGTTAAATTTTGTGCTTTTTCTAAAAAGCTCAATGTTGTATTTGTACCTTGACGCAACTGAAGTTCACGTAAACGCTGCTTAGCATCACGGGTTCGTTGTTGTTTTTCTTTTTTAGCTTGTTGTAATTGCTTAGTAGCTGTTTGAATCTTAACTGTCGTCTCTTGTTTTTGCGCTTGCAAATCATTTAATTGTTGATAGATAGCATTTACCTTATTCATAGTTTGTGCTAGTTTATCTGAGTTGGCATTTAGTTGAGCTTTAACTTGTGCTTGTTGTTGTTGCAATTCTTCTACACTTGCTGCGCTAATGCTTGGTACAGAAGTTGTTAGCACTAGTATCCCTATTAATAAAATTATTTTAATTTTTTTCATAAACGTCTAACTCCTTTATCTAATTAAAATTATAACTTAAATGCAAGTTGCTTTATTTACACTTAGATTACAATCAGATATCGAAACTAGCACTTGTTACTCATTTGTAATATTTTAATTTTTTATAAAATTAGCCTTATATCTAAAAAAAGCATCTCTAATTGAGATGCTTTTAGCCATAATTCTTAAGGGTACGCCGAATTTCGCGTTCTTGATCACGTCGTTTAATCGTTTCACGCTTATCATAATCATGTTTTCCTTGTGCAACACCAATTAAAACTTTAGCAAAGCCATGCTTAATGTAAACTTTCAATGGTACTAGCGTAATTCCTTTATTAGCCACTTTAGCTGCCAATTGCTGAATTTCTTTTTTATGCAAAAGTAACTTCCGATTACGCAACGGATCATGATTAAACTGATTTCCTTGATCGTATGGTGAAATATGCACATTCATCAACCATGCTTGATTATTTTTAATCTGTGCAAAACCATCTTTTAAATTAATCCGACTAGCCCGAATCGATTTAATTTCTGTTCCAGTCAAGACCATTCCAGCCTCGATTGTTTCTAAAATATGATAATCATGACTAGCTTTCTTATTTTGTGCTAAAGGGCGATCATTAGACTTACTTTTAGCCATGGCTTTTTCCCCTCCTTAAAGTCTTATTTACGTCGCTTTTGTTGCTTATTGCGTTGCTTATAAAACGGCTTTTTTTGATTATTATTGTGTCCATGACCATTGCGTTTCTTTTGGCCATCACGACCTTTATTATCACGCTTATTACGTCTGATTTCTGGTAATTTGACTCCATCTAACAAATTACTTGTAGGCGCATTTTCAGGATGAAGTAAACTAAAATCAATCTCTTTTTGATTAACATTTACATTAGTCAATTTGACGCGAATCTCTTGACCAATTCGATATGTTCGTTTTGTCTTACGTCCAACCAATGCTAGGTGTTTTTCTACAAATTCAAAATAGTCGCCTTTAATTTCACTAATATGAATTAAACCTTCAACCGTATTTGGCAAAGAGACAAACATTCCAAACTTAGTAACTGAACTGACCACTGCATCAAATTCTTCACCCACATGATTAGCCATAAATTCGGCTTTCTTCATTGCATCGGTATCTCTTTCAGCATCGATTGCTCGTCGTTCCATTTGCGAACTATGCGTTGTAATTTCTTCTAACTTAGAACGGTACTTATCTTGTGCTTGTTGTGAGATACCATTTTCATCGTAAAAACGAATTAATCGATGAACCATCAAATCTGGATAACGCCGAATTGGAGATGTAAAATGCGTATAATCACTAGCTGCTAAGCCAAAATGCCCTAATGGCTGTGGAGAGTATTTAGCTTGTTGCATCGAACGTAACATCAAAGTCGAAATCATCGCTTCTTCTGGTTTTCCGGCTACTTTTTTCAAAATGCCTTGTAACATTTTAGCATTAATTTCACTCTTTTTACCCGTAACTTCGATTCCAAAGCAAGCCAACGTTTCAAAGAATGCTGTGATTTTTTCTGGCTTAGGCGTTTCATGGATACGATAAACAAATGGTACATTTAGCTTGTTGTAATGTTGTGCCACTGTTTCATTAGCAATCAACATAAACGATTCAACCATTCGTTCACTCGTCCCGCGTTCCCGCAATTGAATATCGATTGGATGTCCTTGTTCATCAACGATAATTTTGGCTTCCGTATCTTCAAATTCAATTGCACCACGGCGTTTACGCATCTTTAATAAAATCTTATGCAATTGTGCCATATCTTCAAACATTGGCACTAATTCTTCATAACGCGCACGTGTCTTTTCATCATGTGCTTCTAATATCTTGTTAATATCAACATATGTCATGCGTTGAGTTGATTTAATGATACTTGGAAAAATCTTATGTTTAACAACTTCACCTTCAGGAGTAATTTCCATTTCGCATGTCATCGCACACCGCTCTACTTGTGGATTCAAAGAGCAAATCCCATTTGATAGCTTATGTGGCAACATCGGAATTACGCGATCGGTTAAATAAACAGAAGTCCCCCGCTCAAATGCCTCGGCATCTAATGCAGTCCCTGGACGCACATAATGGGAAACATCGGCAATATGCACACCTAAATGATAGTTTCCATTGGCCAATTTCCAAACATTAACCGCATCATCTAAATCCTTAGATTCAATGCTATCAATTGTTACTAATTTTTGCTCGGTTAAATCAACACGACCTTGACGATCATTATCTGTTACATGGTCTGGAATTAATTCAACTTCTTGCATAACTTCTGTTGGAAATTCAGTTGGAATATCATGTTTGTAAACAATCTGTAAAATATCCATTCCCGGATCGTTGACATTGCCAATTACTTTAGTTACCACACCCTTTAAGATTCCTGGTAAAGCAACATCTGGATACGCAGTAATATCTGCTAAAACAACTTCACCTTCAACTGGATGTAATCCCTTATCTTCCACTAAAAAACGATACGCCGAAAGCTTTTTATCCTTAAGGTGAATCGTCCCAATAACATTAGCAAATTTATTACCTTCTTCTAAGTACTTAAATTCACCAACAACTTGTTTTAACGCACGCTCTAACACATTAACAATACGCCCTTCTGGACTCTTACCTTGTGTGGGATTGCCGGGATTGGTCATTTCAACTTCAACTTCATCGCCGTTTAATGCACCATTTGTTTGCGTTGGATTGATAAAAAAGTCCGGACTTTCAGGATCAACTGTCACAAAACCAAACCCACGATCACTAGCATGAAACACTCCAGTAAAGCGTGGCAACTGTTGCACTTGGATCAACGAAAATAAATCATTATCATCTAGTTTAATCTTTTGTTCATGTTCTAATTGAGCTAGCGCTTGTACAACAAATTTAAATTGTCCTGGTCCTGTCATTGCTAACTTGTCTACTAGCTGTTGTACCGAATATTTTGCATTCGGTTCTTCTTCAAAATAGCCTAAAATCTTAATAGCTAATTCTTTTTTACTCATCTATATCCTCTTCTATTCGTTAAATCTTAAATTAGCAAGAAAAAACCCCCTGAGAACTTAAATGCAGGGGGTCTTTTAAGCTAATGTGATGAAATATATACCAAAGCCAATGCTAATACAAAGAAAATAATTCCTAAGACCGTTGTAACTTTTTGCATGAAGGCTTCAAAACCACGTGGCTTTTGTTTACTGAAAAGTTCGGCTGCACCACCAGATAAAGCTGTCGATGCATTATCTGTCTTAGCTGGTTGCATCATCACCGCAATGATAATTAAAACCGCCACAATAATAAGCAGTGTTAAGAGTATATTATACAATTAAAGTATCCTCCTCACCCGTTTAGGTAATCTACATCTACTCTAATATAACATACTTAAAGCCATTTTTCCAAGCAGATTTCATTAAATTCAGCAAAAAAGACATCCTTAACCCTTCGCAAGAACTTTTAACTAAATGGAAAAATAATTTTTTTGCAAAAAACAGACAAATAAAAATATCTGTTAGAATGAAAGCAAATAATTTTGAAAGAAAGATTGACTCTATCAAAAAACTTTTTAATATTAAAGACAAAATACTTGAAAATCTAGCAAAAAGAGCCATAAAAAGCAAAAAAGACAAGCTTCTTAAATGAAACTTGTCTTTTTTACTAATCATTATGATTATTTGTTAACGATGTCTTGACGAGCAACTTCGCTTAAGTTGTAGAATGAGTTGATACCCTTGTATTCTGCAACTGTTTCTGTCAATTGATCTTCGATACGCATTAATTGGTTGTACTTAGCGATACGATCTGTACGGCTCATAGAACCAGTCTTGATTTGGCCTGCGTTTGTAGCAACAACCAAATCAGAAATTGTTGTATCTTCTGTTTCACCAGAACGGTGAGAAACGATAGCTGTGTAGCCAGCTTCTTTAGCCATTTCGATAGCTTCCATTGTTTCTGTCAAAGTACCGATTTGGTTAACTTTGATTAAGATGGAGTTAGCTGCACCTACAGAGATACCTTTCTTAAGGTATTGTGTGTTTGTTACGAAGAAGTCATCACCAACTAATTGAACTTTCTTACCAAGTTCAGCTGTGATTTCTTTCCAGTCATCCCAGTTGTTTTCATCGATAGGATCTTCGATAGAAATGATAGGATATTTGTCAACCAAGCTTTCAAGATACTTGATGAATTCTGTAGATGTGAATTCTTCACCTGTTGACCAACGTAACTTGTATTTCTTAGTTTCTGCATCCCATAATTCTGAAGAAGCAACGTCAACTGCGATTGCAACGTCTTTACCTGGTTTGTAACCAGCAGCTTCGATAGCTTTCATCAAGTATTGTAATGGTTCTTCGTTGTTAGCAAAGTCAGGAGCAAAACCACCTTCATCACCAACAGAAGTTGCTTTACCATCTGCTGCCAATAATTTTTGTAAGTTATGGAATGTTTCAGAACCCATACGGATAGCTTCTTTGATAGAAGATGCACCAACAGGCATGATCATGAATTCTTGGAAGTCAACTTTGTTATCAGAGTGAGCACCACCGTTGATAACGTTCATCATTGGTGTTGGTAATACGTGTGCGTTGAAACCACCCAAGTAGTTGTACAAAGGTACTTCTAATTCATCAGCAGCTGCACGAGCAACAGCGATAGAAACAGCTAAGATAGCGTTAGCACCTAATTTACCTTTGTTTGGTGTGCCATCTAAAGCGATCATAGCTTTATCGATAGCAACTTGATCAGTTACTTCATAACCGATAATTTCTTTAGCAATGATGTTGTTTACGTTAGCAACAGCTTTTGTAACACCTTTGCCCATGTAACGGGACTTGTCACCGTCACGTAATTCAACAGCTTCGTGTTCACCAGTAGAAGCACCAGAAGGAACGATTCCACGACCGAATGCACCAGCTTCTGTGTAAACTTCAGCTTCAACTGTTGGGTTACCGCGTGAGTCTAAGACTTCGCGAGCATAAATTTCTGTAATTGCAGACATTTTATTACTCTCCTTTGAGTTTGATTGACTTTTGAGAAATATGTCCTCGGTAATATTTTAACAGTTTTTACCGCGGACTTTCAATAAAAACAACTAATTTTCAGAAAAATTAGTCTTGATAGTTAACTAATTGTAAGTATGATTCAGGAATCAAGGAAGCACCGCCGACTAAACCACCGTCGATATCTTCTTTTGCCATTAATTCCTTAACATTTTCTGGTTTCACTGAGCCACCGTATTGAATACGAACAGCATCAGCAACTGTTTGATCATATAACTTAGCAACTGTTTGACGAACAACTGCACAAATTTCTTGTGCTTGGTCTGCAGTAGCTGTCTTACCTGTACCGATTGCCCAGATTGGTTCATAAGCAATCACTAATTGAGAAACTTGTTGGGCGCTTAAATCTTTAAGGCCAGCAACGATTTGAGCTTCTACCCATTCTTTTTCTTTGCCAGCTTCACGTGTTTCTAAAGATTCACCACAGCAAAGAATTGGTGTCATGCCATTTTTAAAGATAGCATGTGCTTTCTTGTTGATGTCTTCATCTGTTTCATGGAAGTAATCACGACGTTCGGAGTGACCGATAACTACGTAATCAACACCCATTTCTTTTAAAACTTTAGGTGAAGTTTCACCAGTGAAGGCACCTTCATCTTCAAAGTAGCAGTTTTCAGCAGCAACTTTTAAGTTTGAACCCTTAGCAGCTTCGATTAAAGCAGCTAAATCAACTGCGGGTGCAGCGATTACTGATTCAACCTTGCAACCACAAGGTAAGTTATCCTTAACTGCGTTTACAAATTCAACTGTTTGAACTGGATTCATGTTCATCTTCCAGTTACCTGCAATAATTGGTTTACGCACAATAATCATCCTTTCACACATTAGGGAAGCATTAACCTCCCCGTGAATAGTCTTTTTAAAAGCTATTATTTATCGGAAACAGCAGCAATTCCTGGTAATTCTTTACCTTCAAGATATTCAAGAGATGCGCCACCACCTGTTGAGATATGAGTCAACTTGTCAGAAACACCAAGTTTCTTAACAGCAGCTGTTGAATCGCCACCACCAACGATTGTTGTAGCATCGCTTAATGTACCTAAGAATTCACCGATTTCAAGTGTACCTTTAGCGTAGTTGCTCATTTCAAATACGCCCATAGGTCCGTTCCAAACAACAGTCTTAGCGTCTGCTAAAGTTTCTTTGAATAAAGCAACAGATTTTGGTCCGATATCAAGAGCCATGTAGCCATCGGCAATGTCACCTTCAAATACTTTATTAGGTACATCGTTACTAAATTCTTTTGCACAAACGTTATCAACAGGTAATACTAACTTATCGCCAGCTTTTTCAAGTAATTCCTTAGCTAATTCAATCTTATCAGTTTCAACTAAAGAGTTACCAATCTTGATACCTTTAGCAGCGTAGAATGTGTAAGTCATCCCACCACCAACAATAATCTTGTCAGCTTTATCTAAAAGATGTGTAATAACACCAATCTTATCGGAAACCTTTGCACCACCTAAAATAGCAACGAATGGATGTGCTGGGTTGTCAACAGCTTCACCTAAGAATTTGATTTCTTTTTCTAATAAGAAACCAGCTGCTGCTTGTTGCATGTTGCTTGCGATACCTACGTTAGATGCGTGTGCACGGTGTGCTGTACCAAATGCATCGTTGATGTAAACATCGCCTAAAGAAGCCCAGTATTTACCTAATTCAGGATCATTTTTGGATTCTTTTTTGCCATCTAAATCTTCAAAACGTGTGTTTTCAACAACTAAAACATCGCCATCTTCCATTTTTGCAATAGCTTCTTCTAATTGTGCACCACGTGTAGCTGGTACAAATGTTACTGGCTTGTTTAACAATTCTGCTAAATGTTCAGCAACTGGACGCAAGCTCAAAGACTTCTTGTCTTCTTCTGTCTTGATACGACCAAGATGTGAGAATAAGATTGCTTTGCCACCTTGTTCAAGTACATAGTTAATTGTTGGTAAAGCAGCCACCATACGGTTGTCATCACCAATCACGCCATCTTTAATAGGAACATTAAAGTCAACGCGGATTAAAACTTTTTTACCTTTAAGGTCTTTTAAATCAGAAACGATAAGTTTAGCCATGTGCATAAACCTCCATTATTTTTATTAAAAATAAAAGGCGAAGGAAGTTTCGCCTCCCCCCGCCTTAATAACCTGCTAAGCAGTCGGGATATTTAGCAAAAGCTAAATATTAAAGCATGCTAGCAAATTTTTCTAATGTACGGATCATTTGAGCTGTAAAGCCAGCTTCGTTATCGTACCATGCAACAGTCTTAACAACTTGGCCTTCACCTTTACCAACAACTTGTGTTTGAGTTGGGTCAAAGATTGAACCAAATGTTGTACCGATGATATCAGCAGAAACAATACCATCTGCATTGTAACCAAATGATGGGTTGTTTTCTGTAACTTTCTTAACTGCTTCGTTAACTTCTTCAGCTGTAACTTCTTTGTCAAGAGTTGCAACTAATTCTGTTAAGGAACCTGTAATTACAGGAACACGTTGTGCATGTCCATCTAACTTACCGTTCAATTCTGGAACAACTAAACCGATAGCTTTTGCAGCACCAGTTGAGTGAGGAATTGTGTTTTGAGCAGCAGCACGAGCGTTACGAACGTTACCCTTGCGATCTGGACCATCTTGTAATTTTTGTGTAGCTGTGTAAGCATGGATTGTTGTCATTGTACCAGCTTTGATACCAAATGCATCGTTAACAGCCTTTGCAAGTGGTGCCAAGCAGTTTGTTGTACATGAAGCAGCAGAAACAATCTTGTCATCAGCTGTGATTGCATCGTCGTTTACACCGTAAACGATTGTTGTCATGTCACCTGCAGGAGCAGAAACTAATACACGTTTTGCACCAGCTTCAAGGTGAGCAGATGCCTTTTCTTTAGATGTGTAGAAACCTGTTGATTCAAGAACTAAGTCTACGCCATCGTTCTTAACCCAAGGAATGTTCTTAGCATCAGCTTCAGCATAAACAGGAATTTCCTTACCATTTACGATAAGTGCGTTGTCTGTAGCAGAAACTTCACCGTCAAATTGACCATGAGCTGTATCATATTTCAATAAGTGTGCTAACATTGCTGGAGATGTTAAGTCGTTGATAGCAACAACTTCCAAGTCCTTAGATGTTTCAGCAATACGACGGAATGCTAAACGACCGATACGGCCAAAACCATTAATACCTACTTTAGTAGTCATACTAAAATTTCCTCCTTTAGGAAATAAAAATTTATTTTAAAAAGTAATGTCTGACTAAACACTACCCTTTTAAAATCATCTTAGCAGCACCTTGATCTGTAATCAAACAGGTCTGTTTGGGTGCGTGTTTCATGTATGCAACAATTGCCTTAGCTTTTGATGAACCTCCGGCAACTGCTAATACACAGTCCATTGAAGCGAGATCTTCAAGTTGTAATCCTATCCGTGGAATCTTATAGACGACATTTCCTTGTTCATCAAAGAAATAACCAAACGCCTCAGCTACCGCGTGCTTTTGTTGTAACATTTCAATCACTTCAGGTTTCATAGCACGTCTTTTAGCCATTCTAATTGCCTCACCAACACTGTGTAAGGCTACATTACTTTGAGCAATCAAAGTAACGACTTCTTGAACGACCGGCTCTTGTAGCAACGGATAATACGTATCTTCGCTTACTTGCTCTGGCACATATAAGGTACGATGTTTCCCACCGGTTCTTAATGCCATCTGAGCACAAACATTATTGGCTTGAATATCAATACGTTCACTAATTCCACCCCTAGCAGGGACAAATAGTAATTCACGCTCGTGTGCGATATCAGGTGTCAAACAATTGGCAACACGTGCCATCGTCGTTCCGCCCATCGCAGCAATGATATTTTTGCCTTTGGGTAATAACATCTTTAACGTATCATCAAGTAATTTTCCCATAGCATCGATGACCTTAACTGAACTATCACTATCACCAGGAACAATCAAGCAACGCTTAATGCCTAACTGGCTAGCAAGTCTACGTTCAAGCTGTTGAATCCCCAACAACTCATCCATAAAGGTAGACAAACCTTGAATTGTTTCTTGGCCCTTATAAGTCAAACTCATTCCTGACTTATTTGCACTGATTAGCCCTTGTTTCTTTAAAAAATCAGTCTCTGTGCGCAAAACCCGCTCGCTTAATTTCAGCTTCGTTGCAAGTGAACGACGTCCAACAGGTTGCGACCAAGCGATATTTTTTAAAATCATTAAACGATGACTCATGGTATCTAATAAATCAGGAGCCACAGCTTCGATCCATTCAATTTCTTGATGCATCCGACTGTCACCTTTCTTGCGGGACACGTCAAGTCCAACAATGTCAATTAGCGACCCAGCTTAGTTAAAGAAAAAAGTATAACAACAACTTCAATTAAGAACTGTTCTCATACCTCATTTACAAAGAAAATTATAGCAACAATACCGCGACATTGCAAGTATATCTGACCTAAACTTTTAAAATCCATTCTGAATATTTTGTATTAATTTCGATAATTAACAAAATTTCCCGAATAATATTTTACTCAACTATAACCAAAGCCATCAAACACTTAGCAATTTGCAGTTGATACAATAAAGAAAACGTTTAATTATAGAACGATACACATTTCAAAAAACGTCCTATCTAATTTGTTAAATCTTATTCGAATCTCTTTCGTTTGCTAGAAGATGGTATTCCTAATACGTCCCGATACTTTGCAACAGTCCTGCGGGACAAATTAAGTCCCTCTTGCGCTAAAAGTTCAACTATTTTTTGATCCGATAACGGCTTTTGTTTATTTTCATCAGCGATCAAGGCTAAAATCCTAGTCTGAATCGCACTTGCTGTCACATCTTCACCTATACCATGATGATTTACAGCTTGACTAAAAAAGTGTTTCAACTCAAACGTTCCAAATGAAGTCTTAAGATATTTACCATTAACCGCACGACTAATCGTTGATTCATGTAATTGCAAAGATTGAGCAACATCTCGTAATAAAAAAGGTTTTAATGGATGCTTGGAATTTATGAAAAATTCGCTTTGATGTATAATGATTTGCTCTGTAACTCGTTTTAATGTCGAAGAACGTTGCAATAAATCTTTGGAAAGTTGTTGATATTCTTTTTTCTTTTCTTTTAAATACTGCATTACTTGTTCATCAAATACTCCAGTCAAACTGTCGTAATACTCTTGACGAAAACTTATTTCTGGTTGCGCTTCTTTTGTTAACTCAAAATGTATATTGTTTTTTTGATCAACGTTTATTATTATGTCTGGATAAATATAGCCAATTTCATCTTGATTATATGCTGCACCTGGAACTGGACTTAAAGTCCTCACATAATCAAAGATTTTTTGAACTTCTGGTAAAGCTATTTGATATTTTTTAGCAATTTTACTCCAGTTTTTTTCTATGAAATCATCAAAATCATCACGCAATATTTCATAAGTATAATCAGGCGCATTATAATCTAAATCAGCTTGCAGCATCAAGCATTCTTGCAGATTTCTAGCACCTACTCCTGGAGGATCTAATTGCTGCAATAAGGTCAAAGCATCCAATAACATCGTTTCTGAAACTTCATATCTTTCTTTTATCTGCTCCAAATTTGCTTTTAAATACCCATTAGAATCCAACCGTGCTATCAAAAACAATAACCAACTTCTCAACGGTGTTGCGCGCATCGTTAAATGAACTTGTTCTAATAAATATTCAAATAACGAGGGTTGCTTGACCTTAGTAGCGTATTGTGTCCAGTCATCTTTTTGCTCTTGAACCGTAAATTCCGTGGTAATTTTTTGTTTTTTTACAATGATGAAGGGATTTTCTAATTCCTTTTGAATCAAAAATTTTTGCAAATCTTCAGCATTGTACTTTAACATTTGAATAGATTGACGCATCTGTTGTGTCAACGCTAATTTTTGTAATTGTTTTTGCTGTTGCTGTTGTTCAAATCCTTGGTTTAGTCCCATCATCTCACCTCACTTTTTTACTTTCAACTACTTGTTTTTATCTATAAAATATTGTATCATGTTAGATATACGCGCCGATAGTGTAATGGATCGCACGCAAGATTCCGGTTCTTGAAATCAGGGTTCGACTCCCTGTTGGCGCATTCAAATTTATCGTAAGCTATAGATATTTCAAAATCAAGGTTTCTGGCTTAAAAAAATCATTAGAAACTACTAAAAAAATCAACATAATAAATATAACTTGTAAAGAATAGCCCATTGCTATTCTTTTTTTGTATATAAAAAAGCAGGTCAATCCCGCTTTGATCTATATACTTAACTGATTATACTTAGTAACTATGATTGTTTCGGGGGTGACTTGCAATTGTGTTATCGCTCCATTTGAAGGATAGTTTTGTGCTGGTTTATATTCTGGTGCATATTTTTGTACCAAACTGGCAATCGAATTTGAATGAGCGACGACTAAAATATTTTGGCCTTCATGATGATTTTGGCGAATTAAATCCCAGCCAGCGTCTATTCGTTGCCAATAATTTTGACAATCTTCACAGACTTTAAATGGATCTGCTTGAAACATCAAATCCTTTATTTCATCCAAAGAATATGTAGCACTAAGCTCTTTAAACGTCGTTAATCCTTTCGCATAGCCAACCATTCGCCAAGTTTGAACAACATCATATCCTTCAAAAAAGCCATAATTTTGTTCCCTAAAATAACTGCTAGCTTGGGGAACTTTGACACCAGACGCTTGATTAAAGTCTAAAATACTTTGACAAGTTTGATATGCACGCATCGTATCCGAACTATACGCACCATCGAAATGAATATCTTCTAAAACTTTACCAGCCTTTTTAGCGTCTTCTTTTCCCTTAGTTGTCAAAGGTGAATCGGCCCAGCCTTGCATTCTGTTAAAAACATTAAACATTGTTTGTCCATGTCTAACTAAATAAACATTGATAGTCATTAGTTTTTCTCCAATCCATTTAAGTAAGCGTTTAAAATCTTTCTTCTTCATTTTACATCATCACTTGATATTTAGATAGTTAATTTTATTTGAGCTTGTAAATCGTTTGACCTTTTTTGACCTATGAGTTAAACTAACAATACAGTGAATATTCAAATATTCCCGATTATATTTATTGGAGGTAACTTTATTATGAATTTAGTCCCAACAGTTATCGAACAATCATCACAAGGTGAACGTGCTTATGATATTTACTCACGTTTATTAAAAGATCGTATCATTATGGTATCTGGTGAAATCAACGATGACATGGCAAATGCTATTATCGCTCAATTGCTCTTTTTAGATGCACAAGATTCTGAAAAAGATATCTACATGTACATCAACTCTCCAGGCGGTTCAGTTTCTGCAGGTTTAGCAATTCTAGATACAATGAACTTTGTTAATGCAGATGTTCAAACAATCGTTATGGGTATGGCAGCATCAATGGCTTCTGTTCTTTCAACAGCTGGTGCTAAAGGTAAACGTTTTGCTTTACCACACTCTGAAATCATGATTCACCAACCTCTTGGTGGTGTTCAAGGTCAATCGACTGAAATTCAAATTGCGGCAGAACATATCTTAAAAACACGCAAGTTAATCAATCAAATCTTATCCGATTGCTCTGGTCAATCAATCGAAACAATCGATAAAGATACCGAACGCGATAACTTCATGACAGCAGATGAAGCTGTTGCCTATGGTTTGATTGATAGCATCATGACTAATAAGAAAAAAATTAAATAATAAAAAAGTTCCTTCCTACACATCTTATGAGTTGATATGATCCCACTAAAGTAGACACACGAAATAAACAAACGTGTATCTATGGAGGTGGGATTTTTCTATGGGAAGAAAGCCAAAGTTATCAACAAAAGAAAAAGTATATATTTGTGAACAATATTTAAACAGAGAGAAAAGTGTAAGAGAGCTTGTCAATGATTTTAATATCGATAGGAAGACAATAAGTACATGGATAAAGATGTATCAGTCATTTGATCCTACATGTTTCAACCATAAAACACATAATGCAAAATATACTAAAAAATTCAAACAACAGGTAGTTCAAGCATATTTTGTAGGAGAATGTTCTTTCGTAGATATTGCCATCAAATATAAAATTCTTTCATACAGTACTGTCAGAAGCTGGATTAAGAAGTATAATAACTTTGAAGAACTTAAGGATTACGATTCTAAGCTGAAGGTTTATATGAAAGATCGCAGCAGAAAGACAGCAAAAGAAGAACGCATTAAAATCGTAAATTACTGTTTGGAACACAACAAGAATTATAAGGAGACAGCTGAACTATTTGATGTTTCATATACGCAGATATATCAATGGGTTAGAAAATATCTATCAGCTGGAGAGAAAGGTCTTATTGATCGTCGCGGACAGCACAAGACTGAAAAACAGCTAAGTGAAACAGAGAAACTGCAACGTAAGGTAAAACTTCTTGAGCGTCAGCTTAAGGAAATGGAAAATGAGCTCTTAAAAAAATTCAGGAAATCGAAAGAAGGCGGTATTCTCCAAAACGAAAAACGAAGCAAAATACTTAGCTATCAAAGAACTTCATGAAGCAAAGAAATATAGTATCAACTGGATGTGCAAACAATTAGGTGTTAAACGTTCTGCCTATTATAAATGGCTGAATCGCTCTATTACAGCCAATGAACAAGAAGATATGAAACTAGCAGGAATCATCATGGAATATCATCAGAAATACGGTGGGATTTTAGGTTATCGCAAAATGTGTATCTTCATCAATCGTAAATATAATAAGCACTATAATACGAAACGTATTCGTAGAATAATGGGGATTCTTGGGATTCATTCTGCAATCAGAGAAAAAAGAACCTGCTGTACGGTTTCAAACAAGCTGAATCAAAAAGCTGAAAATATACTTCACCGAGAATTTGAAGCATCTGGACCAAATGAAAAATGGACAACCGATGTAACGGAGTTAAAAGTCCAACATTCGCAAGAAAAACTATATCTTAGTGCATTTTTCGATCTGTATGATCGTTCTATTATCGCATGGTCTATTAGTAATCGAAATGATAATACACTTGTGTTAGACATCTTCAATCAAGTAATTAAGCTAAATCCAGATACTCACCCACTGTTTCATTCAGACCGAGGCTTTCAATACACAAGCTCGGAATTCCGGCGCAAACTGAAGGAACAAGGCATGACGCAGTCCATGTCTAGAGTAACGTGTTGTTTGGATAATGGTCCAACAGAAGGTCTGTGGGGAATCATCAAAACAGAAATGTATAAGATGTATGATATCCGTAATAAAGAGAGTTTGGTGAAAGCAATTAGCAAATACATTGATTTCTATAATCATCAACGTTATCAAACGAGATTCGATTCAAAAATACCAATGGAAGTAAGAATAGAAGCTATCAATAACGAAAAACCAAAACATTATCCAATCGCATTTAACCCAAGAATCGCAAAATATAAGGAGTCACTCAAAAACAAAACCCAATCAGCATGATGCCAATTGGGTAATAAATTTTACTTATTTAGTGTGTCCACTTGACAGGGAACAGATCAAGTAGGGAGGAACTTTTTTATTGTCTTAATTGTTCGGCAAATTCATTTAGTTTACGTAACCGATGATTTATCCCTGACTTTGAAATTGGACCGTCAGCTACAACTTCACCTAATTCTTTCAAACTTATCTCTGGATGAGCTAGCCGTGCACGGGCTACATCTTGAAGTTTTTGTGGCAATGAACTCAATCCAACCGTTTGCTCAATAAATTGAATATTTTCAATTTGTTTATTAGCTGCATCTGCCACCTTATTCATATTGGCTGTTTCACAGTTAACAATTCGATTAACCGAGTTACGCATGTCACGCACAATCCGAATATCTTCAAAGCGTAACATCGAATTAGTAGCACCTATCAGCGATAAGAAATCTGCAATTTTTTCAGCTTCTTTTAAATACGTAATATATCCACTGCGGCGCTCCGTTTTTCTGGCATTTAAACCGTAACGATTCATCATTTCACAAATCGTATTATTATGATCTTCATATAACGAATAAATTTCTAAATGATACCGACTCGTTTCTGGATTATTGACAGATCCAGTCGCTAAAAATGCTCCACGCAAATAAGAACGCACTTTAGCATCATCATCTAAAAAAGCTAAAGGAACTGTTTCTTTAATTTGAAAACTATCCAAAATGTCTAAATCCTTTAAAACATAATCACTACCACTCTTTAGGCGTACAATATAAAGATTATTCTTTTTAAGCTTCATCTTACGCCGTACTAAAAGTTCACTTTCAATATCATAAAATTGCTTGAGTAATGTATAGATTCGCCGCGCAGTTGCTGGATTTTCTGTTTGCACACTCAAAACAAACTGATGATTAACAATACTTAATGAACCATTCATCCGAATTAAAGCCATCAATTCTGCCTTAGCATTTCCAAAATGAACTTCAAGCATTGTTAGCTCTTTTTTTACCTCACTGGCATACGACAAAGCTTTCCCTCCTAATTGTTATATTCACATAGCCATGAATTTGGGCGTCCTAACAATCTCATCAATTCATCGACAACTTGATCACCATTATGAAAGACACCTTGATCATGCAATAATAAAAAATTATCCGAAATTACACGGCAGCCTTGATCACGCAATCCGGTAAAATCATGTTTTACCTGATACAAGTATTCATCATATTTTTGACGATCCATATAATCATCAGGTACTGGTTCTGTATTGACTAAAACAGTGTCGATAAAATTAACACCCATGTGCTCATTTAAAACACGTACATGCTCTGCATCGCTAAAACGCTCTGTTTCACCTTTTTGTGTCATAATATTGCAAATATAAACAATTTCTGCTTTAGTCTTTAAAACTGCTTGACCTACATTTTCAATCATTAAATTAGGCAAGATGCTTGTAAACAAACTCCCTGGTCCCAATACAATTTGGTCAGCTTGCATAATTGCGTCGATAACTTCTTGCATTGCAGCTGGTTTTTGCTGATCACTAGCTGTTACCCAAACTTTTTTAATTGTTTTTTGCGCCGCTGTAATCTCTGCTTCACCTGAAATTTGCGTTCCATCACTAAATAAGGCATTTAATACCAATGGAACATTAGCTACCGGATATACATGACCATCAACATGCATCAATTGTGCTAACTGTTGAACAGCATTAAAAATCCCACGCTCATTCATTTCTGACAAAGCTGCAATAATCAAATTTCCAATCGCATGTCCAGAAAAAAATTGATCATTAGAATTAAAGCGATATTGGAAAATTTGCTTGTAAATCTCTGGCATATCCGACAAAGCTACTAAAACATTTCGAATATCACCAGGTGGAACAACGTTAATATAATCCCGAATGATTCCTGAAGAACCTCCATCATCTGCAACTGTTACAATAGCAGTTATATCAGCGTTACGTTTACGTAATCCCTTTAAAATAACAGATAAACCGGTTCCGCCACCAATCACAACAATTTTTGAGCGACTTCTCTTTGGTTTCATCATCATGAGCGGTTCACCGTTTCCTTTCTTTTATTCATATCTCGATGTGAAATATGAACTGGGTAGTCTTTAGCTAATGCATCTCCAATACGTTTAGCTAAGGCCACAGAACGATGTTGCCCTCCAGTACATCCAATTGCAATCACTACATTTGATTTTCCTTCTTTAACATAGCCAGGCATTACAAATTGGAGAAGATGAATAAATTCTTGGAAAAATTGCTCGGTATCCTTGGAATTCATAACATAATCATAGACACCCTTGTCCAAACCTGTTTGCTCACGTAATTCCTTAACATAATATGGATTAGGCAAGAAACGCACATCCATTACGATATCTGCATCAATTGGAACACCATATTTAAATCCAAACGACATCGTTTCAACATGAAAAGGAGCTGTTTGTTTTTGTTCAAAACTATGGAAAATCTTTTCACGTAATTGACGTGGTGAAATCTTACTCGTATCGATCACAATTTGTGCTTGCGCCTTAATATCGGCTAATAATTCTCGCTCTTTATGGATTCCATCCAACAAACGTCCATCCATCGCTAATGGATGCGCACGTCTGGTTTCTTTATAGCGTGCCACTAGTTCTTCATCTGCTGCATCTAAAAATAAGATACGACTTGCAATAAAGTTAGCATCCTCCAATTCACGTAACATTTCGATAATTTCATCATAAAAAGCGCGCGAACGCAAATCAATAACCAACGCAACTTTATGAATCTTATCCGAATTTTGAACTAATTCCCAAAATTTAGGCAATAGCGTTGGTGGCATATTATCGACACAAAAATAACCTAAATCTTCAAAACTTTGCATTGCGACTGTTTTACCGGCACCACTCATACCAGTAACTATTACTAGTTCAAATGAATCTGACATAAAAAAACCCTCCCGCACAAATTCTCTCTTTTAAAGATTATATCACATTAATCAAGCTGCTTACGTGGTGGCAGAGATATTTTACTTAAAATTCCCCTTAACAAAAAGTCTCCTAAACTTTATTTTCGTTTAGGAGACAAAAAATTAATCTAATATCTTACGTTCAAATGGATCAATTGAGATACCTTGTGCTAAAATTTCACGACACCATTCTTGCGCACTAAACAATGAATGATCTCGATAATTGCCACAACTTTTAATATCTGTTCCTTGAACATCTTGCCAAGTTGCATTCAAAATTTCTTCTAACGATAGTTTTAATGCCTGTGTAACTTTAGCTGTATCAGGTGTTCCCCAAACAATCAAATGAAAACCAGTACGGCAACCAAACGGTGAGCAATCAATTACTCCATCCAAATGATCACGCAAATAACCAGCCAACATATGTTCAATCGTATGCAAACCTGCTGTAGGAATCGCGTTTTGATTTGGTTGAACAAAACGCAAATCAAAATTTGAAATTGCATCACCTTTTGGTCCATGCTCCACACTAATCAATCTAACATACGGTGCTTTTACCGCCGTATGATCTAACGTAAAACTTTCAACTTCTGCCATTTTTTATGCTCCTTTGATTATTGATAATGTCCATTATCTAACAATGGTTTAAGATACTTCCCTGTATAGCTTTGTTCACAAGCCACAATTTGTTCAGGACTTCCAGTCGCAATTACTTGTCCACCTTGATCGCCGCCTTCAGGTCCCATGTCGATAATATAATCTGCAGTCTTAATCACATCTAAATTATGTTCAATCACTAAAACCGTGTTCCCTTTATCAACTAAACGTTGTAAAACTGCCAATAGACGTTTGATATCTTGGGCATGTAAACCAGTTGTCGGTTCATCCAAAATATAAAAAGTCTTGCCATTTGATTTTTTGTGTAACTCAGAAGCTAACTTCATTCGTTGCGCTTCTCCACCTGAAAGTGTCGTTGCTGGTTGTCCTAAACTAACGTACCCCAAGCCAACATCTTTAATCGTTTGTAGCTTATTTTTAATCTTAGGTATAGCACTGAAAAACTCAAGCGCTTCGGAAACGGTCATCTCTAGGATTTGAGCAATATTTTTACCCTTATATTCGACTTCAAGTGTTTCGGAATTAAAGCGTGTCCCATGGCAAACTTCACAAGGAACATATACATCAGGTAAGAAATTCATTTCAATTTTCAAAATTCCATCACCTTTACATGCTTCGCAACGCCCACCTTTAACATTAAAACTAAAACGTCCTTTACCATAACCACGCATCTTAGCTTGATTTGTCTGGGCAAATAACGTCCGAATATCATCTAAAACTCCAGTATAAGTTGCTGGATTACTTCTAGGTGTTCGGCCAATTGGGGCTTGATCAATATCGATAACTTTTTCTAAGGCCTCATACCCTAATAGCTGCCCAAATTTTTCTGGCTTTTCTGAATTATGCTGTAATTTTTGAGCTAAAGCACGCTTCAAAATCATGTTAACTAGCGTCGATTTGCCAGATCCAGACACACCGGTAACTGCAATAAATTCACCTAATGGGAAGCGAACATCGATATTTTTCAAATTGTTGGCAATAGCCCCTGTAATTTCAACAAATTCTCCGTTGCCTGTTCTTCTTTCTTTAGGAATTGCAATATATTTTTTACCTGCTAAATATTGCCCAGTTAACGAATTTTTATTACGTTGAACTTGTTTAGGCGTTCCAGCAGCAATGATTTGTCCACCATTTTCACCCGCTCCAGGGCCAATATCAATCAAGTAATCAGCAGCTCGCATCGTGTCTTCGTCATGTTCGACCACAATCAACGTATTACCTAAATCCCGCATTTTCTTTAGTGAATCTAATAGGCGATCATTATCGCGTTGATGCAATCCTATCGATGGTTCATCTAATATATACATCACACCAGACAAATTAGAGCCAATCTGAGTAGCCAATCTAATACGCTGCGCTTCTCCTCCAGATAGTGTACGCGCAGCTCGACTCAAGGTTAAATAAGACAAACCAACATTAGTCAAAAAGCTCAAACGTGCACAGATTTCTTTTAGAATTGGACGTGCAATTTGTTCATTTTGTGGTGAAAACTCCAACTCTTCAAAGAATTTTAAAGCATCTTTAATGGCTAAATCAGAAGCTTGTCCAATATGCAAACCTCCTACTTTTACGGCCAATGCTTGTTCATTTAATCGGTAACCATGACATGTTTGACAAGTCAGACTTGTCATATATTTACGCATCACATCACGTGTAAAATCACTCGTTGTTTCACGATAGCGGCGCTCAATATTATTGATGACACCTTCAAATTCCATGTCTAAATCACGTAAACCACCAAAATCACTTTCAAATCTAAAATGAAACTTTTTATTTCCTGCTCCATATAATAAGATATCTTGTTGTTTGGCACTGAGTTTTTCAAAAGGCGTATCCATATCTATTCCAAATTCAGCACACGCTTGAGCCAGTAATGTGGGATAGTACTTAGAGCTAATCGGATTCCATGGCTCTAAAGCACCCTCGTTTAATGTTTTTTTACGATCAGGAATAACCAAATCAACATCAACTTCTAGTTTCATTCCCAAACCATCACATTCCTCACATGCTCCAAATGGTGCATTGAAAGAAAAAAGACGCGGTTCTAATTCTCCAATAGTAAAGCCACAATATGGGCAAGCAAAGTTTTCAGAAAATTGCAACATTTCTTGCCCAATAACATCGACATAAGCATAGCCTCCAGCCAAACGCAAAGCTGCTTCAAATGAGTCAAACAAGCGTGAGCGAATGCCTTCTTTAACTACAATTCTATCAACAACCACATAAATATCATGTTTTTGATTTTTTTCCAGTTCGATTTCTTCTTCGACTTCTCTCATCTGACCATCGACAAGTACTCGCACAAAACCTTCTTGCCTAATCTTAGCTAATTCTTTTTTATGTTGTCCCTTTTTTTGTCTAACAACAGGTGCTAAGATTTGCAACTTGGTGCGTTCAGGTAATTCCAAAACTTTTGTCACCATCTGTTCAGGAGATTGACTCGTAATTTCATGACCATCCCTTGGACAAAATGGCTTCCCAACTCGTGCCCATAATAACCGCAAATAATCATTGATTTCCGTAACAGTTCCAACTGTCGAACGGGGATTTTTTGAAGTCGTCTTTTGGTCAATAGAAATTGCTGGTGATAAACCATCAATAGCATCAACATCAGGCTTATCCATTTGTCCTAAAAATTGGCGTGCATAAGCCGATAAACTTTCAACATAACGCCTTTGTCCTTCAGCATAAAGTGTATCAAAGGCCAGTGAGCTTTTTCCCGAGCCCGAAAGTCCAGTGATAACAACAAGTTTTTCTTTAGGAATTTCAACATCGATATTTTTCAAGTTATGTTCTCTTGCACCACGAATAACAATCTTATTTTGTCTCACTTTTATATCTGCTATACATTATACAGTTATTTTCCACAATTAAATATAGCTTTTCCTTTCATAAAAATTACTAAATTGTCTTTATTCAATCATCGCTTTTAATTCAAAGACCGTATCACGCAAAGTAGCCGCTGTTTCAAAATCTAACTGCTTGGCTGCTTGTTTCATCTGTGCTTCTAAACGTGCTAATAATTCTTTTTGTTCACTTCGTTTTAATTTACTAAAATCAACTTGTGTTGCTGTATCACTTGCATTTTGCTCACTTGTTAATGAAATATTTGCACGTATATCTTTTTTGACTGTCTTAGGCACAATTCCATGTTCTTTGTTATAAGCTTCTTGAATTTGGCGACGACGTTTGGTTTCATCAATAGCCGCTTTCATCGAAGCTGTCTGTGTATCAGCATACATGATAACATGGCCATTTTCATTTCGCGCTGCCCGTCCAATCGTTTGAATAAGAGAACGTTCATTACGCAAGAATCCTTCTTTATCAGCATCAAGAATTGCCACTAAAGAAACTTCAGGCACATCAATACCTTCACGCAACAGATTGATTCCAACTAAAACATCAAAATTTCCTAGACGTAGCTCACGAATGATTTGTGTACGTTCCAATGTTTTAATATCTGAATGTAAATACTTCACCTTGATACGTAACTCTTTAAAGTAATCGGTCAAATCTTCAGCCATCTTCTTAGTTAAAGTTGTGATAAAGACGCGTTCATCTCTTGCAACACGTTGATTAATCTCTGCTACCAAATCATCCATTTGTCCAGCAGTTGGGCGTACATCAATCTTTGGATCTAGCAATCCTGTTGGCCGAATAATTTGTTGAATAACGTCATTAGTTTGTTCTTGCTCATAAGGGCCTGGGGTTGCAGACATATAGATAATCTGATGTACATGGTCTTCAAATTCCGCTAAGGTCAAAGGTCGGTTATCTAGTGCACTTGGTAACCTAAAACCATAATCAACAAGCATCTGTTTACGTGATCTGTCGCCATTATACATTCCACGTACTTGTGGCATCGTAACGTGTGATTCATCAACTACAATCAAGAAATCTTCAGGAAAGAAATCTAATAGGGTATATGGAGCTTGACCTTGCATTCTTCCATCCATATGTCGTGAATAATTTTCAATTCCCGAACAATATCCCATCTCTTTTAACATTTCAATATCATAAGTTGTTCTTTGTTCAAGACGTTGAGCCTCTAGTAACTTACCTTGTTCTGTCAGTTCTGCACAGCGTTGTTTTAATTCTTCTTCGATTTTTGTTATCGCTTGTCCGAGTCGTTCCTCATTTGTCATGAAATGTGTAGCCGGAAAAATCGCAACATGTGCACGTTCAGCCAAAATTTCTCCTGTTAATGGATCAACTTCACGAATTCGTTCAATTTCATCACCAAAAAACTCAATACGTAAGGCTTTTTCATCGTAGGCTGCAGGAAAGAGTTCTACCACATCGCCTCTTACTCTAAAGCGCCCCCGTTGAAAGTCAATATCGTTACGTTCATATTGAATCTCGATTAATTGTTTTAATAACTCATCTCGCTCTATTTCTTGGCCTGAGCGCAAAGAAATCGTGTGTTCTCGATACTCATTTGGATCACCCAAACCAAAAATAGACGAAACAGAAGCAACCACGATAACATCATTGCGTTCTAATAATGAACTAGTTGCCGAATGACGCAATTTATCAATTTCATCGTTGATACTAGAATCTTTTTCAATATAAGTATCACTCGATGGTACATAGGCTTCTGGTTGATAATAATCATAATAAGACACAAAATATTCTACGGCATTTTCGGGAAAAAATTCTTTAAACTCACTATACAATTGTCCAGCCAAAGTTTTATTATGCGCCAAAACCAAAGTTGGTTTATTAACCTTTTGAATCACATTTGAAATGGTAAATGTCTTTCCTGTTCCCGTAGCACCTAATAAAATCTGCGCTTTTTTCCCTTCTAAGACATTTTCACTCAATTTTTGAATTGCTTGGGGTTGGTCACCTGTTGGTTGATAAGCACACTTTAATTTGAACTTTCGATCAGCTTGACGTTCAATCACTTTTTTCACCTCATCTGCATTATTTTGTTCATCTCATTTTATCATATCGAACATGTTTTCGCATCTTAAAAACTTAATAAAAAATGCCTTCTTCACTAGACTTATCCAGTAAAGAAGGCAAACTAGCTTTAATTTTTATTGTTGACTCTTTTATTTAGAACTATTTAATAAAAGCTTGAATTGCAGCTTCAAAAGCATGACATTTTTCAGTTGCTTGTTCATCAGAAGTTGCTACAGTCCCAATATAAAACTTGATTTTAGGTTCTGTCCCAGATGGACGCACAGCAATCCATGTTCCATCAGCCAAATAATACTTCAAAACATTTGACTTAGGTAAGCTCATAGTCGTAATTGTGCCATCAGCTAAATGTTTTTGTGAACTAGCAAAGTCTTCCATAACTTCAACTTTGTAGCCTGCAAAATCAGTTGGTGCACTTGTTCTAAATTTACTCATTAAATCTTGAATTTGTTTTGCACCTTGAATGCCATCAAATGTTAAAGAAATCGTCTTTTCTGCAAAGTAACCATATTTTTCAAATAATTCTTGTAAACCATCATACAAGTTTTTACCTTGTTTTTTGTAATAAGCCGCTACTTCAGCTAACATTACCAAGGCTTGAATAGCATCTTTATCACGTACAAATGAACGTACTAGATAGCCATAACTTTCTTCAAAGCCAAACATAAAGGTATGTTCAGCGGTAGCTTCAAAATGTTTGATTTGTTCTGCAATAAACTTAAATCCTGTCAAAACATTAATCATTTCCACATCGAAACTTTCAGCAATCTTAGCCGCAAATTCACTAGAAACAATGGATTTAACAGCTGCTGCATTTTTAGGTAGTGTACCAGCTTGCTTATGAGCTGTCAAAATATAATGCAACATAATAGCTGCAATTTGATTACCAGTTAACAATTGATATTCACCATTAGGTTGACGAACAGCTGCACCTAAACGATCAGCATCTGGGTCAGAAGCAATCAATAAGTCAGCCCCTTCTTTTTTACCCAAAGCAATTGCTAAGTCAAAAGCAGCCCCATCTTCTGGATTTGGCTTTTCAACCGTTGGAAAATCACCGTCTGGTAAAGCTTGTTCTTTTACCATCGTAAAGTTTTCAAAACCAGCTTGTCGTAAAGCTTTTTCTCCTAGCATTGCGCCGGTTCCATGCAATGGACTGTAAACTAATTTTAATGTTTTGCCTTCTTCTTGCACTAATTCGCGGTTAATCGTTACTTGCTTTAAATGTTCCAAATAAACTTGATCAACTTCACTACCGATAATCTTTAATAGTCCTGCTTCAATTAAGGCTTCCTTTTGTCCTACTTCGACACCAAACAAATCATCAACTTGACGAATATATTGTGTAATTAAATCAGATTCTTTAGGTGGCATTTGAGCCCCATCTTCACCATAAATCTTGTAACCATTGTATTGTTTTGGATTATGGCTAGCTGTAATCATGATACCCGCATAAGCATTTAAATGACGTACAGTAAATGATAATTCAGGGGTTGGACGTAGGCTTTCAAAAACATAACTTGGAATTTGATGTGCGCCTAAAACTTTAGCTGCTTCAAATGCAAATTCTTGTGAAAAGTGCCGTGAGTCATAGCTAATTGCCACCCCGCGTTTTTTAGTTGCTTCATCTAAAGTATCCATGAAACGTGCTAAACCTTCAGTAGCTTGACGAACAGTATAAATATTCATCCGATTAATGCCGACACCTAAAACACCACGCATACCCGCAGTCCCAAACTCTAACGGTGCATAAAATGCATCCTCTAAAGCAGCATTATCATTTGCTAATTGGTTTAATTCTTGTTTTAAATCTTCTGTCAATTCAGGATAGTTTTGCCAAATGGCATAAGTTTCTTGCCAACTCATCTAATCACTCCTGTAAAATTATTTTTACGCTTACTAGTATACTATAAAATTCAAATAACTGGCAGTTTTTTCAACAAATAAAAGATATCCTACTAAGATTACCAAAATAAAAAGATATGAAATACCCATGATATCTCATATCTTTTTTAATTTGTTTAGCGTTGCTTATCTTTTAACATTTCTAAATAATTAAATGCTTCTTGCCCTGCAATTCCACCATCACCAACTGCTGTCGTAATTTGACGAAGTTCTTTTTTACGAACATCTCCAATGGCAAAAATGCCAGGAATACTTGTTTGCATCTTTTCGTCTGTTAAAATCCAACCCTTTTCATCCATGATTGGGAGATTTTTAAATGGTGCACTCATTGGTTCAGAGCCAACATAAATAAAAATACCATCTGTTGCCAATTCAGAGTCTTCACCAGTCTTTTTATTGTGCAACTTAACTCCTGTTACTTTTTGACCATCGCCAACAATTTCAGTAACTTCACTATCCCAAATAAAATTCATCTTTTCATTAGCAAAAGCACGATCTTGCAAAATCTTTTGTGCACGTAATTTGTCACGACGATGAACTACATTTACTTTTGAAACAAGTTGCGCCAAATATGTTCCTTCTTCAATTGCAGAGTCACCACCGCCAACAACAACAACCGGTTTATTTTTAAAGAAAGCTCCATCACATACAGCACAATAAGATACCCCACGTCCACTGTATTCTTCTTCACCAACTACACCTAATTTACGGTATTGTGAACCTGTTGCGATGATTAAGACATCTGTTTGGAATTCATCACTGTCAGTTTTAATCAATTTGCTTTGATCATCTAAAACAGTCACACTTTCTACGTTTCCATAAGCATATTGCGCACCAAATTGCGTAGCACTATCATACATTTGTTGTGCTAAATCAGGCCCTAAAATCGAACGAAAACCTGGATAATTTTCAACTTCGGCTGTGTTGTTCATTTGGCCTCCATAAATTCCACGATCAAGCATTAAGACTGAAAGATTAGCTCTAGAAGCATACAAAGCAGCCGTCATTCCCCCAGGACCTGCGCCAATCACGATTACATCATATTTTTTTACCATTTTACTTTCCTTCTTTCTTAAGCTTTGTTCCTAAGTATAACTTACTTTAAGTAAGAAATCCACTTTTTTGTTTACCTTTCCAACAAAAAAAGCACCAAATTTTTGGTGCTTTCATTTTAATGGTTATCATTTCCGTCTAAATACCAAGGTTCTAGCGGTTCAAAGTAACGTCTAGCATACCAAAAAATAATTGCACCGATAAACAAAATTGCCGATAACCATTGAGAGACACGTAAAAAACCAAGCATCAAACTATCTGTACGCATTCCTTCGATAAAGAAACGTCCAAAGGAATACCAGATTACGTAACTAAAGAAAACTTCGCCTCTTTTGAACAAGTTTTTCTTTTGACGTAAAACAATCAACAAAATAAATCCTGCAACATCCCACAATGATTCATATAAAAATGTTGGTTGATAATAAACGCCTTTAATTTGCATTTGTTCGATAATAAAGTTTGGCAAGTGTAAATTTTCTAAAAACTTTCGTGTCGTACTTTCACCGTGGGCTTCTTGATTCATGAAATTTCCCCAACGACCAATTCCTTGAGCCAAAATAACAGTTGGTGCAATGACATCTAAAAACAACCATGGCGAAATCTTTTTACAACGACAATAAATAACTAAAACAATTAAAGCTCCTATTAATCCGCCATAAATTGCAATTCCTCCATCCCAAATGCGATAAATTTCACTTGGATGTTGTGCATAGTATGACCATTCAAAAATCACATAGTAAGCTCTTGCACTAATAAGGGCAAAGGGTAAGGCCAAAAGGAGATATTCATAAAAATAATCCTCGTCTAAATTTCTTCTTTTACCTTCTCTTACGGATAAGACCACGGCAATCATCACTGCTAATGAGATGATAATACCATACCAATGAACTTGAATACCACCTAGATCAAAGGCAATTGGATTTAAAGCGCCTAAAAAACTTGTCACTCTCTTCACCTCAAATTATTTGCTTTCATTAACTGAGTTTTCTTTAATCAATTGATTTAAATTGTTTTCAAAAGTTTTAGTTGCATCATATCCCATTGTCTTTGCACGATAATTCATCGCAGCAGCTTCAATAATGATTGCCATGTTACGTCCAACTTTAACTGGTATCGTGATACGCGGTACTTCAACATCAAAAATTTGAACCTTTTGTTCACCACTACCTAGACGATCAAATTGCTTGTCTGGACTCCAGTTTTCTAGATGCACAATCAAAGAAATATCAGTATCCGAGCGGACTGCACCTGCGCCAAAAAGATTCATTACATCAATGATACCAACCCCACGAATTTCAAGTAAATGTTGTAAAATACGCGGTGCTTCTCCACGCAAAGTCTGTTCATCTTTTTGATAAACTTCAACGCGATCATCAGCAATCAAACGATGCCCACGTTTAATCAAATCCAAAGCAGTTTCTGATTTACCAACTCCGGAATCACCAGTAATCAAAACACCTAAACCATAAATATCAACCAAAACACCATGTAACGATTTTCTTTCGGCTAATTTTGCTTCTAAATAATCGGTCACTCGTGCTAATAATCTAGTAGTTGGCAATTTAGAACGCAAAATTGGAATATTATGTGCATTAGCAGCCTCTTCTAATTCTGTCGGTACCGATAAATAACGTGAAATTAAAAAGCATGGCGTCAAATCACTTTGACATAACTTAGCCATAATTTCTACTTTTTGTTTTTCATCCATCTTATGCGCATAAGAAATCTCTGTCATTCCAAATAGTTGCAAACGTTCTGCAGGATAATAATCAAAATATCCCGTCAATTCTAGACCTGGACGTGAGATATCACTTGTAGTAATAAATTTTTCATTTAAATACTTAGCACCTGAATAAACAATTAAATCGCATGAATCGACTAATTCTTGAACACTGACCTTGTTCACGCGTTTCACTCCTTTGTGGCTTTTAGCCCGATACTTCATCTTCTATTTTATCATGTTAAAGACTTTTAGCCTATCGCTTTATCGTGCAAAGTGATTTGTGATGATTAAATTGACCCCACTTAAAATCAAAGCAATTAAAAAAGCAGATCCAAAATTTGCAAAATAAAATCCACTTACAAAAATTGAAGTCAACATTAAGATAAACGCATTAATACACAAATAAAAAAAGCCCAGTGTCAAAATAGTAATTGGTAAAGATAAAACAACTAAAATAGGCTTAATCACCATATTTAAAATTCCTAAAATTACAGCTGCCATCAGTGCTACCCAGACATTAGCAACATGAAAATTAGCTGGAAACAAGCCAGCTGCTGCGATAAAAATAACCGCATTAAGCAACGCTCTTTGAATAAAATTCAATTCTTTTTCCTCACTTCTTTTTACTTATCTGAAATATCTTTTTCCTTGACATCCGTAATAACTTTACGCTTGTGATCGCTTGTGTGTTGTTTTTGAGTATACGATTTAGAATTGCCAAATAAACTAAAAAGATCATAATAAGAAGGACCTGGAGCCGGTGGCAAGGCAACCATCAAGACAACATACAAAACAATAGGGATTGTACTACTTAACCCAAAAAAAGAACAGATTAAGAAAAACACCAAATAAGCCACACGAACGGCCTTAGCCGAAACCCCTAGGTATTGTGCAATTCCACCACAAACTCCCGCAATCAAACGATTATTTGAACGTGTTAACTTTTTTTTCAATATTTTGCCTCCTAATTAATTACTACTCAAATTCTACAAATTATTCAGTCATCACGCAATCATTGATCCCATTTAGCTTAAAATTTTAAGAAAAAATTCAAAGTTTATGCTTAGGAAAAATAAGGCAAATGAACTATAAATGTTGAACCTTGATTAAAACGACTTTCTAAACTAATAGTACCAGAAAGGCTTTCAACGCATTCTTTAACAATTGCTAATCCTAGTCCCGTTCCACCTGACACTTTACTGCGCGATGAATCAACCCGATAAAAACGCTCAAAAATACGGTCCTGTTCATCTTTTCTAATTCCACCACCCGTATCTTGAATGCTTAAACTCCATTCATTTTCTAATTGCTGTGCGCTAATAATTATTTGTCCACCAAATTTATTATAACGAATAGCGTTTTGAATTAAGTTGTTGATAATATGACGTAACTTATTTTTATCACAAATCACTTCTAACTGTTCTGGAATTTGATTGATCACTTTAATTTGTTGTTTATTAATTAAGACTGTAAATGATTGCAAGGTATTACCAACCAACTTAGCTAATTTTATTGGTTCTAGTTGTAAAGCATGTTTTGCATCGATACGTGATAACGATAAAATATCATTAATCAAATCAGTTAATCGCAGACTTTCATCATGAATAATCTTTACAAATTGCTCAGTTGCTTGTTTATCTTCCAGTGCACCTTGCAGTAAAGTCTCACTAAAACCAGTGATTGCTGTAACGGGCGTTTTTAATTCATGACTAACGTTACTTACAAAATCAATTTGCATCTGCTCAATTCGTTTATTTTCAGTAATATCATATAACAAAAGCATCACAAAAAACTGTTGTTCACTAATTGGAACATAAATCACTTGCGCATCAATTGTTTTATCTTGTCCATCTAAATTTAAAGTCAGTTGTTTGCGTTGATCCTTTTTACTTCTAAAGGCATCTTCCACTAACTTAACTAAAGCAAAATGTCCCAATAAGGTATAATAAGTCCTTCCTTTTTGATCCATTTCTTTCCCTAATAGTTCATTTAATGTATGATTGCTCAAATAAACTTCACGTTCTTGATCAATTACCATTACACCAATTGTAATGTATTCAAGCAAACTAAAATAACCTCGCTGTTGCTTGGTATAAGCTTTAGAAAAGTCACGTTGCATACTTTGTACCGCATTGATTGATTTACTTAACTGGTAGTAAGGATCGCGTTGATCTAAGATAATATGATTAGCTTTTTTCCCTGTCGATAAATCATTTAACTTTTGAACCATCAAATCAACTTCAACTTTTAATTTGCGTGCTAACCAGATGTCTAAGCCATAATTAAAAATCGCTAAAATCACGGCATTCACAATTAACCAACCAAAAGAAAAATGTTGATGACTTATTTTAGCTATTATCCATGTTAAAATAAGAGCCGCCATGCAAAGTGCCCAGCGACCCAAAAAATGACTAATCTTCATCGACTACTCCTTCAAAACGATAACCAAATCCTCGTACTGTTTCGATATTGCGTGGTTTTTTAGGATCTGGCTCTATTTTTTCGCGTAAATGACTAACATGCATATCGACCATTCGTGTTTGTCCTACATAATCAAATCCCCAAACTCCATTTAACAATTTTTCACGACTTAAAACCCGATGTGCTCTCTTAACAAAATAAGCTAACAATTCAAATTCCTTTGGAGTCAAATTGATAGGCTCTTCTTGACGCGTTACAGTATAATTTCCCAAATCAATTGTAAAATCTTTAAACTGATATACTTCTTGAGTTGCAGGCTTAACATCAACTTTTAGCTTTTCTTTATGACTGTCATTATTTTTAACTTTCATTCGCCGACCAATTGCTTTTAATCGGGCTAAAACCTCTCTAGGCGAAAAAGGCTTAGTTAAATAGTCATCTGCTCCTAATTCTAAACCAATAATTTTATCATATTCATCATCTCTAGCCGTCAACATCAAAATTGGCGTTTCAACTTTTTCTTGACGTAATTTTTTAGTAACTTCCATGCCATCCATCTCTGGTAACATCCAATCTAATATAATAAAATCATAATCATTTCGTAGAGCTTTTTGATATGCGCTTAAACCATCATATACTGCTTCAACCTCATAACCATCTTTTTTTAAATTATATTCGAGTAACGTTACAATCGCGACTTCATCATCAACTACTAATACTTTTTTCATCAAGCTTTTCCTTTCCTAAATCAACAGATAATTAGTGAAATAAAATCAATCCTAATTCATGTGGAGCATCTGAATAAATTGCACCTTCAGCAATCTTAATTTCTCCTGCAAAATTACGTACTCTAAAGCGACAATATGCTGAATTTTTTTGCATAGCTGCATACAATTCCGTTTCATTGGTCACTTTTTGATCGTTACAGCTTAAAATTATATCACCAGCACTTAATTTCATTTTAGCTGCTGGTGTATTATTTTGTACAGCAATCACACGGACTCCTTCACTTGTTTCTACATACCATCCTTGTGCATCTTGTTCAAGACGATGCCTTTGCCATGCTTGCCAAAAACTAGTAAGTGCTAAAAAAACCAAACCACCAAGACTTATAAACCAGCTAAGATAACTAAGGCCAACGAAAAGTAAACTTTCAATTAACAATATGACAGTTTGTTTACGGCGTAAGCTAACAACTTTGATAATAGATTGCTTAAACGTACGACAATTAATTCCTACCAAAAACGGAACTAACATTAAGCCAAACTCATGGCCTCCAAATGAAAAAAGTGGCCACAATGTTAAATCACTCTTAAACAGATCACCTGGAATCAACAACAATACTGGAAAAACAGTAAATTCTTGCCACAAATAATAGGCAATTCTGCGTCCCCGTTTTCCTTGTCTAATTCGTGGTGTAAACCAAGAACTACTAGTTTTTTGTAAATATAACAAACGAAAACATAAAAAAAGGGCAATTAAAATAAATAAACTACTATTTATCACAGTTGTAGTTGTGAAAGTTATGCATTGATATAAAACAATCCCCAGTATTGCTACTAAGCTAGCATCAAATAAAGGGCTAAATAAAACAGCAATCATTGCTACGATTTGATAAATAATTAATAATTTAGGTGGTAACATGACTCCTAAACTAAAAAATATAATCGAGCCTAAAACAAAGAATACAAAACCTTTTTTAACAAAATGTCGACCTTCATAAAAATCTCTATTAACCGCAATTCTAAAGGCCTTGCGTTCTTTTCGTACACGTAACAAATATAAAATAACCGTCATTACAATTCCAAGCCACCACAGTGGCTGACATAAAAAATTAACGATTAATTGAATAAGCAAAATTTATTACCCCCTTACAAAACACCTACTCTATTAAGTATAACAAGTGTTTTACAAAAATAGAATTAATTCTTTATGTTAACTTAAAAAAATATTATCTTTTTTTGCAAAAATCGTTTTCAATTAAAAGGGGCTGGGAAAAACTCAGCTTCAATAAAAAAAAGGCTCACGTCAAAAAATTTGGCGTGAGCCTTTTTTATGGCTAATCTCTTGCTAATATTAAGTTGAACAAAACCAATAAAGGAGAGGTTAACCATGTACAAGAATTATAACACATCTGAACTAGAATTAGATATTACTACTTATTCATTAAAATTACCATCTGACCATATTGCAGTTTTAATCAGCCACTTCGTGGACTCAATTTTACTTAATATTCTTTCAGAAGAAACTTCACATACCGGTCGGCCTGCTTTTCATCCGGCTATGCTACTAAAAATGACGCTTTTTGCTTACCATGAAGCTGTTTTTTCTGGTAGAAAAATTGCTAAATTAAATCAGTATTACCTTCCTATGATGTGGTTAAGTGGTAATACTCCCATTAGCTATAAAACTATTAATAATTTTCGTTCTAGTGATCACGCTAAAAAGATTATTCAAAAAGCTTTTGTCCTATTTACCCTACTTTTATTTCAAAATGATATGTTAGGTTCTAGTGACGCAATAAAAGAACTTATCAAAGAAACTGATATTAAACTAGTTGAGTTGGAAAAAGAAATTGAAGCCAAACCTAAGGTTAAAAAGGCGTTCAAAAAACAAACATGTTCGTCGCAAATTAAAGAGTATCAAACGTAAATTGAAAGAAGATTTTCTTCCTAGAAAAGTGA
>CAJLBJ010000023.1 GCA_905204935.1 uncultured Lactobacillus sp.
TTTGTTCAGTTTTCAAAGATCTACTCAAGTTGTATTTAACAACTTTTATATTATACCGAATCAACATTTAAGTGTCAAGCACTTTTTATTTATTTTTGAATAAAAATTCAATCGTAAACCAATATATTTGATTCGTGACAACTTTTATATCTTACCAAATTTAGCTTATCTAGTCAAGATATTTTTTGTTATCTTTTTTAAGTTTTTGCCGTTGCATATCAGCAACGATATTTACTATACAGGCTTTTTCTCCTCACGTCAACATCTTTTATAAAATTAAAACGTTATCAAATATTTTTATTTTTTATCCCAAATATTATCGAAATATCTAATCCTAATTTTCGTATATCTATCATCTATCTTGTATTTAAATTAATAAACGTCCGTCTTTATAACAACAAAAAAGACGAGAATAACTCTCGTCTCAGAAAAATTATTTTGGCTTATTAAATCGGCGTTTAATTCCCCGACTAAGAACTTGGAAGAAGGATAATGAACGAACCATATGTTGTGGATCGACATAATTACGAATCGCCCGTAAAACAACCTTAGGATTTTTAGAAGAAAACGTATATGTCCCATTTTTCTTGGTTTGAATTGCATAACGTGGAATCCACTTTCCTCCTAATAAGACAGATGCAATCACCAAATCCACTTCTTCCCATGGAATCTGCACGAATTTGCGTGGATCACGGTCATTATAAAATTCAAAACCCCGATCCCCTATCATTATCTTACCATAATCAGTCAAACCTAAATAAGACGTTGCGTCCATCACTAAATCGACTTTTGTATTAAGCGATTCTACCATTTTCTTTCCTCCATTTCACAACAAATTTCAATTCCATCATATCATAAAAGCAGCCCCATCCCAACGGATAGAACTGCTTTTGTTAAGATTGTTCCAAATATTAAAGTAAGTGAATTACGTGACCCACAATACCTACAACGAACAATGCGAGAATGATTACGATTGGAGATACTTTCTTCTTAAGCAACCACATGCAAAGAAGTGTCAAGAGTAAACCAGCCAAACCTGGAATTAATTGATCCAAGTTGTTTTGCAATGTTGTAACTTTAATATCAGACAATGCCAAACCATTTGCTTGTTGTTCTAACGCAGAACGAATACCAGCTGTACCTTTTGGTAATTTATCCCAGTTGATGAATGCACCATCACTCAAGGTTGTCTTGGAAACAACTGGAGTGAACTTGATAGATACCCAACGTTGAATCAACGCACCTAACACGAACATCCCCATCAAAGATGCTCCACGAGTAACTTGTTGCAATAAACCACCAGATAAGTCTTCTGTAATCTTAGAACCAGCTTTGTAGCCAAATTCTTGTGTATACCACATGAAGGCCCAACGAATAATATTCCAGCAAACAAAGAATAAAATTGGTCCTAAAATGCTACCACCTAAAGCCAAAGATGCACCCAAAGCACCAAGCATTGGACGAACAGTATACCAGAACACTGGATCACCAACACCGGCCAAAGGTCCCATCATACCAACTTTAACCCCTTGGATAGCAACGTCGTCAACTTCAGCACCGTTGGCACGTTCTTCTTCCAAAGCTAAAGTAACACCGATAACTGGTGATGCTAAATATGGGTGAGTGTTAAAGAATTCCAAGTGACGCTTGTAAGCTGCGGCACGATCTTCTTTTGATTTATATAACTTATTTAAAGCTGGCATTAATGCAAAGCACCAACCACCATTTTGCATACGTTCGTAGTTCCAAGAACCTTGAAGGAAGGTAGAACGCCATGCAACAGATAAACGATCTTTTTTAGTTAAAGTAATTTTCTTTTCTGTCATTTTTGTTTCCTCCTTCAATCCTAGTAATCATTTAAAATATCGCCAAGTGGATCACCTGTATTGGAGTTACCACCATTTCCGTTGCCAGAACCACCCTTGCTTAATTCAAGGTAGATTAAAGCTAAGGAAACCCCGATAGCACCGATAGCAATCAATGTTAAATCAGAGATAGCTGCGATAGCAAAACCAATGATGAAGAATGGCCATACTTCACGTGTTGCCATCATGTTGATAACTAAAGCATAACCAACGGCAACAACCATGCCACCACCGATAGCCATACCATCGTTTAACCAAGCTGGCATTGATTCTAGGAAATGACGAACTGCAGAAGCAGGAATAAAGATCAAGCAAGCAGCAGGAATTGCAATACGTAAACCTTGCATACAAATAGCTAAGATTTGCCAAATTTCAATCTTGCGGTAGTTACCTTCTTCAGCTGCTTTATCCATAATATGCACAATTGGCACAGCCAATGTACGCACAACCATTGTTAAGAACAAACCAGCAACAGCCAATGGGATTGCAATAGCGATTGCTGCGTTAACACCTTTAACACCTTGACCACCTAAAACCAAAATAATAGCGGAAGCAACAGATGCCAAAGCTGCATCGGGCGCTACAGCAGCACCGATATTTGCCCAACCCATTGCGATCATTTGTAACGAACCACCTAAAACGATACCGGCTTCTAAGTTGCCTGTAACTAAACCGATTAATGTACATGCCACAAGCGGTTGATGGAATTGGAATTCATCCAAAATACCTTCCATACCCGCAAGAAAGGCAATAATTACTACTAAAATCATTGATATAGCAGACATGTTTTATCCTCCTATCTTTTTTAAAAACACTAGTTCAACTCTTTACGAGCTTTTTCAAGAATATCATCCATGTTATCTCTAGAATCTGCAGGAACTTTACGAACATCGAATTTGATACCCATCTTCTTTAATTCGTCATAAGTTGCCACATCATCTTTACCTAAGGAAAGAACCTTGTTAACAGCCACTTTACCTACAGAGTGTGCCATAGAGCCAACGTTTAATTCCTTGATATCAACGCCACCTTTGATTGCTTCTAAGGCATCTTGTGGTGTTTCAAATAACAAGAGAGCTTTAGTGTTACCAAAACGAGGATCTTTTGCAACTTCAATCATCTTCTTGATTGGCACAACGTTAGCCTTTACTCCTGGAGGAGCAGCTTCTGTAATTAAGCTCTTACGTAAATTGTCTTTTGCAACTCCATCAGAAACAACAATGATACGATCTGGTTGAGTTGTCTTAGTCCATGCTGTTGCAACTTGACCGTGTAATAAACGAGAATCGATACGTGCTAAAACGTATTTAATCTTGCCATCACCAAGTACTGTTCCAGGAGGAATTGCTCCTGTAGGTTGTGCTGGTTTTTCAGCAGCTTTTGGTGCTTCTTTTGGTTGTAAGGATTCTGGTTTAATCTTTACGCCATCCTTACCTGTTTCGATAATGTGTGCAGCAATTTCTTGCGCAGAGTTCATCGAAAAACGTGATGCATATGCTTCGATGACCATTGGCAAGTTCATGCCGGCCACAATTGCCCATTTATCTTTATGAGCTTCAAACAAATTATTTGCTTGGTTAAATGGTGTACCGCCCCATAAATCAACTAAGAATAACACTTCTTCTTGATCGTCAAATGAAGCGATTGCCTTTTCCATTTTAGCCCGAACATCGTCTGGGCCTTCACTTGGCATCAAGGTAACTGCTTGAACATTTTCTTGTTTACCAAAAATCATTTCGCCTGATTGGAAAATGCCTTCAGCAAAGCCACCATGACTTGCTAGGATAATACCTACCATTATGTTGTCCTCCTTAAAAATGTATTTAGAAACTCCTAAAACAAACTGTCAACTTTTGTCAACTCAAGACAATCAGCTAACCAGCCCTTTTTCAACTAAAACCCGCCATAAATCTTTTGACGAATCATTTGAAACTTTACGCATATCCAGCGCAATTCCGTGTTGATGCATCCATTTAAATGCAACTACATCTTCTGCGTTGACCGAGATGGCATCAGAAACCATCTTGCGCGAACTGTTAAAACTAATTGCACCCACGTTAACCATTTCGACTTTGATTCCACCTTTGATTAAAGTCAAAGCATCAATCGGATCTTCGACTAAAATCAATACGCGCATTCCATAGAAACGTGCATCTCTATAGATTCTAAGCATCTTATCTAAGGTGATAACATGCACCTTAACACCAGGTGGTCTAGCCTGTAAAATCAATGTTTTACGAATGTTATCATGAGCTACTCGATTAGAGACGACCAAAATGCGATCAACTTTCAAAACTTTTGCCCAATTGGTAGCTACTTGTCCATGAAGCAAACGACTATCAATTCTCATTAGTTTGACATCAATCGTCATATTCATCACCTAAATCTTTCAAAAACAACCTCATCAACAAAAGTTGCACCTACTCAAACCAAAAAATCTATGCAGCTTACACAAAAAAACATAATAAAAAAATTAGTTCAGCAAGTAAAACCTGCAGCTGGTCAAAAATCTTCCAGTCTGAGAAGTTTCCTTACACTCTTTATATAGCAAGTTGCGTGCCAACTTTTCTGTATCACACATAATCAGCGTTAAATCAACCTAAAAATTAACTAAAAAAACCTCATGATACACTTATTTTGTGTATCACGAGGTTTTGTATCAATTTTCTGTTGCTTGTGTATCAAAAATCCGCACAATATAATACACTTCACTTAAAGGTAACTCAACATTAAGTGCATCTTTCAAGATTTCATTGGCTTGTAACACAACTTTAGCCAAGTTTTGGTCTTCTAAACTCGCTAACTCCTCACTGGTTGCCGTAATTGGTGTGTGTGTCAAATACCTTTCGATTGCTCCTGCCAAATGCATGATTAGACTGATTCTTAAAGGAGCCGTCATCAAAATTTCTGTACGGCGCTCAATAAAGTCACAGTAGTTCCATAAAATCTTGATAACCTTTTTAGGATTGATGAAGGTAAAATACTGTTCTAGATATTGACACACATCTTGTTCGCTTAGTGTAGCAAGTTGTGTATCTTGTGTATCAACAAATAGCGTATTACTATCCATTTCTTCTAGTAGTTCAACAAACTGTTGACCTCCACCTTGCAAAAGATTTTCTAATGAAATAAACGGTGCATCGATTTGCGGATTAACAATACCTGTTGTTGCAACGATATAATGCTCTTTTTGAATCTGCGCAATCGTTTGTTGCATATTAACCACGGAAATTGGAATCACTTCGATATCGTCTAATAAATTATCGATTAAGATTTCATCAAGCATCTCTTTGATTCTTTTGGCGGTTCCTTCACCCGTAGAGCAAATTGCAATAATCGCCTTGGGTTTATTAGCATTTGAAATTTTAACTTCTGTTTCTTTTCGATCCTCATTATGGCCAAATGGACGCGAATAACCACTAAACTCTGATAATTCATGGTAAACAGAATTTAAAGTACTATCTATCATTGATGTTTTACGCGCCGCTTCTAATACCATAGCAGTCGTCACCATATCAATTGTCTTGACCTCAATTCCAGTCATTTCGGTAAGTTTAGCACTAAACGTCCCTAAAGAGCCCATATCAACCAAAAGTAAAACACCATTACCACGGTCAATTTTTTTGACCTTTGTGGCAATCTCATTTAAAGCAGTTAGTGGACTGATCTCTAATGACATATCAAATGAAGTCAAATTATCAACATCTAAAAGTTGCTTAACCACTTGAACCATTGAAAATGCAGTACTATTACCATGAGCGGCAACCACAATTCCAACTTTACCATTTTTAGGAGCTGCCTTAAGCGAAACCAATAGGATTGCCAGATAATACGTTTCTGAATCAGGTACCGGAAACTTATAATGCGCTTCTAAAATTGCTTTAACTTGCTTAGCTAAGGCAAATTCATTTGGATAATCTTGAACCATCGAAACGATATTTTCCGCCACATCGCGCAATGGTTGGCCTGATTGCACACGTTTAATAAATGAACTGATATGCAAACTCATGGCATATAAGAAATTACCATTGATGTTGTAGTTTTTTTGCTTGAGAACTTTTTCAATTTCATTAGTCACATCCACAATTTCTTGATCGACAATTTCATTGAAATTTGTTTCGGTTTTTTGTAAGCCAACATTACGATAAAACGACTTTAGATGAACATTGATGTCCGTCATAATAAAGTTGTTAATTGCAGCTTGATCTAAACCTTCATCTTGCAAGACAGCTGCTTTTTTACCGATTAATTCATATAAGTTATATGGTAGTTCATAATTATCAGTATCGTTAAGATTATTAGTCGAATCATCTGGACGAATAACAAGTAATGGTTCCAATAACCTAGCAAGCTTGCCTTGTTCAACACGATCAGAGGCTAAACGCGACAACCCTTCTTTTATTTGGGGAGGTAATTGTTCAAATTGGATCGTAATATCATTTTCATCTTGCATACTTCCTAAAAAACCTTGTGCACAAACGAGCTGTACATTTGATTTTAACTGCCCAACGTTTCCAAACGTCACACTACCTAACAAGGCTTGTACCACGTCTTCATTTAAGGTGATATTTTTTTGAATTCGATTGGCTTCAATTGTCAATAGGCGTTTCAACAACTGCAAACGTTCACGTGTCGTTCTTTGTTGGAAAGATGGCATTTGAATGACAATTGGAATCCGCCGAACAAAAGTCTTAAGTAAGGCACTTTCCGGATCTTCGGTTGTTGCGCATACCAAACGTACATTGGCTTTGCTTTGCTTTCCTGTCTCACCTAAACGACTATATGTGCCATGATCCATAAAATAAAAAATCATTTCTTGTCCTTCTGGGGGTAGACGATGAACTTCATCTAAAAACAGCATCCCTCCGTCAGCCTCTTGGATCAAACCATCTTTATCTTCGTTAGCTCCAGTAAAGGCTCCTTTGACATAACCAAACAAATGCGACATCAACAGTTGTGGATTATGTGCATAATCAGCACAATTAAAAACCGTGATGCCTTGTTTTTGTAAAATTCCCTTATCGTAGGCGAAATGATACATCGCATTAGCAAAAAATGTCTTCCCTGAACCAGTCGGCCCTGTAATCAAAACATTTAACCCATTTGGCGGGTATAGCAGTGCGGCTTTGGCTTGTTCTATTTGATTTTTTAGACTATCCTTACGCCCAATCAAGCGGTCAAAAACGTCATCGCTGAGTGGAACGGACACATCAACATCTGGCTTATTTACAATTTGTGGTGCTTGTGGTCTTGCATGCGCCAAGCAATACCTAACAGGGCGCCCGTTAAGCTTACTTAACTTTCCTTCACGCACCAAAACATTAAGTTCTTTGCTAACATTTGTACGCAAAATTCCTAAATCATCGACTACTGTTGCCGTTGTTAAGCCTTCGCTTGCTTGTGGATGATTCTTAAAGTACTCCCAAATTTTTTCTTTACGATTCATCACCAAAGCCTCCTAAACTAAATTCGCTTTAATTTTACCATATTTAACACCAGATATCTGCCATCGGGTGGCTTGCACTTAGTCAACACAACCTATATAGTTATTGTAAACAACTGAGAATACTCAACAAATGAAGGATTTTTTTTATGACACAACTCGATTATCAAAGCCAAGATACTTGGAAAGCTGATACTTCTTGGCAATCGCCAATTGATTTAAATTTAAAAACACTGATACCACAAAAATTAACACAGCAACCACTAGCCATAACATTTCCCTCAAAACAAGATATTAATGAGCAACCTAGTGCATCTGGTATGCAATTTTTGGCTACAGGAGAATTAAAATTCAAAGGCCAAACCTATCAACTACAACGTTTCCATTTCCATGATGGTAGCGAGCATCTCTTTGATGGTCAACGTCTTAGCTGTGAGTTGCATTTTGTCTTTAGTGGTCCAAACAAAGAAACCTTAGTTTTAGCCGTCTTATGTGCGCTTGATCCGACTAAAACCAACCGACAAATCGCCGATATTTTTGCGGGAAAATGCAATGACCAAGAGCTTGCAAATCTAATTCCAACTAAACTTGCCTATGTCACATACACAGGAACATTGACGACTCCACCACTCAAAAGTGATGTCACTTGGGTTGTCTTGACCACTGCGCTTGAAATTTCTCCTGTGTCTGCAGCTGCTATCAAAAACGCATTTGCCAATAATCATCGTCAGGTACAACCACTTAACAAACGCCTCATCAACTGGTTTTGTTAAAAAGGTTTTTCTAAGACGAATCTATTAAAAAGTGCTAAAATTAAGAAAATACCTAATGTAAGGTGGGATAGACATGACAGTAGCGCCAACAATCGAAATTACACGTAAAGACAAACGTTCGCGTCTATTAGAGATCGTTCATGTCATTCGCGAACATGATATGATCAAAAACTTCTTGAAACAAAAAAATCCTAAAGAGATTCGTTTAGGTCTCCAAGAGCTTGGTCCAACTTTTATTAAGGCTGGCCAATTATTGTCGACACGTCCTGATTTAGTCTCACCTGAATACATTAAAGAACTACGCAAACTGCAAGATAACGTTCAAATCGACTCATTTGAAACTATTGCGCAAATTTTTTTAGAACAAACCGGCAAAAGTATAGCTGAAACATTTGCTAGCTTCGAAAAACAACCGTTTGCTTCTGGGTCAATTGGACAAACACACAAGGCAACTCTTAAGGACAACACTCCTGTCGTCGTCAAGATTCAACATCCTAAAGTTGAAGAACTTGTCAATACAGATTTATCCTTGTTTCGCCAAGCAATTCATATTTTAAAGTTTGCACCAGATATCAGTGTCATCAATCCCAAAGAAATCTTAAACGAGATCCAAACCGCCTTATTAAACGAAATCGACACTCAAGTTGAAATGCAAAACGGTGAAGAGTTTTATCAATTAAACAATGCAACTAGTATCATTGAAGTACCTAAGGTTTACCGCGAATATTCTGCGCCTAAAGTCTTAGTTAATTCATTGATGCCTGGAAAAAGTATTCAAGTACTAGTTAATCAAAAATTGAGTGATGATCCTAAAAAAGCTGCTCAACAAAAGAAATTACGCCGTTTCATCGGTGAAGTTTTAGTCCAAAACTTTATCAAGCAAGTTTTTACAGATAACTTTTTTCACGCCGATCCGCATCCGGGCAATATTTTATTTTATGAACTACCACAAAATTCAACCAAATTGCCCCGTTATCAAACGACGCATCAATTTCAAAAAACACTGGGTTCTACCGATATAGATATCGCAACGCAAAAGAAATTACCTGCTTGTCGCCTTGTTTACCTAGACTTTGGCATGATGGGACATTTGACACCTAATCTTGTCGATGGCATTACTAACATCATCTTGGCTCTAAACACCAAAGATACCCGTTTAATCGGTCAAGCCATCTTAGCCGTTTGCAACCGTACCGGTAAAGTTGATGAAGAAGACTTTTATGAAGAGCTAGGAGTCTTTTTGCAACCTTATATGCAAATGGGGCTAGGACAAATCGATCTAGCAGATATGTTGTTTAGTATTTTGTCATTATGTCGCAATAATAACTTACAAGCCAAATCCGAAGTCACATTACTCGTTAAGGCATTTGCTTCTTTAGAAGGATTAGTTGCACAACTTGATCCTGATTTAGCAATGATGGATGTCGTCAGACCCTTTGCACGTGATTATTTAAAAAAGAAACTTAACCTAAAAAATGAGTTGGAAGATCACGCCTTACTAATGGCACAGGCTATCAAGGTCACACCACAAATTCCTATCAAAGTTGAACGCCTATTAGATATCTTTATGCAAGGCCAAGGGCGCATCAACTTTAAGTTTAAAGAACAAGATCGCTTCTTTGATCGTGTTGATCAGCTTGTTAATCGCATCGTCATCTCGATTATTTTAGCAGCACTCATCTTAGGTTCTTCTATGCTTGTAATAGGCGGACAACAACACCCTGCTATCTATAATTTAGGTGTTTGCGGCTATATTATTTCCTTTGTCTTGATTTTATTTTTAGTGATTACAACCTTGCGTAATCACTATAAAAATAAGCAGTAAAAAATCAGCTTTTTTGATGCTTTTTAGTTGCATCTATTGAAAAAAAGACTATGATAAAGGTGTAAAGTAAATTACTGATTATTTTGAGAAAGGAAGTCTTAATTATGGCTAATGAATTATCTAATCGTTTCAATGACTTATTAAATACTGGTGATGATTTGTTTAGAACCTTCACTCGTCCCCTAACTAATATGACCGATGCATTCAAAGAATTACGTAGTGATATTAAAGAAACTGACGTAGATTATGTTGTTGCGATCGATGTTCCAGGGATCGATAAAAAAGACATCACCATCGATTTTAAAGACAATATTTTGACTGTCAGCGCTAAACGTGATTCATTTAGCGATAGAAGTGATTCTCAAGGAAATATCTTGGCTAGCGAAAGAAGTTATGGTCGTTATACTCGACAATATAGCTTTTTAAATGTTGATCGCGAAAAAATTTCGGCCAAATGTGAAAATGGTGAATTAATCATCACGTTGCCAAAGACAGCCGAAGAAATCAGTAACTCACGGCGAATCGAAATTGACTAGACTTCATTTAAATGCTCCTTGACTACCCGTTTTTAACGGGTAGTTTTTTATTACAAACACCAATAAACCACCAAAGAAAACGCTTGCATTTTTAGCTTAGATGTGTTATAAATTAGGTGTAAGGAATTAACAATTCCACATCAAATTAAGTCCTAAATCATGGGGCTTAATTTGCGAACCAAATGTAATTTAGTTGTAGTTGATAACTTTTGATTTGAAAGAAAGAAGGTGTCGGAGCCAACAACTTAAGTGGAAGTACCCTAGATTGTCGTTTCAGATGCTTAGGTTTTACCATAAGGGGATGTCGGAGCCAACTTGAAAAGTTTTTTCAAATTAATTTAGTTTATTTTGGGATACACCTCCAAAAAAACTAAAACTAATTGCAATTAGTTAAAATTTAACCGAGTGCTTCTTAGAAAGCGGGTTATTTTAAAGGATGTGGAAACAAGATTAATTTTCCTAAAAAATTAGATAATATGACCCAGGTCTCATAATGTAAGAAGATCTTAGGAGTAGACACGTGAACCTCCAAGATGATATGTAAGAGTATTTGCGAGCCTGGGTTATTTTTTGTGTTTTTACAAAATATCAATTCTCAAGCCTTAATAAAAGGTATATCATTATACTTAGATTAAAGCTAAAGGATGTGGCATACATGAAAATTGGTTTTATTGGAACCGGTGTGATGGGAGCAGCCATCTGCCAAAATTTACTTAAAGCAGGTCATCAACTAACTGTTTATAATCGGACTAAAAGCAAGACTCAAAGTTTAGTTGAAAATGGTGCAACTTGGGTAGATAGTCCTAAAAAAGTCGCTCAACAAGCTGATCTTGTTTTTTCAATGGTCGGCTATCCAAAAGATGTTGAAGAAATCTATCTCGGTGAAGACGGTATTTTTGCAGGCTTAAGTGCTGGAAAAATCGCTGTAGATATGACAACTAGCCAACCAAGTCTAGCCGCTAAACTTTTTGAAATTGGCACAAGTAAAGGATTTAAAATCCTCGATGCTCCCGTTTCAGGTGGAGATGTCGGCGCTAAAAACGCTACTTTAACGATTATGGTCGGAGGAGATAAAGAAGTTTACGAAGAACTTTTACCAATTTTCAAACAAATCGGCAAGAGTACTAATTACTTTGGTCCAGCTGGCTGTGGTCAACATACCAAGATGGCCAACCAAATCATGATTGCAGGTACCATGACGGGCTTAACCGAAATGTTACTCTACGCTAAAAATGCAAATCTAGATGTTACCAAAGTTTTAGAAACTGTCGGTGCCGGTAGCGCTGGTAACTGGAGTTTGACTAACTACGGCCCACGTATCCTGGCTGGTGATTACACTCCTGGCTTTTTTGCTAAACATTTCTTAAAAGATTTACGCATCGCCTTACAAGAAGCTGAAAAAATGCAACTTGATTTACCTGCAACCAAGGAAGCTGCACGTCTCTACGAAGTAATGGTCGATATCTGCCAATTAGGTGATCAAGGAACACAAGGTTTAATCAATAGTTATCACAAATAATTATAAAAATAGCCCTAAGATAACGGTAAGCCGTTATTTTAGGGCTATTTTTTAAAATCTCTTCACTAATTATTTAACACATTTGAAAGTAATACGACGTTGTAATTGATCTAATAAGAATAATTCATGCTCAACCACATGCCCTACTACATTGCGTTTACCATCATTTGGCATATCAACTAAGGCAATTTGAACTTCATTTTTGTATTGACCATAAGCTTCATTTAAGATCATAATATCGCCACGTTTGATTGTAACATCATTATGATGAGCTGGCATTGGTTCATCCTTGTAAGTTACACGACTAAATGAATCCCGTACAAAGTAATCAGATGAATCACCACGATAAGTGTGAATTTGTTCTAAAACAATCTTAGTTTCAAGTTCTGTCACATCATCTACTAATTGCACTTGAATTGTTGGATGTGGTTCAAAGAATACTTCAGCCACAGCTGCCAATTCTTCATCAGTTGCATAAGCATTACCAATCAAGATGTCATCAATTAAATCGGTAGCTAACATTCGACGTACTTGAGTTGCAATTGGTAAGTCACGATCTGCTTCTAATGTTGGCAAGCCTTCTTGCACTGGCCATGGTCCCATCTTAGCATCTGGTGAAGTCACAAATGCTGCCGTATTAATATTAAAATGACGATATTTTTGCGAACATTCGATAAAGAAATCTTCGCCTAAAGCTGTATAGCGTTGTGGATAGAAGTTATGGCAACCCCATAATTTATCGGTCTTTGGATGATATGACATAATATTATCCAAGTAATTTGTCCCAGCGCTCATATTAATTTCAATCACCAAACCATATTGGTTGCGAGTCATACGTGCTTCTTCTGCTCCAGTAAAACCTACATCTAAACGTAAACCATATACGCCTAAATTTTTAAAGAAGATTAAATCATCATAGTCAATCTTTAATTTGTCAAATAATCCAGGGTTAACGTCGATCACTGTCTTAAAGCCTAATTGATTACCATATTCAATAATTTGGCGATATTTGTCGACATCACTATCATCGTTAATTTCTAATAATGACGTAAAAATTCGTGTATAACCTAACTTATGTGCTTTTTGTAAATAAAGTTTATCTTGTTCAAAATCTGATTGCGATGGATAAATAGAAATTCCTAACGTTTTTGTTTGCATCGTCTTTAGTTCCCTTCCTAGTTCTTAGCTTGTTTTAAAACGGTTACTTTACTACCTTAATGATAATAGGTCTATACCTTTTTGTAAAGTAATATTTACCTAGAAAAAACTCTAATCAGATACTTATTTTTATGCGCTAAAATCCTTAATTACTTTGCGGTATAATACCCAACCAATCACAAATGTCACTGCATCAGCCACTGGTTGCGCCCAAATAATGCCATGATAACCTACACTGTTAGCTAAAATTACCATACAAGGAGCATATACGACCCCTTGGCGCGCTAATGCCATGATTAAAGCGCTCCATGCTTTGCCTGCCGATTGAAAAACCGTCGTAAAAACTAAAATAGCTCCAACAAACGGCGCAGTCAAAAGCGTAGCCCGTAACATATATGTTCCTTGCTCTATAATCTTTGTATCTGTCATAAAAATTTTGACTAAAACAGGTGCTAACACCATCAAGATTACCGCTAACACTAAAGAATAAACAACTTCTACCAAAAAGTCAAAACGCATAATTTCTTTGAAACGTTTCTTGTTTTTAGCTCCATAATTATAACCAATCAACGGTTGTGCCCCAAATGCAAAACCAACCATCACCAAGATAACAATCATATAAATTTTAGCAACAATCCCATTAGCAGCAACCGCACTTGCTCCATATTTAGAAAGATGGTTGTTTAATAACGCAACACCAAAGCTTTGCATTAAATTAGTCAACGAAGCTGGAATTCCGATCGCTAAAACTAGTTTCAAATTATGCAAGTTAATTTGACAATCACGCAACTTAAGTGACAATATCTTGCAATCTCTATTCATATAATAAAAGAGTATCCCACAGTTTACCGCATAGCCTAAAACATTAGCCAACGCAATTCCTTTTGCACCCATATCAAAAACAAATAAGAATAACGGATCTAAGATGATTGTCAAAATCGTCCCAGATAAAGTAGCAATCATCGATTTAACCGCTAAACCCTCGGTACGAATGATGTTTCCTGGCACTAACGATACAATAATAAAAACACTGCCTCCTACCAAGATTCGATAAAAATCAGCAGCATATTGATAGGTTTGGGGAGTCGCACCCAAAAGGTTTAAGATTGGGCGTTCAAAAATTAACATTATCGCTGTTAAAAGTAAGCTAAAAGCAATCGTAATATACAATGAAAAACTGCTAATTTTTGCGCTGAGGGCATACTTTTTTTCGCCTAGCAACCGCGAAATCACAGCACTACCACCTAATCCAAAAATGTCTCCAATCGCTAGCATAAATGAAAACAATGGTGTACCCAATGCAACACCGGCAACTAAAGCCGTATTACCGGTCTTTGCAACAAAAAATGTATCGGCTAAATTATATACCATGCTAGCAACCATTCCTAAAACTACCGGCAAAGCCAATTGAAAATAGACTTTTTTAACCGGAGCCTTTGCAAAAAGTTCATCCACAAGTTCGTCCTCCTTTTTAAAAATCATTTTATAATGTAGCATATTTCAAACCTGTTTTGTAAGAACTTTTTTCAAAATTAGCAATCGTTTCACGTGAAACAGCTTTTAATTTGGTAAAAAGGAACAATTCAGAGTACAATTAAGCTAGAAATACTCTTAAGGTGGTGATTTAAATGGCTAATCTTTTTGACTATTTGACTTGGCGTGGTGATTTAACCTTTGCACAAGCACCTTTAAATGAGGTCGATTGCTTGATTTTCAGTCGTTTCAGCTATCTACAACTGGATAACATTGTACCTACAAGTTTTACGGACACGCTCACTTTAGAAAAATGTTGGCAAAAATATCAAGCACAAAAAACCACTCCTTACCTACAACAAGCAACCGATGAAGCACTCTTAGAAACATTAGCTAAGTGCCAACGCTTTAAGAACATTGAATTATGCGGTTTTCGTAACGATATCAATGCACAAGCTGAAAAACAGTTTGCTTGCCTGACCTTTAAGTTCTTAGGGGGTAATCTTATCGCTTATCGTGGCACCGACGATACGTTAGTCGGCTTAAAAGAAGACTTCAACATGAGTTTTATGCAAACTGTTCCTTGCCAAAGTGCAGGTCTTAACTACTTTAAAGATGCTGCTAAAGCTTTAGATGGACCATTTTATCTAGCTGGACACTCCAAAGGTGGAAACATCGCCTTATTTGTAGCCTTATTTTGTCCAGATAAACTCATTGAACGCCTCAAACATGTTTATAGTTTTGACGGGCCTGGATTTGCCATTAATACACTTGAAAGAGCTGATATTAAACGTATCAAGCCCTTAATCTCAGCTTATGTGCCACAATCTTCTATCATTGGAATGTTACTTGGTCATGTCGAAGATTATACGGTTGTCCACAGCCAACAAACCAGCATCTTACAACACGATTTATATAGCTGGGACATCGCTGCACCACATAGTTTTGTCTGTGAAAAAAATGTCGATGCTAGCAGTGTTTTCATCGAGCAAACCCTTAAAGATTGGCTTAACGAAATTTCAAATGAAAAACGTCAAGAATTCATTTCCGTTGTCTTTGACGTCTTAAATGCCACTCAAATCACACGCATGCAAGAGCTGACCGCTGATCGTTTCTCTAAAATCACCACGGTCGTCTCTGAGTTAACACAACTTGATAAAAAGCAACGTGCTCTTGTCTTAAGTCTAGCTAAATCTTTGCTTCAAACTGGCATCAAGAATCGCTCGGTTTTAAAAGACAATTAACCAAAAAAGGTTCATCCTAAGTTTTATCTTAGTATGAACCTTTTTTATATTTATTTAATACTTGCTGCCATTGGAATCAAGGCGTTATAATCTTTACCTTCTAACGTGTAAACGACATTACCTTTCATCCACTTTAAAGTGGTATGATCGGCAACTAAATCCACCGTCAAACTAGCTTGATCATCTGGTATCGGTAACATATATTGTTCCAATAATTTAACAACCGTTTGTCCAGTTGGAATTGTGTTTTGCCCATTATAAGCCGAAGCGTGTACATATAACGACCAATTACCTTCGCGCCACTGCAAGTAACTTTGACCTGCTCCTGAATCGAGTGTACCTTCGATTTGATAACCTAAGTCAACAGCTGGCAAGTGTGTTGCTTGGTTTTGATCATAGATTTGAATCGCTTGACGTGCCTCATCTTTAGAAGCATAGGTACTTTTAATCAAAGTAGCGTATGGAACGTGTGTCTTTAACGCTTCATCATTAAACGGATAAGCATTATAGCCTAAACTGTAATAAATACTATAGTCATTTTCATTTCCAATATATCTAACGTTAACTTTATCGTGATTATAGCCTAAGCCATCGACTTGTGGCAAAGGAATTTGTCCAAGATTTTGACGTAAACTTTGATTGAGTTGTTCAAGACGCGATAACTGCTCAGTTGTACCAGTCGTTGAGTTATCTTGAGAAGAATTTACATCGTCTTTTTTATCATCTTTTGAACTAGTGCTCTTATCTTTATTCTTATCTTTATCCTTTTTGGCTGACGTTTGACTACTCTTTTCAACATCGGAATTTTTAGGCTCCGCGTTTTTAGAGCTACACCCTACTAACAAAATGGCCAAGAGACTAAGCATCAATATATTCGACTTCTTCATCAGAAATCACCCCTTAACTTTGGTACTTTACTCAATTTAAGTATACTATTTTACCAGGCCTTCACCAAGAAATTAGTCCTTATGCGTATAATTGTCCTTCTTGGTCTTCAATCTCAATAATCACAGCTGCATGATCGGAAATTTTTTGGCTTTCGTGTCCATCAAAACATACACGACTTGAAACAATTTCATGTTTAGCATTCGTTAAAATATAATCTATTCGTCTAGCTAAACTCTTTTGTCCCCATTCCGTTAAATTATCACGAATCGTCAAGCCATCACTCTTATTGATTGCTGCTACATAAGTGTCTTGAAAACTCCGACACATGTATTCATATCCAATAACATCTTCTTCTGCATCAACATTAACATTAGCCAATACATAGGTCGGCCGCTTTTTAGCTCCTAAAAACTGCAATCTTTTAGAAAAAGTATCCCATTCAACGTTAAAATGATTGCTCAATTGGCCATCCAAATGTGTCGTTACTACTAAAGAGCCCTCGGTATTGGCCAACTTTCCTGCCAAAATTTTATGTCTGCGAATATCTTGATAACCAATTTCTCGCTCAGGCGCTAAAATATCAGCTGTCACTTCACTTAAAGGTACTAATGAAAACAAAGCCAAACCTTCATCAAAACTTCCCAATAACTCATGACATGCACACCAACTCCAGTAAAAATCAAGCTTGACCTTACGCAAAGCCTTTTGCAATAAATAAGCGAAATTTCCTATTTTAACAGGAATTTGTTCTTCTTCACAAGGTTTTACATACTTTAAATCTCTTAACTCTTCAGCTGTCACACAGGCTGATTTTCGAGGTTGGTTAGCTTCTTGCAGGGCAAAAATCGCAATATTTTCACGTACGACTTGATCAACAAATTCATTAATTTGCTTATTTGTATCAAATCCTTGAAGTGAATGACAGTTTAGTGTCAACATCTTCACTAAGCTTCCCCTCTTTTCATAACATAATTTCTACTAAATAACTATACATCAAAGAAAGCGATTTCTCAAGTTGAACAAAATATTTATCCACTATTTTTAATTTAATTACTAAAAAACACCAAGTTAGCTAAACCAACTTGGTGTTTTACTTAACGCGTAATATTTTCACTCAAAAAGTTATATAACATCGCTTCTTTTAATTGTGTCGTATCCGCACCTAAAATTTCAGCGATTGCATATGAATAAGCCCATGCTGTCGCAGGACCTCGACTAGTTAAAATACGTTTATCATGATCAATCACAACAATATCTTCTTTGAAATGACCATCTGTAATTTGATCTTTAATTTGATCATGTACGCTTGGATAGCATGTGTACTCACTTCCATCCAACAAACCATAGGCTGCAAAAGCTAGCGGCGCCGCACACATTGCTGCATTCCATTTACCAGCCTGCGCACGTCTTTGCATCAATCCTTTTAAAACAGTACTGTTTTTAAGGTTTTCTGCTCCTGGATAGCCTCCTGGAAAAATCACAATATCATACTCAAGTAAGTCAACATCCAAAATTTTATCACAAGTCAACACAATATCATGATCGCCGATTACTTTTTTAGAATTTAAGCCCACCATATCAACTTCAAGTCCTAAACGACGTAAAACATCAACTGGACTTAAGGCTTCAACTTCTTCGCAACCATCTGCGATTAAAACAGCTGCCTTTTTTGTCATCTCAACCATCCCTTTCTTGTTATACATTAAGGATAGCACTTAAAAATCACTTAGGCAAAAGCAAAATTTTTGATTATAAACTATTATAAAAAACAACCGCTTGATATGGTTCTAATAATAATTCTTGGTCATTTCGTATCAACTGTTCTTGATTATTTAATATTAATTTACCTTTTGGAGCATTCACTTTGTTTACTACTTCATCAAGATTTACTAGCACAGTCAATGAATCTTCATTTAATGTTCGCTGATAAGCAACTATATTTTCAACTGTCTTTTCTGCAATCAAATCAGCTTTTGCAAGCAACGTTTGATATTGTTTACGTAATTGTGCCAGTTTCCGATAGTAATTTAAAATAGATGATTGATCATTTTCCTGGCTTTCAACACTAATCCCTGTTCTATTTGTTCCCATACCTAACCAAGGTTTTTGTGTAGAAAATCCTCCATAAATACTTTCATCCCATTGCATTGGTGTCCTGGCATTATCACGTGAACGATTGTTAACTAGTCGTAAAGCTTCTTTGGAATCTATTCCTGCATTCAATGCCATTTGATAGTTATTTAAAGTTGAAACATCATTAAATTCTTCTATACTTTGACGCTGACAGTTCTTCATACCAATTTCTTGTCCTTGGTAAATAAATGGGATTCCTGGCAAAAAGTAATACATTGTCGCCAAAGCTTTAGCTGCATTTTTGTTTTGCCATTTTTCATTTTTAATAAGCTTTGATAACACACGCGGCTGATCATGATTTTCTAAAACATTTGCAGCAAAACCACCCGCATCTTTAATAGCTTTTTGGCTAGTAAATAAAATATCTTTTAACTCAGTCACTGACCAATCTGCTTTCCCACGATACCATTCATCTACATTTTTAATTTCAATGTTCATGTAACTAAAATCAAAAATCATGGAAAAATATCCATCTGGGCCAATAAATTTAGGTAAATCATCCTGTGCAACTCCATAAGCTTCACCGATAGTAACCGCATCATATTTCTCAAAAGTTTCGTGCTTCAACTCTGCTAAGAAGACTTCTAAGCCTGGACGATTTTGTCCTTTTTTAATTACCGATACTAAACCATCAGTATCATCTGCTGGTAAGCTTGCCCAGTCTAAATCTTTTTTCAAATGAGTGATTGCATCTACTCGATAACCCGCAATTCCTTTTTCTAACCACCAGTTAACCATTTGATAAATTTCTTGTCGAAGTTTAGGATTTTCCCAATTTAAATCAGGTTGCTGTGGGGCAAACGTATGGAAATAATAAGTCCCTGGTTCACCTTCAACTTCGCTCCAAGTTGATCCGCCAAAAATACTACGCCAGTTATTAGGAGCTTTACCATCTACTGTCTTTTTAAAAATATAATAGTCTCGGTAAGGACTTTTTGGATCTTTTAGTGCTTGTTGAAACCATTTATGCTGATCTGAAGTATGGTTGATAACTAAATCCATTATCAGCTTAATGTTTCTTTTTTTAGCTTGTACCAATAATTCATCAAAATCTTCCATTGTCCCAAATTGTGGATCTATAGCTTGATAATCAGAAATATCATAGCCCATATCAACCATCGGGGATTGGTAAATCGGGGATAACCAAATCATACTTACCCCTAGGCTTTGTAAATAATCTAAATGTGCGATTACTCCTTTTAAGTCCCCAATTCCATCATTATTGGTATCTTGAAAAGAGCGGGGATAAACTTGATAAACAATTTCATTTTGCCACCATTTTGTTAACATATATCTCATCCTTTATGTTTTTCTTTAATTAAAAATACCGATAAACTTCCAATAAACATCAAAACTCCTGAAATCAATAACATTGCAGAAAAACTTTCCTTAACCATTGGAAAAATCGCAAATGATGCCACTGAAGCCACTATTTGTGGCAGACAAATAGAACCGTTAAATAACCCTAAATAAGTTCCCATATGTGAATATCCATCTAACGCATTTGTAACTAAGATAAATGGATAAGCCATCATTGCTGCCCAAGATATCCCTATCAAACAAAATGATATAAGTAAACCCATTTGTGAATGAATTAAAAAGACTGATATAAAACCAAGTGAACCTAAAAATAGTGATAATGAATAACCAGTCTTATTTTTACCCGCTGGGATTTTAGCCAACACAAGTGACCAAATTACCGCTGCAATCGCATAAACTGCAGACAAAATCCCAAACCAATTAGCACCAGCTTGATATGCTGCTGTAGCTGGGGCACTTGCATGATACACATTAAAAGCTACTGCTCCAGCGCCATATGTCCACAAATATTGAAATGCCATCCAGCAAAAAAATTGTGTAATTGTCACATACCAAAATGTTTTGGGTGCCGTTTTTAATAATACAAACATACTCTTTTTTTCTGTTGCATCTTGTTCATTTAATGCCACGCCATGATATTTTTGGTAAGTTTCATTATCATATTCTTTGACTGAAAAAACTGAAATCAAAGAAAAAATCACTAGAATAATAGCACCAACATAAAAAGAAATTCTAACAGTTAAAGGGACTTCTCCTTTAACAGCCGTATTAGCTACGCCTAAAGCCGTTAAAACATAGGGAAAAATCGTGGCTAAAACAGAGCCTGTATTTGAAAGAAAACTTTGAATCGAATATGCATATGATTTTTGTTTTTCATTAACCATATCTCCAACAACCATTTTAAAAGGTTGCATCGCTACATTTGAACTTAAATCCATAAATAAAATAGCAATAGCTCCAAACCATAAAGCAGTTGACGTTTTAAATCCAAAACTTCCTGAATTTGGTAATAGAAACATTACGATTACTGATACTAAAGCACCAACTAATAAATATGGCATCCGACGTCCAAAATGCTTACTCCAAGTACGATCAGATAAATATCCCACAATAGGTTGTACAACTATACCAGCAAGTGGTGGCAAAATAAAGAAAAAGCCTAATTTAGTTGGATCTGCTCCTAATGTTTGAAAAATACGGCCCATTTGTGAACTCTGTAAAGAAAAAGCCATCTGAACCCCTAAAAAACCTACACTTAACATCCAAATTCTAAATATTGGTAAATCTGGTAAACTAGTCTTTTTTTCTTGACTCATCATTAACACTCCCAAAATTTAAATTTGAAATCGATTTCGTGTTTTGATTTTAGCATTTTATTTTTTTAAAATAAACCGCTTTAAAAATGTTAACGTTAACATTTTTAACGACACAATTTAGCAACATCTTCATCTCAAAATTTTAGCTTGTTCAAATTGTTCAAATGCTATCTCATCATCCTTTTTACATAATAAAAGCGAGTTACTCAATCTTATTTTAAAAAATTGAGTAACTCGCTATTTAATCTTCTTACGATTACTAACAAAGTCAGCTATCTAATAGACATTTTGTATTTACATAACTATATAAACCTATACAAGACAATAAAATCACTAAAATATTCGTACTAATTCTCAATAAACTATCCCAAATCAAATAATTTACCATTAAAGAAACATAGGGAATACAAATCAAAGCATCTAATAGTGAAAATTTACAAATTCTTTTATCAAAGGTACATACACCAAATGCTAGGTATATTAAAATAGTTGCACTACAAAAAATTTGAAATAAATTATTATTGGACAAATAATAAAAGCCTACAGTCTCGATTCCAACAATAAAAAAATTTTAAATAATTCTTCATAGATCAATTTTTGATTGCACTCCATGTATTTTTAATCTACATACAAGCTACATCTTTACCTCCAAACTTTTTATTTAACCCCTCTTGAAAAAATTGCTGCTACTTACTAATTTTTATCTTTTCTACCTTATAACAATTCTTTCAACGTATAATAAATGTGAATATTATTTTTAAATTCTCTTTTGCATTGATAAAGCTTGATTGTAAAATCTTTTATCTTCCTTAGGTTAAGGTAACACACATCAGATTACTTTTATTGTTTCTTCTCCAAATAGCAAATATTAATCTAAGTCCATCACAACTTGTGTTACAATTGAAAAAATTGGTACTCATCTGAAATATCTGTTATGCTCATAAAAAAATACTTTGAAGTATAAAACATTGGCTAATACTTTATATTTCAAAGTATAATTTCCCGCAGTATGTTAAGACAAAATAAAATCTAGGAGGGATTTTATGGTAACTATATCCGATGTTGCTCGATATGCACATGTCTCAAACATGACGGTTTCACGTGTTTTAAACCATCCTGAGCAAGTTTCTGATGACTTAAAACAACGTGTTCTTGAGGCCATTAAACAATTAAACTACACTCCTAATCGTATCGGACAAGCTTTAACTAAACAACAACAATTAACTATGCAATTTTTAATACTTGAGAATATTGAAAAAGTTGATCCCTACTATGCAAAATTACTACTTTACCTTGCTGATTACCTCCAAAAAAAGAACTACACTCTAGAAATTAAACATCAATTAGATCCTAACTTGATTAATCAAGTTGATGGTGGCTTTATCAATGGTGCTAGAATCGAAGATATTCCTAAGCTTCTTAAATTAAACTTTCCTTTAGTATCCTATGGAAATATCTCTAATCAAATTAGCTCAATTGATGTCGATAATTTTCAAGGAACATATAAAATGACCAAATACTTGGCTAAATGCAACTATGAAAATCTGATTTACTTAGGCCTTAATTTACCTGAAAAATTTGCAATCGAACGTGAAAAAGGTTACCTTGCTGCAATTAAAGAACTCAATCAAAAGCCTATTATTTACCGTCTAAATAATACTCAACAAGCTTGTGCTACATTAATTCAAAATATTACCTTACCATCAAATACTGCTTTGATTGCAGCAACTGATCGCCTAGCTATTGGTGCTTTGCAACAACTAGAATTATGCGGTGTAGACATTCCAAATGAAATTGGTATCACTGGATTTGATGGAGTTTTCATGCATCAAGTCACCTTAAAAACACTAACCACAGTAATTCAACCTTTGGATTTAGTTGCTAAAGAAATGGTTGATTTACTGCTCGAAGTAATTACACACAAAAAAGTTATCTCACGAACCATCTCGCCTAAAATAGGTGTCGGACAAACTACTCGATCATGTAAACAATAAAAGCTCTATAATTTTTAGGACTGATAGAATTTCTAGCAGTCCTAATCTTTTGTAAAAAAACAGACATATGAAAATATCCGATAAAATAAAATCGTCAAACAAGTAATTTTGAAAGAAAATGTCCATAGCTAATTCTATCAAACAATTCTTTACTATATTTTATATGTAAGCCTAATTATTTTCCATTTTTGTTGGCAATAATCAAAAAAATAAATACAAATAAAAAAATCAGGTAGTCCAATCAATTTAACATTGACTCAACTACCTGATTTTTTATAACTAATTTTTATTTACTCTTAATATAATTTTGCCCATCTGCCGCTGGTGCAACTGCCTTACCAAAGAAAATGACTAAGACAATGACGGTAATCAGATATGGAGCAATTTGGAACCAAACTGAGTTCACATGTGCCAACACTGGTATATAAGCGCCAATAATTGGTAAACTTTGCGCTAAGCCAAAGAAAATAGCTGCGCCGGTTGCGCCTAGCGGATTCCATTTCCCAAAAATCATCGCTGCTAATGCCATAAACCCTTGACCAGAAATAGTACTTACAGAGAAGTTAAGGGTGATAGATTGTGCCATTACAGCTCCACCAAAGCCACCTAAAAAACCTGACATTAACACGCCAAGATAGCGATATTGATACACATTGATCCCTAAAGTATCTGCAGCAACTGGATTTTCGCCGACAGAACGCAAGCGCAAACCAATATTGGTTCGATATAAGAAATACCAACTAAAAATACCAATAACAATTGCTACATATGCGATAATTGAGGTTCGTGTAAAGAAAATTGAGCCCAAAACAGGAATCTTGGATAAACCTGGTACCGTATAAGTTCCTAAGCCTTGATCCAAAACGGGAGTTTGGCCCTTTCCACTATATAAAATACGTGTTAAAAAGACGCATAAAGCTGGTGCCATCAAGTTTAAAACTGTTCCTGAGATAATATGGTCGGCTCTAAAATTAATAGTTGCTACAGCATGCAAAATTGAAAACAGCAAACCAAAAAATGCTCCGACTAATAAAGCTACCCAAGGAGCAGCCGAACCTAAAGTTTTGGCAAACGATAAGGTAAATACCGAACTACTAAAAGCACCGACAACCATAATTCCTTCCAAACCAACGTTAACAACCCCGCTACGTTCAGAAAAAGTTCCGCCCAAAGCCGTAAAAATCAAAGGGGCAGCATAAACCAAAGTGGTTGAAACAACCGTCATTAATATTGTTGTTAAATTCATTATTCTGCTCCTTTCTTAAGACCTGCCGTCTTTTTTTGCGTCCATTTCTTAGCTAAAATTTCAAAGGCATACTTGATACCTACAAAGAAAATAATTGAAGCGGTCACGATACTTACGATTTCAGAAGGGGTCGTTGAGTAAACTGAGATACTCAAGCCACCGATTTGCAAGGCTGAAAATAGTAGGGCTGATAAAATAATGCCTAATGGATTGTAACTTACCAATAAAGCTACAGCCATTCCGTCATATCCCACTTGTGGTAAAGCATTTGACACTGAGATATTTTGATAGTTTCCTAAACCATCAAGAGCCCCGCCTAACCCAGCCAACAAGCCTGAAATAAGCATCGCAACGATGATTGTCTTTTTAACGTTCATCCCTGCGTAACGTGATGCTTCTTCGTTTAAACCTACACTACGCACTTCAAAGCCAGAGCGTGTTTTATTGAAGTAAAACCAAATAACTAAAGCCATTAATAAAGCAATCAAAAAGCCCCAATGTAAGGTTGAATTGGCCGTAATTTCTTGTAAAAACGGCGTCCGTAAGCTAGCTTTTGCAGGAATATTAGCTGATGAATCTGCGCCTTCTGCAGCCAGCCAACTCTTAATAGCAAAGTTAATGAAATATAGGGCAATATAATTTAACATGATGGTCGTGATAACTTCACTGGTCCCAAAAAATGCTCTAAAAAATCCAGCTAAAGCGGACCATAAACCACCTAAAATTGCTCCAGCCAAAACAGAAACAATGATTAATAACCAACCTGGCAAATGATTGAACTTCAAAGCTACTACGACAGCACCAAACCATCCCATCAAATATTGGCCAGAGCCTCCAATATTAAAAAAACCTGCCTTACTTGCAACGGCAAATCCTAAAGCAGTCAACATCAACGGTGTCATGTTACGCAAGGTTTCACCAATTGAATAAGCATCTCCAAATGCTCCCAAAAATAAACTGCTGTAATTTTGTAGTGGATCATAGCCAAAGATTAACATGATAATCGCACCCACGATAAACCCGGAAACTACGGCAATCAAAGGTGTTACTATTGCTGTTTTTTTAAACACAAATCTGTCCTCCTAGATTCTTGATTGGTCTTATCCAACCTTTTTGCCGGCCATCATCAAGCCTAATTCTTCTGGTGATGTATGTTTTGGATCAATTTGTCCAACAATTTCACCAGCATGCATAACGACAATTCGATCTGAAAGCTTCAAAATTTCATCTAATTCAAAACTTACCAACAAAATAGCCTTACCCATATTACGTTGTTCATTGATTTTTTCGTGAATATACTCAATCGCACCCACATCGACACCACGCGTTGGATTTGCGGCAATCAATACTTCTGGGTCGCTAGCAATTTCGCGTGCAACGATTACTTTTTGTTGATTACCTCCAGAAAGTGAGCCGACCATGGCTTTTTGGCTTTGCGTCCGCACATCAAATGCTGTAACTAATTCTTGACCACGCTGGTTAATTTGCTTGTAATTTAAGATGCCATGATTGTTGATTGGTTTTTGGTAATAATTTTTTAATGCCATATTTTCTGCAATTGTTAATGGCAATATTAAACCTACATGCTGACGATCTTCAGGAATACAAGCTACCCCTGCTTCAGAGATTTTACGAACAGATTTATCTTGCAATTCTTGACCATTAAGCTTAATCTTACCTGATTTAACTTTAAGCAATCCGGTTAACGCTTCAATTAACTCACTTTGTCCGTTTCCATCGACACCTGCGACACCTACAATTTCACCTGAATGAACCGTCAAATCAAGGTCTTTAACTTTTAAATGATGTCCTTTTTGAACGTTTAAACCATTGACTTCTAACACTACTTTAGATTGATCAACTGCCTGTTTATCAACGCTATTTCGTAATTTGCGGCCCACCATCATTTCTGCTAGCGTTTCTTCTGACGTTTCAGCTACCAATACAGTATCGATAACCTTACCAGCTCGAATAACAACACAACGATCGGCTGCTTCTTTGATTTCTTTTAGCTTATGTGTGATAAAAATAATTGATTTTCCTTCAGCGGCTAAGGCATGAAAAATCTTCATTAATTCCTCAATTTCTTGTGGTGTCAAAGCAGCTGTTGGTTCGTCAAAAATAAAAATATTCGCCTTACGGTATAATGCCTTCATGATTTCGACACGCTGTTGCATCCCAACCGTAATATCAGCTACCTTAGCTTTTAAATCAATATCCAAATGATATTGTTTAGCCAATTCCTCAATTTCTTTAGCTGCCTTAGCATAATTAATCCGACCAACACCTTTTATTGGTTCATCACCTAAAATGATATTTTCCAAAACACTAAATGCAGGAATCAACATAAAGTGCTGATGCACCATGCCTATACCTAAGTTCTTAGCATCACGTGGACTTTGCATCTTAACAACTTGACCATTGACGATTATTTCACCTGCACTAGGTGCCAATAATCCAGATAACATCCCCATCAAAGTTGATTTACCTGCCCCGTTTTCACCAAGTAATGCTAAAATTTCACCTTGTTTTAACTCCAATGAAATATCATCATTTGCCTTAAACGTTCCGAATTGTTTCGTGATATGTCTCATTTCAACGACATTTTTTTCCATCGTTTCCTCCTACTGTGTTTTTTGGTGGGTGTCTTGACGATAAAAAAGGTGAAGTCTTGGTTGCCCAACGCTTCACCTCATCCCGGTTATCCGGTGGTTTTAAGGAAACTTTTCCTGTCAACCATTTAATTATTTATCTTTAACTGTGATTTCACCGTTGATAATTTTGTCTTTGTATTGTTGTACAGCATTCCATGCATCGTCTGACATATTGTCATTTATCAATGCAACACCGCCATCTTTCAAATCATAAGAAACAACCTTGCCACCAGGGAATTTACCCTTCATAGCTTTGTTAGAAAGGTCTTTAACGGCTGTCCCAACTTCTTTAACAGCAGATGCTAAAGTTACATTACCGCCATCATAAGCACCATCTGCTTTTTGATCTTGGTCTACACCGATAACCCAAACCTTGCTACCGTTCTTAGCAGCATCTTTAGCAGCTGTAAATACACCTGCACCAGAACCACCAGCAGCATGGAAGATAATATCTGCACCGTTGTTATACATTGCTGTTGCTAAGGATTGACCAACGTCAGCTTTAGTAAATGAACCTACATACTTAACATCGACTTGGATATCTGGGTTAACAGCTTTGGCACCTTGAATAAAGCCTTTTTCAAATGTTTGTACGACATCACTCTTGATACCGCCGATAAAACCTAATTTGTTTGTCTTAGTTGTCTTAGCAGCTGCAACGCCTGCTAAAAATGAGGATTGTTCGCTTTTGAATGTTACAGATGCCACATTCTTATAACCATCAATTACAGAATCAACAATTGCAAAGTTAACATCTGGATTTTGCTTAGCTGCTGTAGAAATTGTATTATCAAGCTTGTAGCCAATCCCAAAGATTGTTTGATATTTAGCCTTGATTAACTTATTAACATTTGGTGTAAAATCTGCATCAGAGTTGGATTGAGCATAGTTATACCCATTAACACCCTTAGTTAAATCATGTTCTTTACCCCAAGCTTTTAAACCTTCCCAAGCAGATTGGTTGAAAGACTTGTCGTCAATCCCACCACCATCAGTTACTAACGCAACAGTATGCTTAGTGCCACCTTTATCAGACGAAGCTGATTTATTACCGCATCCTACTAATACTGTTCCTAACATTACTGTTGCAGCTAAAACTGCAGCTACTCTTTTTCTCATTTGGTACACCCTCCAAAAAATATTCACGTTTTTTACATTTCCTAGTATACCTTACTTTTTATAAAAATCAATACATTTTATCTAAAAAAAATACTAACGTTCGTTTTTAAGTATATGTAAAAACGTTTTAAAGCATGGTATAATAGTTTTTGTAAAGCTTAACGAACTTTAAAAAATATATTGATAATAACTTTTATAATACCAAAGTTCGGATTTTGATATTTTTGGAGGGGTCCAATTTTGACAAACAAGGTTTATTTTAATCATGATGGTGGAGTTGATGACATCATCTCATTATTTTTACTGTTACAAATGAAAGACGTCGAACTAATCGGTGTAGGCGTAATGGGAGCTGATAGTTATTTACATCCTGCAGGCGAAGCAACCCGTAAAGTTATCGATCGTTTTGGTAACGGCTTAAAACTTGCAGTTGCTTATTCCAATTCACGAGCTAAACATCCTTTCCCTAAAAAATGGCGTATGGATGCATACTCACAAAATTCTTTACCTATCCTAAATGAAAGTGGTACGATCATCACACCTATAGCGGATAAACCTGCTCATTTAGACTTGATTGATTGTTTAGAACAACAAACCGAAGCCATCACCTTACTATTCACAGGTCCACTAAGCGATTTAGCACGCGCATTAGAAATCAAACCGGATATCACAACTAAAATCAAACGTCTCATCTGGATGGGAGGTAGCTTTTTAGAACGTGGTAATGTCGCAGAACCAGATAGTGACGGCACCCAAGAATGGAATGCATTTTGGGATCCTCAAGCAGTCAAAACTGTTTTTGATAGTTCAATAAAAATTGATATGGTGGCACTTGAAAGTACAAACAACGTTCCATTGACCAAGAAAAATCGCCTAGATTGGGCCAAAGACCGACGTTATATCGGATTGGATTTCATTGGCAACAGCTATGCTTTCGTGCCTGAATTGAGTCATTTTGAAACCAACTCAACTTATTATCTTTGGGATGTTTTGACAACTTGTTACTTCTATGAACCAAGCCTAGTCAAAACATCAGAAATCAAATGTGATGTCTTAACCCAACATCCAAGCGATGGACGCACTATCCTAAGCGATACCGGACGACCTGTCACCTTGATTCATGATGTTGATAATCCGCGCTTCTTTAGCTTAATCGAAGAATTGGCAAAAAATGCTAACTAAAAAAGTGAACGCCACAACCTAAACTGTGGCGTTCACTTTTTTTACAGCAAAATTATAACTTAAATTAACTTATTATTTATCTAAACGATACAACAAGCGCAACGCATTTAAAACTGCCAATAACGTCACGCCAACATCTGAGAAAACAGCTTCCCACATAGTCGCAATTCCAAAGGCTCCTAATAGTAAGAAAAATCCTTTCACACACAAAGCCAAAGCTATATTTTCCCAAACAATGCGTTTTGTTTTCTTAGCAATCTTGATTACTCGTACTAATGCACTTGGTTCATCAGACATCAAAACGACATCTGCCGCTTCAATAGCCGCATCTGCACCTAATCCACCCATTGCAATTCCAACATCTGCCCTTGCTAAGACTGGAGTATCATTAATACCATCGCCAACAAAGGCAATTTTTTCATTATTTCCCAGGTTATATTTAAAACGTTCCAACCATTTTAACTTTTCAGCCGGCAATAATTGTGCATAAACTTCATCAATTCCTGCCTGCTTTGCCAATAATTGACTAGGCTCTTTTTTATCTCCAGTCAACATCACTAGTTTAGCAATTCCTAGCTCTTTTAAACCTACCAAAGCAGCCTTAGCATCATTTTTAAGTGTATCGGATAATTCGATTCGGCCTAAAAATTCCTGATCTTTAGCAACATAAACTGCTGTATTTTCACATTTTTGTTCATCCATCAAATCTATCTTTTGCTTGGCCATCAATTTGATATTCCCCGCACTAATAACTCCGTATGGTGTTTGCACAATCACGCCTAATCCAGCAAGTTCGTTAACAACCATGCTGTTATAAGGTGCTATTGCTTGAGACTGGCAATATTGCCAAATGCATTGGCCAATTGGATGAAGTGAGGATTGTTCTGCTGTCGCTACACAGCGCAAAAGTTCTTCTTTGGTCGTGTTTTGACTCGGACAAACCGCGCTAACTGAAAATTTTCCTTTAGTCAACGTTCCGGTTTTATCAAAAGCTACAATTTTCAAAGCAGTCAATGCTTCTAAATAATTACCGCCTTTGACTAAAACACCTGCACTCGAAGCAGCTCCAATCCCTCCAAAAAAGCTCAATGGGATCGATAATACTAACGCACATGGGCAAGAGATAACTAAGAAAACTAAAGCCCGATAGATCCAAGATGCAAATTCTTGTTGAGTAAACAATGGTACTCCCAAGCCTAAGATTACTGCTCCCAAAACTACTAATGGTGTATAAATTTTAGAAAAACGCGTAATGAAATTTTCTGTAACAGCCTTTTTTTCGCTCGCATTTTGCACAAGCTCCAAGATTTTGGCAATAGCTGAATCTTCATAAGCTTTTTGAACTTTAACTTCCAAACGCCCATCTAACGCAATCATTCCACTTAAAACTTCTTGTCCTTGGCGTACAAATCTAGGCGTACTTTCTCCCGTTAATGCCGCTGTATTTAAATAACTTTCGCCTGCGATTACGATTCCATCTAACGCAATCTTTTCACCAGGTTTAACTTCGATGACTTGTCCTACCGCAACATCTTTAGCAGCTACTTTGCACACTTTATCTTTTGTTTTAATATTAGCAACTTGAGGGCGCACATCTAACAACTTGGTTATCGAACGTTTCGACCTTTTCACCGCAATATCTTGAAACATTTCACCTAAACGATAAAACAACATTACCGCTACGGCTTCAGGATATTGTTGAATAGCGAAAGCTCCTAACGTTGCAATACTCATCAGTAATGTTTCACCAAAAAATTCACCTTTACTCAAATCTTCAATAGCTTCTTTTAATATAGCAAACCCACTAATCAAATACGCCACTAAACATAAAAGTAATTGCCACATCCCCGAATTAACTAAACCAAAAGCTAATAAAACCAAACTAGCTGCACTTTCTAAAAGTACTTTCTTTTCATCTTGTTCTAATTCTACTAAAACATTTTTCATGTCTCTCACCTGCTTATGAATATATGTTCATATCTTCAATCATAGTATATCACCTTTTACAATTGACAACAATGCTTTTTAGAATTTGCGGTTTATTTGATTTTGCCTTAAAATTAAGAAAAAGACTTAACGAAAGGAACTGGGCAGCCATGTCTAAACAAATCTCATTACCAAGCCCAACAGAAATTGCGCGTAGTGTCGAAATATTCAAGGCTTTTGGTGATCAAACACGTTATCGTATATTATCTGTTCTTTTTACCAACCAGCTTTCCGTAAATGAAATTGCCCAAGCCGTTGGTCTTTCACAATCTGCAGTCTCACACCAGCTAAAAATTTTACGTCAAGCACGGCTAGTTTGTGGACGTCGTGATGGCCAAAAAGTACTTTATAGTTTGGCAGATCAACACATCATGCGTATATTCGAACAGCTTAAAGAACATATCAATGAAGACTAAAAAAACTGCATGCACTATCAGGTGCATGCAGTTTTTATTATTGAGCTAAAACATACTCAGAAATCAAAGGTTTTTTATTGCCACCATGGCCAAAATTAATTAGTTCGTTGTTTTTAGAGCTATTCCATGCTAAGAAATCATGTTCATGTTGCCAGATATTGATTAACAAATATTCATAACTCTTTGATTTAGAACGTAAAACTAGCGATTCTACTAATCCTAAAGGTTGTGTATGTTCACTGTGCCAGCCTTCCATCATAGAATTAAAAACTTTTTGTTCATCTTCATCTAGTGTTAAATAGCGCAATTCAAAGTAATCTTCTTTTTGAACAGCTTTAAAGCGACTCATTTTATTGACCTGATACTCTAAACCTGCGTTAAAAATTGTAGGTTGTCCTGAAATATCAGCCAATAAATACTTACTGTGGTCATCTGCACATCTAAACAATAACAAATCTCTATCTTTATTTTGTTCTTTAATCTGAACCAATGTCTTACGCGACCCCATAGTCAAACTCAAACTTTTGATCATTTCTATCACCCTTCCATTTGCCTATGTTCATTATAGCACAAGCGTAGAAACTAACCATTTATTAATCCTTATTCAAGTCAAAAACATAGTTGCTTGAATAAAATTCCCAACGATATGCACGGTAAACATACGTTTTATCTGCTGCAGATGTTTTAAGCGTAACATTGAAGATTTGTTGGCCATCTTTGGTAACTTCGATGATGTTACTTTCTGCTCCTTGATTTTTGAAACCAAAATCAATCAATGTATTTTGATTATCTAAACGTTGGGCATAGCCAATTATCGAAGTAAAATTATCTTCACCTAATTCCTTACCGTAATCCCAAACCTGTGTAATTGTTTTGTTTTCATTATCAATCTTGTATTCGATAGCTTGTGAATACTTGCCAGAAGTATCTTTATCACCGTTAGTTACCGCAATATTATTATCATACAACAAGATATTTTCTGTCTTACCATCATTTGACAAAACATAAATACCATGTTGCCCACCAGTATAGGCGGTACCTTTAGTTGGGGTCAATAACTTTTTACGATACTTGCGTGGCCATTCTTTCTTGTCTTTGTTGCAATAAATCCACTCAATTTGGTCAGTCTTATAGTCTAATTTCATAATTAAATCTTGGTTACGTGCAGAAATCAACAAACTGCCGTCTTTTTTATCATAATCAACCGCATTAACATGTAACCAATCGTATTGTCCCGAATCAGTTTTTTCTTTATATTTCAAATACATCTTGGCAGGTAAGAGTCGTTTTAAATCAATAACTTTAACAACTTTTCCTGTCTTGTGTGAAATTTGCACGATAGTATCTTCAACATATTTATCCGAACCATCATTAACCGTTGCGATTAAATCACCGTTTGGTAATTCAGTTACATCATGATGAATTACAGTAGCCGGATAACCAGCTTGTTCCTTATTACCTGCACTTGAATTAAATTTATATTCCTTGTAAACACGTCCTAAATAGTCTTGTTCTAGTAAATAATTATATGCTTTGGCTTCATTATTTAACTTAGTTTGTAGCAATAAATGGCCATTTTTAAGCTGTTCAATCGTATGTTGCGACCAGTTTGTCGAATACCAACGAATTTTACCATCAGAATCGATTGCATAAGGTTCTTTGGTTGTTCGATTAATAACCGTCAACTTGTTATCCCCTATATCCATCTTGGCAGTATCGCTTTTGGTAACCTTAATATTATCTTCATCCAAATATTCAGGTAAAGAACCCGTCTTTAGCTGTAATGTCTTAGTTTCACTATGTCCATCTTGATAATCAACTTTAATTTGAACAGTATTTTCATAATTAGCATATAAACCTACAATTGGCACTTGATGCTTGGTCGTATAACCTTCATTAACAGTATTAGTCAAAGATGTAGTCTTACTTTGTCCTTTAACCGTATAACTCACCTTAGCTTTAGTATCCGTTTGAAATAAAACAAGTGCCGTTAATGGTGATGTCTCATACGGATTAATCTTAACATAAGGATTCTGAACCGTGTAGCTCTTATCATTTAAAACTTGCTTATAAGTAGCGGTCAGCTTATCTTGTCCTTTTGAGTGTGTATCTGTAAAGTGACTCCCTATATTTTTAATAATTTGTTTTTTAGATAATAAGTCTTTCTTGGCCAAATATTCTTGATATCCAAAATAGCCCGCACCAGCTATTAAAATAGCTGCCAAAAATATAATGATGCTCAAATTCACTTTTTTAGTCATATATACACTCTTTCCTCCCAAAAATAACTCTGCCTTTTTAAAGTACTCTAAAAAAATGAATTAATTATGAATTATATATAAATAAATTCGGATTTTTTAACTAAGCAATTAAAACAAAATCGTATTATTTTTTGACAAAAAAGAATTTTCTTTGATTTATCAACTTTTATTAGTATATTATATCGACTATTTTAAAAAAAAAACTTAATTTTAGCTACATAATTCTAATGCTTTAAACAGTTAATTTTTATCAAAAAGGGGCTGGGAAAAAACTCAGCTTCAATAGAAAAAAGGCTCACGTCAAAAAATTGGCGTGC
>CAJLBJ010000024.1 GCA_905204935.1 uncultured Lactobacillus sp.
CAGGTCGCATAACCAATTTTTATATATTTAAACTGTATACTTGACAGGACATAGTTCCAGCTCTAGTAATGAGGATTAAATTTACTCGATTAATCTTTTAAAGCATCCGCAGGTAACACGCGTAAACAAAGCGGTTCTCCTTGGGTTTGTGTATCTAAGACAAACGACCCATTTGAATAACGGTCGACACAAACATAGTCTTGGCTTAACACCTCAACTCTTTCATTGGTCGAAGTCAAAATCTCTAGGCGCTGGGAGGCCTCGACAACACAAGCTAACGCCACTCGATGAGCATTGCGTTTTAATTCGCGTAAGATTAGCACACCTCGGCGTGCCCGACTGCTTAACGGAACCGCGCTAACTTTCATCTTCTTAAAGGAACCGCGTTGAGTAACAAGAGCAACTTCGCTAGTTTCATTAACCAACAACACCGCACTTAAATAATCATCACGTAAGTCCATGTTCTTGACACCAGCAGCCTTAGCACCAGTTACTGGTACTTCAGATAGCTCATATCTTAAGCCATATCCACCATACGTTGCACAAAAGACTTGTTTAGTCTGATCTTCTTGTAAATAATCGATCATCAACACCCGATCACTAGGTGTTTTTAGCTTCATGAACTGTGCAGCACGTGATTTATAGGTCCGACCTGGTTTAAGATCGGCCAACTTGGTTTGCTTAATGAATCCTTCCTTAGTTGCAAAAACAAAGCTTCCTTGTTCTAAATCTTTGAAACAATAAGCTTTTAAGACGGATTCATCAGCATCTAAACCGACTGTTTGTGAGAGATGTTCGCCGGTTTCTTTCCACTTGGCATCCGTAATATCATGAACCGGGCGATAAATAACATTACCTTTATCGGTAAACATCAACAAGTGATCTAACGTATTAGCGACTGCTTGATAAACTGGGTAATCTTCATCTTTAAGACCGTTATCTGCATCATCAGACGCATTAAACGAACGTAGTGATGAGCGTTTGACGTAGCCCCCCTTAGATACTAATAGCATCACATCTTCTTGAGCAACCATTACTTCTGTTTGAATCTTAATTTCTTCGATTTGCTCTTGAATCTCAGTCAAACGTGGTGAGCCATATTTTTTATCTAGGGATAACAATTCTTTTTTAATAACTTTATCAAGCTCTTTGGGTTGTGCCAAAATTTTTTCATAAGTAGCGATCTTAGCCGCTAGTTCCTCAGCTTCTTTTTGCAAAGCTGTCACATCGGTATTAGTTAACCGATAGAGTTGTAAAGAAACAATTGCTTCAGCTTGCTTTTCGGTAAACCCATAAGCCACCATCAGATTATCCTTGGCTTCTTTTTTGTTTTGTGAAGCGCGAATCGTCTTGATAACATCATCTAAAATCGATAAAGCCTTGATCAACCCAGCAACAATATGTTCACGTTCTTTGGCTTTATTTAAGTCAAATTGAGTCCGTTTAGTTGTAACATCACGTTGATGCGCCAAATAAGCTTCTAGAATCGTCTTTAACCCTACGTGTTGTGGCCGTTTTTGATTGATTGCAACCATGTTGAAATTATAAGAAATTTGCAAATCAGTATTTTTAAATAAATAATTCAAAATTCCCTCTGCATTAGCATTTTTCTTTAGTTCGACAACTAAACGCAAACCTTCACGATCACTTTCATCACGGACTTCAGCGATACCATCAACTTTTTTTAGCAAACGAATCTCATCAATTTTTTTAACCAACAAAGCCTTATTGACCTCGTATGGAATCTCGGTGATAACAATTTGTTGTTTAGCTCCTTTGATATCTTCAATCGCTGTTTTTGAACGTAACATTACACGACCACGTCCGGTTTCATAAGCTTTCTTGATTCCATCGATACCTTGTAAGATACCACCGGTTGGAAAATCTGGTCCCTTGATGTCTTCCATCAATTCGGCTAATGTAACGTTTGGATTTTGCATCAAACGAATCGTAGCTTGAATCGTTTCGTGTAAGTTATGTGTCGGAATTTCCGTCGCATACCCCGCTGAAATCCCGGTCGCTCCATTAACTAATAGATTGGGAAAACGCGCCGGTAAAACAGTTGGCTCATATTCGGTATCATCGAAATTAAGCACCATATCAACCGTCTTTTTATCAATATCTTTAAGCATTTCACCAGCTATTTCTGACAAACGCGCTTCAGTATAACGCATTGCTGCTGGCGGATCACCATCCATTGAGCCGTTATTACCATGCATTTCGATTAAAGGCTCTCTTAGCTTCCAATGCTGACTCAAACGTACCATTGCTTCATAAATTGAAAAATCACCGTGGGGATGAAAATTCCCCATCACGTTTCCGACCGATTTTGCCGATTTTCTAAAGGCTTTATCAAAAGTATTACCATCTTCATTCATCGCAAATAAAATACGGCGTTGCACAGGTTTTAAACCGTCACGAATATCAGGTAATGCACGTTCTTGAATGATATATTTAGAATAGCGGCCAAAGCGTTCACCCATGACCGCTTCAAGTGAAATTTCTTGAATATTAGTCGTTTCCATTGTTACTTACCGGCCTCCTTTACTCTTCAGTGTAGTTAGTTTCATCAAATAAATTCATTTCTTCTTGTACGATGGTTTGATGCGCTTCTTGGGCCACTACCGTATCAAGTAAGCTACCATCTTCTTCCAAGGTAAATTGGACATTTTTTTCGATCCATTTTCTTCTTGGTTCAACCTTATCTCCCATCAAAGTGGTAACTCGTCTTTCTGCAACTGCATCATCATCGATTTTGATGCGAACTAAAGTGCGTGTTTCGGGATTCATCGTCGTTTCCCAAAGCTGGTCGGCGTTCATTTCACCCAACCCTTTAAAACGTTGAAGTGTATATCCCTTACCTAATTCTTTAATAGCTTGCTTTAATTCGTCTTCGGTCCAAGCGTAGCGAATAAGTTGTTTTTTCTTGACTGTTTTTTGTAATTTATATAACGGAGGCAAGGCAATATAAACTCTACCCGCGTTGATAAGTGGGCGCATGTACTTATAAAAGAATGTTAACAATAACGTTTGGATATGGGCCCCATCAGTATCCGCATCAGTCATGATAATGACTTTGTCGTAATTGGCATCGTCCAAATTAAATTCAGCCCCAACACCAGCGCCAATTGTATAAATCATCGTATTGATTTCTTCATTTTTTACAATATCTTGTAGTTTAGCTTTTTCGGTATTTAAAACCTTACCACGTAAAGGCAAAATTGCTTGGAACTTACGATCACGTCCTTGTTTAGCAGAACCACCCGCAGAATCACCTTCGACTAAAAATAACTCGTTTTTCTTAGCATTTTTAGATTGTGCTGGGGTCAATTTACCAGATAACAACTGTTCTTTTTTCTTACGCTTCTTGCCGTTACGACTCTCATCTCGCGCCTTTCTAGCAGCTTCACGCGCTTCTCTAGCCTTGATTGATTTGCGAACCAAATCTTGAGCAAATTCGCCGTTTTCCATTAAATAATAGCTTAGTTGCTCACCAACAAGTGTTTCTACAGCGCTTCTAGCTTCAGGTGTACCTAGTTTACCCTTAACTTGCCCTTCAAATTGTAATAATTCTTCTGGAATACGCACCGAAACAATTGCTGCTAAGCCCTCACGCACATCGCTACCTTCTAAGTTTTTATCTTTGTCTTTTAAAAGATTAATCTTACGTGCATACTCATTGAAAGCTTTAGTCCATGCCGAACGCATCCCAACTTCATGACTACCGCCATCTTTGGTACGCACATTATTTACAAAAGACATAATATTTTCTGAATAACCATCATTATATTGAGCCGCTACTTCGACTTCAATTCCTTCCTTGGTTCCTTCAAAATACATTACGTCTCCTAAAACATCTTTGTCTTCATTAAGATAAGCAACGAATTGTTTGATACCTTCTTCAAAATGAAAAATTTCTGTTGTTTGCGTACGTTCATCGCTTAAAGTGATTTTTACACCTTTAAGTAAAAATGCTGACTCTCGTAAACGCTCCGCTAAAATTTCATAATTAAAATGTGTCGTTGAAAAAATCGTTGCATCAGGCTTAAATGTTACAGTTGTGCCACTTTTCTTAGTAGTCTTTCCTAACTTGCGCAATGTACCTTGAGGTTGACCACCATTTTTAAACTGTTCTTCATATTCAATACCGTCTCTAACCGTTGTCACCTTCAAATAAGAAGATAATGCATTAACAACAGATGCACCTACACCGTGTAAGCCACCAGATGTTTTATAGCCACCTTGTCCAAATTTACCACCAGCGTGTAAGACAGTAAAGATTACTTCAACGGTCGGTATCCCTGAAGCATGCATCCCAACGGGCATCCCACGTCCATAATCTACCACAGTAATCGAATCATCTGTATGAATCGTCACGTCTATTTGATTACCATAACCAGACAATGCTTCGTCTACAGCATTATCTACAATTTCATACACTAAGTGATGCAAGCCTTTAGAATCAGTTGAACCGATGTACATTCCTGGACGTTTGCGCACCGCTTCAAGACCTTCTAAAACCTGAATTGCATCATCATTGTAGTTTGGTTTTACCAACAGTTTTCAATCCTTTCTATTTCGTAATTAATCATAACTCTTACTATCATACCTTATAAAAAGCGAGTCTACCAGTAGTTTATTTATACTTTTTTATTGCATCGTTTGCAAAAAAAGCATACAGACTACTACATACCACATTTTATCGCTTATTGCGGTTAAAGACCAATAAGTGATAGAATAAGACAGGTATTATATGAAAAAGGAGGTTTAACCTTGGATTCTAAGATTATCATCATGTTGCTTATAGGCTATCTTTTAGGATCAATTCCTTCTGGAGTTTGGATAGGAAAAATTTTTTACAACAAAGATATTCGTAATTTTGGTAGTGGAAACATGGGAACTACCAATACATTTAGAGTGTTAGGTAAGAAAGCTGGCATCGTTGTTTTATTGATGGATATGTTAAAAGGAACTCTAACTGCTTGTTTACCATTTATATTTCATTCGAATGCCAATGTAATGTTGATTGGTCTTTCTGCTATTTTAGGACATGTTTTCCCAATTTTTGCAGGTTTTAAAGGTGGTAAAGCTGTTGCAACAAGTGTTGGAGTATTGCTTGTTTATAACTGGCAATTTTTCTTACTTTCTTGGGCAATCTTTTTAATCACACTTTACATTACCAGCATGGTCAGCATGGCTAGTATGGTGGGCTTTACTTTAATTACGCTTGCATCATTCTTTTATCATGATTTGATTTTGACATGTGTAGCTGTAGCTTTAACAATCTTTGTTTTTGTAAGACACTGGGGTAATATTGAACGAATTAAAAATGGAACAGAAAATTTAGTTCCATTTGGTTTAGGCTACAAAAAGTGTCAACAAAAAAATAAATAACATTTAACCGATTAATCAAATACGATTAGTCGGTTTTTTAATAAAAATGGATACCACTAAAAAAGTAGTATCCATCTTTTGATATTTTAAAAGACCCGTACGCTAAAAGAAGTCTTAAAGGTTTCATGACCGGCTAAAACATTGTTAGCAAACTTTTCTTCAAGCTTTCCACTAGCTTGAACCGTATCTGCTAAGCCCCACCAAGGTTCGATGCAAACAAACTGTCCTTTAGCCGGATAACACGACCAAATGCCGGTAAACTTAGCATCCTTGGCCTTTAATGCTATTCCATGATCATCTTTATTATTTTTTAATACAAAGGTTGTTTCTTCTTGCTCTAAATCATAAATAATCGCATCATCTTTAAACGTCTCATGTGAAATCTTTAAGACATCACCTTTAGTCAAATAAGCATTTTTAGGATCTGTTAATCCTCCACTCAAAGGAATAACCTTACGTGCTTTATTTGGTAAGATTTCAATATAATAATCCTCATAAGCTTGTCCTTCTATTAAAGGAACCTTAAATGCAGGATGTGCACCTAATGCAAAATGCAACTCACTATCACTTGGGTTAATTACTTCATATTCTAATTCCAAGCTATCGGCAATCAAGCGGTAGTTTAGGCGTAAAATAAAGTCAAATGGGTAGTTTTCTTTAGTCTTTGAGTTTGGCTTTAATTCAAAACTAACGTAATCGCTTTGTTTTGTGACGACTTCAAAGTCACAATCACGCGCAAAACCGTGTTGCGTCAAATGATATGTTTTATCTTGCCACACGTATTGATCATCTTTTAACCGGCCTTCGATCGGAAATAAGACCGGTGATCGTCGTCCCCAATATTTTGCGTCAGCCGACCACATATAATCGATGCCGGTCTTTTTAGCGATTAAACTGGCTAATTCAGCTCCATGTTCATTGACTGTCGCACTTAAATACTGATTTTGAATTGTAACTGCCATCTAACATTTCCTCCTAGATAATCTTACAAGATATAGCGACTGAGGTCTTTATCGGCCACAATCGTGCCAATTTTTTGTTCAACATAGGCTTCTGTAATCGTGATTTGCCCCATTTGCATGTCTGGTCCTTCATACAGTAAGTCTTCCAATAATTTTTCTAAGATCGTATGCAAACGTCTCGCACCGATATTTTCTGTTTCATGGTTAACCTGGTAAGCGATTTGTGCAATTTTTTCAACTGCTTCAATTGTAAATGTTACTTCAATATTATCTGTCCTAATTAACGCGATATATTGTTTGATCAAAGCGTTATTTGGTTCTGTTAAAATCTTAACAAAATCTGTGGCAGTTAAGTCTTCTAGTTCCACTCTAATTGGAAAACGGCCTTGAAGTTCGGCAATCAAATCGCTTGGCTTACTTTCATGAAATGCTCCTGAAGCGATAAATAAAATATGATCGGTCTTGATAATGCCATATTTTGTTTTAATTTGTGAGCCTTCAACGATTGGTAAAATATCGCGTTGAACTCCTTCACGTGAAACTGAACCCGCATTTTGTTTAGATTTAGAGGTAATCTTATCAATTTCATCAATAAAGATAATCCCCATATTTTGTGCTTTCTTAATAGCAGCATCTGCAACATCTGCACTATTAACTAGTTTTTCCGATTCTTCACGTACAAAGACTTCACGTGCATCCTTAACACTCATCGTTCTTGTTACACGCTTTTTAGGCATCAAATTACCCAAAGTATCATTTAAATCAATTCCCATTTGACCTAACATATCAGATTGATTACCAAAACTTTGAGCTGGATCATCCATTTCAATTGTGATTTCTTTATTTTCTAATAGTCCGCGGTTTAGTTGTTCACTGACACTCAAACGTTGGTTCCGAATTTCATCAGTTACTTCTTCTTGCTCAGGTTCAAACCCTTGTGGCAACTTCCCATTTTGTAAATCTTGCATCAGTTGCATAAAGTTTAATTGTTGATTTTGTTTATTTTGCTTTTTTTGCGCTGGGACTAAAAGCTTAATCAAGCGCTTATCTGCCAATTGAACAGCTTGGGTACGTACTTGCTTATAAACTTCTTCTTGTTGCATCTTATAAGCTACTTCAACCAAATCACGTACCATAGATTCCACGTCGCGTCCGACATAGCCAACCTCAGTAAATTTAGTTGCTTCCACTTTAACAAAAGGAGCTCCAACAATTTTTGCCAAACGTCGAGCAATTTCTGTTTTACCTACCCCAGTTGGCCCAATCATCAACAAGTTTTTAGGTGTTACATCTTCTTGCATTTCTACTGGTAATTGCATACGCCGATAACGATTACGCAAAGAAACCGCAATAGCTTTTTTTGCATTTTCTTGACCAATAACATACTTATCTAATTCAGCTACAATTTGTTTTGGTGTTTTATCTAACTGTTCCATTTAATTAACCTCTTTGCTTACAATTCTTCTGCAATAATATTATGATTTGTAAAGATATCAATATCGCCGGCAATTCCAATTGCTGCTTTTGCAATATCTAATGCACTCATAGATGGAGCATATTTAGTCAAGGCTTTAGCTGCAGATAAAGCAAAATTGCCACCAGAACCAATCGCTAAAACATTATCATCTGGTTCGATAACTTCTCCAGAACCTGAAACCAATAAAAGATTATCTTTATCCATGACAATTAATAATGCTTCTAATTTTTGTAAAGCTTGATCACTACGCCATTCTTGTGCCAACTCAACAGCTGCACGTTGTAAATTACCACTGTATTCGTTTAATTTTTTTTCGAAACGTTCTTCAAGATTAAACGCATCAGCGACACTCCCCGCAAAGCCTACTACAACTTTCCCGTTATAGATTCTACGAACTTTACGTGCCGTTCCTTTCATGATAACTTTTTCTCCCATGGTCACTTGACCATCGCCTGCCATCGCTAAATGACCATTATGGCGAACTGCACAAATGGTAGTCGCGTGAAATGAAATAGGCATTGTTTTTCCTCCTTAAAATTTTGCCTCAAAACTATGCTCTAGGAAAATACTTACGATAATCCCTTTGCAAATGTTCGGGGGTAACATGTGTATAAATTTGTGTTGTCGATAAGCTACTGTGTCCTAATAACTCTTGAACTGCGCGTAAATCAGCACCATTACTCATTAAATGCGTCGCAAAAGTATGCCGTAATTCATGAGGATGAATCGTCGTTGTCAAAGAACTTCGCTTAACAATTTGATTTAAAATATAGGCGACTCCAGCCGCGGTTAATGGCGCTCCATGTTGATTAACGAAAACGTAATCGTGACATTGTTGATGTTTAGTCATCAAAGGTGTACGTACTTGTTCAAAATAAACTAGCAAAGCATCCTTACAAAAACGGCCGAAAGGAACATAGCGATCCTTAGAACCTTTACCATGTAATAGCATTGTTTGCGTACTAAAATCAATATCTTTTATAGTCAATCCTGTGCATTCACTAACCCGCATTCCTGTTGCATATAAACTTTCCAACAAAGCATAATCTCGCAAAGACCGCCAATCATCTCCCCTAGTCGCTTCAAAAAGCGCATTCATTTCTTTTTCATAGAAGAAATGCGGTAAGGATCGTGGTTGTCGCTTAAGCTGAACGTAGGCAAATGGATTATCATTAACGTACTCATTTTTCATTAAAAAGCGATAAAAAGAACGCAAACTCGAAACCATCCGTGAAATAGTTGTTGTTTTATACTGTTGATCATACAAATAACCCATATAAACATGTACATCAAAATTTGAAACATCAGCAAAGGACTGAGCGCCTCCATTTTCTAACAAGAACCGCTTAAACAATTCCAAATCCTCGCCATAAGCTTTCAAAGTTTCACCTGAATACTGTCGTTCAACTTGTAAATAACGTTTAAAATCACTAATCCAATGTTGTTCAAGAGACATCTGCACTCCGCCTTTCAATTAACATTCTCTTATATAGGTCAAAGTTAGTCAAGCTCTTTATGCTTTTCCTTAGCATAACTTAAAAAAAGGTGTGATTAAACAAATCACACCTCTTTGACTAGTCTAATTTATTTGCTTTGAATTTTGCCAATTCATCCAAGGCTCGTTGCGAAAGTTGCATATTACGTTCACGTTTGTCTCGAACTCGTTTACCCAATGGTCGAATAATTCCAAAGTTGGCATTAATAGGTTGGAAATTATCTTTATTTGCATGCGTAATATAATATGCCATTGCTCCCATCATTGTTTCTTCTGGGAAAATCACTGGCGCTTTTTCTTGTGCCAATAACGCTGCATTAATTCCAGCATAAAGTCCACTTGCTGCACTTTCAACGTAACCTTCTACTCCTGTCATTTGTCCAGCAAACAATAAATCTGGTCGCTTTTTAGTTTGATATGTTTGTTCCATCATTTGAGGTGAACGCAAATATGTGTTGCGATGCATTACCCCATAACGAACAAAACGAGCATTTTCTAAACCAGGAATCATTGAAAAGACACGCTTTTGTTCACCCCATTTTAGATGAGTCTGGAAACCAACAATATTATACAAATCTCCAGCCGCATTATCTTGACGCAATTGAACTACCGCAAATGGCTCTTTTCCTGTTCGCGGATCTTCTAAGCCGACTGGTTTTAGCGGACCAAAAAGCATAGTTTTTTCACCACGTGAGGCCATTTCTTCGATAGGCATGCAGCCTTCAAAGAATTTTTCATCTTCGAATTCATGAAGTTCGGCCGTTTGCGCATTGATCAATTCATGATAAAAAGCTTTAAATTCTTCTTCTGTCATCGGACAGTTTAAATAAGCTGCATCGCCTTTATCATAACGTGATTTCAAGTAAACCTTATCCATATCAAGTGATGATTTTTCTAAAATTGGAGCAGCCGCATCATAAAAATACAAGCCATCATCACCCATAAATTGCTTGATGTCTTTTGCTAAACCTTCTGCCGTCAATGGACCAGTGGCTACAACACTTAATCCTTCTGGTAAAGCAGTTAATTCCTCACAAACAATCTCTACATTTGGATGTTCTTGCAATGCTTGTGTCACAGCACCAGAGAATCCCTCACGATCAACAGCCAACGCTCCACCTGCAGGTACACTATTTGCATCAGCAGCTTTCATAATTAAAGAATTCAATTGACGCATTTCTTCTTTTAAAAGTCCCGCTGCGTTAGTTAATTGATTAGCTCGCAAAGAATTTGTACAAACTAACTCTGCAAAATTTCCTGTATGGTGCGCTGGTGTTGATTTTTGGGGACGCATTTCATATAAGCGCACCTTCACGCCACGATTAGCGATTTGCCAAGCCGCTTCACTTCCTGCCAAGCCAGCCCCGATAACATTAACTATTTTTTCCATTAAGTTTCTCCTCAATATTTACTTTATTCACCTTGAATTGCTTCTTGATAATCATCATTTGGACATTTAACTTGTAAACCCTTTTTAACCTTTTTGTATACGAGATAGTGACCACATTTAGGACAATCACGACCAACTGGTTTATCCCAAGAAATAAACTCACATTCAGGATAATTTTCACAACCATAAAAGAGACGATTTTTCTTGGTTTTTCGTTCAATAATTTGTCCTTTATGACAAACTGGGCAAGTCACACCAATCTCTTTAGTAATTGCTTTAGTATTACGACAGTCTGGGAACCGACTGCAAGCATAAAACTTGCCATACTTACCCATTTTAATAACCATCGGAGCCCCACAAATCTCACAATCAATTCCGGCTGGTTCATCTTTAATCTTAACTTTTTCTAACTTACTTTCAGCTAGTTGAACATCTTTAGCAAATGGTTGATAAAACTCGTCAATCAGTCTTACCCACTCTTGTTTACCTTCTTCAATTTCATCTAATCGATCTTCTAATTGCGCTGTGAAATTAATATTTAAAATATCTGGGAAACATTCTTCAATCATTGAATTGACGATTTCACCTAATTCAGTTGGTTCAAATTTACGTGTAACTAATTTAACATAATAACGCTTTTGAATCGTATTTAATGTTGGGGCATAAGTTGAAGGACGCCCCACACCTTTTTCTTCCAAAGTTTTGATTAAGGTAGCTTCCGTATAACGTGCCGGTGGCAAGGTGAAATGTTGATTAGCTTGATTTTTATCCATCATCACTTCATCACCTTGGGCTAATTCTGGCAAAATATTATCTTTGCGTTTAGCTTCAGCGTAGACCTTAGTAAAACCATCAAATTTAAGCTTTGAGCCATTTGCACGATAGGTTACACCGTTTTGTTCCAAATCAACTCGCATAGTATCAATAACAGCTGGTGTCATCTGACTAGCAACAAATCGTGACCAAATTAATGAATATAATTTTAGCTGATCTTTAGTTAAATATTTTTCTAATGACTCTGGTGTTCTTAATACAGATGACGGACGGATAGCCTCGTGTGCATCTTGTGCACCTTCCGAGATTTTTCCTTTACGTGGCTTGACAGCAGCATACTGTTCACCGTAAGTATCATGAATATATTCAGCCGCTTCATGTTTAGCTACATCTGAGATACGTGTTGAATCAGTACGCATATACGTAATCAAACCAACAGCGCCCCCACGACCAATACTAATTCCTTCATATAGTTGTTGCGCTATCATCATTGTCTTTTGTGTCTTAAACTTCAAGACATTATTAGCAACTTGTTGCATCGTGGAAGTTGTAAATGGTAAGGCAGGTTGACGTTTACGTTCCTTTTTTTCAACCTCTGCTACTATAAACGGCTGTTTTTTATCAAGCTTAGCCAACACTGCTTGCACTTCATCATTATTTTTTAATTCAGATTTTTTCCCATCTAAACCATAAAAGCTAGCTTCAAAACTACTTTTATCTTTTTTAAACTGTGCATCTAAGGTCCAATATTCTTCAGGGATAAACGCCTTAATTTCATTTTCACGCTTAATAATTAAATTAAGTGCAATTGATTGGACACGTCCAGCTGACAAGCCTTTTTTGACCTTCGCCCATAATAATGGTGAGATTGAATAACCAACCAATCGATCCAAAACACGTCTTGCTTGTTGAGCATCAACTAAATTCATATCGATTGCTCGCGGTGTTTTAAAGGCGTTTTTAACTGCATCTTTAGTAATTTCGTTGAAAACCACACGATTTTTATCTTTAGGATCTAAACCTAAAAGATACGACAAGTGCCAAGCAATAGCTTCACCTTCACGGTCCGGATCGGCTGCCAAATAAACGTGTGCTGCTTTTTTAGCTTCTTTGCGTAATTCTTTAATAATTTCACCTTTACCACGAATTGAAATATAATGTGGCTCATAATTATTTTCAACATCAATACCCATGGTGCTCTTAGGCAAATCACGAATATGACCTAAACTGGCCATAACCTTATAGCGTGAACCTAAATATTTTTCAATTGTTTTAGCCTTTGAAGGTGATTCAACAATGACTAAGTTCTTTTTAGTAGTACTCTTTTTACGAGTCGTTGTTTTTTTAGTTGTTGTAGGGGATTTAGGCAACTAACCCAACTCCTTTGTTATTTATTCATTTTATATATTAAAATCGTTATCATGTTATTCTATTTTATTGAAGTTTGTCAAGTAATTTGAAAATTCTTCTATTATATCTTGCGGTGTAAGTATCAATTTAGCCCCAGCTTGAATCAATTCATTACATCCTTCAGACAAAGGTTGATATAGTGATCCTGGAATTGCCAAAACATCTCGATTCTCTTGTAAAGCTAAATTAGCAGTAATTAGACTGCCACTTTTATGTCTGGCTTCAACAACCAGCGTAGCTTGAGCTAATCCAGCAATAATACGATTGCGATATGGAAAATGAAACCGCAATGGTTTTTCATCTAAACCATATTCACTAAGAAGTAACCCTTTTTTGCCAATTTCTTGTTGTAAAAAAGCATTACTCTTGGGATAAGAAATATTTAAACCCGTTCCAATTACCGCAATTGTCTTACCATAATTTTTTAGTGTTAAATTTTGAGCTAAACTATCTACTCCTTGAGCCAAACCACTTACAATTGTTAGCTTCATCGCTAATTTAGGCATAAAACTTTCTAATACTTGTGTAGCATAAGAACTCATCTGTCTTGCTCCAACAATCGCTAACATAGGTGTTTGTAACAATTTCAAATCACCTTTGCAAAATAGCACTAAAGGCGGCTGATATATTTCTTTTAATTGAAGTGGATATTGTTCATCTACAATTGTTAACACCTGACTATTAGTGATATTTAAAGCCACTTTTTGCGTTAATTGCTCACTTTTAAAAGCATCATAAAAGTTTTGAGCTTGTTTAGCCGTATAATTTAATAAAACCTGTAACTCTATTGGCGTTGGTAGGCGTGTAAATTTTTGATAAAATTGATAAAGCTTATATTCCCCACTTAAACCAATTCCTGGACAAAGATGCAAGCGTACCAAAAAGTCTCTTTCTTTCATTTAATATGTCACGTCCTTTTGCGTATTATTTTCCATCATAAAATACGCAAAAAAACACTTAAAACATGTATTTTGATTTAATTGGTTCAAAAGTTAAGCGATGAATTGGCGTTATTCCTAAGCTTTCTAAACCTGCCAAATGATTTTTGGTCCCGTAGCCATCATTTTTAGCAAAATCATAACCAGGATAAAGACGATCATAAAAAGTCATCAAGTGATCTCGATAAACTTTAGCTACAATACTTGCTGCTGCAATTGAAGCTGATTTAGCATCACCTTTAATTAACTTGTCTTGAGGGATTTGACTATCAATTTGCATTGCATCAATTAATAAATGTTGTGGTTGTACACTTAAATTTTCAACAGCTTGCTTCATGGCTTGTCTAGTAGCTTGATAAATATTAATATCATCAATCAGTTGATTGTCCGCAATGCCAATCGAAACACTCACAGCTACTTCTAAAATTTTTAAATAAAGTTCTTCGCGTTTTTTTTCAGATAATTGCTTAGAATCATTAACATCAACTAGATTAAAATCATGCGGCAAAATAACTGCTGCACTTACCACTGGACCAGCTAATGGGCCACGTCCAACTTCATCAATGCCTGCAATATAATCAATGTCTTGTTGCCATAACTGACGTTCTAATGTCAAACGTTTGGCAAACTGTTCTTGTTTTTGAGCTAGTTGTGCTTGTTTTTTATAGTAACTTTGTAATTGAGTTTGCACTCCTTTACGTTCATCGCTTGCTAACAATTCTAACTCTTGTTGACTAGGTGTACTTGCTAGTAATTCTTTAACTTGTTTAATCGTTAATTTTGTCATTTTTCCTAATCCTTTAACTTGCTTGCATTAACTGGAACTTTATCTAAAGTATAACAGCCTAATTTACCTTTACGAATTTCAATAATCAATCGTTCACTTGCACGTTCGTAATCATCTTTAAAGCCAAATTTTTGCGTCAACATTAACAAAATATCAACCACTGGCTCTTGTAATTGTTGTTGTGTCAAACGGTAACGTTCTGTAAGTGCCCCAGGATTAGTTGCAATAAAATGTTCTAAGGAATACAATGCCACATCATCTTTATGATAAAGCGTATCTTTGATTGCACCGGTTAAAGCTAATTTTTTACCAACTAACTCATCTTCGAATTTTGGCCATAATACCCCTGGAGTATCTAACAACTGTAATTCTTTACCAGCTTTTAGCCATTGTTGAGATTTAGTCACCCCTGGTTTATTACCAACTTGGGCAACATTTTTTTTGACTAATCGATTTAAGAGCGTTGATTTTCCGACATTAGGAATCCCTACACACATCGCCCGAATGGTTTGATTATTAATTCCACGTGCCTGTCTTTTAGCAATTTTATCGGCTAACATACTCATTAATTTTTTTTCAATGATTTTTAAAGCTCCTTGATTGCTATTAACTGCAATTGCTGGTTGACCGCAACTTTCATAGTAGTTAACCCACGCTTTAGTTTGCTTAGGGTCTGCTAAATCCATCTTAGTTAAAACAAGTAACGACATTTTATCATTTAATAATTCAGCTAACTGAGGATTACGCGAAGATTCTGGTAACCTTGCATCGACTAATTCTAAAACAACATCGACTGCTTTAAGATTTTCTTTAACTTGACGTAAGGCCTTTGCCATATGGCCCGGAAACCATTGAATAGTTGCCATCGTTTCATCATCCCTTCATTAATTATTAGTTAGAAATTAAATTTTTAAAAAAATAAAGTAATCAAGTACCATTGTAACATGTTTTTAGCTTTTTTGATTTTTAAAATAAATTTTCCAACTTCATTTAAACAAAAAAGTTTAGGCAAAATCAAAGCCTAAACTTAATTAATTTCAATAATCTAACTAAAAATGTGACCTGAACTTCTAGTTTTAATTAAAACTTTTGGATAATTGTCTAAAATTTTTCGCAATTTTACCAAACCATATCCACGCTTTGCTCAGTTAAATAAAAAATTTCTTCTGTTTTTGGTAAATTATCTATCAGTTTCTTAGGAATTTCATACAATTCTTCAGCAATAAATACGTCGATTGCAACACTTTCTTCAAATACTCCATCATTTAGCAATAAAATATAATCAACAAAAGATTTAATCTGATATAAATCATGCGTGATTAACAAAATGGTCTTGCCTTGCGCTTTTAATTGTTTAATTTGTTTTACAAACTTTTCTACACTATCATAATCCATGCCAGCTGTTGGTTCATCTAAAATTAATAACTTAGGGTCAGACAAGGTCGCAAGTAAGAATGAAAGTTTTCGCTTTTGTCCGCTCGAAAGTGTCGCCGTTTTTTGCTTTTTTTCTTTTATTAGATCAAATTTTGTCAAAAGCTCATCAATATTGACTTTTTGCTTAAAAAATGAAGCTTGTAATTTAATTAAATCATTAACACTTAAATCTTTTGGAAAATAATCTTCTTGAAAAACAACTCCAACTTCGTTTTTAATATTCAAATTATTTTTAATTTCACCGGAATCTTCTTTAATAAGTTTAAGCAAAATACTAATAAAAGTTGTTTTACCCGCCCCATTTTTTCCAAGTAGCGTATAAACTTTACCCAATGCTAATCTTAAAGATAACCCCTTCAAAACTTCTTTAGTACCATATTTCTTTTTTAAATCATTAATCTCAATTAAATTCATCTTTTCCCCAAAAAACAGATTTTTTAGCTACATCTTAATTTATTAAGTATAACTTATTTATTTTTATTTTTTTGCTCCTTGTCAAAAAACGGATTTAATTAATCATTTCTGGTTAAAGTTCTTTTTACAAAACAAAAAAACCGAGTAAAACACTGTTTTACTCGGTCTATCAATCACTTATCTTACATCATACGATGATCAGTTCTAGAAATAACGTCACGGCGTTGTTCTGGTGTCAAATCTCTAAAGCGAACTGCATAACCAGAAACACGAATAGTGAAGTTAGCATACTTAGGATTATCAATATCCTTGTCCATTTCTTCTAACAATTCACGCCCAAAGACGTTAACGTTTAGGTGGTAACCACCCTTATCGAAGTAACCATCTAACACGTTACGTAAGTTATCAATTTGCATGTCTTCATCATCAGTCCGGCCCAAAGCGCCTGGATTGATTGTTTGTGTATCAGAAATTCCATCTAATGCACATGCATAGTTTAACTTAGCTGTTGAGTTTAAGGATGCAAGCAAGCCATTCTTTTCACCTAAGAACTTACCATCATGATAACTTGGATTTGCCCCTGGAGCAAGTGGTTTACCCGCACGACGACCATCAGGAGTGTTACCTGTGTTCTTACCATAAACAACGTTTGAAGTAATTGTCAATAATGACAAGGTTGGAGTTGAATTACGGTATGTGTGTTGACGTTTGATTTGGCTCATGAAGTATTCTAAAATCCAGTTTGCTGCTTCATCAGCTTCATCGTTGTCATTACCATAAGTTGGGAATTCGTTTTGTGGAATATAGTCAACAGCAATGCCATCTTCATCGCGGATAACCTTAACATTACCATGTTTAATCGCCATCAAGGAATCAGCCGCATGAGAAATACCAGCAATCCCTGTTGCAAAGGTCCGTTTCAAATGCGTATCCATCAAAGCCAATTGTGGAGCTTCATAAGCATACTTATCATGCATGTAGTGAATTACATTTAAAGTATTTACATATAATTCAGCTAACCAATCCATGATATCCTTGTAGCGTTCGATAAATTCATCATAATCAAGCGTATCGCCTTCCATTGGTCTAAAGCGTGGGCCAACTTGCATCTTGGTGATTTCATCAACCCCACCGTTAATTGCATACAAAACAGCTTTAGCCAAGTTAGCACGAGCACCGAAGAATTGCATATCTTTACCGATAACAGTTGCAGACACACAACATGCAATCGCTGCGTCATCAGAACCCCAGTATTGTCTTAACAAATCATCATTTTCAAATTGGATTGATGATGTTTGGCGCGCAATCTTAGCTGCATATGTTCTAAAGCCTTTTGGTAAGCGTGAAGAATATAAAACAGTCAAGTTTGGTTCTGGGGATGGTCCCATGTTGATTAAAGTATGCAAGATACGGAAATCATTTTTAGTTACTAAGGAACGGCCATCGATATTCATCCCTGCAATTGATAATGTTGCCCAAATTGGGAAGCCAGAGAATAATTGGTTGTATTCTGGAGTACGTGCAAATTTAACCATACGTAATTTCATGATTAAATGATCGATTAATTCTTGTGCTTCAAATTCAGTGATCAAACCACGATCTAAATCACGTTGAATATAAATATCTAAGAATGCGGAAATACGACCGATTGACATTGCAGCACCGTTTTGTGATTTGATAGCTGCTAAATAACCAAAGTAAAGCCATTGGATAGCTTCTTTAGCATTAGTTGCTGGTTTAGAAATATCGTAACCATATGAAGCTGCCATTTCTTTCATATCAGCTAAAGCACGATATTGTTCAGTAACTTCTTCACGCAAACGAATTACATCGTCTGTCATTACCTTATTACCAATCAAGCTCCAGTCTTTTTTCTTTTGTTCCATCAAGTAGTCAATACCATATAAAGCTACCCGACGGTAATCGCCGATGATACGGCCACGACCATAAGCATCTGGTAAACCTGTAATAATCTTGTTTTTACGTGCTAAACGCATTTCATCTGTATAAGCATCAAACACACCTTGGTTATGTGTCTTACGCCATTTGTTAAAGATAAATGTCATTTCATCGTCAGTTTCATAACCATTAGAAACAAGTGCTTTGTTAGCCATGTTAATCCCACCAAATGGCATAAATGCTTGCTTCAATGGTTCGTCAGTTTGCAAACCAACAATTTTTTCTTCTTCTTTAATTAAATAACCTGGTTTATGTGAAGTAATTGTTGCAGGGATATTATTATCCATGTTATACACGCCATTTTTTTCGTGTTGTACTTCAAATAACTCTTGTAACTTATTCCATAATTTTTCTGTTGATGGAGCGGCTTTTTCTAAAAAGCTATCATCACCTGTATATTCAGTATAATTTTGCTTAATGAAGTCTAAGGTATTAATTTCTCTTTGCCATCTACCAGCTTTAAAGCCTTCCCATTCTTTCATAACCATTTTTTCCATAACTAACCTCCTTGGGTGTTTAAAAGTAATAGATTATTAGCGCTTTCAAGACATATAATACATTCTTTTGTGACAAATGTCAAAAGAAAATTCTGATATACAATGTAAATGTATTCTTATATTTCTGTCAAAAAGCGAGATTTTATGCAGTTGTTTGTGCTACACTTCATATTCTTCGAATATTTATTATAAGTTACAGCCAACTAAAATTTTTTAACGGCCAATATGTCAAAACAGCCTGTCCTTGAATCCATTCTGTTTTTACTGCACCAAAAGTTCGCGAATCTTTGCTTATTCGCCGGTTATCGCCTAAAACAAAATATCTACCTTCAGGTACTGTATCTACATTTAACAAATCTTTTAAGGTAAAATCCGAAGTATATGTTTGTTTGGTATCTAAATCCAATGGTTCCAAAAACTTTTCAGGAATATATTTACCATCAACATAAAGTTTATCATCTTTATATTCGATTTTCTCACCAGGCAAGCCAATTACGCGCTTTATATAAGTTTCACCGCTCGGCATTTTAATTACAACAATATCAAAACGCTTGATTTTACCAAAATGTCTAACTAATACTTCATCACGATTATGCAAGGTTGGTTCCATTGAATCTCCTTCAACTTGTAAAGGAACCAGTACAAATAAACGAATAAATAACGCCAAACAAACAGCACAAAAGATCAATGGAATCCAATAACCAAATCTAATCTTTTTCATTTTTTGCATTTTATTACCTTCACTGAATAAATTTATTTTCACTCACTAGTATACATATTTTTACTAGATATGACAAAAACACATCGTAAAAAACGATGTGTTTTATCTATTTATTTTAACAAATTAATTGCTTTTTGATATGCTGTATCTTTAAGAAGACGATACTTAGCTAATATTACATTTAAAGTTGTTTGCGTTATTTTCCCATTTTCTTGCAGTTTATTTTCTTGTTGAAACTGTGCTACAACATTTTTGGTCGTTTCATCAAAAGTCCCATTCACTGTTACTGTATAGCCCAAATCTGCTAAGATTTTTTGTAAAATACAAACTTGAAGACTTTCATCGCCAAGCTGATAATTACCATTTATTACACCTTGGGTGGTAAAAACCGTGCTATTTGCGGTTATGTCTGGTTGTAAGCCTTTATGATGAATCCAATTTCCCTTAGGTGTTAACCATTTTGCAATTGTTAATTTAAGCTCTGTTTGATCTTTAAATGGTATAGTAGTTTGTACTGTCCCTTTCCCAAAAGACTTAGTTCCTACCAACTTAACATGCGCACTTTGTTTCAAGGCTCCTGCGAATATTTCAGCAGCACTAGCTGAATTTCCATTAATCAAAACCGTGGTTGGTTCAAAAATCTTAAACCCTTTATCATACTTCGCTTGTGCTTTGTATACTTGCTTTTGACCTTGTTTATCTTCAATTTGCATAATTGTTTTACCGTCTTTCAAAAACATCGATGATAAATTCAAGGCCTGATCTAGCAAGCCACCTGGATTATCCCGCACATCAATAATCCATTTTTTAGCACCTGATTTTCGTAATTTCTTAATCATAGTTTTAAACTCTTGTGTTGTTCGTTTCGAAAAACTAGTAATCTGAATATAACCAACTTGTTTATCGTTTGAATCAATAAAACCATTTACGGTTGCTACATTAATTTCTTTACGCATTAGTGTTTTAGTTAATATTTTATCTTGACGCTTAAACGTCATTTTAACTTCAGTATTAGCCTTTCCCTTAATCAATTTAGTAACTTGATTTAAACTTTTATTATCAATTTTTTTACCATCGATTTTTAAAATGATATCCCCTTTTTGTAAATCTGCTGTTTGCGCAGGTGAATTGGGTGTGATTGCTGTAATTTTAACTCCTTGATCATCCTTAGTAACTTCGACACCAATGCCTACAAAACTACTAGAAATAGTTTCATTAAGATTTTTTGTTGCCTGTTTGTCTAAATACTCTGAGTATTGATCATCTAAGCTTTTTACCATCCCCTCAATCGCACTATCGGTTAATTTATTAGCTTTAACATCTTGATAGTAATTATCTGAAATGGCTTGATAAACTGTACTAATTTTTGCTAACGATTTATTTGTTTTTTGTAAAGCATTTAATTGATCATTTAATAACCAATACATTCCACTTGCTCCTATAAAAAGAGCTAATACCCCAATTAGTACTACTACCCCCAGACTATATTTTTTAGTATTTCGCCTTTCTTTTCGCATAAAAATTCCTCTTTGATATCTAAGCTAATTTTTCAAGATAATTATGCCAAGCATCGTCAAATACCGACATACTTGGCAAATAGCCTGCATTTAATTCTAGATAAGCTGAAACTTCTTCATACTCACTTGCTTGTTTAGGAAAACTTTGATCATAAAAAGCATTATTAGCAAATTGTGCTATTTCATCAATTGCATTAGGATCTCTTTGAGTCATTAAATACTGATAAAAAGATTGTCTTTTCATTTTTAATCTCCTTGATTACTCTAATGGTATCGAAACTTTAAATAAAAATTTATCTTTATTTAAATCAAGTTCTTGGCCTTTTACTGTAAGACCTTGTTTTTCAACAAGTTTATTTAAGTCTAGTGTGATTGTCTCTTTTTTAGTATTGATACGCACTCCTTGACCTAGGTCATAATTTCCTTTGATGTAACCTAAGATAAAACTAGGCGGTGCATTCAATGAGCCAATTGCTACTGACTTTGCTTTAAGCATAATGTTACCTTCTTTATCTAATTTAGGTTGCGTATATAAAGTAAAAGATACATCTTTCCCTAAAATTTTTGTTGTTCCCATCAAAATTGCCGATTTATCTAGTAAAAAACGATATTTAATACCCTTTTTTTCTTTTTTAGCTAAATAATAATTAATTGCAGCATTGAGCTGTTCTTTATTCATCGATACATCTATATCCGCCGTTTGTTGTGCCTTTATTAATTGTGTAGCACTTTTTTGAATCTGTATTTGATCATTACTTGGCATCGTCACCTTAAGCCAAATGAACGCTCCAGTTGCAAGTATCAAAGCTAATAATACAATAAAAGCCCACTTCCATGGATTTATTTTCTTTTTCAAAATCTTATTTTGTTTACGTGTTTGCATTTCGTTACTCCTTTTGCCACTTATCTTTATTAGCTTGCATAACTTGATACAACTGTGAAGCCATGTATTTGTAACCTTTTAAATTAGGATGGAAATGATCAGCACTTGATAAGTAGTTATTTTTTTCTTCTTGGTTAGTTAAAATATTTTCAAGTTTATCACTAGATATTTTCGTCAAATCAACAGGCGTTGTTTGTTTCAATTTTTGCTTAGATTGTTTCAAATATTGTCCTTGTGAAAGTTGTTGATTAATATCGACAAAATACACTTCTTTTGTACTTTCACCCACATTTTGCGCAATTTGATTCCAGCGGTTAGTATATTTTTGCAAGTCAGTTATTTGCGGAAAATAAACATAAAATGGGTTATAAATACTAAATAAGAATATTGGTGCTTTTTTGTTATAACTACGAATTTTTGATAGTAAATCTGTCAGTGATTTTTGATATTTTTTTTCAGCTTTAGGCATTGCACTATCTAGTTGGTTAGATGCTAACAATAAAAAATTATCCTGTAAAACTTTCATTAAATCATTACCACCAACGGTCAAAGTAATTACATCTGCTTTTTTTAACTTTTTTTGAATATTTGCTTGTTGTTCAATTCGTGTTTGAATTTGATCACTACGATCACCAGTTTTACCAAAATTGGCAGTTTGAACTTGATAATCTTCTTTTTGTAATCGTTTTTTTATCAAATATACATAGCCACCTTTATTTGTTGTATCACCAACTCCATGTGTCAACGAATCCCCAATTGCTACTAGAGAAATTCTTTTTTCCTTTTGTGGGGATGCAAAATTTGAGCTTAGTTCTTGATGCGGTTTAAAAAATAAAAATAATCCCCCTAAAAACACTAAGGTTAAACATACTAAACTAACAATAAAAATAAGACTGCTTTTAAGATGTTTCACTTTAATCTTTCCTAACTTTAAAATCTAACTTTTAATAATTTTACCGCAAAAACCTCTAGTATGCTACAATTGACTTAAAGCCTTATACAGAGCTTAAGAGAAGATTAACTCTTTTTTAAAGGAGTGTTAATATGACTAAACCACAAAATTTATTTAATCAATTATTTAACTGTTTTTGTGCTACCTGTTGTTTAGGTTTTAATATTTGGTTAAATATCTGGCTTTTAAAAACTACTAATTCTTCTACTAGTCTGATTATTGCAGCTAGTTTACAATTGGGTTTTGGATGTTGTTATTTTGGATTAAAAATCCTTGCTAATTCTTTAGCAAAAACCAAAGCTTATCATGTGTTTAGCCTCCTAAGTCTAGCCTTTGGTTGTTTTTTTATCAGTAGTTGTTTTTTTATACTTAACTTTGGACTAAGCTTGAATGCTTGGGGATGGTGCTTTTTTGGTTTAAGCTTAATCTGGAGTATATTGCGCACAATCTTTAAAAGTATTTGGCCTAATTGCCACCCTATTTATGGTATAATCAGTGGTCTCTTGTTATTTAGTAGTAATTTTATTATTTTAACTTGGCAATTACAGATAGTTTCGATTTGGTTAATAAGTGCTTTAATTTTAGGCAGTTTGAGTTTTTGTTTGCAAAACTTTTCTAAAACTACATTATTCGGTAATTTTTTCGAACTTTTTGCTCTTTTAAGCTGGATTCTTGGATTTATTTTACTGGTAAACTAAAAAACTTTCTTACTAGCTGATATGTACTTTTTTACTGGATGATCCAGTAAAAAAGTATAAATCAAAAAAGTAAGAAAGTCTTTTTTTACTTGCGCCGATAAACCAAAAACTCATGTGGATAATGATTTTTTTCATCGATTTTCCCTGATTTTTGTTCAATCAACTCAAATTCATCATAATTTAAAGTAGGCATCTTAGTATCACCTTCAAATGTTGCTGCAATTTGTGTGACGTATAGCAGATCTACTTGATCTTTATATTGTTCAAACAAAGAAGCCCCACCAATGATATAACATAATTCAGCAGCATGTTCAGCCAGCCATTCATCCAATTTAGCTTTACTATTTAGTACACAGACTTGCTTATTATTCGCATATTTATCAGCAAGTGTCACATCATGCGTCAAAATCACATGTAACCTATTCGATAACAGCCCAGGAAAACTTGCAAATGTTTTTTTACCCATAATCATCGGATGACTGGCAGTTACTTGTTTAAAGTAGGCTAAATCAGAGGGTAAATGCCACGGAAGTTTACCCTGATAGCCGATATGTCCTGCTTGATCTTGCGCCCAAATAAATCCTAACATGCTGGCCTCCTAAACTGCTACCGGCGCTTTAATTGCCGGTGCAGGTTGATAATTTTCAACCTTAATGTCATCCATCTCAAAGTCTAAAACTGCTTTTTTAGTTGGATTTAACCATAAAGTTGGTGCATCTTGTGGCTTTCGTGTTAATTGCTCTTTAACTTGTTCAAAATGATTGCTATAAATATGAGCATCACCTAAAGTATGCACAAATTCACCAACTTGTAAGCCTGTTTCGCGTGCAATCAGATGTGTCAACAAAGCATAACTTGCAATGTTGAACGGGACACCTAAAAAGACATCCCCACTTCTTTGATATAACTGACAGCTCAACTTATTATCCGCTACATAAAATTGAAAAAGACTATGACATGGTGGTAAAGCACTGGTTGGTACATCTTCTGGATTCCAAGCTGTGACAATCAAACGCCGCGAATCTGGCGTTGTTTTAATCATTTCAATTACATCTTTAATTTGATCGATTGTTTGTCCTTGACTAGTCTTCCAATGACGCCATTGTGCACCATAAACATCACCTAAATTACCGTATTTTTGTGCAAATTCATCATCAGATACAATTTTTTGACAAAAAATATCTTTTTGTTCATGATAAATCTCAGCAAACTCAGGATCTTTTTGTGAACGCAAACCAAAATCTTGCATATCTGGGCCCTGATATTGAGCACTATTTACCCAATTTTTAAATGCCCATTCATCCCAAATGTGATTATTATGCTTTAATAAATATTGAATATTCGTATCACCACGTAAAAACCATAACAATTCACTTTTAATCAATCCAAAAGGTACACGTTTAGTTGTTAATAACGGAAAACCTTGACTCAAATCAAAACGCATTTGATAACCAAACAAACTTTTAGTCCCTGTATTGGTACGATCTGTTTTTAAAGTTCCGTGATTTAAAATATCTCGGATTAACTGCAAATATGGTTCTTCTAAAATCGCCATCTAAAACACTCCCTTATTTATTCCACATACTGCCCTAATTCTTCCCAGCGTAACATTTTTTCTTCTGCCTGTTGTTGACATTCGTCAATTTGACGCTGTAAATCGCCTAATAAAGCATAATCGTCACCTTTAGCAGTATTCATCTGCATAGTTAATTCGGCTTGCTTTTGCTCTAATTGTTCGATTTCTTCTTCTAGCTTAGCATATTCAATCTTTTCAGCATAGGTTAATTTGGTTTTCACCTGCTGTTTTGCCGGTTTTTCTTGAACCTGTTTTTTTATTTGAGTTGTTTGAACCTTTTCGTTAGTTTGTTGTCTTTTAAGATAATCACTAAACAAACCTATAAAACGTTCAATCTTAGCTTGACCTTCAAAGACTAGTAATTCATCTGCTACCTTATCCAAGAAATAACGATCATGCGACACAGTAATTACCGTTCCATTAAAATTTTCAAGATAATCTTCTAATACCGTTAATGTTGCAATATCTAAATCATTAGTCGGCTCGTCTAACAACAAAACATTTGGTTGTTGCATCAAGAGCTTTAATAAATATAAGCGCCGTTTTTCTCCACCAGAAAGCTTACGAATCAACGTTCCGTGCATGAATCGTGGAAATAAGAATCGTTCTAAAAGTTGCGTCGTACTGATTCTTTCACCATTCTTATCAACGATATCTTGACCGATTTCATTTAAATAGTTAATCATACGTTTATCTTCTGGAATTGGTTCTGTTTGTTGTTGATAATATGCCAATTTAACCGTTTCACCTACGATTAATTGTCCTTGATCAAGACTTAACTTACCTGCTAAAGCATTCAAAAAACTTGATTTTCCTGCACCATTAACCCCTGTAATCCCAATTCGATCTCCGGCTTTAACCAATAAGTCAAAATCTTTAATAATTTGGTGCGTTGCAATTTTTAAGCTTGCATTTTGTAATTCCAAAACTTTTTTACCTAATCGGCTTTGTGCCAAATCAATTTGAACATTACCATCAACTTGAACTTTATTTAAATTTCCTTCTAGCTCTTCGAAACGATTAATACGTGCTTGTTGTTTAGTTGTACGTGCCTTAGCTCCTGTACGCATCCAAGCTAATTCTTTTTTATAAAGTTGCTGTTGTTTATGTTCTTGAATCAATTCACGCTCAACACGTTGTGCTTTTTGGCTAACAAAGTCTTGGTAATTGCCACTGTAAGTGTATAGCTTACCAAATGATAATTCCATAATTTGTGTTGCTAAACGATCAAGAAAGTATCTATCATGAGTTACAACTAACAAGGCTCCCTTATAATTAGCCAAATAGCCTTCCAACCATGCAATTGAATCGAAATCCAAATGGTTAGTTGGTTCATCTAATATCAATAAATCTGGTGCTTGTAATAAAACTTGCGCTAGTCCTACTCGTTTCTTTTGTCCACCAGAAAGACTAGCTACTTGTTGTGTCAGATCCGTAATATGAAGTTGCGTCAAAATCATCTTCACATCACTTTCTGCATTCCAAGCATCTTCTTGATTCATTAAGGCTTCAGCTTTGATGTAACGTTGTTCGCATTTTTTATCGTCTGGATTTTGACCATAAGCTTCCACCGCTTGTTCATAAGCACGAATAGTTTGAAAAACAGGTGCAGCTCCATCAAACACTGCGTCTAATACACTTTTTTGCTCATCCAGTTGAGGTTGTTGCATTAAATAGCCAATCCGATAATCATTAGGACAAATCAAATCTCCTTGGTCAGCTGGATCAATTTGACTTAATGCATTTAATAATGTTGTCTTACCTGAGCCATTGGTCCCAATAAGTCCGATTCGATCGCCCTCATTAATAATGAAATTTAAATCTTCAAATAATGTTTTTTCTCCATAAGTTTTAGTTAAGTGCTCGACTCGCAAAGTTTGCATCTACTTCACTCTTTCATTCATTGATAATTGCTCTATAGCATAGGCTTGTAGGTCTCGGCTATTATTTTTAAGTTGACCATCCAAAACTAATTGCTCAACTCTTGCTAATAATTCACCTAAACTAGGCCCTGGTTGATAGCCTAAGGCCATTAAATCTTTTCCATTTAGACAAAGCTGTTTTTTATTTTTTAATGGCAACAATTCATATTGAGTCATTAATTGTTCTTCTTTCCAACCAAAGCCAGCTTGTAAAGCTAATTGATTTGCACAACTAATTAAATCTTTTCCCGTTTCAAATAACAATCGTTTAGTCACATTTTCAGTCTTTAACGATTGCAAAAACGCTATAACTTTTTGTGTCTTTTGAATAGTTTCATTAGCACATTTCCAAGCACGTAATAACTCTACTGTATCTTGTTTTGTCAAATTCAAACAAAAACTCAAGTAAGCCCAACATTGTTCATCGCTTTGACAACTAAAAGGTTGCATTTCTAACATAGTTTGTAATCCTTGCTTTTTAGTTTCCAACAGCGGACAATAACGATACATCTTAGTTTCAATAAATGCTTGTAATCCCTGAGATGGGGCTTTTCCTTTTAATAGTTTAATCCACTCAACATGAATTCTTTCAACCGCAATTTTTTCTAATAAAGGTGCGTTTTGAACGATTGCCTGAAGTGTTTGTTTTTCAATTTTAAAATCCAATTGACTAGAAAAACGCAGGGCTCGCATCATTCGTAAAGCATCTTCATGAAACCGTTCTTGCGCAATACCAACGGCTCGAATAATATGCGCGTCTAAATCGGATAATCCTCCAAACAAATCAACAATCTGACCATTAGAGTCCATTGCCAAAGCATTAATCGTCAAATCACGTCGCTTTAAATCCTCTGCTAATGAACGTACAAATTCTACTTTATCTGGGCGCCGATAGTCTTGGTATGTCGATTCTGTACGAAAAGTCGTAATCTCATAGCCAATCCCATGATCTAAAACCATTACAGTTCCATGTTCAATCCCTGTATCAACCGTTTTTGAAAAAATTTGCTTAATCTCTGCAGGATAAGCACTTGTGGCAATATCAATATCATGAATCTCCAAACCTAATAAAGTATCGCGCACACTGCCACCTACAAAATAAGCTTCAAAGCCGGCTTCTTGAATTTTCTTTAAGATTGGTAATGCTTCTTTAAATTTTTGAGGAATTTTTGTCAATCTCATAAAATATTTTCCAATCCCACCATTAATTCTTGATATTTTTGAATCTTTTCAACTGCCACTGCTACACCTGACATAAATGAAATACGATCAAATGAATCCTGACGAATTGTTAATGCTTCACCTTTACCACCAAACAATACTTGTTCATGCGCCACATAACCTGGTAAACGAATTGCATGAATCTTCATTCCTTGATAATCAGCGCCTCTTGCTCCCGGGAGTAATTCTGTTTCTTGCGGGTTACCTTGAATATGTTCTTGTCTAACTTCAGCAATCATCTTAGCAGTATTAAGGGCTGTTCCTGATGGCGCATCTAATTTATTATCATGATGCATCTCGATTATTTCAACATCAGGTAAATACTTGGCGGCTTGCTTAGCAAATTGCATCAATAGCACAGCTGAAATACCAAAGTTTGGCGCAATCAAACCACCAATTTTTCTTTGACTGGCAATCTCTTGTAATTGAGTCACCTGTTGAGCAGTTAATCCAGTAGTCCCAACAACAGGTGAAATACCGTGTTCTAGTGCAAACTTAACATTTTCAAAAACAGCACTAGGATGAGTAAAATCAACCCACACATCGATTTTGTCGGTCGCAATTTCTTCTTTGTCACGATATACAATTACATCTTGATTTTGATATTCAATTAACTCATTTAAATTTTTTTCTTGTGCCTTAAGATCATATACTGCTGTCAATTTAAATTTAGGATTATCTATAATCATTTGGACCGTTGTGGCACCCATTTTACCTTTAAATCCTGCTACTAACACATTTATCATTCAAATCATTCCTTCTAAATATATATATTACTATCATATCATAATCTTCTTTTATTTTTAGCGTTATTTCTTTAAAAGTGTTATGATAGTAAGGCAAACATTTATGATCTGGGAGGGAGTCTTCTTGAAAAATGAGGAAAAAGTTCGCTTGCTCGATTTATTAATGATTACTATTGGCTGTGGTTTATATGCCTTTGGTTTAGTAATGGTTAATATCGCCAACAATCTTGCGGAAGGTGGCGTTACGGGAATTACATTAATATTACGCTATTGGTTGCATATTAATCCGGCTTACTCAACTTTAGCACTCAATATACCTTTAATCCTTATTGGCTATCATTATTTAGGGAAACGTTCTTTATTATATACAATATTTGGTACTATCACCTTATCCGTTTGGATTTGGATTTGGCAACGAATTCCTTTAAGCATCGATATTCATCATGACTTATTTATTGCTGGTGTTTTAGCCGGAATTTTAGGTGGTGGTGGCTCTGGCTTAGTTTATCGTTTTGGTGGAACTACCGGTGGTGCCGATGTTGTTGCACGTATCTTTGAAAGGCATCGCGGAGTTGCTATGGGAAAAACATTATTAATTTTTGATACCATCGTGTTAGTTCTTTCATTAAGCTATATCGATATCCGTCAAATGATGTATACCCTATTAGCCGCCTATGTCTTTTCACGAATTGTAAACTTCACACAAGAAGGTTCATACGCTGCTCGTGGCGTTATTATCATCACTTCTACGCCAGAGACAATCGCTCATGATATCATGGAAAACCTCGATCGTGGTGTAACTTACTTACACACTGAAGGTGCCTATTCTAACGAACAACGTAAAGCTATCTATTGCGTTGTGAGCCCTAGTGAACTTACTGCGGTTAAACGTATCATAGATAATTATGATCAACGGGCATTCGTTTCAATTCTTGAAGTAGGAGAAGCTTTAGGAGAAGGCTTTTCTTTTGAACCCCAAAAATAAAATTTTACAACCAATCCAGGCTTTGCCCTGGATTTTTTTGCCTGTAAATCATTAGATTTTTAGCAGGTACTAGTCTAGAACGTTTTTTTGTGTTAAAGTTAAAGTAACTTCTTATTATGAATTAGGGGGATAATCAAATGTCTTTTCCTTATGAACAACACTTTCGGAAATATTTACAAACTGAAAAATTTTTAGAAGACATCACGATTAATGATATTTGTCATGATGTTTCTGATCTTTTTATCCATTTACGCAATTTTAACCCTATTTACCGTGAAAATCCTGATCTTTCCTTACTAGAACAAAGTGATATCAAAGATTATTTCAATATGTTACAGGTTAAACGTGAAATCAAAAATTCTACTTACAATAAGGTACTAACTCATCTAAATAGCTATTTTATCTTTTTGTTCAGTCATAAGTTAACAACTAGTATGCCAACGTTAACACTTAAAGGACTTGCAAAACAAGAAACTTCTATTACCGGTTTAGATTGGACAACTAATTTAACAACTTTTCTTACAGATCAAAGTTTAAGTTATTACACACGTTTAATGTTATTATTGCTCAGTAAGTTTTATACGATTAATGAAATTCTACAGCCAAACTTTTATCAAATCTTAGCTAACTGTGAGCTATCTGTTGAACAACAAAAGTTTTTGACCGAGTTTATGGTTTTTATTGCGCCTTTACAAGAACTTCAAAACTGTCAAGATTTGTTTTTAAAACAACGAATTAACTTGGCCAATCCTCGTTTGAGTTTACCTGGATTGCATAAATTTTTAAAAAAGGATCAAGCTCATTGTAGCTTAATCCTTAGTCCACAGAAACTTTATCAAAGTGCTATTTTATATCATTTAAATACTCATCTTGATACACCAACTGAGCAATTACTAACAACATTGAGACTTAATCCGACATCTTTAATTTATTATAAAAAGCAAGCCGCATTACTTTAAAAAACCTAGTTGTAGGAAAAATGCTTCCTACACTAGGCTTTTTTAATATAGTTCGCTATTTAATTCAGTAAATAACTGTTCCATTTCAAAATCATCATTGACTTGTTGTAAATATTTTTGAACACAATACAATGCTTCTTCACGTAAACCGACATTTCTAAAAAATAAAGTTGCATCATGCAAAAAGTCGACGGACTCATCTAATTGCTTTAAAACTGCTTGATAATCTTCAATAGCTTCATCATAACGATCTAAACGAACCAATGCTTTTCCACGATTCCAATATAGTTGCGGATCGCTTTGTTCTTGTGACAAATACTCTTCTAATAATGCTAAGTTTTCCTCATCTAATTTCAATGCATCTAACAAATTGCTTAGCTCAAGTAACAAAGTCAAGTTTTCTGGTTCAAGCTCTAATCCCTTATGCCAGTATTTTTGAGCTTGCTCATTTTGTCCTAACTTAGCAGCCACACGTCCTGCCATTTGATATAATTCGACATTATATGAATCAACACTTATCCCCTCTTGAAATGTCACTAAAGCATCATTTAGTTGCCCATTTTGTTCATATGCAACACCTAAATAAGGATAAAGTGTTGCATAGTCAGCAGTCATTTCTTTTAGTTCTTCAAAATTTTGAATAGCATGTTCGTAATCTTTTAGCTGTAATTGAGTAAAAGCCAATTGGAACAACGTATCAGCATCTAATTGAGGCAACGGTATTTGTTCCAAATACTGTCGTGCTTGTTCAAACTCTCCACTGGCTGCATATGAGACACCTAAACGTTGTAAAATGTTAACCTTAGCATATTCTAAAATATCTGCTTTTATTAATTTCAAATAAAATTCGCTTGCTTGGCGATATTGTTTTAAGCTAAAGTAAAGTTCTCCTAAAGCAAACCAGATTACAGCCTCATCTGGAGCTAAACGATAAGCTTGTAATAATTTTTGCTCACTAATCTCAAATAACCCCTGTGTTTGATAAAGATCTGCTAAAACTAACAAAGCTTCTAAATAAGCATTCGAAGTAGGTGTTACTTGTTTTAAGTAATTTAATGCCTCATCATCTTTGCCTTCACTTATAGCAATTTCTGCTAATACCGTTTTCAATTCATCCTCAGTTGGAAATTGTTCTAATAATTTAGTATAAACACGCTTAGCCATGTTAGAAAAACCTAAAGAATACAACTCTTCTGCTAAACTAAATAACATTTCGGGTTCATCTTTGCGCAAAGCCCAAAAAAACTCTTTTTCAGCAGCTTGAATCTGTCCTTTAAGCAATAAATCTAATGTCTTTTCAGAATACGTCATCTAATCTCACCTTTTAATATTATCTTTTATAATACTAACATAACTTCTTTGATTTTACATCGTATACTAAAAAAGAACCTCAGATTAAATCTAAGGTTCTTGGATGTAATTGAAATTAAAAATTATTTAACTGCATCTTTAAGTGCCTTACCTGGTTTAAAAGCAGGTACCTTGCTTGCAGGAATTTCGATTTCGTCGCCAGTTTGTGGGTTACGACCCTTACGAGCTGCACGT
>CAJLBJ010000025.1 GCA_905204935.1 uncultured Lactobacillus sp.
GTGTGATAAGTCCAGTTTTTATGCGGATAACTAGATTTTTATGCTATTTTTATAAAAAAAAATCCTCTTTACTGATTAGTGAGTAAAGAGAATTTATGCTGTTATTTCCGATACATCTTTAATTCAAGATATAAATCGTTATATTTTTGCAAATAATATTGCCCTAAGTTAGAATAAACTTCCATTTTATCTAATTGTTTTTCAGTTGGATAAAATTGGCGATCAGATGTGATCGATTTAGGCAAAATCTTCATAGCTCCTTTATTAGGAGTGGAATAACCGATATATTCGGCGTTTCGAGCTGCATTTTCAGGCTTTAACATAAAGTTGATAAAAGCATAAGCACCCTTGAGATTTTTAGCGGTCTTAGGGATAACAATGTTGTCAAACCATAAGTTAGTACCGCCTTCAGGGATAACGTAGTGCAAATGGCTGTTATTGGCCATCATGTCGCAAGCTTCACCCGAATAAGTTATAGCAATGTTGCTTTCTTCGTTGCTCATGTACATCTTAATTTCATCTGAGACAATCGCCTTAGCGTTTGGTGCGAGCTTTTTGAGCTTTTCATAAGCTTGCTGAATTTGTGTATCGTTTTTACTATTTAAAGAATAACCTAAACTACTTAAGCCAATTCCCATAAATTCACGCGCACCATCGACAAACATGATTTGATTTCTAAACTTTTTATCCCAAAGTTTATTCCAACTATCTACATCAGATTTCTTATAGAATTTGTCATTATAGATGATGCCTAAAGTTCCCCAAAAATATGGGATAGAGTAATGGTTTCCTGGATCAAAGCTCTTGTTTAAGAAGCGCGGGTCGATATACTTGAGATTTGGTAATTTGGCATGATCGATTTTTTTAAGCAAATGAGCAGCGCGCATTTTTTCAATCATATATTCACTTGGAACCGCAATATCATAGTTGGTTCCGCCTTGTTGAATCTTAGTATACATAGCTTCATTAGAGTCAAAAGTTTCATAGTTAACCTTATAGCCAGTTTGCTTTTCAAATTTAGTAATTAGGTCAGGATCGATATAATCGCCCCAGTTATAGATATTAATCACTTTAGCCCCAGCCATTCCTGTTGAACGGTTAAGCAGGTGGGCACCTAACAAAAGCAAAGCAATGATGGCAACAATGCCAATAAAAAGAGCACGTAATTTTTTCATTAAACTTCGCCTCCTTTGCGGTTTGTTTTAGTATTGTCTTTACTAATATAGTAGTAACCAATCACTAAAACTAAGGAAAACAAGAAGACAAGTGTACTTAAAGCATTGATTTCTAAGCTAACACCTTGACGTGCGCGGGAATAGATTTCCACAGATAGGGTGGAAAAGCCATTTCCAGTAACGAAAAATGTTACGGCAAAGTCATCTAATGAATAAGTGAAAGCCATAAAATACCCAGCAATAATGCCTGGTGTTAGATAAGGTAAGATGATATCTTTTAAGACTTGGAAGTGATTAGCCCCTAAGTCATAGGCCGCCGATACCATTGAGTCTTTCATTTCTTGTAACTTTGGTAAAACCATCAACACCACAATTGGAATACTAAATGCAATATGTGAAAGCAAGACGGTCCAAAAGCCTAGGCTAAAGCCACTAAATAACGAACCGACCATGGTAAAGAAAATTAAAAAGCTAGCACCAATGATAACATCAGGAGAAACCATTAAAATGTTGTTAGCTGATAATAAGCTATTACGGGTAGTCCGTTTTTTGGAGTAATAGATTGACAAAGCTCCAAAGGTTCCGATAATTGTTGCGATCAATGAAGATAAAAAAGCCAACATAAATGTATTCAAAAGAATGATCATTAAACGTGTGTCGCCGAATAAATCATTGAAGTGACGCAATGAAAAGCCAGTAAAATGATTCATATTATTACCTTTATTGAAGGAATAATACATCAAATAAGCGATTGGCAAGTATAAAAAGATAAAAACAATGATTAAATAAAGATTAGCCCATTTAAATTTCTTCATTATTTTTTACCTCCCGTCTTTTTTTCACCAGTCAGCATCATCACAACAAACATTGCAATGATTAAGACCACGCCGATGGTTGAACCCATGCCCCAGTTTTGTGTAACCAAGAAGTGTTCTTCAATCGCAGTCCCTAAGGTGATCACACGATTGCCACCGATTAAACGTGTTAGCATAAATAAGGAAAGTGAAGGAATAAAGACGGCCTGAATGCCACTTTTAACCCCGTTTAAAGATAGCGGGAAAACAACTTTCCAAAAAGTCTGGATGCGATTAGCTCCTAAGTCCTTGCTTGCTGAAATGAGTGATTGATCCATTTCTTCTAAAGCATTAAAGATCGGAATGATCATAAATGGCAATTCGATATACATCGAAACTACTAAGAAACTAAAATCGGTAAATAAGATTTGCTGTGGCGCAATCCCAAAGAAACCTAAAAAGCTATTGACACCACCATGGATCCCAAAGATACCGATAAATGCATAGGCTTTTAAAAGTAAATTAATCCAAGTTGGTAAAATGATGAGTAACAGCCATAAGTCTTTGTGCTTTAATTTAGTCAAAAAATAGGCTGTTGGGTAGCTGATAACTAATGTAATCAATGTAATCAAAAAAGCATACCAAACTGAGTTAAATGTCATCATCAAGTATTTGCCAGAGCCAAGATAAGCGGCATAGTTGGCCAAAGTAAAATGACCGTTAGTATCTAAAAATGAGTATCCCACAACTAAAATTACGGGAGCAATTACAAATAAAGCGAGCCATAAAAAGTAAGGAATCGCAAAAAAAGTGCGCATCTTTTTCATGCTAAGTCCTCCTAATCTTCATAGCTTTCCAAACGTGCATCAAAGTCTTCTTCAGACTCATTGAAACGCATGACATGGATATCTTCTGGTTCAAAGTTTAAGCCAACCATACTACCAGATTGTGCTTTACGAGTAGAATGAACAATCCATTCGTTTTCTTGTTCGTCGTAACAAACAATTTCATAATGGACGCCTCTAAAGAGTTGAGTATCTACTTTAACCTTGAGTTTACCATGATCTACATCAGTCAAAGTCAAATCTTCTGGACGCAAGACAACTTCAACTGGTTCGTTTGGACGCATTCCTCCATCGACACATTCAAAACGTTTGCCGACAAATTCAACTAATTCATCTTTAATCATGATGCCATCAACGATGTTACTTTCACCGATAAAATCGGCTACGTAATGGTTGATTGGCTCGTCATAAATATCAACTGGCGTTCCGCTTTGAACGATATTACCATTATTTAAGACAAAGATTTCATCACTCATTGCCAAAGCTTCTTCTTGATCATGAGTAACAAAAATAAAGGTAATGCCTAGACGTTGTTGTAATTCACGTAATTCGTATTGCATATCAAGGCGTAATTTGTGATCTAAAGCAGACAAAGGTTCATCAAGTAATAAAATTTTAGGTTCGTTGATGATAGCACGTGCAATAGCTACGCGTTGTTTTTGTCCGCCAGACATTTCGTTGATCCCGCGCTTTTCATAACCTTCCAATTGGACCATCTTTAAGGCTTGTTTTACCTTTTGTTTGATCTGATCCTTAGGTAATTTTTTTATGCGCAGACCAAATGCGATGTTTTCAAAAACATTCATATGCGGGAAAAGCGCATAATCTTGAAAGACCGTATTGACCTGACGTTTATTGGCAGGCACCTCATTGATGCGTTTGCCTTCAAAAAAGATATCTCCGTTAGTCGGCTCTGAAAAACCTGCGATCATCCGAAGAATCGTTGTTTTACCGCACCCAGATGGTCCGAGTAACGTGTAAAATTTACCCTCCTCGATGTCAAAACTCACATTTTTCAAAACTGGAATGTCGTCATCATAGCTCTTGATGACATTTTTAAATGAAATGATTGGCTGTTTCACAATCTAACCCCCTTCGGTTTTTTAAACACGATTTATCTGGTGTTGACCAGATAGTTTTTGCTTAATTAGCTATTATTAAGCAACTCTCTTAATAATACACTGTTAGAACATAATTTGATATAAAAATTGTTCATAATTAAAAATTTTTTCTTAAACTAAAGCAATAAAAAGATAATAGTAAGTACTTATCGTTTAAACAACATTTAATGTATGATAGATATGAAAGAAAAATGAGGTGAGAATATGGCCACGTTAAAAATATTATTGGTCGAAGATGAAGATGGTTTAGCGAGTTTTATTCAAACGGAACTTGAATTTGAAGGCTATCAAGTTAAAAGAATTAATAACGGCAAACAAGCTTTACAGGAATTTGAAGAATTTGTGCCAGATTTAATCTTATTAGACTGGATGTTGCCTGGATATGATGGAATTACTGTAGCTCGTAGGATTCGGCGTCAAAGTGAGATTCCTATTATTATGATGACAGCAAAGAATCAAACGAGTGATATCGTAACTGGCTTAGATGCTGGTTTAGACGATTATTTGACTAAACCTTTTGAAATTGAAGAATTATTTGCCCGTATTCGTGTGATTGAAAGACGATTGGCTAAAAAAGAGAGTACAAATAACGTTTTAGAATATGCTAATTTAAAGCTAGACTTAGCCAAGCATCAAATTGAAGTCGCAGGTAAAATGGTAGAACTAACTCCTAAAGAGTTTGGTATTTTATATGAATTATTAAAGGAACCAGAGGAAGTCAAAACTAGAGATGAATTATTAAATAGTGTCTGGGGATATGAGTATTTTGGACAAACAAATGTTGTTGACGTGTACATTCGAACGTTGCGTAATAAGTTAGGTGCTGCTGGTGAATTAATTCAAACCGTTCGTGGCTTTGGCTATGTTTTGAGGAAATAAAAATGAAGCAATATTTGAAAAAAAACAGTAAGACGGCGCAATATCAGTTGACTAAACATTTTTTGTGTATCTTGTTTTTAATATTACTGGTGAGTAATTTAGTATATATTGTAGCCTCGGCCGGATTTTCATATGAATATATTTCTAAAAGGGCAGATCGTATAATTGTAGCCATTGAAGAAGATCAAAGTCGCAGTCAAGATTGGCGTAGTACAGTAGATGCTTATGTTTCTGCTGGGGATGAAGATGCGTTAAAACTATCATTGCCATCAGGAAGTGTTTATTATTCAAATGCAGCCTCGGCCGTATTTGAACAAATTAAGACTGGTAAAAGCATGCCTTTACTTCCAGGAATTGTGTTTAGTCGAGATGATATTTATTATGTTAAGCATAAAAATTTAGGTGATTTTAGTGTTGATATTGCATTGGATAGTGAAGACATTTTGGATTTAACGGGGGGCTTGTTACGTATTAACTTATTTTTAAATGCAATAGCCTTGGTATTAGGGGCCATTTTGATTTACTTTAGAGTAGCCAAATGGAGTAAAAAATTGACTACGATGGCACATGAAATTAAAGAACTTAAAGATGGAAAACTAACGGTTCCACCTGATCCAATAGAAATTACAGAAGTAGCAAGCGCCTTTAATCAACTGTTGGATAAACAAAAACAAGCAATTGAACGTGAAAAACAATTCGTAGCAGATGCATCACATGATTTAAAAACCCCGATTGCCGCTATTAGAGGCCATGTGAAATTGATTATGCGTAGAGGCAAGCAACATCCTGAAATTGTCGAAAACTCATTGGATTTTATTGATAAAGAATCAAAACGTCTGCAGCTTTTGACTAATAGATTGTTGCTTTTGAGTAAGACGACACAAAAAATGCAACTTGCTCGAGTTAATATCGCACAAGTAGCTATAAATGAAGTAAATAGAGCAAAAGAAGTATCTAACACAGAAGTTGAAATGAATTGTAATCCTGATTTATGGTTAATGGCAGATTCTAAAGATATTGAGCTAATACTTCAAAATTTATTAGAAAATGCCCGTAAATATGCCCCAGGTAAAGTAGAAGTTATAGCTAGCAAAGTGCAAGATAACTTGTGTTTGCAAGTAGTTGATCACGGGCAAGGTATTGCGGATAGTCAAAAAGACAAAATTTTTGAACGCTTTTATCGCGTAGAAAATTCACGTTCAAATCAAATTGAAGGTTCAGGAATTGGCTTGGCAATCGTCAAGAATTTGGTTGAAAAATACCAAGGCAAAATAAGTGTAAAAGAGACTCCTGGTGGGGGGAGTACTTTTGAAATTTTATGGCCATTAAAAAATTAAGAAATCTTCATTTTAAACTTAACTAAATTTGATTTTTTTAGTTTTCTTTCTTGCTATTATAAAGACAACAAGAAAGATATTATATTATATGGAGGAAAAGTGAAATGAAAAAAGTTAAGCTATTAGGTGTAGGGGTTTTAGCAGCATTGGTTTTGGCAGGGTGTTCTAACAATCAGCCAACGACACAACATTCGCAAGCAACATCAAGTTCTCAGTCACATATGAATTCACAAACAACAACAACTACTAGCGGTGTTCCAGCAGAAATCAAAGTCAGTGTAGCTGATGCCATTGCGTTTTATCAAGAAAAGCATCCAAATACAGATATAACAAGTTTAGAATTAGAATTAGATAAGTCCTTAGGAAACTATGTCTATAAGATTGATGGTATGGATGACAATACCGAATATGAGCTTAAATTTGATGCGGAAACTAAAAATGTCTACCATGATAGAAGTGAAATGTTAGATCATGATGAACAAAATGGAGTAGAACGTGCCAACGAAAAACTTGATTTAAGCAATATCTTGGATTTGCAAGCAGCAACGCAAGCAGCACAAAAAGAAGCTGGTTCTGGCACAATTGAAAGTTGGGAATTAGATCGTAATTTAGGTACAACTTATTGGGAAGTTAAGTTTAGAGTAAACAATCAAGAAGTAAATGTAAAATTAAATGCCCAAAATGGTACAATTTTAGAAAAAGAAGTTGATGACTAAACAAGAATGTCTGATATAAACACTTAAAATGACTTGAGATAGTGTGTTTTACACTATTTCAGGTTATTTTTTTATTGTTTTAGGAATAAATGAAAGTGAACGGACAATGAGACAAAGTGAAATACTGAGTTTTTAGAGGCTATAAGTATTGATTTTAAAGCAAAATATCGCTTTTTGTAACAAAATTGTTACTGTGTAACTTTTATGTTATAAAAATAATGAAATTTCTGCGAAAAAACACTTGACATGATTTTTTTGAAGAAAATTTGAAAAAAAGATGATGATTTTTAAATCAAGTATTTTGAATTTTTAATAATAATATAGAATTTTTTGTAAGCGACTTAAATAGGCAAAATGATAGTCTTTTTTGCATATATATAAAAGATTTTTACTATACTTTGTGAAGCCTTTATTACACTTTATGCCAAATATTACGATATTTGTGAAAATAGTAATGCTCTTGGTATGTAGATGTTACATTTAGCCCGTATACTTAAGCAGTGTTAAGAAGCCGTGGCAAAAATCAACACGGTTTAAAATTAGTTAGGAGAGAAATTTACTTTATGGATTTCAAAAAAGCGTGGGTATCTTTGACAGCGACTCTTAGTTTAATTGCTTTTTTTGCAATCGCAGCTAGCGCAGCCACTGTGACGGTGAAACCAGGAGATACGCTTTCAGATATCGCTTTAAAGTATAATACAACCGTCACTGATATTAAATTGGCAAACCCATATCTTGAAGATGTTAATAAAATCTTCCCTGGACAAAAAATTGAAATTGTTCCAACTAGTGGGTTAAAAGATGAAGCTAGACAACAAGAACTTGCTCAATTAAAGCAAAGAGCACAAGAAATTGAAGCGCAGCGTCAAGCTCAAATTAAGGCGCAACAAGAAGCAGAAGCTAAACGCCAAGCAGAGCTACAAGCGCAAGAAGAAGCAAGACGTCAACAAGAAGAACAACAACGTCAAGCAGTAATACAAGCACAACAATCAGAAGAAATGGCTAAGCAATATGTAGCTAGCCGTGAATCTGGTGGCTCATACACTGCAAGAAATGGGATTTATTATGGTAAATACCAATTAACAATTTCATATTTAAACGGCGATTTATCCCCAGCTAACCAAGAACGTGTCGCACAACAATATGTAATGTCACGTTATGGCTCATGGCAAGCTGCTAAAGCTCACTGGGATGCAAATGGCTGGTTTTAATAGCTAACAAAAATAGTGAGGATTAAAAAGTAGGCTAAAAACACTTAGTCTATATTTATATTTATTGAAATTATGTAAAAAAAGAAGCTTATGAAAAATTCATTTCATAGGCTTCTTTTTTGATTTAGTAGCTAAATTTAGCTTGTGGAAGATAGAGTAGTACTTGTTGGATTTGAGGTAAGATTTCTAAAAGAAGCTCACGATATCCACAAAAAGTACCATTTTTATCCACATACATCGCTTGTTGCATACGTTTGCACCCACCATTACATAAAAATTTGCAAGGACAAGCAGAACAATACTCTGGAAGAGTGCTACGGGATGTTAAAAATTTGTGGATAACATTTTTTTTGCGTAATTCTTGATAGCTTTCATCCACAATATTGCCCACATAGTATTCGTCAAGGGCGTAAAAGTCACAAGGGAAAACAGAGCCATCTGCTTCAATTACCGTTTGAAACGAGCAATACCCGGTTAATCCACAAGCATTAACTTGTTTTTTTGTTACTAAATTGATGATATCGTCGAATAATTTAATACTTAAGTAATGCCCTTTTTTAAATTCAGCGAGCCAAAGTTTGAATAAACGGCTATAAAAACGATAAAAGAGTTGTGGATTTAAAGCATATTGGCTCGGTTTATCCACATTTAATTCATCTAAACAGGGAATAAACTGAATATAAGGTATTTTTTGTTCCAACAAAAAGTTAAATACTTGTTGTGGATGCCGAGCTAATTGGCTAGTTAATACACACAAAATATTAAATTCGATGTTATATTGCTCGAATAATTTTTTGGTGTGGATTAGACGTTTGAATGTCGGTTGATCTTTTGGATCACGTCGGTACAAATCATGAAATTGGGCGGGTCCATCGATTGACAGCCCCACTAAAAAGTCATTTTCTTTTAAAAAGGCACACCATTGCTCGTTAATCAAGATACCGTTGGTTTGTAAGGCATAATTGACGGTTACAGCGCGTTTTTGTTGTTTGACAAAGGAAACGAAATCCTTAAAAAAATTAAGTCCTGCCAAGGTCGGTTCTCCTCCTTGGAAGGCAATATTTAGGATATCTCCATCCTTTAATGTTGAAAAAATGTTAGTGATCAAAGCATGCGAAGTAGTAGGCGTCATTTTTCCATAAGATTTTACTTGGCGTTGCGCACTAACATCGGCGTAAAAACAATATTTACACCGTAGATTACAAGTTGCAGAAAAAGGCTTAATCAAAATAGAGTGATACATTGCGTCACACCGTTGTCAAAAAACAGTAATAATACTAGTTTTGACAAGTTCCTTTCTTTGAATTTTGAACTATTCTAGTAATTTATGGGGATATAAACTTTTACCATGTTAATTATGGATAGTTTAAATTTACTAGTGATTATTTTTTACTATTTACTACTTTCTCTAATAACTAATTTTGTGGCCGTTACGATATTGATAGGATCAGTTTGAATGCCATTCATGATATTTTGTAATGTCATTGCACCAAGCGTCCCCATTTGCCTTTTTGAAAGTTGGACGGTGCTAAGACTAGGTGAGAAGTATTGTCCAACTTCTAAGTCACCAAAACCGATGATACTGATATCGTCTGGGACAGATATCTGAGCTTCATTTAATGCCCGTAAAGCCCCTAAAGCCATTGTATCGCTAATGGCAAAAAAAGCAGTAGGCAAATTAGGTCCTAAAGTTTCAATCGCTGTTTTCATTGCTTGATAGCCACTTTCAATCGAAAAATCACCTGTAAAAATTAATTTTTCATCTAATTCATTGTTTTTTTGTAATTCTTCTCTAAAAATGATAGACCTTGGATCTAAGAAGTCGCGCTTATTGTTATGACTATTTGAGATACCATCAATTAAACCGATTTGTTGGTGATTATGTTCTTTAAAATAAGAAATTATTTCTTTGACCGGTGAAGAATAGTCGGCTGTTATACAACTAATACCATATTTCATTGTATTTTGATTTATAACGACTAGAGGTTTTTTTACATTAACAAGTAAAGGCATATTTTCTTTGTTGAATTCTCCGATAGCTATAATTCCGTCAATATCGGAAAAATTAAGAAAATTAGGAAAATCTTCGTTAAAAATACTTCTGATAACGTGGTAACCCGCATTTTTTAAGGTTATTTCGACGCCCCAACGAATAGCACTAAAATATAAATCAGTTAAACCTAGTTCTTTTGTATACCAGTGTGTAATTAGAACAGTTCCGGCGAAATTTTCTTTTTTGGGTAAAATTTTAGTGTAATTCATTTCTGCTGCAATCGAAAGCACACGTTGTCTAGTCTCAGGGCTAACTTGAATAGTTTCATCTGAGTTTAAAATCCGCGAGACAGTACTGATAGATACCTTCGCAGCAGAAGCGATATCTTTAATAGTTGCCATGGAAAAACCCCTTTCATAAATTGTTCTTAAAGATACTTTAGCATAAAACAAACAAATGATAAAGTTGGATATTTTTACTAAAATACATTGATTTTAGTAAAACATAGATATATAATATATTCAGATTTTTGGTAGCGTTATCATAAAAAGAAAGGGTGAATTATATGACTTCCAACATATCAATGTTTCAAATTATTCTGTTGACATTATTATCAGTTTTATGTGGGATTGATCCTTATATTGCGGGATTGCAATTGAGTAAACCGGCAATTGCTGGTTTTTTGGCTGGTATTATTATGGGAGATATCCAAACAGGATTAGTTGTTGGAGCAACGTTACAGTTGATGGTTTTAGGCGTTGGAACATTTGGTGGTGCATCGATTCCTGATTTTGGGACAGGTGCGATTATTGGTACGGCTTTAGGCGTTGTAAGTAATAAAGGTATGGAATTTGCTATTGGGATTTCTGTTCCGGTAGGTTTGTTATTGGTTCAATTAGACATTTTAGCTAGATTTTGTAATGTGTTCTTCTTACATCGAATAGATCATCATATTGAGACTGGCAATTATTCAAAAATTAATATTGAAGCATGGCTGAGTCTATTGCCCATAGCATTATCACGTGCGATTCCAGTTGGATTGTCGCTAGCTTTTGGTAATGATGTGATTAACTTAGTTTTAAAATATGCACCAGATTGGTTAATGGGCGGTTTGAAATTGGCAGGGGCCGTCTTACCTGTTGTAGGGATTGGTATTTTACTTCATTATTTACCAGTAAAACGCTTCTTTGCATATCTAATTATTGGTTTTGTCTTGGCCGCATATTTAAAGGTTCCGATGATGGGAATTGCTTTTGTAGGTTTAGCCGTCGCATTATTGCAATATAGTAAATTAAATGATCAACATAAATTAGAACAAAAATTACAAGCTACCCATGCAACGACTGATATATCTTTAGAGAAAGGAGAAGTAGATGATGATGAAATCTAGTTTGACTAAAGAAGATTTAAGAAAAGTAAGTTTACGTTATATGTTAGGTGGTCAATTAGGGTGGAACTATGAAAGAATGGTAAATGTCGCTTATGTGCACGCGATTTATCCTGCATTAGTGAAACTATATGGTAAAGATTCACCGGAATTAAAAGAAATCTTACAAAGTGAGATGCAATTTTTTAATACTAGTCCGTTTTTAACTGCATTTATTTTAGGGATGGATTTGACGTTACAAAATGAAAGCGGTATAGAAGCTAAAGATGCTGTTACTTCAATTAAAACAAGTCTGATGGGACCATTTGCTGCCATTGGAGATTCATTATTTGGAGCTGTATTACCGACTATTTTTGGTTCATTAGCCGCTTATATGGGGTTGAAAGGTAATCCAACAGGGGTTATTATTTGGCTGATTTCAGCAGTGGTTGTTTGGTGTTTGCGTTATTTTGAATTGCCAATCGCATTTAATGAAGGAAAGAAGCTATTAACAAGTGTTGGTAATTTGTTGCATAATTTGACAGAATCGGCAACTATGATGGGTGTGTTGGTTATTGGTGGTTTGATTCCAACGGTTGTCAATGTTTCAATACCATTTAACTTGACTATCGGTAAAAAGTCTTTAAGTATTCAAAAAGATATTTTTGATCAATTAATGCCTTCTTTGGTTCCAATTATTTTGGTAGCATTGGCATATTGGTTATTAAGTTTTAAAAAATTAAATTCTACTAAAGTTATTTGGATTTTTCTGATTTTGTCTATTATTATGTATAGTTGCAAGATTTTAGCAGTAGGATAAAAGTTGAAAGGAGTAAACAAAATGATCAAGCAGGCAAATGTAATTTTAATGATGGTCGATCAGATGCGCTATGAAGCATTATCATTAAATGATCGCTATCATTTTGTAAGTACGCCAACGTTAGATATGATGGCTAGCGAGGGGTGCAACTTTACAAATGCATATTCAAGTGTACCAACATGCGTTCCGGCACGTGCTGCTTTATTGACAGGGCTTGATCAAGAACATAGTGGACGAGTTGGATATGAAGATGAAGTTGCTTGGAATTATCAACAAACAATTGCGCAAACCTTTAAAGATGCAGGGTATCAAACTCAATGCATTGGTAAAATGCATGTCTATCCCGAAAGAAAACGCTTGGGTTTTGATAACGTTTTGTTGCATGATGGTTATTTGCATGTGAGTCGAAAATATAATAAAGCTTATGGGACACAATTTGAATATCATAGTGATTATTTAGCTGACTTGAAACAAAAATTAGGTAGCCAAGCAGACTTGATTGATGATGGGATGAATTGTAATTCATGGCAGGCGCGTCCGTTTATGTTTGATGAAATGTTGCATCCAACAAACTGGGTTGTAAGTGAGTCGATTAAATTTTTAAGTCGTCGTGATCCAACTGTACCATTTTTCTTAAAGATGTCATTTGAAAAGCCACATGCACCGCTAGATCCACCGAAGTATTATTTTGATATGTATATGGAACGCTTAAAAGACATCGACTTGCATATTGGTAATTGGGAAAAATTAAGCGAGCAGGTACCAAGTTTATATGCTTTAAAAGGTAAGTTAAAAGAAGATGATCAAAAAAGAATGGTAGCCGCGTATCTTGGCTTAGTCACACATATTGATCATCAGATTAGTCGCTTTTTGACGGCGTTTAAAGAATTTGGTTTAGATAAAAATACGGTTATTTGGTTTGTTTCCGATCATGGTGATCAGCTAGGCGAGCATTATTTGTTTAGAAAAGGTTATCCTTATCAAGGAAGTATTCATGTGCCATCTTTTATTTATGACCCGGGAAATATTTTAGATATCAAGCGCCACCAAGTCGATGAACTCATTAAGTTACAAGACATTTATCCTTCATTAGCACAGATGATTTTAGATAAAGATGTGAAAGTCGATGGCCAAAACATTGCACCGCTGCTAAAAAAGGCAGATTCAGACTGGCGTGATGAAATTCACGGTGAACACTGTTTAGGTGTAGATTCTAGCCAATTTATCTTGACGAAACGCTGGAAGTTTATCTGGTTTAGCGTGCGTGATGAGTACCAACTCTTTGACCTGCAAGCTGATCCAAATGAACAAAATAATTTGATTGCAGAAACTAAGTATCAAGATTTGATTGCAGATTTTAAACAGAAGATGGCTGTTTATCTAAAAGACCGTGAAGAAGGCTTCGTTGAAGATGGAGTTTTAGTCAAACGCGATGTGAGTCAAGTTAAAGCAACTTTAGACTTTGCAAAATAAAATTAAAGCAGCTAGCAAAGTTCTAGAAATAGGGCTTTAGGGTTGCTTTTTTTGTGCGGTATTGTGTTGATTATAGCTACAAATAACGTAAAAATAAGGCTAGTTGTGATAAAATTGTTTATTTTACTAGGAAATGTTAAGAGGATTAATGACCTATACTATAATTAAATTCAAGTTTTATTTAGAAAAATATTTTGAAATAACACAAAGATATTTTTCTTTAAACTTAAACTTCGTAATTTCTTGTAACGTTCTAGCAAGCATCTGCTATAATAAATACTGAACAAACAGCTAGTAATAAAATTTAATGGAGGCAAGTCATTCATGACGCAAAAATATAAGTTGACAGCGACAGTCGTTTCACAAGAACAACTTGCAACAGATGTCTACAGCATGTGGTTGAAAAGCCCAGAAATTGCAAGCCAAGCACAGGCAGGACAATTTATTGGAATGTATCCAAACGATGCAACTAAGATGTTGATGCGACCGATTAGCTTATGTGAGATTGATGCACAAAAAGGCTTACTCCGGGTTGTTTATCGGGTGACAGGACCAAATGCAGGGACCAAGGAATTTTCGATGCTAAAAGCTAATGATACTTTAGAAATCTTTGGACCATTAGGTAATGGTTTTAATATAGAAGGAACCCAAGATAAACGTGTTATGTTGTTTGGGGGCGGGATCGGAATTCCACCGATGCTTGAATTAGGGAAACAATTAGCTAAGCAACAAGCAAAAGTCATGTTTGTTTTAGGTTATCGTGATGAAGTTTTCTTAGCTGAAGAATGTCAACAATATGGTGAAGTTTATCTAGCAACAGAAGATGGTAGCTTAGGTACTAAAGGAAATGTGTTAGATGCTGTTAAGCAAAATGCGCTTCAAGCGGATTTGCTGTATGCTTGTGGACCAACACCGATGCTTAAAGCGTTGCAGACATATGCTAAAGAACATGATTTGATGTGTTACCTATCATTAGAAGAACGAATGGCTTGTGGAATCGGTGCTTGTTTAGCATGCGTTTGCCAAAGTGTGTCTCTTGATGAACACAGTCATGTTAAAAATAAACGTGTCTGCAAAGACGGACCGGTATTCTTGGCAACGGAGGTAGAACTATGATAGATACAACAGTAAATATCGCTGGCGTAGAATTGAAAAATCCGGTGATGACAGCTTCGGGGACTTTTGGATCTGGTCAAGAATATAGTGAGTTTTTTGATTTAGGGAAATTAGGAGCGGTGGTAACTAAAGGTGTTGCTAATGTGCCGTGGCCTGGTAATAATACACCACGTATTGCAGAAACCCATGCAGGGATGCTAAATGCAGTTGGTTTACAAAATCCTGGGGTAGATGTATTTTGTAAACGTGATTTACCATTTTTAAAACAGTTTGATACCAAGGTAATCGTCAATGTTTGTGGCAAAACAACAAAAGATTATTGTGAAGTAGTTGAACGCTTGGCAGATGAAGAAAGTGTTGATTTACTTGAAATCAATATTTCCTGTCCAAATGTTAAAGAAGGCGGAATTGCCTTTGGTCAAAATCCATGTTCGGTTGAAGAAATCACTAAAGAAGTCAAAAAAGTTGCTAAACAACCAATTATCATGAAACTTAGTCCAAATGTTACCGACATTACGGAAACTGCTAAAGCAGCACAGGCAGGAGGAGCCGATGCATTATCTTTGATTAATACTTTGACAGGAATGAAAATTGACATTGAACGTCAAAATTTTGTTTTAGCCAATAAAACAGGTGGCCTTTCTGGTCCTGCTATTAAACCAGTGGCATTACGGATGGTCTATCAGGTTGCTAATAGTGTGGATTTACCAATTATCGGTATGGGTGGCATTACTAATGCCGCTGATGCTTTAGAATTTATCTTAGCCGGTGCAAGTGCGGTTGCGATAGGCACGGCAAACTTTGTTGATCCATTGGCAGCTCCGAAAGTTGTTGAAGGTATCAAAGATTACATGAAACGCCATAATTGCCAAAAAATAACGGATTTAATCGGCATAGTTAGATAAAATAAAACACTAGTCCACAAAAAATGAGACTAGTGTTTTTGTTATAATTAAATAGGCTAGAATGGGAGGTTAAAGATGATTAAAGAAATTATTCATGATCAATTTTTCTTGGCTAAAAAGGCTCAAAAAGCAACACCAGCAGATAAACAAGTGATTATTGATTTGTTAGATACGCTAAAAGCCAATCAAGCTAGTTGTGTTGGTTTAGCTGCTAATATGATTGGTAGCACCAAACGTATTATTGTATGTCAGGCAGGTCCTTTGGCGTTGGCTTTAGTTAATCCAGAGATTATACAAAAAAGTGAAGCTTACCAAACCACAGAAGGTTGCTTGTCGTTGAGTGGCCAAAGAAAAACTACACGTTATCAAAAAATTACGGTTCGTTATTGGGATCAAAACTTTCAAGAACATACGCAAAAATTTAGTGGGTTTTTGGCACAAATTATTCAACACGAAATCGATCATTGCGAAGGGATTTTGATTTAAAAAACGGTCTAGGCTTGAGGAGTCTAGACCGTTTATTTATATAAAAATGATGATGATACCAGCGATAATCATTATAAAACCAAGGATAAAGCCATTGTAGACGGCTAAAGCTGCAAATTTAGAAGTTTGCTTAGTGCCTTTTTGTTTGATATGCGTGAAATACTTTTTAGTTGTGAAAATTTGATATAATCCAAAAAACATCAGCATTAAAGCGACAACTTGTGAAAAGATTGCGTCCATGTTATTTCGCTCCTTTTGGTAACGCTTTTTCTTAGATTGTATATCTTGATAAAGAGCGGTGTCAACTTGTACCAAATATGGAACGGGGAGATTTTTCTAGAAACAAATACCAAGTCTTAGTTTAGGATTGTTATTTAGAAAACGTTTTTATACAATGGTGTTGATAGTTTAATATGTGAAAGGAAAAGATGATAATGCAACAATATTACATAGGAATTGATATGGGTGGTACGAGTATCAAGTATGGTTTGGTCGATAAAAAAGGCAAGGTAAGTGCTAAAGGAAGTGTCAAAACGGCACAAAGTAAAGACGAAATTTTAGCCAGTCTAGAACAAATTGTGCAGGACTACCAACAAGAAAATGAAATCTTAGGAATTGGTATTAGTGCACCTGGTGTAATCAAGGCAGATGGTTATATGCAAACGGCTGGAGCGATTGCTTGTCTATATGGAGCGAACTTAAAAGAATATTTAGAACAAAAATTTAAGTTGCCTGTAACAGTAGAAAATGATGCTAATGCAGCTGCCTTGGCAGAAGGGTGGTTTGGTGCAGCTAAGGGATGTCAAAATTATTTAGCTTTAGTTTTAGGAACCGGGGTTGGTGGTGGAATCATCATCAACGGCCAAATTTATCGAGGTGCCAATGGCCATGCTGGTGAGTTTGGGTGGGCGTTGATGACGCAACAAGATGATCCAGATGACTTGGAATATGGTAGTTTGAACTTTCATGGTGCAACTGTGCTAGGGTTGACGCGTTTGTATGATTTAGCAAAAGGTAATTCTCAGCCACAAACTGATGCGCGGCAAATCTTTGCAGAAGCTAACGATGGCTTAGAACCGGCTAAAAGTGTGCTGCAACATTATTTGATGATGTTAAGTAAAGGGATTTTTAATCTTGTGACGGCCTTTGATCCTGAAGTCGTTGTTTTAGGCGGGGCAGTCAGTGCCAACAAAACGTTTAGAACAGAGATTACGGCGGCTTATGAATATTATTTGCACAATCACAAAGGCATCAAAAATCTACCGAGTGCAACGTTGAAATTTGCCCAATCCGGAAATGATGCCGGTTTAATCGGGGCGGTCTACAGTTTGTTGACCAAATAACAAACAATTTTTAGACTGGAAGAAAAATTGTTCGCAATGTATAATGGAGATAAACCACGTCAAAAAGCAAATAAAGGATGGTGTTAAGATGGATTTTAAAGAATTTGATCCACAATTATGGGGGGCAATTGCTAAAGAAGAGCAACGCCAACAAGCCAACATTGAATTGATTGCTTCAGAAAACATTGTATCGCCAGCTGTTTTAGCGGCTCAAGGAAGTGTGTTGACTAACAAATATGCAGAAGGCTATCCAGGACGGCGTTATTATGGTGGCTGCCAATGCGTCGATGAGGTTGAGAATTTGGCGATTGAACGTGCTAAAGCATTGTTTGGTGCGAAATTTGCTAATGTTCAACCACATTCTGGTTCACAAGCCAATGCAGCTGCTTATGTTGCGTTAGTGAATCCAGGAGCGACAATTTTAGGAATGGATTTGTCAGCTGGGGGACACTTAACTCATGGCTCGCCGGTTAATTTTAGTGGTAAAACATATAATTTTGTTGGTTATAAAGTTAATCAAGAAGATGAATGTCTTGATTACGAAGAAATTGCTCAAATAGCTCAAAAATGTCATCCTGACTTGATTGTTGCCGGAGCTAGTGCGTATCCACGTATTATTGATTTTAAGAAATTTAGAGAAATTGCAGACAGTGTTGGTGCCAAATTGATGGTAGATATGGCACATATCGCTGGGTTAGTAGCTGCTGGTGTGCATCCAAATCCAATGCCTTATGCTGATGTGGTTACTACAACTACACACAAGACTTTGCGTGGTCCGCGTGGAGGCTTGATTTTGACCAATGATGAACAGCTTGCCAAAAAGATTGATAGTGCAATTTTCCCGGGTTTGCAAGGTGGTCCGTTAGAACATGTGATTGCTGGAAAAGCAGTTGCTTTTAAGGAAGCTCTAGCGCCAGAATTTAAGGATTATTGTCGTCAAATTTTAGTAAACATGCAAGCCATGGTCGAAGTGTTTGCTAAAGATGAAAAGGTGCGTTTAGTTTCTGGTGGGACCGATAATCATCTGTTATTATTAGAAGTCTTGGCGACAGGACTAAACGGTAAACAAGCTGAAAAAGTCTTAGATGTAGTTAATATTACAGTTAACAAAAATGCGATTCCATTTGAAACGTTAAGTCCATTTAAGACGAGTGGTATTCGTTTAGGAACTGCAGCGATTACAACACGTGGCTTTAAAGAAGATGATTGTCGTGAAGTAGCGCAGATTATTTTGGATGTGTTACATGCACCAGAAGATGAAGCTACTTTAAAGCAAGCTAGTCAACGTGTCAAAGCATTGACTGACAAATATCCATTATATCAAGCGTAAAAAATAACCGCTGAGTCATTTGGCTTAGCGGTTTTTGTTTATAAAAGTTAATGATACAAACCTAAAGATTGTTGCATAGCCAAAATAGCACCAGCTACTGCACCGTCATATTGATTATAAGGTTTAACAATGAGATGTTGTTGTAAAATGTTAGTCAATTGGAAACGATTTTCATCTAGGTAATGATTCAACAAACCAAAGAGTTTTTGTGAATCAAATAATGCACCATGCAATACGATTTGATGAGTATCTGCCATCATAACTAGATTGTTTAAAGTAATCGCAAGATATTTCATCGCGCTATTTAAAATGTTGATGACTCCTTCATCGCCGAGTTCATAGGCTTTTTGTACGGTGTAAAAATCGATATCATCAATGTTTTTAGCGAGTTGGCGTAGGTAAGTTGAGCTAGATGTTTCGTATAGCAAGCGCGCTTTTTTAATAATAGCACCTTGACTAATATAATTTTGTAAGCACCCACGCCGACCACAATCGCATAACTCACCTTCAGGATTAACGATCCAATGACCAATTTCACCCACTAAGAAATTATCGATACCATGAATTTTTCCATCGTAAACATAAGAAGTAAAAATTCCTCGAGCTATGTGCAAAAATAAAATATTTTCATCGTGAACATTTCTGCTCAATAAACGATAACATAATGTCATACAATGAACATTATTTTCAAAATAGCAGGGTAGTTGAAGTTGTTTGATAGCTGGATCAAGATCAAAATTTTGCCAAGCTAAGCGGTTGCTGACAATCCTGTTTTTGTTTGAATTATAATGTCCGGGCAAAGCAAAACCTAACGCACATGGTTTAAATTCTTGGCAAGAATCCACAAACTCACGCAACATGGTAGCAAAGTCGGCCCCGTTTGGAATCTTTTTGAGTTCGACTATTTTTTTACGCAAAATTGTACCAAGATTATCGGTTAAACAAAATGCGATAAATAATTCATGCAATTCGATACCAATGTAATAGCTGTGATTTGGTGCAATTTTAAGGTAAATTTTTTTGCGACCAACATGAATGCTAGTATCTTCAGATTCAACTTCGGTAATTAATTTTTCCTTGAGTAAATCTGCTGTGACTTTAGTTGTAGTTGCAGGCGTGATTCCGGTTTTAGTGGCAATATCGATTCGGGATATAGCGCCGTTGGTATAAATTTTATCTAGTATTTTACTACGAATCTCAAGTTGCTTTTTAGTATAAGCCATAAGTGACGCTCCTTAATAATAAAAAAGAAATAAAATCCTTGATACCATTGTATAATAATTATAAAAAATAAACAATATCCAAAAAGAAAACAGTTGCAAAAAAATTATGATTACGTTATCATTTACTTGTAAATAAGTTTTAGTTGCTAGAAAGTATTAAATTTTAAGGTTTAGAAATTATTTATTTTTAATAACTAAAGCGGCGTTATTTATTTACAAATTATTATTTTTTAGGAGGAAAATATCATGGCTGGAAAATCAAAAGGCGTTGATAGTTTCATTGAAAAAGTTCTTATGCCTGTAGCTGTAAAGCTCAGTTCTTTTAAACCGTTGATTGCGATTCGTGATGGCATCGTTTTGGCAATGCCATTAATTATCATCGGTTCATTATTTACAATTTTGGGTAGTTTCCCAATTGATGCATGGACTAATTGGGTAGCTAATACTAAGTTTAACGGTGTGGCTATTCTTGATATCTTTAACAAGATTTCAAATGGTTCATTTGGCTTGTTAGGTTTAGTAGGTGCATTTGGTATTGCATCTAGTTATGCAGAACAACACAAAACAGACGGTAAATCCGCAGGGATTATCGCATTAGCATCATTCTTTGTTGTTACTCCAAGTATCATGAGTGGAGATAAAGCACCACTTGAAGGTATGCCTTATGGTTACTTAGGAAGTAAAGGTTTGTTTATTGCAATTATTATTGGTTTGATTGCCGGTGGGCTTTTCCAATGGTTTATCAATCGCGATATCCGTATCAAGATGCCTGAAGCAGTACCACCTGCAGTTTCTAAGAGTTTCAGTGCTTTGATTCCAGGTGCTGTTATTATCACTTTATTTGGCGCTATTTATGCTATCTTAACTTGGACAGGGTTGGGTAACATTCATGATTTGTTATTACACATCTTATCCAAGCCATTAGGTATTTTAGGTGATACCTTAGGCGGAACATTAGTAGCTATCATGCTTAACAGTTTGTTCTGGTTTGTTGGTATTCACGGTGGTAATGTTATCAACAGTGTCTTGCAACCAGTTTGGTTGATGAACACGGATGCAAACCGTTTATTGGCTACAAAAGGTAACTTAGACTTGGCTCATGGTGGTCACGTTGTAACTCAACCATTCATCGATAACTTTGTTTACATGGGTGGTGGCGGTGCTACCATCGGTTTAGTTTTAGCTATTGGTTTGATTGTTTTATCCAAGAAGGCAAGTAAAGAAACAGAAGTATTGGCACCATTAACCATTACTCCAGGTTTATTTAACATTAACGAACCAACAATGTTTGGTTTACCAGTTGTTTTGAACACAGCATTAATCATTCCATTTGTTCTTGCACCAATGATTAACGCAATCACAACATACTTTGCAATGAGTACAGGAATTGTTCCATTATGTACCGGGGCTGTTGTTCCTTGGACAATGCCACCAGTTTTATCTGGTTTCTTGGCAACTAACAGCTGGCAAGGTTCTGTGTTACAATTAATTAACGTAGTAATTGATATCGCAATTTATTTACCATTCATTTCTATGGTCAATAAACAACAAAAAATGGCTGAAATGGGCGAATAATTGTTAGGAATTGTGAAAGGAACGTGCAAATGGTTAAAAGATTAATCAGTGCTGACACCAGTGAAGTCTTAGCGATGGATGGTGCGATGCTTAAGAAAAGTATTAAAGCTAGTGAAGGTCGTGTTGTTTTAAGTGAAAATGTCGTCGTACATGAAGGAATCGATGGTTTGACAACTTCTGAAATTGCGGCAGCATTTGGGGCTGACATGATTTTATTAAATGCTTTAGATGTTTTAGAACCGGTTATTTTAGGATTATATAAGGGAGAAGAGACGTTAGCAACAGCCAAGGCACATCATGATGGACAAAGCATTCGCCGTCTACAAAAGTTAGTTGGTCGTCCGATTGGTGTTAACTTGGAGCCTGTCGATCCACAAGCAAAAATGGCGGAAGATCGTCTAGAGATTTCTAAAGGACGTATGGCAAGCGTTGAAACTTTACAAGCGGCTGAAAAATTAGGTTTTAACTTTATCGTTTTGACAGGTAACCCAGGAACAGGTGTTACAAACGCACAGATTGCAGCTAATGTAAAACTTGCAAAGCAACATTTTAGTGGGCTTGTAATTGCTGGTAAGATGCATGGTGCAGGGGTTGATGAACCTGTAGTTAGTCTTGATGCAGTTAAAGCTTTCTTGGAAGCTGGTGCTGATGTAATCTTAGTTCCAGCTGTTGGTACAGTTCCTGAATTTGATGAAGTTGAATTAAAGGCAATTGTCAAATATGTGCATGCTCATGATGGGTTGGTGATGAGTACGATTGGTACAAGTCAAGAAGGCTCTGGAGCAAGCTATTTAGAAAATATTGCAATTCGCAATAAAATTTGTGGGGTTGATATTCAACATATCGGCGATGCTGCTTGGGGAGTTCAATCACCATTTGACAATATCTATGCTTTAAGTAAGGCAATTCGTGGCGAACGTCATGCTATTCAACGGATGGCGCGCTCGATTAATCGTTAAATAAAAATAGTAAATCCGATCTGCAATGGGTGTATAAATGTAGGCCGGATTTATTTCTTTTGTAAAAAGGAAACGGTTTCAGGAGGTTTTATAATGATTAAATATAGCAAATTAGCACACGCTTCTATGGCATTAATATTGATGGGAAGTTATGCTGCAACGGTTGCTACCACGCCGCATACAATTTTAGCTGCAACCAAAAATGAAGTTAAACATGAGCATGAATTGGTTGATTTACAGACTGATAATTTATTACAAAATGGTAATTTTGAAAATGCGGACAATAATTGGAATATAGTTGGCCAAGATTCAGGAGTGATTAAGGATGAAAAATCTGGAAGTAATATGGCCGTATTAAATAAAACAACTGATAATCATGCTAATGGACATATTTGGCAAGATGTTACTTTAAAAAAACATACAACTTATGTGCTGAGTGCAAAAGTCAAGGTTCAAAGTTCTAATCCTAGTGATTATATTACTTTTGATGTGAAAAAAGGCAACGCAAATGTTGCTAATTATTTTAAAGATTTAAAAGTATGTGCAACCACTGATGGATGGCAAGATGTAAGTCTTGAATTTATGACAGATGATACAACTTTATTTGCAGTTGGGATTGGTCGATGGTTTGATCAAGCAACTTCATCACAAAAAAATACAGTGGCTTACATGGATGATGTTAAATTAAAAGAAAAGAGCACTGCTCAAGACGATAATTATAATATTATTTGGGCTGATGATTTTAATGAACAACAACTCGATACTTCTAAATGGGATTATGAATTAGGAAGTATTCGTGGTGTTGAACAAGAACATTATGTTAACAGTAAAGAAAATGTCGATGTTTCTGATGGAACCTTGAAATTACGCCTAACCGATAGAGCAAAAGAAGACCAATATACAAATCCGCGTGGTGATCGCAAAGTAATTTATAATTCAGGAAGCATCAGAACGCATGGTAAACAAGAATTTCTATATGGTCGAATCGAAATAAGAGCTAAATTGCCTAAGGGTAAAGGTGTATTCCCAGCATTTTGGACTTTAGGTTCAGACTTTACGTTAGATGGTAAGATTAATTCACAACAAGGTGCTCCATGGCCTGTTTCTGGAGAAATGGATATTATGGAATTAATAGGTCAAGATGGTGATACATCTCAAGGAAACAAGACAGTTTATCAAACGCTACATTATGGGGATGCAGCAGATAAAGATAATGGTAAATATGCAGGTAACGGGACCTCTTATGCATTAAGTGATGGCACAAACTTTAATGACGGATATCATATTTTTGGAATCAATTGGAGTAAAGGAAAAGTGGAATGGTATGTCGACAACAAAATTGTACGGACTGTCGATTATAGCAATGATCCATTGGCTTTAAAGACGCTTGATCGTCCACAATATGTACAATTGAATTTAGCTGCAGGTGGTAATTGGCCAGGAGATGCGGGTACAAACTTAGCAGGTCAAGAATTTGATGTTGATTATATTTATTATGCACAAAATGAACAACAAAAAGCTGATGCGCAACAATACTATGCAAATGCCGCTAAAATTACAGGGGCAAAAGATGTAACAATGACTCAAGGAGAAATTCCAGATTTATTAGCAGGAGTTACATCGGATAAAAATACCAAATTAGATTTTTCTGTTGATGATGAATATCAATTCCAAAATACCGGTGGAAATACTAATGTTCACTTGGTATGTAGTGGCAAAGATGATGCTGCTAAACTAGCAACATTGCCTGCTGGTAAGTATAATTTATATTACAGTGCGGTGAATACAGAAGATAAGACCATACCAGCTACTAGAAAAGCTGTTTTGTTGACGGTTAAACCACGTTCATTGGCAACTGATTTGGCAGCTAACGGATTAAAGGCAGTAGGTTATGCTAAAGATACGCTAGCAAGCATTGCACTTCCTGATGGTTGGAGTTGGGATAAGCCAGATACAGTTTTAGTCCAAGGAACACAAAAAGTATCTGCAACCTACAGTAAAAATGGTTTTACAATGCAAGAAAGTATTGATGTGACAGGGAATGCTTCTGTTTCTAAAGAACAACTTCAAGCGCAAATAGCAGTTGCTCAAAAACTTGTAACACAAACAGATAAATATACTGCTCAATCTTTAGCAACTTTACAAACAAGTCTTACTAAAGCAAAAGCTGTGTTGGAACAACTTGATCCTACGTACGCACAAATGACACTAGCTTATCAAGATTTAGAAAATGCCCAAAAGCAATTGGTTCTAAAAGATGTTCAAAAGCCAGCAGAGCCAACGCAAGATAAGCAAGATCAAGTAATTCTTGAAAGTAAAAAAGATGACAAGAATTCTAAGCTTCCACAAGCTGGAGAAAATAAGGGAATTATTTTAAGTGCTTTAGGTTTGTTGACAGCAGGAGTTAGTGTAGTAGCTTTATTTAAACGTAAATAATTAACTAGATAAAATGCATTGCATAATCTGAATTTGATTATGTAGTGCATTTTGTTTTTTTAAAAGGTTAATTAGAGCCACATTTTAGTCAAGTAAGCGCTTTTTAAGTTAAGGAGTGTTGCTTATAATATTGGTATTGAGAAGTGATTTAAAAGCGAAAGGGTTGGTAATGATGACTTACGAAGAAGTATTACAACAAATTGAACAAATGCGCACTCAATCTAAAGCAAACGACGATAAGCGCGATGCTGGTTTGCCTTTACAAATTCCAGGAGTAAAGCGCATTGATGATTTGAGTTACGGTCCAGATCCTAAATGGCATCTATTGGATCTTTATTTGCCAGAAGATATCAATGAAAAAATTCCTGTTATTATCAGTATTCATGGTGGTGGCTGGTGCTATGGGACTAAAGAAACTTATCAATTTTATGGGATGGGCTTGGCTAAACGAGGTTTTGCGGTGGTTAACTTTAATTACCGCTTAGCACCAGAAGTCAAGTTTCCTAAAGAATTAGATGACATCAATGCTGTTTTTCATTGGGTCGTTCAAAATGCCACAAATTACAACCTTGATTTAGATAATGTCTTTGTTGTAGGTGATAGTGCAGGCGGACAAATGGCGCAACAATATGTTACTATCTTAAGCAATCCAGTTTATCGGGCATTATTTGGTTATGAACGCCCTGAATTGACAGTAAGAGCGACTGCTTTGAATTGTGGTGTTTACTTTATAGATCAATCAGAAAACCAAGCAGGTGTGGGTGAAGCTTATTTCAAACAAGATGATGGTTCGTATCCGTTAGAAAAACTAGAAGTGGAAAAATATATGAATCAAGATATGCCACCATTGTTTGTGATGACTTCAAGCCATGATTTCTTGCATGATGCAGCCTTTCGTTTGGATGGATATTTGTTAGCTAAAGGAATTGATCATGAATTACATGTCTATGGAGATGAGAAAAATCCACGTTATCATGTCTTTCACGTTAACCAAAGAGATGGAATTGCTAGTTTGTGTAATGATGATGAGGTTGCTTTTTTCAAGCGTTATTTAAATAAGTGAAAATTAAAATCCGGATCTTGATAAAAGATGCGGATTTTTTATTGTTCATAACATAACGAACTATATTCGTGATTAAACTTTAAATGTTTGACTTTTTAAAAAGGATAGGGTATGATACAAATATCATTTTTACTGGACGGAGGAGTCTTGATGACGACTAAACAAAAAGTTTTTTGTGGAAATCTGTTGTTTACACCAGAATTTGGCCGACTTGAATTATTAAAGCAAGCCTTAATGATTGTTGATGATAACGGAATGATTAGTGCGGTTATTCAACAAGATGATGAAAAATACGAACAAATTAGAACAGAAGCTAAGCAAGCGGGGATTTTACAAGAATTTTTAGCTGAGCAATATTTGCTACCGGGTTTTGTGGATTTACACATTCACGCATCACAATGGCCACAAGCTGGGATAGCTTTAGATGATCCTTTAAACGTTTGGTTAGATGAGTGTACTTTCCCACTAGAAAGTAAATATCAAGATTTAGATTTTGCACGAGAAGTCTATAATGATTTAGTTGAGCAACTCTTAGCACGGGCAACAACAACAGCAGTGTATTTTGCCACCCAACATCTTGAAGCAAGCTATGAATTAGCTAAGATTAGTGCACAAAAAGGACAACGTGCATTTGTTGGTAAAGTTGTTATGGATAATCCAAAGCAAACCCCAGATTTTTATCGCGATAAAGATTCGCAAAGTGCAATAGCCGATACGAAAGAATTTATACGCAGAGTCAAACAATTAGGAAAAGATGTTAAACAAGGAGTCTATCCAGTAATTACTCCACGTTTTGTACCAAGTTGTACGGATGAAACGCTAGCTGCTTTGGGCAAATTAGCACAAGAAACTGATGCATATGTGCAAACCCATTGTAGTGAAGGTCAATGGGAACATGATTATGTCTTAGAACGCTTTGGTAAAAGAGATACCGAAGTCTTGGCTGACTTTGGTTTGTTGAAACGCAAGTCAATCATGGATCATTGTAATTTTGTTAATGAAGCCGATGGAGAGTTATTTGCCAAGAAACAAGCCGCGATTGCACATTGCCCGATTTCTAATGCATATTTTGCTAATGGGGTTTTGCAAGCCAAGCGTTTACATAAACAAGGTGTAAAAGTTGGCTTGGGAACGGATATTTCAGGTGGATTTTCACCAAGTTTATATGACAATATTAAGCAATGCGTGATGAGCTCACGGATGTTAGAAGATGGGGTCGATGTTGATTTGCCAGCACAACAACGAGGAAAAAAGGACAGTCGTTTATCTGTATTAGAAGCTTTTTATTTAGCGACTAAGGGTGGCGGACAAGCTGTATGTTTACCATTAGGAAGCTTTGAAGCAGGTCAAATCTGTGATTTCCAAGTTTTAGATCCTACGGTGGCAGCCAATAAATTACCGGGATTAAACATTTTTAAACGTCCTGTTGATATTTTGGCTAAATTATTATATTTAAGTACACCAGCAAATATTAAAGAAGTCTGGGTACAAGGGCAAAGAGTAAAATAGAGGTGGATTATGCAAGCAACTAAAAACAATAAAGTTAGTTTATCGATTGGTGTTAATGAAGATATTTCATGGCAAAAATCTTTGATGTTAGGTTTACAACATGTTTTAGCGATGGATGTTTATGTGCCACCATTTTTAATAGCTGTAGCGGTTGGAATGACAGGTCATGCCTCGACAGCCTTGATTCAGTCAACCTTTTTAGGAGCTGGGATAGCTTCATTGATTCAGGTTTTATTCTTCTTAAAATTACCTGTGTGTCAGGGACCATCATTTGTTCCAGTAGGAGCTATGGCAGGAATTATCGTGGCTAATGGTGGACGCTTGGATGCGGCAATGGGTGCTTCGCTTGTTGGGGCACTTGCGGTTACTTTGCTTGGGATGAGCGGACTTTATCGTTATATTGTTAAAAATTTTGTGCCACCATTAGTAAGTGGAACAATTATCGTGATTGTTGGTTTAACTTTATTGCCAACGGCTTTTACGAGCAATATCTTTGTTGCTAATAAAGCATTATCGATGCAACAAAATGTATTATTAGCGGTAGTGACGGCGACAGTCATGATTTTATGTTCGATGTTGGGTGTTTATTTTAATAACAATGGCAAATTATTTAGAATTAGTTCTGTGATTATTGCATTATTTGTAGGTTCGGTGATAGCTTACTTAATGGGTGGTTTAGATTTAAGCACTGTGAGTCAAACTTCTTTTTTGAGCTTACCTAACTTTGCGTTTATCAATTATGGTTTGAGCTTTAATTTTTCTGCGATTATCACGATGTTGGTGATTTATTTAGTGTTGTTAGCCGAAACAACAGGAACATGGTATGCAGTAAGTGCTGTTATTGAAGAGCCGCTAGATGAAAAGCAAGTCAATCAAGGTGTGATTGGTGAAGGCTTGGGTTGTTTGGTAGCTTCGTTGATCGGAGCAACACCTTTGACGGGATATTCGACCAATGCCGGGGTCATTTCAATTACTGGTGTTGCAAGTCGTAAAGTCTTTGTTGGGGCTTCATTTGTCTTTATTGGTTTAGCATTTCTAGGAAAACTTTCGGCCTTGATTAATGCGATTCCAATGGCAGTTATTGGTGGTGTCTTTGCTGTAGTTTGTGTTGTTATCATGTTAAGTGGCTTTAGAGTAATCAAAAATGAACCGCTAACTGAACGCCAAGTTTATATTATTGGCGTACCATTGATTTTTGCGGTTGGTTTGTTATTTATGCCGGCTGCTTTGACCAAAAACGCACCAGAATTAATTCAATATCTATTAGCTTCACCGATTGCCGTGAGTGCTATTGTAGCGATTGTGATGAATAAATTGTTACCTGAAAAATAAAAAAATGATACTGAGTTTTCTTTTGAAAATTCGGTATCATTTTTTAGTAAGTAAGATAATTAATTGTACATAAGGGATGACAACTGGCCAAGAAAAATTGCTGTTGTTCACGCCAATCAAGATGTTTATCTTTAAGCCAAGTCACACAAAAATTATAATTTAGCTGACTGAAATGAGTATCTAATAAGACTCCTAGGCCGTGCTTCATATAAAAGCTTTGCTCTAAACCAAAAGTTGCTAGTTCATGTTGTCTAGTGGAAGTAATCATTAATTTAGCAGTAATGTCATAGTTTTCATCTAGTTCATAGATGCTGCGTCTTAAAAAACGAGCATCTTGTTCGATATCATCAATCAATGTTTTTTGCGTATCAGCATTCAAGGTACAATAAAGGAATGTAGGTTTAGTATATGTGATTTGAGGTAAGGTGATTAAAAAAGTTTCGCAATTAAAATGGCTAATAATTTTTTTGGCAGTAAAAGGATATTCTTTTGAACCAACTAACACTTTGATGGCGCCCCAAGGTGTTTGCAAACTCATTTTTTACCTCCTTTCCTTAGTATTATTGTAAGGCTAAAAAAGGCTCAACGACAAGAGTTTTAAAATAAAGTTAATATTATAGAATATAAATTGTTTTGGTGCGGGTAATAATGATGATAAAATATTAAATTAGGCTATGTTAAAAATATAATTATAGCTTTAGTTAGAGGAGACATATTATGAAACAAAAAATATGGACAAGTAGTTTAATTTTATGTTTAATATTAAGCCATCTTGTTACATTTGGAACTTTAAAACAAAGTAATTTTGCTTTGCTAGCAACGTTTGTCGTTACATTATTGTTATGGATTACGGTAGATATTGCCTGGCCTAGTCTACTTTGTTTATTATCGTTGGCGCTTATTCCTGAACTAGGTATGAAAAAGATTTTGGCGCTTTCTTTGGGTAATGAAACCCTAGCATTTTTATTATTTACTTTTATGTGTACTTATGCCTTGGCAAAAACTTCATTTGTTAGAAGAACAGCGATCTTTTTTGTGACTTCTTCTTGGGCTAAAAAAGGCCCTTGGCGAATGAGTATTTTATTTTTCTTGGCTGTTTTAAGTACAGGATTATTTATTGCACCGACTGTTCTTTTCTTTATTTTTTATCCTATTTTACAAGAAATTTATACATTAATAGGCTTGAAAAAAGGAGACAGTTTTGCATCAATGCTATTGATGGGGGTGATTATTTGCGTTAATCTATCAGCCGGAATGACACCAATCGCACATGTTTTTCCAGTCTTGGCAACCAGTGCTTATGCAACATTAACTGGTACTACAATAGATTATGGAAAATATATGTTATTTGGTATTCCTACAGGGATAGTTTTATTTATCGGAATGCTAGTGATTTTTAGATTTATTTGGCGTCCACAAACGCCAACTTTTTTAGGCTTAAATAAGACTGATTTTACAGTTATAAAAAAGCCAAGACAAGTTGAAAATGCAATTGTAAGTATTTTTGCTTTAGTAGTATTCTTGTGGGTGGCTCCAAGTTTACTTGGAGGCATTTGGCCTTTTTTTAATACGAGTTTAGCTAAATTAGGAACGGCTTTTCCGCCATTATTAGGCTTGATTTTATTGGCACTTATCAAGTTTGAAAACAAAGCATTACTTGATTTAAATGAAGCATTTGTTAAAGGAGTCTCATGGCCTAGTGTAATTATGTGTAGTGCGACGCTAGCTTTAGGAAGTTGTTTGACAGATCCTAATTTAGGATTTATTGCACCTTTGACAGCAACGCTAAAACCTGTATTAGCAAGTGTAGGTGTTGCAGGTATGCTGTTGTTATTTATAATGTGGGCGACAATTGAGTCTAATATTTCTTCACATATTGTTACTTCACAAGTTGTAGCATCAGTTGCAGTTCCACTAGCATTAAGTGGTGGTGCAAATGCGTTGGCTTTGACAAGTGTAATAGGGTTAGGTGCGTCAATTGGCTGTGCAACACCGCCTTCGATGCCGTTTGTGGCAGTCGCGTGTTCTTCTGGATGGCTGACAACTAAAACGACTCTAAAAGCAGGAATAGGTTTTAGTTGTGTGGCGATTATCATCTTGTATACTATCGGTTATCCCTTGGCTAACTTAATCATGTAGCTTAGGCAAATAAATGTCTTAGCCTAAAGATTGTTGCTATAATTAAGGTAAGGAACATAAGGAGGTAACTTTATGTATTTGAATATTACACAAGCAGCCAAGGAAAAAATAGCTGCTAAAGTTGCGACACGCCATGTTGATTTATTACTAGATTTTGATGATGGAGTAGGCCCGCTGTCACCAAAGGGCGCATGTGCGTTATCGACAGTTTTTAGATTAGTCATAGTACCAAAAGATAAATATCAAAAAGACTACAATGCTAAACTTGATTCAGATATGGGCGTGATTCGTTATAAAGACTATAGCGAAACTTATATGGATCAAGAAATGACTTTAACAGTTGATGAAAATACTCAAATTTTACAATTAAAAGGGCTACAAAACGGCTTATTAGCAGCTAATCTTGCAATTGTAGAAGGATGAGGCTGGGAAAAAAGTACCAGTCTGACATAAAAATAGCTGATTGAATTTCTAAAAATGAAATTTGATCAGCTATTTTTC
>CAJLBJ010000026.1 GCA_905204935.1 uncultured Lactobacillus sp.
TACTACCATCGAAATAATACCAATGGTTATCGATAAACCGTTCACCATATACCATTTGACCGTTTACATCATAATAGACTTTTCTATCTCCTAAATCAACAAATCCGGTTTGCATTACACCAGATTCATCAAAATAATACCAATGATTATCAATATTTTTTTCTCCAATTGCCTTGATGCCTGTTGTTTCATCATAGTAGAAATGTTTACCATCAATAGTTTGCCAACCAAAAATCATTCCATGATACTCATTAAACAAATATTCATTTCCACCAAATTCTATAGAACCAACTGTTTCTTTATCGTTTACTTTAGTTAGAATACCTGTCTTGTCATCAAATGTGCATTTATCATTACCAAGTGTAATATCACCAAAAACTTGTTTACCATCATTTTGATAGTAAGTAAGCGTCTTATCAGTTGGATTTATTCTGAAGCCGGTTTGCATTTTTCCGGTACTCGTATCAAAATAATAATGGCTGTTTCCTATTATTTGTTCACCATATAACATCTGACCATTTTCATCATAATAGACAGTTTTGTCTGCTAACCAAACAAAACCAGTAGCTCTTGCACCAGTGTTGGGATCAAAGTAATACCAGTGGCCATCTATATTTTGTTCACCATATTGCATCTGACCTCTTGCATCGTAATAAACAGTTTTCGTACCTAAATTAACAAAACCTGTTTGCATGATTCCATTACCGTCAAAATAATACCAATGACCATCTATATTTTGTTCACCCGTAACCCGATTGCCATTTCTCACATATGTAAATTGATTATCTCCAACGCTTTGCCAACCTTCTTTTGCCTTGTCAGTTAACAAACCATTGTAGTCATGTGATAAGTCTAAATTATTGCCGTTTCCTGGAATATGTGCAGCCGACGTAAACTGCCAAGCACCATATCCTTCATTACGCCATTTTTGTTCGTACTCTCCACCTTTAACAGGATCGTTGGGATATTGCGCAATCCACGTCCAAGCCTTACCAACAGTTGCGACAACTTGATCAAAATTAGGGAACGTTGGGTTAAGATAAACGCCATGCTTGTAATAGTTGTATTCATTTAATCTTTGCCAAAATGCATTTAACCCAGCTACAGTAGGTGTTGGATAGCTAGCATTTCCTGGACTCGTTTCCATATCGGCAAAAATCAAAACACCATTGGCTAAGTTTAAACTTTTAAGTTGATTTGCTAAATAATCGGCCTCTGCTCGTCCTGTATTGTAATCAGTAAATTCGGCATAATGATAGATAGCTACGGTTAAGCCTGCCGCCTGTGCGTATCTAATTTGCGTAGCTGCATATGGATTAACATAATGCGTTCCTTGTGTAAGTTTAATTACAACTGTTTGAATTCCTAAATTTTTCAAAGTTTGAAAGTCTTGTTGGGTCATCCAACTTTGATAACTGGCAATGTCAACGGCATGACCTACTGTATATCTATTATCACCAATATTAATCGATGTACTATATAAACTAAATGAGTATTCAGAGCTAAGTGCTTCTTGTAATGTTAAGTTTGGAGCATTTTGTTCAGTCACAACTTCACTTTGAGTAGACTTAGTTGCTTGTTGCGCCAAATTATCGGTTGCATCTGTTTGATTTTGCGAATCACTATATGTACCTTGCGTTTCGGCAGTAGTATTCGTGCTAACCTGGCCAACATCCGTAGTATTTACTAATTCATCCGCTTTTATCAAAGCATCATTGAAAAACAAACCTGTCCCCAATGTTACTGCGACAGAAGTTGCGACAACTATTTTTTTATTCTTTTTGTTCAAATAATCTTTTCTCAGCTTATTTGCCTTGCGAGAGTTCATTTTATCACCCTTTCAAAAAATTCTACTTACTGCACGTTTTCATTATACGTTTATATCACCAAAAAGTTAAAGAAAATTTTTATAAAACATTAATATTAAATATAATATATGTTTATGTTACCAGATTTTCCTACATTCTCCGCTTTACTTTGCATTTATTTTTGACAGTTCACCTTATTTTCATTTCTAAACAAAAAACTCTTATTACTATTACTAGCAATAAAAGCTTTACAATTATCTTAAAAACTACCTTCATATTTCTTCTTGAAAAATTTTGCCTTCAAAAAAGATGCTATCTTTTTAGGCCAGTTGATTTTTTCCATATACATAACCGGAAGTTCCCGATAGTCATATCCATGGTAATCCAGCCAAACATCCAGTAACATTTCACTGATTCTTCCAAATAATCTAGCATGAAACGTATCGTACTTAGTTAAATCAATTTCTTTTTCTAGCGCAAATAAAATCTTAAACAACCATTCACCATATTCTTTGGCTAATGTCTTTTTCATGATAAACATGTTAAACATATGCGCTTTTTTTCTACTCATTACTTTATCAAAAGAAGCCAAATACTCCGGTGAAAGTTCGGCAATCAAAGCCCGTGTTTTTCGCAAATCTTCCTCATTATGGGTATGACTATAATGAGAATAAATAGTTTCAATATAATAATTTTGCTTCTTAGGTAAAATAATGTCTGTTATTTTAAAAAGATCAGCTAATTCTTGTTCATCCGGAATCATTTGAAACTTATCTTGACTTTTAGCCTTTTTAAGTGAGCGAAAATAACGCCGATAATGAACCAAGCCAATATAATCAGCATTAGCATTGGCTAACGCCCAATACATACCGGTTAACTCACAAAAATTCGGATTTTTAGAAGAAATATTCTCTCCTTCATCATCCGGTTGATAACCAGTAATTTTAGCATTAAGCTTAGCACCGACCTGTAATGGTTGATAAATCTGCTCATTAGGCATTTGATAACTTTTATGTGTCGCCACAAAAACTTCTATCTTCATGCGTTCTCCTCAATATCTTAATATGCACCCTTAGGCGATATTAGCATCTTAACGGTTAATAAAATGATATAAAAATCATACCATAAACTACTCTTTTGGATGTATTCTAAATCTAATTGCACCATTTCGTCAAAGCCCACGGTATTACGCACAGTAGCCTGCCATAAGCCCGTACAACCAGGGATCACCCACAAACGCTGCATATCGTACTCGGTATATTCGGCGACTTCGCTTGGCAACGGTGGGCGTGGTCCTACAATACTCATATCACCTCGTAAAACATTGTATAATTGCGGTAACTCATCAATACTAGTCTTACGGATAAACTTTCCAACCTTGGTAATTCGCGGATCGTCTTTAATCTTAAACATCGCACCTTCGACTTCGTTTTGCTCCTTTAAAGCTGCCAATTTTTCATCAGCATCAACACACATCGAGCGGAATTTATACATATCAAACTCTTTACCGTTTTTTCCGACTCTTCGTTGCTTATAGATTACCGGTCCATTATCTTCTCTTTTGATAGCTATGGTAACTAACAAAAAAATTACCGAGCTGATAATCAAACCTACAGCACTCAGTAAGATATCAAATATTCTTTTCAAAGAATAGTAGATTTTTCTTTTTTCGATTCTTTTTTTATCTACATAAATACGATGATCCTTCATTCGCATTCTAGCCCCTTTTATGGTTACATATAAAAAATTAAACAATAATCTTCATTTTAGTATACCATAAATTAGTCTTATGCACATATCATAATAATTACAATCATGTAACATAGATTTATATCCAACTTCGTGAATTATCTTTAAAATAATCGATGTTAGCAAACATTGCTAAAAATACAACATTAAATGCCAACTCTGGCATATGATGATCAATTAATGAACTGATGACTATTAATATCATAGCAACAATTAATGTATATGCTTTATTCTCCATAAACCTATTCAACATGTAGCATAATGCTCCAATGAGTAAAATAAAGACTATTAATCCATTCATCATTAAAATTCTCACGAACGTACAATCAATAAAGAAATAATGGAATGGGTGTGTTTGTAGTCCCCCATTTCCGTGTTGAGGAATAATTTGTCCAAAAAGAGTCACATTATAGTCTGTAAAAGCTCCATGTCCATTTTGTAAACGAGTTGATAAAATTTTATCAAGAATTCTCAAAATTCCAATTTTCGAAGTATAAATATATGTTAATCCTATCATTCCAAAAATTGCTACTAAGCCAATTAATGTTAAAATTCTAAATTTCAAGAATTCTAGAACATTAATAACATACTTATATCCTAACGAAAGAAGCAATGTTGCTATCATTAACGCAAAATCAACTCGTGTATCTGTAATGATGTAAATCATTATAGTAAAAGCAAAACCAGCGATATATTCAGGTACCGTTAGCTTAAATTTACGCCATAACACGTACATTAATTGAAGATAAAATGTTCTAGCAGCAAGATCTGTAGCGTAAACAGTTCCTAACGCATAACGAATAACAGGCGAATCAGATCTCCCAATCGTTAATCCCATAATGAGACCCAGCTTAGCTGCCAAAACAGTGACAACCAAACCTGCTCCTATAGTTACTAAAAAGATTTTGACAATACCATCAAATTCAATATTTCTTGCACCAACCATAAATATATAATAATAAATTATATCGTAATATATTGCATTGTTGCATCCAACTAGTATCAATAAACCTATTGCTACATATAGCATCATTTCTTTAAAATCAGAAAAGCCGTCAAAAACAAATATTTTTACTAACACCAGTGCTATCGCGCAATAAATTACTTGATACGCAAAATTATCATATAAATAACTTTCATATAGCATAGTTCCCGTAGAAAACTGAGCTAATAAATATAATACTAAAGCAACATAAAATAGATACTTACCAACTTTAGGGTTATCAATAACACCTCTTATTAAATTCATATTAGCCATAATTATTTAACCTTCTTTTTTAAGATCTCCATTACTTCATTGATAATCGAAGGTCTCAACACAAAAATCATTAGTATATACACTAAAACCCCTAGTACTCCCTCAAGCAATATCATTGTTAAAGAATCAGATATTTTTTGATCCACAAAAAATACAATCCCAAACATCACGAATGAAGCAACTAAATACTTCCATGTGTTTGTAAATAATTTTCGATATGAAACCAATTTGCGAATAACGTACAACTGATACCCTGTCACCGCCAATTCGGACAATACAGTTGCCAACATAGCTCCATTTAGTCCCCATAAATAAATCATTGGAACATTCAAGATAATGTTAACAACCGCTCCAATGATAACCGAAGTACTAAATGCCCGATCTTTATTAGTCGGTAACAAATATTGCAAGCCAATTACATTACTCCAACCAATAAATAAAATAACAATTGCTTCGATCATCATTGCCATACCAACAGGTGTAAATCCCTTACCATAAAAAACCGGAGCAAATTTCAAAGATATTGCAGCCAAACCAAAACTCATCGGAAAAGCAATTGCTGACACAAAATCAAATGAGGTATACAGCAACTTATTAACTTTTTCATGGTTGCCTCCCGCAAAGGCATTAGAAACGTGCGGTAACATCACAGTTCCTGTTGCCGTTACAATCGCAAGTACCATCTTAACTAAATTATCCGAGCTTTGATAAAAGCCTGATGCTGTTGTTCCAATCATGACCCCTAGCATTGTTTTATTTAATTGAAGATACACCTGCGTTGCGATTTGCGGAATAAACAACGCTACGGAAGGGCCTAAATGCTGCCAGGGTTTTAATTGACTAAACTTAACTTTAGTCAGCATCTTAGATAAGTGTGGCCATAAAATCATATTACCTAACAGATTCCCTAGCCCTAAGATGACAATATATACCCCGATATCATTGGCATCTTTAACAAAGATAAAGATCGCAATTACAGATATAATCTTAACAATCGTATTGCGCATTACCGTACGTTTGAAATCTTCGACACCCATATAAAGCCAAGAAACATCGAAGGCGACCGCTAATAGATTAAGCGCTTGTAACCACAAATATATCGTGTATTTATCATAGAAATACACAAAAATTGCAAAAATAACAGTTGCCAATATTGTCGTAACAGTCTTAACAATTTGGATTTCCCAAAAAGTCTGGGCTAACTTTTGAGCATTTTCACGCACGTATGCAATTTGGCGATTCCCATAATAACCAATTCCAACACTAGCCAGCAACGTAAAGTATGTTATTAAAGAATTCGTATACGCGTTAATCCCAACCCCATGTGCGCCTAAAACACGACTGATATATGGAGCGGTAATTAATGGTAAGATAATCGCTAAAACTTGGTACCCCGCGTTATATAAATAGTTGCGGACAACTCTCATTTTTATCCCTCAAATTCATTTTTTACTGTTACTAAAGCTGCAGCAATAACTTGGTCCATATCGTAATAACGATATTGTCCTAAGCGACCACCAAAGATGATCTTATCTGCTTTTTGCTTAGCTAATTGTGTGTATTGCTTGTACAAACGGTTATTTTTATCATCATTAACTGGATAGTATGGTTCATCACCACGTTGCCAGTCTTGTGGATATTCGCGCGTGATAACCGTCTTATTCTTATCACCTTTTCCAAATTCAAAGTGCTTATGTTCGATGATTCGAGTAAATGGTGTCTTGGCATCCGTGTAGTTTACTACGGCATTACCTTGATAGTTATCAACGTCTAATTCTTCGCTTTCAAAACGTAATGAACGATATTCTAATTCACCTAATTCATAGTTGAAGAATTCATCGATCATTCCGGTAAAGACAATACGATCATATTCAGACATGTATTCGTCTTTTTTAGCAAAGAAATCAACATTTGTTTCAACACTAATCAATTCATGATCTAACATTTTTTCTACAATTTGCGTATAACCACCAACAGGAATTCCTTGGTAATCATCATTAAAGTAGTTGTTATCATACGTCAAACGCACCGGTAAACGACGAATGATAAAGGCTGGTAAATCAGTTGCCTTACGTCCCCATTGTTTTTCAGTGTAACCTTTGATTAGTTTTTCATAGATGTCTGTCCCAATCAATGAAATAGCTTGTTCTTCTAAATTTTCAGGTGTTTTACCATTTAAAACCGCCCGTTGTTCGTCAATCTTAGCTTGGGCTTCATCAGGAGTAACTACGCCCCATAGCTTGTTAAAGGTATTCATATTAAATGGCAAGTTGTAAATTTCACCATTGTAATTAGCTACTGGGCTGTTCGTGTAACGATTAAACTTAGCAAATTGATTTACATAATTCCAAACATGTTCATTAGAAGTATGGAAAATATGTGCTCCATATTGATGAACCTGAATGCCATTAATCTCTTTAGTATAAATGTTTCCTGCGATATGATCTCTTTTTTCAATTACCTTAACTTCATGGCCACGCTTAGCAGCTTCGTGTGCAAAAACAGCGCCGAAAAGTCCTGCGCCTACTACTAGGTACTTTGTCATGTAAATATCCTCCTAGATGTAAAAACATCAACGATTTCTTTTATAGTGCTCTAGGCACTCATTGTTATTGTGCTATATTTTCAAGAAGATTTCAAGTTTTTAAAGAAAATATAGCTTAGATAAATTTGGCACAAACATCTTTTTTTGATAAACTATTGATGATTATATTTTATTTAGTTAAGGATGTAAAACTTATGACAATGTATGTTATTACCCATAAAGAGATTAGTACTACACTGCCTACAGGTTATACCCCATTACTTGTTGGTGCTAACTCAAATAAATTACCTGATAACCTAACTTACTTAAAAGACAATACCGGTGAAAATATATCTTCAAAAAATCCAAATTATTGTGAATTAACTGGATTATATTGGATTTGGAAAAATTCTACTGCTAAAAATGTCGGTATTTGTCATTATCGTAGATTCTTTACTAAAGATAATACCTCCACAAAGCTCAGAAGAAATTTACTATCACTAATAGAACAAACAAAGCCCTTAAACATTAACGAGCTGGACCGTTATCTAACAAACTTCGATATTGTTGTCCCTATTAAGGAACATTGCGAACATGAAAATTTATGGACTCATTATACTACTGACCATAATATTCGTGACTTAATAGTAACTAGAGACGTGATTTACGAATTGTTTCCAGATTATATAGATAGTTTCAATGTAACATTTAATGAAGATTTTTTAAGTTTATATAATATGTGTTACACACGTAAAGAAATTTTCGATAACTACTGCTCTTGGTTATTTGAAATTTTATTCGAAGTCGAAAAAAGAATTGATATAAGCAACTACGATAACTATCAATCTAGAGTTTTTGGTTTCCTTTCAGAACGTCTGTTCAATGTTTGGTTAAACCAAAATTCAGAACTAAAAATTAAGTATATTCACGTTTTTAATTCTGAAATTATTACTAGAAAAAGGCTGTTTAAACGTCTGATAAATAAAAAGTAAGCCAATATCAAAAACAAACTCTAAAAAATGAAAAATAATATAAATCCTCTTTACTAGACACTCTAGCAAGGAGGATTATTTTTATGCACTATTCATAAGAATATAAAAAACTTATTCATTTATAAAAGAAATAATATTACATCCTAGTATCAGCACACATATTTTAAAAACACATTAAAAGAACACGGACTTATTTAATCGCTGTCACGGAAAATCAACTGTTATAATAACTGTGTCATGGATACTTTCTTTGGAAGATTTAAAAATGAAATGTTTTATGGATATTACAGCTTATTTAATAAATTTCCAGAAGCTATTAACAAATATATCAATTACTACAACAATAAAAGAATTCAAGCCAAAATAAAATAGATGCCCCCTGTAAAATACAAGGAAACATCCATTTGATGATTTATTAAATTTCAACGTATCCAGAAAACTATAGACACATCGCGCTTTATGCTTTTGTAGGTTTATTTTAATTAGTTATTATTTTTTCTCTTTAATTATATACACAGGTCTTTTCTTGACTTCTAGATAAATGTTGCCGATGTATCTTCCAACAATCCCTAAACACAACAATTGGATACCACCGATCAATAAGATTATCGAAATTTCAGAAGCCCAACCATTGACACTTCCACCATAGACTAGTTTCCGTACAACAATAAAGATAATACTGATAACCGAAACAAAAGAAGAAAATGCCCCTAACCAAGAAGCAAAGGCCAATGGTGCCTCCGAAAAATTCACAAATCCTTCAATCGAATACTTTAGCAAGCCCCAAAACGACCAAGAAGTTTCACCAGCTACCCGATCACGATTCTTGTATTCTAAATATTTGACATTAAAACCAACCCAACTAAAAAGTCCTTTAGAAAAGCGATTATATTCAGACATCTCTAAGATTGCGTCGACTACTTGGCGCGTCATCAAACGATAATCGCGCACACCACTGATAAATTGCGTATTAGATACTCGATTGATTAATTTATAAAATATATTCGAAAAAAAAGAGCGAAGCGCGGGCTCACCGGTTCTATCTACCCGTCTGGTGCCCACGACATCATAGCCTTCATCTTCAATTCCAGCTAGCATCTCTGGCAATTGTTCAGGTGGATCTTGTAAATCGACATCCATTACAGCTACATAATCTCCTGTCGCAGCTTGTAGGCCTGCATATAAGGCAGCCTCTTTACCGAAATTCCGTGAAAAAGAGATATAGTGGACTGAATCTGGCTGTTGTTCATGCAATTGCCGTAATTCATTTAACGTATTGTCTTTTGAACCATCGTTTACAAAATAATACTCTAAATCATAGCCACGCAATTGAGGTTTAATTTGTTCTAAAGCTTCGTAAAACAAGGGTATGGACTCTTGTTCGTTATAACATGGTACAACTAAAGTAACTTTCATAAAATCTCCTTTTACAAGAAACTATAAATCCTGACTAATTTTAACTATTCATTAAATAGACACATCCACTTTTTTTTGCTCGCTAAATAACTCATAAAAATCACAATAATATTAAACAAAAGAAAAACAGTCAACAATATTTTAGATAAACCTGTCATTTCCGTATTAACTATAAAGAAATTAAGATACGCATCTTTAGTACCACTTATCGGATTTTGTAATAAACCTAAGTTGGTTGCTGATTTCAATACAGGGATTTGTAAATCTTGATCAGAGTCATTCGTCAATATCAATCTATACTGTCCGCTAGATAAACTAAGTCCTTCTGTGGTATCAGTATTTAATTTAATTTTCTCTCCACTATCCATATTTTTTAACATTAAAGATACATCTTTATTATTAATCACACTTTCTCCTAATGTCATCATAACTTTAGTAGACTTTTGCGGAATAACTATATCTTCACTTATCTTTCCATTACTCCCCAGTACAATGTTTTCTGTGCGGAAAAATCTCTGACTCACAACAGGAATATCATAAGGCACACTATTAGTTTTAGAATAATCTACCGCATATCCTACAATTAACCCCAAAATACAAATAATCGTTAACTTAGATATATGTTGATTTTTTTGTCTGAAGAATTCTGAAGATTTATCGATAACAGATGTTAATCCCACGCTCCCCAGAACCAGTAATGCAATAACTGCTAAAAAACTATACCTTTCTTGAACTTCCCATATAAAAGTATGGAAGCAAACAATTCCTATAACAAAAAGAAACATAAAATTATCTTTTTGCGATATCACTCCTGATTTCCATGCAATGGAAGAATACACTACATAACCTATCAACATTAATATATATATAATTTGAGAAAAAGTAAGAATAAACTCTCTCTGATCACCATAAATATAGGAATAAATTTTATTATACTCTCGTGTAACCTGATACCCTCTATCATTTATTCCCATTGCTCCTAACGACCATTGTACATTAATTTTCTTCTCCCAAAGATTCAATAATCCTAGCAGGCCCAATTTTTTAATACTTTCTTTAACATAATTTTTATTGTATTCATCTCTTTCCTTATAAGTACCGTGTGCCCCTGTTGTTACCCATGTATCTATTCCGTCTTTATAAACAGTTCCATCTGTTTGATTATTAAATCCAACACCTACCCAGTAAGAGTAAGGAAATCTAAGTGATGAATGCATATCAATATTTTCATTTTGAATTTTACCTTGCGTTGAAAATATAAAAAAGATTGGAACTATACATAAAAGATATAATACTCTCTTTTTAATTCTGTAGTTTCCATTAAATATAATAAATAAAGACAATGCTATGATTGCTATTAATGAATTCATTTTTATAACTGCTGAAAGCGCAAAACAAATTGCCCCTAGTAAAAATAATAACATTTTTACATAAACCTTTTTGTTATCATCAATACTATATACTGCCAGCATTCCTATAGACAATAACGTCAACGAAAGTACATCGGTATACATAATTAAAGGTAATATATACAGAGGCATAAAGCATATACTTAGTACAAAATATGCATTTGCAACTCTTTTACTATTTTTATATTTTCGAACAATCAAAAATCCACATAAGATAGCGATATCTATACATATAAAAGAAAATACATTTACAAAAAATGAAGCTGGTATACTAGAAAATACACTAAATAATCTAATAATTATTGCAAAAACAAATGTTGCAGCCATATTTTGTGGTGCCCATTGAAAATAAGAGGCCCATTCAGTCGCAAGGTCTTTTGACAGATATCCCGCTTGTAAATACATATCAAAATCGTCAACCCCTTGAGCGCCCTGCATTTTTACAGCTAAATAAATTTGAAATGCAATCTGTAATACTATTCCTACCACATAAATTGTAATAGCTACTTTTTTGTTGTCCATTAATTTTATTAAAAATGAGATGAACAATAAAAATGCCAAACTCCCAAAAATAACAGTAGGAATCGACAATAATTGCGCAGTTTTATTTTGTATCTGACCAGGCATAATTGTTGAATTAATCAATAATACACTAGAAATAATAATAGATACTGCATAAATAAACTTCCAAAAAAAAGTACTAATTCTATTCGTTGAACCCATTTATTTTATTCCTCGCTTCTCTCTTTATATGTTCTTTCACCAATAATATAGCGTGGACGATGCTTAGTTTCCAAATATATCTTTCCGATGTATTCACCTATTACGCCTAATGAAATCAATTGAATTCCGCCGATTAAACATGAACTAATGATGCTGCTTGCCCAACCAGGGACTGTTTTTTCTGTGAAGTATCCCGCCAAAACATAAATAATTACCACAAAACTAAATAGCGCAAAGAAAACACCTAAACCTGTGATAAACCTAATCGGTTTAATACTAAGACTTGTAATCCCATCAAAACACAGCGACAGCATCTTTGTTAATGGATAATGACTTTCTCCTGCGATTCTTTCATGACGTTCATAATACACACACGTACTCTTGAAACCAACCATTGGAATCATTCCTCTTAAAAAGATATTAACTTCTTTAAAGTTGGCAAATTCATTTAAAACTCTCGTTGAAACCAAACGATAATCCGCATGATTATATACGACTTCTCCACCTAATTTAATGAGTAATTTATAATATGATTCCGCAGTAAAACGTTTAAAGAAAGTATCCGTTTCTCGTTTGCTTCTAACACCATAAACGATTTCTGCACCATTCAAATACTCATCAACCATCTGATCCATCGCATTGATATCATCTTGCCCATCACAATCAATCGAAATGGTAATGTCACAGTACTTTTTGGCCTCCATCAAACCAGCTAATAATGCATTTTGATGTCCGCGATTCCTAGATAAAGAAATACCCAAGTAATACTCATCTTCTTGGGCAAGCTCTTGAATAATTTCCCAAGTATTATCCTTACTGCCATCATTGACAAATAATACTCTACTGTCCTTAGAAACCTTGTTTTTTTCTATCAATTCTAAAATTTTGTTTTTGAATTTTGGTGCAGTTAATGGTAACACTTCTTTTTCGTTATAACACGGAATCACAATATATAATACCGGTAAATTTATACTCATTTATAAAACTCCTCCAAACTCAATCATTACTTCTTTACTAAACAATCCCTTTAAAAAAGCCTTTTATCTTCAATGCTGCATCCTTAGCCTGCATTGTAGCTAACATTAAAAAGATTGGTAAAAATTGGATTAAATAACGGCTTCTACCGCCTTCAAAAAGTAACAAGAACAACATTCCACCGATAATTGCTAAGCGCATCATCTGTTTTATTTTTGAATAATCTTTTGTAGTTCCAAATGTAAGCATCCCTAACCAGATTATCCACCATATTTGTGCGATAAAATAAAAATCATGCACTGACCTTCAGGATATAAGAAATTTCGAATTCACTGCGCAAAACCACTCTTATTTGGCATTACTTCATTAATGAATCCACCTTCCTTTAACCATCCAAAGGTTCCGTCGGAAGTATTCAAATTTTGCTTAAACAATAAAAACTTAATATATCCCAAAGAGCCTCGAGCTTCTAATCTTTCTTTTATTTTCCTTTTTGAAATTTCATTAAGATTTTTTGTATCTTTAGAATTTGCCATTTCTAAAGCATCAACACCATTATATTTACTATATTCTGACATACCTAAGGAAATATAATAAAATGGCGTAACTCCTTTATCCTTATCTACTGCAATATATTTTTGATTTTGAACATGATAGTTAACCACAGTGTAACCAACAAATCCCATCAATACAAAACTTACCGTTACGATTACCTTTGATATATTAAAATTACCTTTTAAACAAGCAAGTAACTCAATAATAACAATAGCTATGAAAGGAATAATTGCCCAAGGTTTAATAAAATACGCACCTACAACACCTAATGCCATAATTATCGCTAACAAAATTTTACTCCATATCTTATATGATGGTCTATTTTGTAATATCGCCCACATTAAAAGATATAATGAAACAAATGGCAATACCCAACAGTCCGTATATGGAACAATAATCATAGGAAAGAGTCCAAGCCATAAAACATGCATATATATCCCTGGAACTACTAACTTCTTATTTATGAAATATAGTGCTAAAATATTTAAAATTGCTGACAAATCTACCCAAACAAGTGTATCCAGATCTAGAAATAACCAGCTTGTCGAACCAAAAAGTTGTGACCAAAAATTCATATACATAAAGACAGAAACGTTATTAGGATAAAATGAATAATAAAAGTTATACGGCTTTCCATTTATAGCATTGTACAGTGCTATAACGTCAAAACCAACAGGTGGATGCATATTAAAAACAAAATAAATTTGAAACGCAATAACGGCAATTGCCAAGATCCCAGCTACAACAAATTTATATCTTCCTAAGAAAAATTTTCCGATAGTACTAAATCCAATTTTTTGAAAACAATAAACAACACTACCAACAGTATTAGTACACCTACGCTAACACCTGTAGCATTATTTATTTCTAAATTAGAATCTCTTAACGCACCTAAAAATGTCCATAGCATAAAAAGAACGTATATCCATTTTATTAAGTGGTTCATGCTACCTACAAACTTGTCTCTCATTTTATATAACCTCACCTATACTTTTATCCAGCCTTTTTAATTATATTCTATATCCGCAACTTTGTCATACTAAAAAAAGGATTTTCTTATCCGAAAACCCTTTTTTCTTAAAAATTATTTAATTTCTTTTTTCCACATGCCTAAGATTACGGCTGCAATAATTGAACCAATAATCACTGCTGCGAAATAACCTAAAATATTAGTTGCAAGTGGAGCTACCCAGAAACCACCATGTGGTGCAGGCACACTAACATGCCATAAACCAACAAGAGCCCCAGCCACTGCAGAACCTACGATACATGACGGCAACACACGGCCTGGATCGGCTGTTGCAAATGGAATAGCACCTTCAGTAATAAATGAGAAACCTAAAACCCAGTTAGAAATACCAGCTTTTCTTTCGTCATCAGTAAATTTCTTAGGAAAGACCAATGTTGCAATTGCTGTTGCAAATGGTGGTACCATCCCACCAACCATTACGGCTGCCATTAAACCAGCAGCTTCAACAGAATGTGGGTTATTGGCGAATGCACCAGCAGCAAAGACATAAGCTGCTTTGTTGAAAGGACCACCCATATCGATAGACATCATCCCTGCTAATACTAAACTTAAAATAACAGCATTACCTGTTCCTAAATGTTCCAAGAAATTAGTAATCCATAGGTTGATCGTTGAAAAGATTGGGTTGATGATAAAGAACATAATCAACGCCATAATCAATAAACCTAAAACTGGATAAATCAACATTGGTTTCATACCTTCAACAGAACGTGGCAATTTAGCACAAGCTTTCTTTAAGCCATTCATCATATGACCAGCGATAAACCCAGCTGCAATCCCACCTAAGAAACCTGCGGCTGATTTAGCATCTGTCATCACGTTTGCAACATATGCACCACCAAACGAACCACTATAAACAGTTGCCATCAAACCACCGACAAAACCAGGCATCAAGGCTGGCTTATCACCGATAGCTTCCGCGATATACCCGGCCAAAACAGGTACCATAAATGCGAAGGCTAAGTTACCGGCATTATTCAAGAAAATAAATGCCATTGAATCTGCCCCACCGAAGTATTGTTCAACCACAAAGGATAGGGCCATCAAGATTCCACCACCGATAACGAATGGCAACATGTGAGAAATACCGTTCATCAATTGTTTATAAATGTTACCCCAGAAGCTACCATCAGAAGCTGTTGTACTTTCTTGTTCAGCTTGGCTCGCATGATAGATTGGTGCTTTGTCGTCTAAGACTGTCTGTAATAGTTCTTCTGGGTTCTTGATAGCAGAAGTTACGGATTTGTTAACCAATGGTTTGCCATCAAAACGTGCCATTGCAACTTTTTTATCCGCTGCCACGATCACACCTTTAGCTTGCTTGATTTCTTGTGCGGTTAATTCATTTTTAACCCCTTCGGAACCATTTGTTTCAACCTTAATATCAACACCCATTTCAGCTGCTTTTTTCTTAAGATTTTCTTCAGCCATATATGTGTGAGCAATTCCGTTTGGACACGCTGTTACTGCAACCACATATGAACGATCACTGTCTGCTTTAGGTTCTGGTGTCACTTGACTTGCTTCAGCTTGTTGCTTAGCTTCAATTGCCTTGGCAAAGATATCTTGTACATCTTGTGGAGTACTTGCTTGCTTCAATGCAGCCACAACTTCTGGATCCATTAAAACCTTAGATAAAGCAGCTAAGGCTTGCAAATGCGTATTGTCGCCGCCTTCTGGAGCTGCAATCATGAAAAATAGATGGGATGGTTGACCATCCATTGCATCATAATCGATTCCGGCGATACTACGTGCAAATAATACAGCTGGCTTTTTAACAGCTTTATCATGTGCGTGTGGAATTGCAATTCCATCACCCATACCTGTAGATGATTGAGCTTCACGTGCTAAAATATCTTTCTTGTAAAGTTCTTCATCATCGATGATTCCTTTAACAAAATATTGATGCACCATTTCATCGATTGCTTGCTCTTTAGTTTTAGCTTGCAAATCCATGATCATGATATCAGTTAGTAATAACTTACGAATATCCATCCTGTTTTCCCCCTGAAAGTATTAGTATTTAGTAATCTTAATTTGTGGTAAGATTTCATCAATTTTTTCTCTTGTTGCCAGGTCTTCGCTAAATGCAGTTGCCGAACCACATGCTAAACCATAGCGGAAAGCCTCAACGACATCACCAGTTGAAGCGAGTGTGCCAGTAAAGCCAGCAATCATTGAATCACCTGCACCAACAGAGTTAATAACCGTGCCTTTTGGTGCCAATGAACGATAAACAGCATCTTTAGTGATCAATAAACCACCGTCTCCAGCCATCGAAATCAACACGTGTTGTGCACCTAATTCTAAAAGTTTTTGACCGTGCTCAACAATATCATCGATGCCTGTAAATGTCGTTTCAAACAATTCTGCTAGTTCATGATTATTTGGCTTAACAACCAATGGATTTTGAGGCAAAGTCTTCAATAAACTTTCGCCCGTTGTATCAATCACAAATTCTGCACCACGCGCCCGAATTTGTTTGATTAAGTCAAAATAGAAGTTTTGATCCAAACAAGGTAGCAAGCTTCCTGCAAAAATCACCACATCTCCGGCACTCAATTTATCAAATTGCGCCGTAAATTGTGTTAGTTCTCTTTCCGAAACAACCGGACCACGTCCATTGATTTCGGTTTCTTGTTGAGCCTTAATCTTGACGTTGATACGTGTATCGTCTTTAATCATGGTAAAGTTCGTCTTGATACCTGTTTTTTCAAGTTCATTTTTGACGAATTCACCGGTAAAACCACCCAAAAAGCCCAAGGCCACACTATCTTGACCTAATTCTTTAAGGATCCGTGAAACGTTGATTCCTTTACCTCCTGGTAACTTGTTATCATAGTCCATACGATTAACTTCGCCCAAGGTCAATTCCTTTAATTGGACAATATAATCGATTGACGGATTAACCGTTACTGTATAAATCATTTCTCTTTTGCCTCCTGAATCGTCGTTTGACTGCTATAGTGTGCAAACAGTTCGTTTGATAATTCTTGTGTAATGATCTCTGCTGCTCCTAAATCCGCAATCTTGACAAACGACACATTATTGAATTTGCTTGCATCAGCTAAGACATAGGCTTTTTCGCTTTGTTCCAGTGCAACTTGCTTAACAGCCGCTTCACTTGGATCAGGCGTCGTATAGCCATACTTAGGATGAATGCCATTAATTCCTAAGAAAGCTTTGTTGAAACGCAATCGCTGTAAATCACTGACCGTTTGTGAACCAACTAGTGCCTTGGTTGAATTTTTTAATTGACCACCAACAAGAATTGTGCGCACATTTTGATCGGCCAAGGCGCTAGCATGTTGAACGCCGTTAGTCACGACTGTCAAACCACTAAACGTTCCCAAGTACTTGATTAGTGCTAAAGTTGTCGAACCAGCATCTAAATAAATCACATCATCATCGCGAATTAATTTTGCTGCAAATTCAGCAATTGCTTCTTTAGCAGAAATGTTTTGGTTTTCTTTACCATACATATCCATTTCACGTTGGAGCGAATATTTCATCTTAGCTCCACCATGAACTCTGACAAGTAAACCTTGTTCTTCTAATAGTTGCAAGTCACGCCGTGCCGAAGATTCCGAGCAATCGGTCTTCTCACAGATGTCTTGCATCTTGATGACACCATTATTTTTAAGCATTTCTAAAATCAGCTGTTGTCTTTTTTCCGCAAGCATTTTCAACACCTCTTTCCTAAATGATTATAACACGCTTCCAATAAAAATCAATCACAAAACTCCAAAAACTTTCAAAAACCAGTCAAAAACATTCTGGAATATACCAAAAAACGGATTTGTGACTAACAACATCACAGATCCGTTTTTATAATATATTTATGGCACTAACCTTCTAAGTACTGGAATCTTTTGAATAATCAATACTATAATCACGCATATAATATAAATAATCAATACTCCTGCTGTACGCCACAATACAGAGCGGATATCAAATCCCATAATCAATGGAACTTGTTCTACAAAATAATAATGTATCAAATAAACTCCAAAACTAGCACTAGACAACGCTCGTAAGAATTTCGGACTAATTTTCTTGAAAATAAATAATCTTGATAAATCATCTTTTACAAAAACAAAAACCGCTACACCAAATAGTACTGTCGGAAAATTTATATATTCTCCCATGGTATTATTAATTTTCCCATCAGCTAATGACCAATGTAAAACAGTATAATAACGAATAAACCATCCTAAAAGTCCAATTGCATAAATACCTATTCTTTGTAAGCCAGAAAATTTATATTCATGAACTAATAAATAACCAAGCAAAATAAAAATGAAGTAGCCCCCAGCTGCTGGAAATTTCAAATTATCAGGAAAAGCTATGTTCAATACAGAACAGCTAATCGGTAAAAATGACACTGTTAAAAATGCCATTACTGCCATATAACTATAGACTCTTTTCCTTTTTTCTTTAGGAATCAAGCCTAATATTGGTATCCCAAAATAAACCGCAAATAGCGGCATAAAAAACCAATACACTGTTAATCCTTGTGAATTTAAAATCGCATTGAATAAATTTTTAGGTTCAAAAATACTAAATTGCATTGCCCCTATACAAACACGATAAACTATACTAATAAGAGACCAAATCAAAAATGGAATAAAAGTCTTTAAAACACGTTTCTTAAAATATTCCTTAGTTCCATATCTTTCGCGATAATCAATCAACATTGCACCACTAACCATAAAAAAGATTGGTACTGCCCAATAAAACATTGTCTCTATAATTACACTATCACGCCAATAATTCTCATATGAAAATGTCCAAAAACATACATTGACATGCATAGCAATAACAGATATCATTGCAAAAATATTTAATAAATCTATATATTTGTAATACTCTTTTTTCAGACTTTACACCTCTTTAAAATTCAGATAACTAAGCTAATTTTACCGCAATTACTTTTTCTTTTCATCACTTTATTTGGTTATTTCCTATAAATTACCGTATAATTATCTAACAACCTAAATTAATAGGAGGTTTTAAATTGGAACTTTCGTTTTTATTGGTCGCACTGGTGGCCTTTTGTACACCTATGCTACTCAACAGATTAAAGATTTCATTAATTCCGACTTCAATCGCAGAAATTATCGTTGGTATCATTCTTGGCAAAAGTGGCTTTAACATCATTCATATAGATAGTCTACTCAATTACATGTCAACGTTTGGCGTGATTATCCTGCTGTTTTTAAGTGGTATGGAGATTGATTTTAGCTTATTTAAAAAGAATGCAGGTCCTGTTACTCCATTAGCGTTAAAACGTGCGCAAAATCAGCCAACGACTTCTGCTGATCAAGTTGCGATAATTGCTTACGGTGCAACATTGGTTACTTCGGTTATTTTGGCATATCTCTTAAAATTAAGTGGTCTATTTAGCGACTTATTTTTAGCCGTTATTTTATTTTCAACCATTGCCTTAGGGATTGTTATTTCTGTACTTAAGGAAAATGAATTATTAAGCAAACCCTTAGGTCAAGCACTCTTATTGATTGCAGTTTTGGGTGAAGTCATTCCGTTGTTATCCTTAACGATTTACAGTTCACTAGTCGCTGGTCGTGGAGGCAGTATTTGGTTGATTTCTTTATTGTTTATCGCTGGTGCTTTGATCTTCAAACACTTCCAATGGTTTTTCAAGGATCTAAACACCCTTAATAAGGCAACTACCCAAATTGATATTCGCTTGGCTTTTGCGATTATCATCGCCTTGGTTTTGCTAGCCGAAGCAGTTGGTGCAGAAAATATCTTAGGCGCCTTTGTCGCTGGAATAGTCCTTAAGCTGCTACAGCCAGCTACAAGCACCCAACATAAACTAGATGCCTTAGGATACGGCTTTTTTATCCCATATTTCTTCATCCTAACAGGGGTTAAATTAGATATTCCTAGTCTCTTGAGTTCTCCTAAGACATTAGTATTGATTCCCATCTTCTTTATTTGCTTTATTTTAGCTAAAATGACGACATATTTTGGCTTGCGCTTGCGTTTTAAAGAAAAAAACGCTCTAGCTGGGGCGTTTCTATCGAGTACAACGATTACTTTAGTCTTGGCCGTTTTAACCGTTGCCGAAAATCTCAAAGTTATTAACGCACAACAATCCGGAGCGTTTCTGATTGCTGGGATTTTAACTTGTATCGTTGGCCCGTTGCTTTTTAACAAATTAACTCAACCAGAACCTGAAGACTTACAAAAAACCACCGTGCATATTTTGGGAGTCAACCTCGTAACTGTCAACGTCTTAAAACGCCTGACAGCCGATTGGTATGACATCAAGATGTACACTGATAGTAAAAAGAATTACACAACCTATAATCATATCGGTAACATCAATTTTCTAGAATCATTAGAACCTGATGATTTAATTTCTCAACAAGTTTTTGATGCCGACATCATGGTCTTTGGTTACTCTAAGCCAGAAATTAACTTCAAACTAGCTTTAGCTGCAAAAGAATACGGGGTTGAACGCGTTATTACAAGTATCGAAAATTCTGATCCTGTCAGCATGTCACAGATGGATAAAACTCTTAAAAAAGCCGGTATTGAGTACTTTAGCGCCTTTGACACCAGCGTAGGAATCATGAGTGCCATTATCGAAACACCATCGACACTTGAATTGTTGACCGGTTCTGCTCATTTGTATGAAGTTATCGTCAACAATGCCAAGTTCGCTGGCCTCGAAGTCAAAGATCTGCCGTTCATCCAACACATCACAATCAGCCGTATTTTCCGCGAAGGCAAACCCATCGCTCCACATGGTGATACACAGATTCAACTTGGAGATCACATCGTCTTTTCTGCAGACCGCAGTATCGTTAATACCGTCCGTCAAACAATCAGTAAATTGAATGATTAAAAAATTGATAATTGCATCACATTCGATATAAAAATATAATTAATGTTGATTATTATATTACGGGAGTATAAATTATGAAAAAAAGAGTTTATTGGATTGATATTTCGAGAGCTTTAGGGATGTTGATGATCATCATGGTTCATTCAAACATCGGCAATCATCCTATGTGGAGTAATTTCTTATTCGCAGTCAACGTTCCTATCTTTTTTGTATTATCAGGCTACCTATCGCGCGAAAAGAAGTGGTCTGAAGTTTTTAGTGGCGGTAATAAAAATCTATTATTACCTTACTTTACAACCGTTATCTTAATTGGGCTTGTCTACTATTTTGGTCATAATTATGTTCCCAATTGGATATCACAAATTAATTTAAAAGACTTTATAGTTACCGGAATATACGGTCTCGGAACCAGTTCGGTAATTCCTAAAATTAATTTAACTGTCTATGCAATCGGTGCTATTTGGTTCTTGCTTGCAATGTATCTAGGAAACTTTTTATTTAATCTAGGAATAAAACTAAGTAATAAGTCTACCAATTCCACTTCATTTTTAGCTTGCTATTCACTAATCTGTACCGTATTAGGTTTTTATATCGCTAAATTTATTCAATTACCATGGAGTTTGGATGCAGCCTTAATCAGCCTTAGCTTTTATTTTGCTGGTCAACAAATCCGCAAGTACGATTTAATCCATCAAGGAAATATCTATCTTGCATTAGCAGGAATTGTTCTTTGGTTGTTATCCATGAAATCTGGTGCCTTTTATATTAACGTAGGTTACGCAACAAACCCTGCCATGGCTGTTATTGGCGCTATTGGTGGAAGCTACTCTATCATGTACCTATCCTACTGTATAACAGATAAATTAGGTTGGAAGTTGCAAGCTGTTCAATACTATGGAAAGATGTCTTTAATAGTTTTATGCGTTCATTTGTTTGATATGAATAGTTTTTCTATTGGGAACAAAGTTGCTTTGTTTTTAGGCAGAAATCATTATAACGACATTGTTCAAATGATTGGTTTAATATCTTATCGTGTACTTTTGACAATTATTGCTATTATTATCATTCCTAAAATTCCAATTATCCGTTCTCTTTATCTCAACAGAGATTACCCATTCAAAAAAAGAGCATAAAATATCCCTTGCTCAAAATCTGAGCAAGGGATATTTTTTAATTTTTGAAACTATGAATTGGTGCCGGAATTAATCCTCCACGGTGTATCATTTGCGCTGATGATGCACCGTTAACCGCCATGATTGGTGCATAGCCTAGTAAACCACCAAATTCGATGCTTTCGCCCACACCTTTACCTGGAACTGGAATGATTCGAACCGCTGTTGTTTTATTGTTAATCATGCCGATTGCAGCTTCATCTGCAATCATCGCACTGATTGTTTCAGCTGGTGTATCTCCAGGTACCGCAATCATATCTAACCCTACAGAACATACGGCTGTCATTGCTTCAAGCTTTTCAAGATTCAAGCAACCTGATTTAACCGCATCAATCATACCAGCATCTTCTGAAACCGGAATAAATGCGCCTGACAACCCGCCAACGTGACTACATGCCATGATACCGCCTTTTTTAACTGCATCGTTTAACAAAGCTAAAGCAGCAGTTGTTCCATGTGTTCCAACTTGTTCTAAGCCGATTTCTTCTAGAATTTGCGCTACCGAATCTCCAACTGCTGGTGTTGGTGCTAAAGATAAATCGACAATTCCAAATGGTACACCTAATCTTTGTGAGGCTAACGTACCAACTAATTGTCCCATTCTAGTAACCTTAAAAGCTGTTTGCTTGATGGTTTCGGCAACCACATCAATCGGTTGACCTTTAACCTTTTCCAAAGCACACTTAACTACACCTGGTCCAGAAACGCCCACGTTGATAACCACATCGGGTTCGGTAATCCCTTGGAATCCTCCAGCCATAAATGGGTTATCATCAACTGCATTACAAAAGACCACCATTTTAGCGTTTGTCATCACATCTAACTTAGATGCATCGACAATCACTTGTCCCATTTGTGCCACGGCATCCATGTTAATCCCATTTTTTGTAGAACCAACATTAACCGATGCACACACATAATCTGTTTGTGCTAATGCTTCAGGTAAAGAAGCAATCAGCGTCTTATCTCCGTTTTGGTAGCCTTTATCTACTAAAGCTGAAAAGCCTCCGATAAAATCAATCCCTAACGTTTTAGCTGCCTTATCCAAAGTCAAAGCATATTTGACATAATCTTTGTCATGACTTGCAGCTGCAATGATTGAAATTGGTGTTACGGTCACGCGCTTGTTAATGATAGGAATACCATATTCTGCTTGAATTTGTTCGCCGACTTTAACCAAGTCACGTGCCTTAGTTGTAATCTTGTCATAAATTTTTTGGCAAGCCTTATCACTATCGCTATCGATACAATCAATCAAAGAAATTGCCATCGTAATTGTACGCACATCAAGATTTTCATCCGAAATCATGCGTGCTGTTTCAAGAATTTTTTCTGTTTCCACGCCGGCACCCTCCTATAATTGATGCATTGCACGATAAATTTCTTCGTTGCGAATGTTGATTTCTACGCCTAATTGCTTTCCTAGATCATTGAGTTGGCTAGCTACTTCTTCAATTGCCACAGTTGTAGGAATTTCAACCATCATCATCATCGTAAAATAGCCATCCATAATTGTTTGTGACAAGTCTAAGATATTGATTTGTTTTTGCGCTAGATATTGACTAACATTAGCCACAATTCCGACTTGATCTTTTCCTATTGTTGTTAAAATTGCCTTCATTTGATTCACCTCATCATATTTAATTTGTTTTTTTGGTATAACCCAGCTTAATAATAACTTCTATTTTTTTATTTGTGCATTTTGCTTAACACGAAGCTTAAAAATAATCGCAGCTAACCGATAACAGCCTAATTTTAACAATAAAATTGGTAACATTCTAGGCGAACGGCATTGATTGAACTTAACAATTTTTAAAGCCCTATTAAATAACTCTTTTTTTGTTAAATCTTTTTCTAAAGTAATACTTTCTTGTTTACTCAAGCCATTATTTTCTATAAAAACTTCTCTAACCATTATGACGTTCAAATGCATCAAAATATAATAATTATAAGCATCTAATAATTCTGGTGCATTTTGTCGTAAATAATTTTGTGAGACTGTTAATGCTTTTTGATAATCTTGAGCTTTTTTTCCATCAAATTTTCTAACCGCAGACTGGCTATTATCAGTCGAATAATGATAAAAAATATGTGGTGTGGTCCCGATTTTTCGACAGTGTGTTAAATATTGCAACATGAAATCACCATCTTCTGCCAGGCGTAAGTCAGGATTAAAAATTAGAGCATTATCAATAATTAAACTTCTCTTTAATAACTTAGCCCAAACAGTCATAAATTTAGTTGGATTTTTAAGCATATATTCCTTAAATTCCAAAACACTCTTGTCATAAATTGTACTCTGAGAACTGACGAGATACTCAGAATTTCCTACTTCATAACTAAATACACCCAAGTCAGTTTCTGGATATGACCGCAAAAAATTCTCAATCTCACCAATTCCCGTTTCTAACAAGTAATCATCTGCATCAACAAATAAAATGTATTTCCCTGTTGCTTCTTTTATTCCTAAATTCCGAGCATTAGATACTCCTTTTTGATCAGAAACAATAGCTCTCACATTTTGATTATCTTGTGCTAATTGCTGGGCTAGTTGTTGTGTTTGATCTTCAGAAGCATTTTCAACAATTATTACTTCAAAATCCAACTCACTTTGCCTACCAGAAATCAGTATACTTTCTACTGCACGTTGCAACGTATCTTGAGAATTGTGAGCAGGAATGATAAATGACAAATTCATAATAAACATCCTTAAAATATATTAGTTTTTTTCTCCTTTTCAAGTATAGCCTAGCCACCTAAAAATCGCAAAACAAATAAAAAACGCTAGTCAAATTAACTAGCGCTTTAATTTAACTTAATTTAGGCAGAAGTCGCCCATCCTCTATAGGTGGGTGATGAA
>CAJLBJ010000027.1 GCA_905204935.1 uncultured Lactobacillus sp.
AGATTAGCCATAAGAAAAGGCCCATGCCAATTTTTTGACGTGAGCTTTTTTCTATTGAAGCTGAGTTTTTCTCAGCCTCTTTGTTTTTCAATAATTTAATATTTACTGATAATTTTAAGCGAAGTATAATATGGTTATATATTAAAAAATATTAATTTTTATAATTATAGATAAAAATTTCTTAAACATAAGCGTAAAAGAGTTTATCTTGGTTAGCAAGATAAATTAAACGGGGAATTGATATGATTTTAGATTATATGGAAAAAACAGTTGTACGTAGAGCGAAACTTTTGAATATATTATATTGTAATCAAGAAGAAACATTAGGTAAATTATCTTTTGTATTAGAGTGTTCACCTATGACTGTGGTATCAGATGTTGAATATTTACAAAATGAACTAGAAGTTCCAATAAAGCAATCCGATAAAGGTGATTATGGTTTAAAACCTAATAAGGCTTACCTAGATGATTATCTACATAAACTTTACGCAACATCAACATTTTTAACATTTTTACAATATTTTTTTATTTATGAAAACAAAATTGATTTTTTAGATTTTATTAAGCAACAAAAAGTTTCTACGGCTAAAGGTTACCGTATGCGGCAAGAAATTGTGAAGTACATTGCAGAGACTGGATTAGAATTAAAAGATAATCAAGTTTGTGGTAATCAGATTTTATTGCGTTTTTTACGAGCTGAATTGGTTAAGCACCTAAATATGCAACTCATTTTTATAGATGAGCAATTTAGTAGTGCTTGTGAACAAATACTAACAAAATTAGAAGAGCAATTAGGAATAGTATTTACTAAAGAACAACATTATTTGTATCAGCTTTTGATGAACCAAAGTATCTTGGTATCAAAATGGGATAAAAGTGACTTTGATTCAGACATAGAAAGCCTAATATCTGCCAAAATGTATCCGACGGGTTATTGTGAATTGGTTAAAGAATATTTGTCCCAATATTGGTCTGAAGAAAATTACTTATTTGAAGAAAAATTTGCCTTGGTTGTATTTTTAGCAATTAATCCTTATATCTTTGATGAAAACTTACCAGTGCAAATGGTTTTACAAAATGAATTGAGCTTTTTTGCGTTACCAAAGGTCAATGAATTGATCAGTGAAATAAAGCAAAAATTTATTGTTGAAAAGAGTCGAGAAAAACATTTTTACACCGCATTGTATATTTATTTGCGGGATGCATTTTTAGGGATTCAAAACATTAAAAATAGCTGTAAAATCATGATTGAAACACCATATCGCACGACAAAAACTTATTATGATTTAGTTAAGTTGTTAGAAAAGTGGAATCATAAACGTTTGAAATTAAGCAATCATTATAATTTGATTTTATATAAACGAATGGCAATAATATTAACGACCAAACATTATAGTGATGTAGTTATTGTGTCAGAACAACGAAGTGATGCATTATTTTTACGGGATTATTTGCAAAAAATGTATTCTAAAAAACCTATGAATTTAAAGATTGCAACTACTCAAGCAGAACTTTTAAATAATAAAAAAAGCGCACAAACATTGTTTTTAATGGATAAAGCATGGCACGAAAAGAAGTTAATTCCTGCGACAAACGTTTTGTATATCTCTTTTCCTTTGAGCACTGAGCAGATGTTTGAAATGTTAATGAAACTTTCGTGCTAATAGTTAGACACCAAATTAAGGTGTCTTTTTTTAAAGATGACATGAAATTATTTCATCTTTAGAAGATAAACTTGAGTTTTACTTAATTAAAAAATTAAAGTATACTGAACATAGTTAAACGAATGAAATTCAAGTTTTAAGGAGGTTAGGTGTATGTTGCCAAGTCTTTCACAACGTTTTAGTCAACAAAAATCAGGTTTAGATGATTTGTTTACAATGTCTAATCAACAAGAGGTAATTTCTTTTGCCGCGGGTTATCCAGCAAGTGAACTTTTTCCTAAAGAGCAGTTAGACCAAGCGTTTGTTAGCCGGAGTAAAAATGCCGGTCAACAGTATTATCAGTACGGCTCGGTCTTAGGTGTGGATAGTTTACGTAAAAAAATTTTAACCTATGTTCATTCAACACAAACGATACAAGCTAAATTAGCTGATATTATGTTGACACAAGGTGCGCAACAAGGTATTAGTTTACTAGCTGATTTGTTTTTAGATGTAGGTGATGGAGTAGTTGTTGAAGGACCAACATATATCGGAGCTTTAGAAGCTTTTAAGGTACGTAAACCAACTTTTTATGAAGTACAATTACAAGCAGATGGTTTAGACATTGAACAGTTAGAAACGCTTTTAAGTAAACATCCAATTAAATTGTTATATACAATTCCTAATTTTCAAAATCCAACAGGTTGTTGTATGTCGCTTGCTAAACGCCAAAGACTAGCTCAGTTGGCTAGTCAGTATGGCTTTTTGGTCATTGAAGATGATCCATATCGTGAGTTACGCTATGCAGGTCAAGACTTGCCAAGTATTAAAAGTTTTGATAAAGCCGGAAACGTAGTGACATTAGGAAGTTTTTCTAAGATTTTATCGCCTGCCTTACGGATGGGCTGGTTAGTCGCTGATGAAGCATTGATTAAGCAATTATCTAATTTACGTTTAGCAAATGATTGTCAGCCATCAAATGTTGTAGCCGAGATGATTGACCAATACTTAAGCGATAATGATTTAGTAAAACATATTCAAAACTTGAATCGTTTCTACAAAGATAAAAAAGAAACGATGGTTAAGTATCTTAAACGTTATCTACCAAAAGAATGTCAAATCAGTGACCCAGACGGCGGTTTTTTTATCTGGGTCACATTGCCAGCTCAAATTGATGCGCATCAACTTTTATTGCAAAACGGCAAGGTAACATTTATTGAAAGTTCTGGTTTATTTGCAGTTAGTGGTCAAAAAAATCATATGCGGTTAAACTTTTCAGGCGTTACTAAACAACAAATCAAGCAAGGCTGTCAAGCTTTAGGCGATTGTTTAGCTGAAATGTTGCATGCAGCTGCTTAAAAATAGGCACCTAATAGGGTGCTTATTTTTTTGCACTTTGTGAATAGAGTGAATATAATTAAAAATAAAAACAACGAGGTAATAAATATGAAACCAACCGTTAATGTTGTGGCGGCTGTTTTGATTCAAGACGGGAAAATTTTGGCAACTAGACGTAATTTAGATCGAATTTTAGGCGGACGTTTTGAGTTTCCAGGTGGGAAAATTGAGTTAGGTGAAACGCCTAAGCAAGCTTTACGCCGAGAAATTTACGAAGAATTAGGCGATATGATTAGTATTGGCCCGCGCATTGAGACACCTAGTAATTTCGAATATAGCTATGCACATATTAATATTCAATTTTATTTAGCTAAGCTTAAAACCCATAATTTAAACCAAGTTGCAGCCCATGACTTTATCTGGGATTATCCGCAAAACTTATTGATACTTGATTGGTTACCCGCTACACGTCCGGTGTTAGAATGGTTGGTTTTGCAAGATTTGACAAAGGTGGAGTTTGATGATTGAAAATTTAGAAGCGACATTGCGTAATGCTTTTATTGATGCTAAACATTTGGGGGCAAATGAGCTTTTACAGCCACGGTTGTTGACCAATAAAAAAGATGAAACAATCTGGCAACATTTAAAAGATGAATTAGAAAGTTGTCGCAGTTTTAGTTGGGCAGTTGCATTTATTACGTTGGATATGTTGACGCCATTAAAGGTTGTTTTAGCTGATTTGGCGGCTAAAGGCATTAAAGGCAAACTTTTGACGGCTGATTATCTTAATTTTAATAGTCCGGCTGTTTTTGCAGAATTGCTTAAGTTACCAAATGTCGAGGTCAAAATTGCTTCTGGACAAGGGTTTCATGCCAAGGGATATTTGTTTGAACATGACACGCATCAAACGGCGATTATCGGGAGTGCTAACTTGACTAGAGCAGCCTTATTAGCAAATTTTGAATGGAGCTTGCGTGTTAGTTCACATCAAGATGGACGTTTACCTCAAGAAATGCATATGCAATTTATGGAAGCTTGGCAAAGTGCACAGCCATTAGACAATGCGTGGTTGAGCTCTTATCAAGCTAATTATCAAGCTCCTCTTAAAATGAAGACTAATTTAAAACAAAAGGTAAACTTAACACCAAATACGATGCAAAAAGAGGCTTTAGCCCAACTTGCTTTGTTACGTGCTAGTCAAGAAAGCAAGGGATTGATTGTTTCGGCAACTGGGACAGGTAAGACGTATTTAGCTGCATTTGATGTTCAAAGCTTTGCACCTAAGCGAATGTTATTTGTTGTGCACCGTGAGCAAATTTTACAAAAAGCCAAGCAAAGTTTTCAAAATGTCTTAGGTGGAAAAGACAGTGATTATGGGATTTTAGCGGGCACAAAGCGACAAGTGGATGCTAAATATTTATTTGCAACTATGCAAAGTCTAGCAAAAGATGAAACCTTAGCGAGTTTTAAACCCGATGAATTTGATTATTTGATCATTGATGAAGCACATCGTTCACGTGCAAAGAGTTATCTAAAAATTTTAGCTCATTTCACCCCTAAATTTTGTTTAGGGATGACAGCAACGCCAGAAAGAACAGACGAGTTAGAGATTTATAGTTTATTTGATCATAATATTGCCTATGAAATTCGTTTACAAGACGCATTACAAGCCGATATGTTATGTCCGTTTCATTATGTTGGGGTTAAAGATTATGAATATCAAGGCGAATTAATCACTGATACAACTAGCTTGCGTCGCTTGGTTAGCGAAGAGCGTGTCCAACATATTTTAAAACAAGTTGCTTACTATGAAACTTCGCAGCAAACGACTCATGGCTTAATTTTTTGTAGTCGTCAAGAAGAAGCTAAGAAACTTGCCGATATTTTGACTCAAAAGGGCCATCCTAGCCAAGCTTTAACTAATGAACAAAGTATCCAGGCTCGCAATGAAGCTGTCGCTAAACTAGAGCAGGGAAAACTTAAATATTTGATAACCGTTAATATTTTCAACGAAGGAATTGATATTCCATGTGTTAATCAAGTCATTATGTTGCGCAATACCCAGTCACGGATCGTCTTTATTCAACAGCTTGGCAGAGGTTTGCGTAAATTTGTTGATAAAGACTTTGTGACAATCATAGACTTTATCGGCAACTATAAAAATAATTTCTTAATCCCGTTAGCTTTGTATGATGATCGAATGGCAAGTAAAGATCGTGCTAAAAGCGAATTGATGCTACAACCGATTATTGGTTTATCAACGATTAATTTCACCAAAGTTGCTAAAGAACAAATCTATGCAGCGATTCAGGCTAGCAAATTAGATTCATTATTCCAGTTAAAACAAGCTTATCAAGAACTAAAGGATAAACTAGGGCGAATTGTTTTGCTAAAAGACTTTTATCGCAATGGCCAGCTTGATCCACGGGTTTTTGCTGATAATTCTTTACTACCCAATTATGCGCACTTTTTAGTTAAGCTCAAAGAACCGATTTCTTTGGATACTTATCAAGATCAAGTTTTAACTTTTGTGACAAAGGAATTATTAAATGGAATGCGTGCACATGAATTATTATTGTTAAAACTATTGCTGACTAACGATCAAGTCAATCGTTTAGATTACATTGCTTGTCTTGAAAAATTTGGCTGTTATGTTAACGAAGATGTTTTAGATTCGGTTGTTAATATTTTAAGTTTAGATTTCTTTAAAATTAAGGTTAAAGACGGACTAAAATCTGATCAATATGGGGCATATCCACTGATAAAAGAAGATTTATTAGGATATAGTTTAATCTCAGATTTGAAAGAAAGTTTAAGTCAAAACAAATGGTTTGCATATTTATTAAAAGATGCCATAGATACAGGCTTGTTGGTTGCTAAAGAATATAATCAAGCACAACAGTTTACTTTATATCAACAATACACGCGCAAAGATGTTTGTCGCTTGTTGAACTGGCATAAAGATTTAAGCGCACCGATGTATGGTTATTGGGTTGGAGAAAGGGAATGTCCGTTATTTGTCACTTATGAAAAAACTAAAAATCATTATTCGGAAAATTATGATAATGATTTTAGTGATAATGCTACATTTAGATGGTATACCAAAAGTCCAAGGACGTTAGCGTCTGGAGAGGTTAAACAGTTATTAGCAGGTGTGAGTCACGGACAACAAAAATTAAAAATCCATGTTTTTATTAAACGCAATGATGCTGATGGCAAAGGCTTTTATTATCTTGGTGAAGCAAAGATCTTAGCTTCAACAATCAAAGAAGAAGTGACCGTTCAAACTAATAAAAAAATGCGGAAGGTGGTAGGGATGGATTTACGTTTAGATAATCCTTTACCGTATGCCAAATATAAATTAGTGACTGGAAGTTTAGATTTTTCGGATAAAGTTTAAAATGTTGATCTTTATCTTGAAAATAGAATATTTTTGGAGTAAAAAACGAACTATTAACTTTTGTAAAGATAAAATTGTGAATTTTTAGAAAAAAGTGCTTGCATTTATGATGGATTTTTTGTAAATTAGAAAACAAAAAATAAAGCCAAAGGAGCGTTTTAAGGATGTCTAATTGGGATACAAAATTTACTAAAAAAGGTTTTACATTTGATGATGTTTTATTAATACCTGCAGAAAGTCACGTTTTACCAAATGAAGTGGATTTAAGCGTGCAACTTGCAGATAATTTGAAATTAAATATCCCAATCATCAGTGCGGGAATGGATACTGTTACAGAAGCAGCGATGGCAATCGCGATGGCCCGCCAAGGCGGTTTAGGGGTAATTCATAAAAATATGACAATTGAGCGCCAAGCAGATGAAGTCAAAAAAGTTAAACGCTCAGAAAGTGGTGTCATCATTGATCCATTTTATTTGACACCAGATAACACTGTTGCTGAAGCTGAATGCTTGATGCACAAATATCGCATTAGTGGGGTACCAATTGTAAAGACCTTGGAAGATAAAATTTTTTGTGGTATCATCACGAATCGTGATACACGGTTTGTTACGGATAGTTCTGTTAAGATTGCGGAGGTCATGACTAAAGAAAACTTGATTACTGCACCGGAAGGGACTTCTTTACAAAAAGCAGAAGCAATCTTGCAAGCTAATAAGATTGAAAAATTGCCAATTGTCAATGAAGCTGGTCAGTTGACAGGTTTGATTACAATCAAGGATATCGAAAAAGTAGTTGAATTCCCACATGCAGCCAAAGACAAGCATGGTCGTTTATTAGTTGCTGCAGCAGTTGGAGTAACTAGCGATACATTTGAACGAGCAGCAGCATTATTAAAGGCTGGTGCAGATGCATTGGTTATCGATACAGCACACGGTCATTCAGCCGGTGTAATTCGTAAGATTAAAGAAATTCGGGAACATTTCCCACAAGCAACATTGATTGCTGGGAATGTTGCGACTGCACAAGCAACTAAAGCATTATATGATGTTGGAGTTGATGTAGTTAAAGTTGGGATTGGACCTGGTTCAATTTGTACGACTAGAATCGTTGCTGGGGTAGGAGTACCACAATTAACGGCAATTTATGATGCTGCAAGTGTGGCACGTGAATATGGTAAGACAATCATAGCCGATGGTGGTATTAAGTATTCTGGCGACATTGTTAAAGCAATTGCAGCAGGTGGTAATGCGGTAATGTTAGGCTCAATGTTAGCTGGGACAGATGAAGCACCAGGTGAAACAATTATTTATCAAGGTCGTCGTTTCAAGACATATCGCGGAATGGGAAGTCTTGGTGCGATGGATTCTACTCATGGTTCTTCTGATCGTTACTTCCAAAGCGGAGTTAATGAAGCTAACAAATTGGTGCCAGAAGGAATCGAAGGTCGTGTAGCTTACAAGGGTAGTGTAGCAGATATCGTATATCAAATGGACGGCGGTTTGCGTGCAGGGATGGGATATTGTGGAGCTAAGAATCTACAAGCTCTAACAGAAGATGCGCAATTTGTACAAATCACAGGAGCTGGTTTAATCGAATCGCATCCACATGATGTAACGATTACTAAAGAAGCACCTAATTATTCTAAATAAAAATATATAAATAAATTAAAAAGGATTGATGCTTGAATTATACAAGAGTCAATCCTTTTTATTAGGAAAAATGAACCTCCTTTGTTTGGAAATTCAAACAAAAGAGGTTCATTTTGAAATTTAGTCGGTAGCTAAGTTTTTTTGCGCGGTTGCTAACATTAAACGTAAACGATTCAGTTGATTAACAAGTGATAGACTTGGATCGTAATCGATTAGTGCAATGTTGGCTTTAGGATATTTTTGGCGTAAACTTTTGACTACACCTTTACCGACAATATGGTTAGGTAAACAGCCAAACGGTTGCATGCAAATAATATTATTGATGTCTTTTTGAAGCAATTCTACCATTTCACCTGTCAAAAACCAACTTTCACCGGTTTGATTAGCCAAGGAGATGATGTCTTTAGCACCGTTGGCGATTTGTGCGATAGAAGGGCTTGGCTCAAAGCGTTTAGAAGCTTTTAATACTTTGTTTAAAGGCCGTTCACACATAGAGATAACATTGAGCTAACCACTTGGATTTTGCCGTGAAGCCGAGCTTTTCATGACGATAAATTTGGTTGTATAAAGAATAATTCATAAAGCCAACAATATCGGGACGAATGACTGTCTGGCTGCTGAGTTTTTCAAATGAACATGCTTCGTTTAACTGGATGGTTGATAGGGCTTTGTTTTGACGTGCATCGCCTTCATGTCTTGGCCACCAATATCCAAAATAAAGTCGACTTCGGGTAAGAAGTGTTGAGCGACTTTGTAATGAGCAACGGTTTCAACTTCACCTAAATCGCATTTTAAGAAGCTTTTGATAAGTTGTTCACCATAACCTGTTGTACAAACTTGAGCAATCAAAACATCAGGTGGTAGTTTTTGATATAAATCATTTAAAATGGTAATCGTTTTTTGTAATGGGTCACCATCATTGTTGCCATACCAGGTATAAAGAAGTTGTTGTTTTTCACCAATCAAAGCAATTTTGGTAGTAGTCGATCCTGCATCTATGCCTAAATAGACTTTGCCATGATATTGATTTAGATCAGCTTTAGCATGGCGTTTACGAAAAGCCTCCAATTCAGCTTCGTTTGCAAAAAGTGGCTCTAATGCTTTGGTTGTTTGTAATTTAGCTTTATGTAGTTCTAATTTATGAAGTAATTGCTTTAGGTTAGTCGTTTGATTAAGCTTGGATAATAAGGCTGCTCCTTTAGCAACGAATAATTGGGAATCTGCTGGGAAGATGACATCTTCTGGTGCTAAGTTGAAGGTAGCAATAAAACGTTGACGCAATTGACTCATAAAATATAATGGGCCACCTAAAAAAGCAATTTTGCCTCAGATTTTGTGTCCTGAGGCTAAACCAGCAATAGTTTGATTGACGACAGCTTGAAAAATACTAGCAGCTAAGTCTTCTTTGCGTGCACTATCATTTATGAAGGGTTGGATATCAGTTTTTGCAAAGACCCCACAGCGTGAAGCGATGGGATAAAGCGCCTTAAATCCTTTAGCTAATTCGTTTAAGCCGTTAGCATCAGTGTTTAAAAGATTAGCCATTTGATCGATAAAAGCTCCAGTTCCACATGTACAACTGCCATTCATTTTTTGGTCTAAAGCTTGACCAAAAAAAGTGATTTTAGCATCTTCACCACCTAATTCGATAGCGACGTCGGTTTGAGGGATAAACGTTTCCACGGTCTTTGTGCAAGCAATTACTTCTTGTACAAAGTTAAGTTCTAATAAATCTGCTAAACCAATACCACCTGAACCAGTAATGCTCATTGCTAAAGGTGTAGTAGGGTCAATGTAGTGTGAGGCATCTTGTAAGACTTTTTTACTGGCAGTTTGAATATCTGAGAAATGCCGTTGATAGGTCTGCTAGATACTTTGATTATTTTGATCTAAGATGACCAATTTAACAGTTGTTGAGCCAACATCAATACCACCACGCAAAGGTGTTGTAGGAGTTAACATTTAAAATTCACCTTTCTAATACTAAAGTTAGTAAGATATAAAAGAAACACCATTCAAGCAATAACTTAAAAATTTTAAGCCTGCTTGCTAGGTGTTTTGGTTAAAAAGTTCTCATATTTGATAAGTAAGCTTATTCATTTAAAATGAGTAATTTGTATAAAGTTGTGATTATTATAGGATTATTTTTTTAAGATTTCAATTGGTAGTAAATAAAAAAGAGACGAAAAATTATTTTCATCTCTTTTAATATATTAAGCTTGTTTCAGAGCAAGTGTCAGTTTGCCATCATCAAGATGATAAGTTTTATCTGCAAATTCTTGCAAGCGCAAATCATGAGTAACAATGATGATAGCTTTATCTTGTTTAACAGCTAGTTTTTTAAAAAGCTTGCCTACCTCAGCAACTCGTTGACTGTCTAAGGCAGCCGTTGGTTCATCGGCTAAAATGATTTCTGGGTTGGTATATAAAGCACGTGCGATGGCAACCCGTTGATTTTGCCCACCAGAAAGTTGACCAGGGTATTTGTTTTTAAGTTGTTTAATATCTAAGATATCAAGCACATCATTTAATTGCGCGTCAGTTAAATTATCTTCTTTTTTAACTTTTTGAACTAATTTAAATTGTTCAGCGACGGTTAAAAAAGGGACGAGATTGTAAGACTGTAAGATAAATCCGATTTGATTAAGACGGATACTTTCTTTTTGCTTATCTGAAAGCTGACCGATATCTTGACCGTTAATTTTAACTTGTCCGCTTGATGGCGTTTGTAAATTACCTAAAATAGTCAAAAAGGTACTCTTGCCAGAGCCAGAAGGACCCAATATTAAGATTACTTCACCTTTTTTTGCTGAAAAATCGATATTTTTTAAGACATCAACGCGAGCAGAGCCTTGGCCAAATGATTTATTGATATTGTGTAATTCTAAAGTTGCCATGTTGTTAACCTCCAATGACTTTAACTGGATCGACTTTTAAAATAGTTTTAACTGGTAGCAAAGCACCTAAACTAGAGGTGATTAATAATCCTAAAGCTACCAAACCAAGTAATGGAATATTAAAACTGACAGGAACTGCTTCTGGTAAGAAATAAGCGGTTAGAATAGTTAATGCAACCCCAATCACCAAACCACTGAGGACAAGAATCAAAGCTTGAAATAAGGTAGCTTTAACTAAAAAACTAGCTGGCATACCTTGCGCTCTTAATACTGCGTAATTTGGCAGTTTTTGAATAGTGATGATGTATAAAAAGACAGCAATTACTATCAACGAAATAACCATTAAAAAGCCAATCATGAAGCTAAACGTTGCATTTTGTGCTTCATAGCCTGGAAGTTTTTGTGTAAAGGTCTTTTCAGAATAACTGGCAACACCATTAACACTTGGTTTAAAGGAGTTACTTTTTGAAAGTACAGCACTGGCAACAAATTGAGGGCTGATACTCTTTAATGCTTGCCAAGTTGGCAAAAGTCCATAAACCCCAGGTGAAATATTAAGTTCAGAATCAGAGGTAAAACCAACGATTGTAAACTTTTGAGGCAACGAGTTAAGTAAAACTTTGTCATTTAAAGCATAGCCTTTATTTTTTAATGTGTCGTCAACAACAATTTCATTAGCTTTCTTAGGCATTCTACCAGAGGTTAATACAAGATTTTTATAGATGAATTCATCTTTTTTAACTCCCAAAAAGTTAGCTGCGACTTTTTTAGCACCTTTTTGTTTAACGACAATAGATGCTTGACCAAGAATAGCTTCGTTTGAGCCAAGCTTCATATCTTTGATTTGTTGGTTGCTTAATAAGGATTGACGTAAATTAACGTCGGCATCTTTGTTTAAGACGATTCGTTTAAAATCCCACGTTTCTAAAGCCGCAGTGTTTTGGTGAGCCAACCCCAATGCTAGACTAGTGAGGATAAAAATTAAATAGCTGACTAAAACAACCATTGCGATGATTAAACCGTAACGAATTTTTTCGTGTTTGATTTCTTTTAAGGCTAAAAACATTAGATTATCTCCTTTGGTGCTAGCAATGCTTCAAGGGAAACCTTGAGTTTGGCTAGCAATTCTTCTTGTTTAGAGGGATGAGCGATTACTTCTTTAATTGCTTGATGTGTCAAGACAGAAACAGCCCAAGTTAACGGCTCTTTAATATCTTTGGTAGATGAATCTTGAGATAATAAAGATTCGTTATAGGTCAAATGCATCTTGATTAGAGCAAAATAAGGACTTTTTGAGGTTTGTTCTAAAAAAAGGCGTGTTTCTTTTAGATAAACTATTGCACTTTTAGGATGAGTACTTGTTTGTAAGGCTAATCTTTGATGAATATGTGCCAAAGCGATTTGATATAAATACAGATAAGCATCAGTTAAATCTGTAAAATATTTATAAAAAGCGCCACGGGCAATGTTGGCTTCTTTTACGATACGTGCTACTTGAGCATCGGCTAATGAATGCTGGGAAAATTCATGAAGTAATGCTTGAGTGACGCGTTGTTTTTTGTGTTCATCTAAATTAGTAAAAGTTTCTTTGACCATTTTGAGCTCCTTTCTTCTTTTGGTGACATGGTGTCACTGAGAATTGTTACTTAACTATATCACTTTTGGTGACACGGTGTCAACTATTGTGTTTAAAAAAAGCAACCAAGCTCAATTGCTTGATTGCTTTTTATAAACCAAATGTTCCGCCATGCACCTTAACAACATTTGAAGCGACGATGAAAGCATCAGGATCAACATCATGAATCGCACTGATTAGTGGCCCATAATCTGAATTATCGATGACCGCCATTAACATTTCTTTGTTATTAGCGCTAAAACCTCCACGAACATCGGTAATGGTTAGGGCATGATCGGCATTTAGTAACATTTCTTTGATTTCGTTTAATTTATGATTGCTCATAACTTGAATTTGATATTTGTGATCTAAACCAGCTTCAGTATAATTCATGACAAGTGACGTGATAATTAGCGAAAAAGCAGCCATGAAAAAGGCATCTAAACCAGATACAAAAATATTGAAGGCTGTAACAATCATATCGATTACAAGTAAAGAAGATGCTGGATTAATATGGAAATATTTTTTTAAGATCATCGGAGGGACAGTTGTTCCCCCACTTGAAGCATTGATGCGGTAGAGTAAAGCTATGCCAATCGCAAAGACGCCACCACCAATGATAACTGCTAACAATGGATCAGACACGATTTTAAAACTAGGTGTTAGATAAAGTAAGATAGGTAAGGCGAAGCTACCCAAGGCGATATTTTTAACGACTTGGCGATCAAGAAAAATGCTAGCCAAGATAATCATTAAAATATTAATAACCAAAACACTTAAAGCACGATTGATTCCAAAGGCAGCTTCAAGTAAGATGGCTGTTCCTGTGGCTCCACCAGCTGCGATATCGATAGGAGCATAAAAGAAGTTAACTGAAATTACAATTAATTCTAAAGAAAACAAAAATAAGATAAAACGCGACCAAGGTTGACGCATGATGCGTTGTTTCATGGGAATCCTTCCTTTCTGAAATTAAATGATAAAATGTTGTTTTTTGATGGTAAATGTCAGATCGCTTGGAGCACAGGTTAAGTCTTCACCATCGGCATGACAATGATTGCAAGCAGGCGTTTCTAAACGAATTGAGCTTGCTTGAAAATGATGAACTTTTTTAGAAAGACTATGAAGATGTCCTGGTAAGATCATTAATAAAAATAAATACCAAAAATGCAAAGTAGATTTTTTTTCGATAATGACAACATCGAGTTTACCGTCATTTAATTTGGCTTTAGGCATCAAACAAACTCCGCCACCAAAATAAGGATGATTGGTAATTGTACATAAAAAGGCTTTTTGAAACGTATAAGTAGTATCTTGACAAGTCAACGTGAGGTTGAATGTTTTTTGGCGAAAATAAGCTTTAAAAAAGGAAAAAGCATAGGCCAAAAAGCCAAGCTGATGTTTATTTAATAAACGTTTGCTATAAGAATGATTGGCTAAATAAACGATGTTAGCATCAAAGCCAATGCCTAAGTTATTGGTAAAAAAGGCACTGTTATTGCGAATAGCATCATGATAAAAACCAATATCAATGTCTTGATAAGTAGGATTGGTTATGATTTTTTGTAGGGCTTTTAATGGACCAAAATCAATATTAGCTCCTCTAGCAAAATCATTACCAGAACCACAAGGAATATAGGCTAATGTAGCTTGTAGGTTTTTAGTTTGCAAACCATTCAAAGCTTCGTGTAATGTCCCATCGCCACCTAAGACAACCATAATAGGTTGAGGATTTAAGATAGCGAGTTCTTGGACGATTTGACTGGCATGTCCAGGGTATTTTGTAGTTTGGACCGCATAGTTGATATTATGTGTTTCTAAGTATTTTTCGAGTTGAGGCCAAATGTGTTTAACATGGCCATTTCCAGCTGCTGGATTAATGATAAATGTATAAAATTGCACGAAAAAAATTCCCTTCTACAAGCTTCTTTTAATTATAACATACAGTTTCTGTGATTAAGAAAATATAAATTATTTTTATAAACGTAGCGAAAATATTATTGATTTCAATCGTGGAATAAATCTTTTAACCAATAGAGTTGAGCATATGTTAGGGCATAAAGTCTATAAATGTCGTATTTAATAAAAGGTCAAAAAATACTAATCAGCTATGTTCGTTTTGTATTCAATCATTGGGATAAATGCAATAAAAACTACAAAACAACAGGTAAGGACTGAGCTATTAAATTACCGAAGATAAAAAAGCAAAAGAAATTATCTGAAAGCAAAAACTGTGTAAGTGCTGGTGGTTAGAAAGCTAATCAGCAAGATGGCGCATTGCCAAAGAATATTTTGACTTTAGTTAAGGGAGGTTTAAATTTTGATGATGGCTAAAAGTTTTTAGTTGTGGGATATTTATCCTTATCTAAAAGGGGGGATTTTATGCCAACGCGTAAAGTTTAAAAAACAAGCTAAGGCTTTGATTTTAAGTAATTATGGCAAAGCATTGAAATTAAATATCTTACCTGTCTTAGGAATTTTATTGTTCGGTTTTATTTTAGGTATTGGCTTGATATATTGGGTGGCTTAATGGTTAGCACATTGAGTGTAGCACTCGATGCCAAAGCTACTAGCGTGACGGCTACTTCACCTTTGTTACAAGCAACAAACAAAAGTCAAAGTGTCTTAAATAATCCAACTAGAGTTAACCTGGATACATACCAAGATTTAAAACCAGCAACAGGTAAAATTGCGCAGACAGGTTATCAAGGTTTAAAGACAGTGGCAGAATATGATAAATATCTATCACAGTATGCAGTTGAATATAACTTTGCTAAAAAACGTCACGTTATCTTGGAAAGAACGTTAGTAGCACACCTAAATGGCTACACTTATGTGGCTTACAAGACAGGTTATAATTACAGTAACCCTGAGTTTTATAGCCCATATAACCATCAAATGTGGGAACAAAAATACAATTTAGCACCATATAACATCAGTTATGGTAATAACGGTGATTATCATTTGTGGATGTTACTTGAATCAGGTGGGATTTGTTGGGGAATTTCTGATATCGGTATGAACCAAGCTGAAATTCAAGGAATTCCAGCTGTTAATATCTAGCAACCACACCATGAAGCTTACTTGTTATACCAACAAAATACTGCAGGTCAAAGTATCTGGAATATTTGGACTGATTTACATGGTTGGCAAAATTCATATAGTCGCTGGGTTGGCATCAACGAAATCCAAGCACGTTTGTTGATGAGTTGGGGTAACAAGTCTTATAACAACCTTGATTCTGGCAACAATACTAGCTATTTGTTGCTAGCACAAGGTGTACTAAATCAATTTGATAAGTACCAAGATTCGATGATTTATACTTTATTGGCCCAAAGTTATCTGAACGGTTCTAATAAGCGCCAAGCCACTTATTATAAGGCATTACAGTATCTAGATATTAATTTAGATGTCTTAGATGGCTTGTTGAACTCTTTTGCAAATAATCCAAAGACGACCGATGAGCAATGGTTTGATTTAGCCAAACGTATCATTTCGGCTTATACCTATTATCCAGCGCCACTCAATGATTTGTTAAACATATTAAAACCACACTTTAAAGATAAGAGCTTGGCCGCTAAAGTCGAAGTTTTACAACGCAATGCCTTGCTTAAAGCTAGTCAAGCAACAGACAAAGAAAGTCTATAACCAAGTGCGTGTCGTGAAGTTGCTAAGGCTTTATTAGGTAAGAGTTCTGGTAATCTAGCAACCTTTGGATTTGATGGAAAAATGCAGGTGCAATTGTTTTAAACGACAGTTGCCAAGATTCCCAGGTTCTAACACGTGTATCTCTTGATGGGGGCAAGACATGGGAAAAATTTGGTGAACAAGAATACACTGACCAACACGTTATTCATTTGAACGCTAGTCAATTGGCTTGCTTAAATGCTAAAGATGGTATCGTGATTGGTTTGATGGGAACCGATGTAACATATAAGATTGAACTTACAAATGGAGTAAGTCTTGGTCAAATTTATGCCAACGATAATGAAGATGTGTTGCTTGGTCAAGTTAATGGGTTAAAATACAGTCAAGATAATGGACAAACATGGCATGATTACACGGCAACTTTAGCTGATGGTGTACGTTTTGGCGGTAACCAAACGGTCTTGGTGCGCAAAAAAGCTACGGGAACAACTTTAGCTGGTCCAACCAAGAGTTTTACTTTCAAAGCTAGCCAAGATCAAGCAACTAGTTGTTATGTGCCGCTTAAAAACTTGAGTGTCTTTGAAGTTTCTTTTGAGGCTAAAAATAATCCGGCAACTAATTTCTTAGACGGCAATCCTAACACTAGCTGGGAAAGCCAAGCAGATGGTCAACGTTACTTTGCTTTTGCACTTGATAAACCACGTTATATCAATAAACTACAATATCAAACAACGGCTAATACGGGTGCAATGCAATCTTGCATGGTTTACACCAGCATGGATGGTCAAAGTTGATCATTAGTTAAGTATGTGAACGGACTTAAGGATGATGGCTCTTTGCAAAACCTTGATTTAGGTCAAAGTGTTCAAGCTAAGTATGTTAAAATCAAAGCTAATGCTGTTTATGGTCAAACATTTAGTGGCTTTATGCTAAATGTATTTGAAGATACAACTAAATAAAAATAGATAATATATAAATTGTTAAAAACTAGTTATATAATAATCTTTTTGATATACTCTTAGTGACTAACAAAATATTACTCAAAAAGTCATGAAACTATTTAATAGCTTCATGGCTTTTTTATAATTTTATAAAGAAAGCAAAAAAGTTTTGACGAAACTAACTTGGCGGTGTAGAATGAAACGAAATTAAACGAAAAAATCTGTTAGGTGAGGCTCCTATACAAACATAGGCTACTGCCCAAAAATGTCGAAAGACGCCAATGGGTAGAACAGGAATTGTCGAACAAGGCTTTTCTTAAGGTAGCTAAAAGTGTTAGCTTTTTACGTTGTATAGTGCCAAAGCTCAAACGACTAGATTGCTTCTGGTACGATAATCAGAAAAGACCTTATGCTTTGAGTTTTTGGCATAAGGTCTTTTTTTTGCGGATTAAAGGGGGAATTCATGATGGATGAAGGTAGTTATTGTTGGTGTTTTAATAGCAAAGAAACTTTTTACAAATAGGTTAGGTAGCCTTTTTGTAAAAAGGACTTTTACAAAAAGGAGACGGGAAAATGTTGAAAAAAAGGAAAGATCTAGTAGACTACACACGTTTGGCTAAGTTAACACCAACAGAAGTGTTAGCACAACTAGGTAGCTCATTAAATGGACTAACAAAACAACAAGTAGCAGTTGCACGTGAACAATATGGAACGAATAGCTTAGAATTAAAGAAGAAAACACCGTTAGGGATGCAAATTTTAAAAGCATACATTACCCCCTTTACGTTAGTATTAATTCTTTTGGGAGTGATTTCGTTTATCACAGATTATTGGTTAGCTACACCAAGTGACCGTGATTTATCGGGTGTAATTATTATTACGGTGATGGTTTTGGTTAGTGGCACAATGTCTTTATTGCAAAGTATTCGCTCTGATCAAGCTGCCCAAAAATTAAAAGAACTAATCAAAGTAACGGCTTCGGTTAAACGGGCAAAAGAAGAGTTAAAAGAAATAGAAGTAGCACAAGTAGTCTGTGGTGATATTATCAAGTTAGCTGCTGGGGATATGATTCCAGCAGATATGCGTTTGTTGCAAACAAAAGATTTATTCATTGCGCAAGCAGCTTTGACGGGGGAAAGTTATCCGCTAGAAAAGACGACGCTTGATACACAAGAAAAAAATGTTAGCCCTGTGCAACGTGATAATTTAGTTTTCATGGGTAGTAATGTTGTTAGTGGCAGTGCATTAGGTGTAGTAATCGCAGTAGGAACAAATACCTTATTTGGACAAAGCGCAAAAGAATTGACGAAAAAATCGGCACCGACTAATTTTGATAATGGCTTAAAGCAAGTTTCGTATTTGTTATTACGTTTCATGGCAATCATGGCACCATTAGTAGTTATTATTAATGGTCTAACTAAGGGTGATTGGTGGCAAGCCTTAATTTTTGGCTTATCAATTGCAGTAGGACTGACCCCAGAAATGTTGCCGTTGATTGTGACAACTAACCTAGTTAAAGGGGCAACCCAATTAGCCAAGAAAGGGACAGTTGTCAAAAATTTAGGCTCGATTCAAAACTTTGGGGCAATGGATGTGTTATGCACGGACAAAACAGGAACATTGACGCAAGATAAGATTATTTTGGAATATCACTTAAATTGTGATGGAGAAAATGATCAACGGGTATTACGGCATGGGTATTTGAATAGTTATTATCAAACTGGATTAAAAAATCTTTTAGACGTAGCAATCATTGATGCCGCTAAAGAACAACTAGATGTCAGCAAATTGGAATTTACCAAGATAGATGAACTACCATTTGATTTCAAACGGCGCAAGATGAGCGTAGTAGTTTCTAATCAAGATGGTAAAATTCAAATGATTACCAAAGGCGCAATCGAAGAAATGATTGATAGTTGTGCATTTGTAGAGGTAGGAAATGAGATTAAACCTCTCACACAAGCACAAAAAAGAGATGTTTTACAAAGAGTTGAACAATTAAATCAAGCAGGGATGCGTGTTATTGGAGTTGCACATAAGACGTATGCACAAGCTAAAGAATTTAGCATAGCAGATGAAAGTGACTTGATTTTGATTGGCTATCTAGCATTTTTAGATCCGCCTAAAGAAACAACTAAACCAGCTTTAGATGCACTTCAAAAAAATGGTGTGGCAGTAAAGATTTTAACCGGTGATAATGCTTTAGTAGCACAAGCTGTTTGCAAGCAAGTAGGATTAACTCCAGGCCAAATCATGACAGGTCAAGATATCGATGAATTAAACGATCAACAATTAAAAGAAAAATTGGCAATAAGTAATGTTTTTGCTAAACTTGATCCTAAACAAAAAGTGCGCTTAGTCAACTGTTTGAAACAAACAGGAAATACAGTCGGCTTTTTAGGTGATGGTATCAATGATGCGCCAGCGCTAAGAGCAGCTGATGTAGGTATTTCGGTTGATACAGCTGTCGATATCGCCAAAGAAGCAGCAGATATTATTTTACTTGATAAAGACTTGATGATTTTAGAGCGTGCAATCTTGGCAGGGCGTGCAGTTTTTGGAAATATCATGAAATATATCAAAACAACGATTAGTTCTAATTTTGGCAATATGTTGTCTGTTTTGTGCGCAAGTATTTTCTTGCCATTCTTGCCAATGTTGCCATTACAAATCTTGATGCTAAATCTGGTTTATGATGTATCATGTTTAGCAGTACCGTGGGATAAGATGGATGCGGAGTATTTACAAAGCCCTAAAAATTGGCAAACCAAAAATCTCAGCAAGTTTATGCTATGGTTTGGACCAACGAGTTCAGTTTTTGATTTAATGACATTTGCGGCATTGTATTTTGTTATTTGCCCAATAGCCGTGGGAGGAAGTTTTACAACATTGACTCCAGGACAAAAGGTGGTCTTTATTGCGTTGTTTCATACTGGTTGGTTTGTGGAATCTTTGTGGACCCAAACTTTTGTTTTACATGCCTTGCGTACGCCTAAATTACCATTTATTCAAAGTAATGCAGCGTTAGCGATGACGGTTCTAACTGGTTTAGGTGTGTTAGTCGGTAGTTATTTACCATTTAGTCAATTAGGTAAAAATATTGGTTTACATGCTTTACCATTGATGTTTTGGGGCTTGCTATTTTTGACGGTATTAGCATATTTAGCCTTAGTGACAGTCATAAAAAATAGATATCTTAGATGTTATCAAGAGTTAATCTAAGGCTTTACACTTTTTGATTTTTTAGCTAAAATAAACGTAATCAGTGAAGAGTAGTTTTTTTAATGACAGAGACGTTTTGATTGCTGAAAGAAACGACAAAAAAACGAAGTGGGCCTGAGTGAATAAATTTTAATAAAGAAAATTAAGTGGCAAAAATATTTTGCAATTTAGGTGGCACCGCGAGTAAAATCGTCCTATTTCTGTTGAGATAGGGCGATTTTTATTTTTGCCAAGATAAGAAAGGAAAGATTTATATGTCAAAAAAAGTTGTTTTAACCGGTGATCGACCAACCGGTAAGTTACATTTAGGTCATTATATTGGTTCTTTGAAGAATCGAGTTGCAATGCAAGAATCAGGTGAATATGATTCTTATATCATGATTGCTGACCAACAAGCTTTAACAGATAATGCTAGAGATCCAGAAAAAATTCGCAATTCTTTGCTTGAAGTAGCCTTGGATTATTTGGCAGTGGGGATTGATCCACAAAAATCAACAATCTTTGTTCAATCCCAGATCCCAGCGTTAGCTGAATTAAATTTGTATTATTTAAATTTAGTGACTGTTTCACGCTTGGAAAGAAATCCAACGGTTAAAGCTGAAATTCAACAAAAGAATTTTGAACGTTCAATTCCTGCAGGCTTTTTCACTTATCCAGTTAGTCAAGCTGCAGATATTACAGCTTTTAAGGCTCAATTAGTGCCAGTTGGTGATGATCAAGAACCAATGATTGAACAAACTCGTGAGATTGTGCGTAGTTTTAATTCTATTTATGGTAAAGAAGTTTTAGTTGAACCACAAGGTGTCTTTCCGCCAAAAGGCTCAGGTCGTTTACCAGGGCTTGATGGAAATGCTAAGATGAGTAAATCTTTAGGTAATTGCATTTACTTATCAGATGATGCCGATACGGTACGTAAAAAAGTAATGTCAATGTATACTGATCCAAACCATATTCATGTTGAAGATCCAGGACAAGTTGAGGGTAACATGGTCTTTACGTATTTGGATATTTTTGATCCAGATAAAGAAGAAGTGAGTCGCTTAAAACAACACTATCAAGCAGGTGGTTTAGGTGATGTGAAGATTAAACGTTATTTGAATGAAGTTTTAGAAGCTCAACTTGCACCGATTCGCAAACGCAGAGAAGAATATGCTAAAGATGTTGCAAGTGTATACCAAATGTTAAAAGAAGGTAGTGCAAAGGCAAATGCGGTCGCTGAACAGACATTAGCTGAAGTACGTGCAGCAATTGGTGTAAATTATTTTGATTAACATTAGATGAGAATTTTGTGATAAAATAGTGTGTATCAAATTAATGGAGCGTGCAAAAATGAAAAATTTGGCAATCTTAGATTTTGGTTCGAATTCGACAAGATTAGCGATTATTGAACTCGATGATGCTGGAAGTTTCAAAGAAGTTAAGCGACAAAAGGTAATGACACGTCTAGCAGAGGGGATGGGGCAAATTGAAGGATCACCCATTTTACAAGAAGCCGCTATTAAGCGAACGCTAGAAGTCCTCACACAGTTTAAAGCAGAATATGAACAGTATCCTAATTTGATTGTTAAAGCAATTGCGACTGCAGCGGTGCGCTGTGCTAAAAATAGCGCAACTTTTGTGCAACAAGTCAAGGATTTAACTGGCGTAGAAATCGAAATTTTATCAGGACAAGCTGAGGCATATTATGATTATTTAGGGGTGATTAATACCTTAGATGTCAGTGATTGTCTATTGTGTGACATGGGGGGTGGAAGCTTTGAGTTGTGCTTGATTAAAGATAAAAAATTAAGCGACTCAATCAGCATTCCCTATGGCGCAGTCAGTTTAAGCGAAAAATTTAATGCTAAAGATAAGATTACAGCCCAAGATTTATTTCAATTGCAACGTTTTGTGCAATATAAATTCAATCAATTACCTTGGCTTAAAAATGGCACGGGTTTACCACTAGTTTTATTAGGTGGAGCCAATCGAACCGTTGCACGCCAACAGCTCGAACGTCTAGGCGAACCACTAACGGACTTCATGCATGGCGTGAAAATGTCAGCTTATTCCTTTCAAGAGATCTATTCTTCTTGGTTAGGGATGAGCTTAGCCGAGCGCCAAAAGGAATTAGCCGAAGAAGCTAATAGAGCAGACATCATCATAGGTGGTTTGACGCCAATTTCATATTTGATTCAAGTCAATGAAGTTCCTGAAATTATTTTTTCAGAAAGTGGTGTACGCGAAGGTATTATCTACAGTATGATAGCAGATTAAAAAGACCGCAAATGATGTGTACCCAGTTTTCTGGACACGTTAAAATTTAATAAATTATCCTATGGAT
>CAJLBJ010000028.1 GCA_905204935.1 uncultured Lactobacillus sp.
CTCCCACTTCAAGCGTTAAGAACCGTTAGGTTTAGCTAAGTGGTGAGTAGTTCACGAATGCAATATTATTTGTGCATAGCTTTGAGTTGCTTTCATCAATAACTTTGCAAATTGTTCTTGTTCTTCTTTGCTTAGTCCTGCTACTGACTTTTGACTGACGCTATTCGTAATTTCATCGATTTTAGGCATTATTTCCAAAGCTTTTTGTGTTGGATAAAGTTCAGATTGCCTACGATCTTCATTAGAAATTCGCTTTTCAATCCAACCTTCTTTGACTAACTTATTAATTTGTTTAGTCACTATACTTTGTTCACGCATAATAGCCGTAATAAAGTAAGCCTGATTAATCCCTGGATGTTGTACTAGCAACGGTAAATAAAAGAAATTCGTTTCATTTAATCCTAAAGGTTCTAACTCTTGCTTTAAATCATGACGTAATTGTCGATTAAATATCGCCGTATAGCGTTCGATATCTGCAATCATCTAACTTTCCTTTCTTTTGCTCATGTAAGCTAAGAAAATACATAGATAAGCTACAATCAAAATTACTGTAAAACTAAATGCCAAGCGTGTACCGCTGACTAAGTTTCCTGGTAAATCTGATAAAACGACCATCAATGTAACAGAAACTGCCCCAGAAATTTGGCGCAAAGCATTGTTTAACGCTGTGGCATGACTGATATCTGTGTGAGGTACATCTAAGAACGCTTCGGAAACTGCTGGTGAAAAACAAAAAGCATTTCCTGCTAAACGCACTGCATAAGCAACAGTCAAGACCCATACCGGTGTTTCATTAGTCACAAATACCAACGGAACACTAGCTATAATCATCAAGAAAAACCCAATTGGAATCAAAAACTTAGGACCTTTTGCATCGTAAATCTTACCTACAAAAGGTGCTAAAACAGCATTGACAATTGCCCCTGGCAACAAGATCATCCCAGATTCCATACTACTTACGTGACTAACTCCTTCAGCAAAGATCGGAATCATTTGTTCTGTTCCCAACAAGACCATAAATGCACAAATCCCTACTAACGTCATCATTCTAAACGAACGATACTTAACGATTTGGACTTTGAGCATTGGATGCTTCAATTTTAATTGTCGTTTGACAAAGATTACGACTAATATTATTCCGACAACAAACATTATCAAGCCGTTTATGATGTTTTCAATCATTACCGTCAAACTTGCTAACGCCAAGCCACTACCAGCTAACGATAACAATACAGAAACAAAGTCAATTTTAATATCTTTAGGCTCTGAGAAATTTGGAAAAATAAAATATCCAAGTACAAAAATTGCAATCATAATTGGTACAAAGATAATAAATAACCATTGCCAAGGTAAATATTCTAAAATCGCACCTGACAACGTAGGTCCAATCGCTGGGCCTGTCGCAATGATTAATGCTGACATTCCTAGAATCGAACCGCGTTTTTCTGGTGGGTAAATCGAAATCATCGTCGTCATTTGAAACGACATCAAAATCCCACCGGCACATGCTTGAACTAGACGTGCTAACAACAACGTATTAAAGTTAGTTGCTATGCAGCCTAAAAATGTCCCAACAATAAATGTCCCAATCGTCCCTAAAAAGACCGTGCGATTTTTAAATTTTTCATACATATTAGACGACAATGGGGTGACGATCCCAATGATTAAAGTATAACCGGTCGTCAGCCATTGTGCTGCGGTTAATTTTACATTCATTTCATTTTGAATTACTGGTAGAGCCGTTACCATCATCGTTTGGCTGGTTAAACTAACAAAAGTCGATGCTAAAAGCAAAACTGTCACAAGCAAACGAATCTTTGGATTAATTGTTTTTGAAATATTTGCCAAATTCTCTTCCTCCTCAATAAAATAATATACCAATCAATATTAAATGCATTTGCATTTAAAGTCAAGTTGATATCAAAAAATCCACCCGTGTTTATACACTAGGTGGTTTTATGCAATCTAAATAGTTTTGCTGGGCGTCCAGGACGTTGTTGATTAGCCGTGCCAATTTCTTCAAACAAATGCCCGTGTGTTTTTTTGAAATTCGAATTATCGATGGCTTCTAGTTTTGTCATTAAAAAGCTGGCATAGACACTGCGCGCTTCTTTTAAGGTAAACTCATTACCTAATATCAACAAAATATTAGGTTGATAATCTAGCTTGTTACGAATTCGCAAACTAGCAACCTTAAAAATCCATTCATGATCAAAAGCCAAATGAGTAGGATCAGCGGCTACTTTAGGAGCCCTTTGATAATATTGCTCTTCTGTCAACGATAAGGCTGCTTCAAACGCTAACTTCCCATTTTGTAGGCAATACCCAGCTTGGTTAAACGAAAAACTAAACCATTTGGCATCACTTGCTCCATACCCTGCTTTTAACGGTGGCATCTCCGGTAAAAACGTCATGTAAGCCAACGACAAGGTCCGATTTTGGCCCTTGGCACCGGGTGCTCGCTTAGGATGCGTGAAGGTGGCCAGCTGTTCGGTATGCACCGCCGATAAATCTAGACCGATTTTTTCTCTTACTAGGCGTAAAGCCGCTTGATCTGCACTTTCTTCGCTTCGTAAATACGTTTCTGGTAAGGCCCAACGTCCTTGACAAGGTGTATGTGCTCTTTTTAGCAACAACAAATACACTTGATTCGTTGACCGATCAAAGCTCCAAATCAAATTAACAATATTAATAAACGGTCGTTCAAGTATTACTTGTGTCATACGTGCTCTCCTTACCTAATATTAATTTCATTATACTGTTTTTTAGATATTTTTCTATACTTTTCCTTGCACAAATCTGTTACACTAAAGACAAATTAAATACTAAAGAGGTATTACAATGTATAATTTAATTCCAGATGATATGGCGCAAGTCGAACAAAAACTCGCTTGGCTTAAGGCAAACGGCTTTGAAGAAGCAACTAAAGAAGAAGTTTTGCTAAAAACTACACTCGAAGGCGTTAGTGCAATGTTTGAAGACGCATTGGAAGGCCCATATTGGGACATCACTTGGCAAGAAAGTGATCAAGTCTTAAACGTTACTGGTATCATTGGCGAAACACTTGGTCAAATCAAACCGCGTGAAGGCTTTGCTACATTTTCCGAAGATTTTGCTGCCAATTCAATTCTTTATTGGCGTAATTTATCTAGCCAAGTCGCAACCATCGTTGGAGGAGATTAAAAAAGCGTGAAATGGACTTTTTGTTCATTTCACGCTTTTTTATACTTCTTGACCATCAATTTTAAAGAAAATTTCAGGGAACTCTTTAGCAGCATCTTTACCTTGCATGAAGTCTAGGGCATCATATCTGATTTTGGTGAAATCTACACCTTGATCTTTAGCCGCAAAAATGCAACCACAATAGCATTGCCGATAAATATCGTATTCGTTACACATCTCAACTGAGCGTGCATAACCGCCATTTTTCTTGAAATCACTTGGTAAATAATGCGCTGTATAAAATTTTTGGACTTCAATCCCGACTTGATTGATAACTTGCGAATTTTTATGAGGACTGATTGTCAAGGCACTACCAAAATAATCAAAGCCTAATTCAACAGCCTTTTTAGCCACCGCATCTAAGCGATAATCAAAGCATGCCGCACAACGTTTGCCCCCCTCAGGTTCTTTTTCAAATCCACGCACTTTTTGAAAGTATTCTTGGGGTTTATATGCAGCTGCCAAAAATTGAACATTATTACCTGTTTTTTCATTAAAATCATGAATGAATTTTTGTTGCACGTATTCTCTGCGATAATATTCTTCACGCGGATGAATATTTGAATTAGCAAAATAAACGGTAATATCACAATATTTCGTCAAATATTCTAATGTATACGTACTACAAGGGGCACAACAACTATGCAACAAGAGTTTAGGACGTTTAGTTTGTTTTTGCCAGTCTTGTGTCATCTTTTGCATGACTTTATCGTAGTTGATTTTTTGGTTAGGATTCATCTTAGCCAAAATATCGTTGATATCGATTACGTCACTCATCTAATTTATCCTTTCTGTGCTGATTTCTTTATCAGTTTACCGCTAAAAATCATTCAAGACAAGTTTTGCTTTCTAGCTTATAATAGATTTAACTTGTAATAAGAAACGAGGAAAACGATGAAAATAAAAGTTATCTTAATCAGTGGTTGCATTTGGTTTGTAACTTTATGTGTCTTATTTTTTAGTATCAATTATCTTTTAAACGCAACTCCTAGCACCTTTGCTTTATTTGGCCTATTTTTTATCAATTTTTTGCTAATTAGTGCTTGTATCTCTACAATAACAATCGCCATCCTTTATATGTGGCGCAAATTACGTTCACAAAAACCTCCTACTGATAAGCAATAACTAAAGCATAATTTGCTAATCTAGGCACATTTCTTATATAATAGGAACATTGTTAATACTTTTTTAAGAAAGGTGGGGCATTTTTTCGTGGATGGAAATGTCTGGAGTTTAATCGGCGTTTTAATCGTAATTATCGGTTTTGCTCTTAAACTTGACTCAATTTTAATTGTTGTCGCATCATTAATTGTAACTGCTTTAGTTAGTGGAATGGGAATCACAACAATGCTAGAAACATTAGGTAGCAGTTTTGTCGCTAACCGTGGAATGGCAATCTTTATCATAATCATGCTTGTTACCGGTACGCTTGAACGTAACGGTCTAAAAGAATCTGCTGCGCGCATGATTAAGCATGTTAAACGTGTTAATAATAGTATGATTATGATTATTTATGGCGTTTTTAGAACCGTCTTTGCTGCATTTAACGTTAGTTTTGGCGGTGTAGCTGGTTTTGTCCGTCCAATCGTTTATCCAATGATGGAAGGAACCATCGAGTCTAAAAACTTACCTGATAATGAAGAATATTTCGAAGAACTTAAAGGTATGTCTTCTGCCATGGAAAACACTGCTTGGTTTTTTGGACAAAACTTATTTATCGGTGGAGCCGGTGCTTTATTAGTCCAATCTACCCTCAAAAGCCTAGGATTTGATGTTAGCCTCGTTGAATTAATGACAGTCGAAATCCCAGTGGCTTTAGTTGCTTTACTGGTCGCAAGTGCTTATGTGTACTTTAAAGACAAACGCTTGATGAAAAAATATTACGGTATTACTAAGGAGGATGACAAATGACATTTTTTACTGATCCTCAAATTTTACTAAGCGACAAACTACTAGAACTCGTCTACATAGTTATGGGACTAATCGCTTTTTTCTTGGGTGTGCATAACTTCATTGATAAATCTAATCCACATCGCATTGGCACAGGAATTTTTTGGAGTGCATTAGGGATTGTAATTGGTGCAGGACGCTTTTTGACTCCTTTGACAAACGGTGTCTTGATTATCATCATGACATTACCTGCAATCTTTAAACGTGTTAGCAAAGGCCATACACATACAGCTAGTAAAGACTACATGTATCAAATGGCCGACAAGATTGGCAATAAAGTCTTCATTCCCGCGTTGTGCATCGGTGTTGTTGCTATCTTAACAGCTTTATTTACCAATCTAGGCGCTTTAGTTGGGGTTGGCTTAGGTGTTATTTTAGCAATGATTATCTTGATGATTTTATCAAAAGACAACAAACCGCATGTCTTTTTAGAAGATTCATTTGATATGTTAGCAACTGTGGGGCCATTATCAATGTTACCTATGCTTTTAGCATCTTTAGGTGCCGTGTTTACCCAAGCAGGCGTTGGCAAAATCATTTCTAATGCAGTCAGCAGTATCGTTCCTACCGGCAATGTCAATATCGGTATTATCTTATACGCTTTAGGCATGGTAATCTTTACCATGATTATGGGAAATGCATTTGCAGCCATTACGGTGATGACTGTCGGGATTGGTGCGCCATTTGTCTTAAACCAAGGAGCCGATCCTGCTTTAGTTACAATGGTAGCATTAACTTGTGGTTTTTGTGGTACTTTACTTACTCCAATGGCTGCCAACTTCAACATCGTTCCCGTTGCCATTTTAGAAATGAAAGATAAATACGGTGTTATTAAAAATCAAGCTCTAATCGCAATTGTGATGTTGATTTTACAAATTTGTTATATGATCTTTTTCAAATAATTTTAGAAAGGATGTTTTTTTATGAAAGTTTTAGTTACTGGTTTTGATCCTTTTGGTGGTGAAAAGGTTAACCCTGCTTTTGAAGCAGTTAAACTTTTGCCAGACACCATTGCTGGTGCTCAAATTGTCAAAGTCGAAATCCCAACAGTATTTGGCAAAAGTGGTCAAACACTTGAACAAGCCATCGATAAACATCATCCTGGTGTCGTTGTTTGCGTTGGTCAAGCAGGTGGCAGAGCTAGCGTTTCATTTGAACGGGTAGCCATCAATTTGATTGAAGCACGCATCCCTGATAATGAAGGCAAACAACCACTCGGTTGTCTAATCAAAGAAGACGGCGCTAATGCTTACTTCACATCATTGCCATTAAAAGCGATGGTGCAAAAAACACATGAAGCTGGGTTACCCGCATATATTTCCTATACTGCTGGAACTTTTGTTTGCAACGAATTAATGTATTCTTTACTATACTTAATCGAAAACAAGTATCCAGATATTCGCGGTGGCTTTATCCATGTACCTTTTGCGCCTGAACAAGTCATCAATAAAGCCGTGGAAACTCCATCAATGCCACTTGAAGCCATTGCTAAATCATTAGAACTAGCCATTCAAGCCGCAGTGGAAAATCCAACTGATATCACAGATTTAAAAACAGGGACTACACACTAAAAAAATTAGCCAACAACACAAAATGTGCTTTTAGGTGGGATAATCTCCACTATTAGTCCATGTGTCGGTTGGCTATTTTTTTACGATCTTTTTTAATTTTATTATGTATTAATTAACCAAAAAAATGAATAGAATCTTTTAACCATATCGCAAGATTCTATTCATTTCAATCTATATTATTGATTAGCCTGTAATCTTTTCAATTTTTTTATCTAACAACTCTAACATCGTTTGAAAATGTTCCAATTGAGCAACAATTTGTTTTCGCTGTGCTATTAAAATTTGTTTACGAATCGCTAGGGTCTCGCTACCTTGTTGCGATAACTTAGTGTATTCTAAGAGTGCTTCGATTGAAATTCCGGCAACACGCATACATTTAACATATTCAATCTGCTGTAATTGTTGCTCAGTATAATCACGATATCCACTTGAATTACGAGACACATCTGTAATTAAACCAACTTTTTCCCAATAACGTAAAGTATCTTTTGAAATTTGCGTTTCTTGACTAACTTGTTTAATGTTCATAAAAACCCCTTTCATTTACTATTCTAAACCTTAGAGTTAACTTTAAGGCAACTTAGAAAAGTCTAAATTAATCACTTTTTCAAAAGAGAATTGCCCATCTTCAAAACTAAACTTAAAAATTGCACAGTTACCAATTTTTCCGCCTGTATACGGTTTAAGTTCATCTGTTTTTAGACAATATCGTAAGAAGTTCGCACATGCACCCCCATGAGATACTGCCAAAATAGTCGTATGTGTCTCATTTTGCATAATCCTAGTTAACGTCTTACCTAAACGTTGCTTGACTTCTTCTTGATCTTCACCGCCATATTGAACAAAAAAATCACGATATGGCAGCTTAGGGTTTAGACATTCATCTTTTCCTTCAAAAGCTCCAAAATTCCACTCTTTCAAGCCCTTTTCTCGTTGATAGGGTAATTTACCTTCAGTTACAATTTCAAGTGTATCACTAGCACGTTCAGACGTTGAACAATAGCCATAGTCAAATTCAATTTGTTGCTCTTTAAAATACTTGCCAGCAACTTTGGCTTGTGCAATTCCTTTAGACGTCAAGGGTGAATCGCACCAACCTTGGATTTTATGTTGAACATTAAATAATGTTTCACCATGTCGCATTAAATAAAGATACTTTACCATTGCTTTTGCCTCCTATCAATGATAAATTTCTTTGGCTAAATTAAAGGCTGACCACGCTTTAGGCCATCCAACATAAAAAGCTAAATGTGTAATTAACGCACTAATTTCATCTTTTGTTACACCATTTTCCTTGGCCATTTTTAAATGTGGCTCAACTTGAGCAAAGTTACCTCCGCTAATTAAGGCACTCAAAGTTAACATACTGTGTAATTTAGGCGATAGAACCGTTTCATCAGCCCAAACTTCTCCGAATAAAAGATCATCATTATAGTGCGCAAATTGTGGGGCAAAGTCTCCTAATTGTTGGTGTCCTGCTGTTTGTTTTTTCATCTAAAACCCTCCTTAATCTAAAAAGTCGACAGATTCGAGCCATTCGCTAGTCCCTTTAGTAATTGCAACATGTGCAAACCAACTATCTTTAGTTGCACCGTGCCAATGCTTAATTCCTTCAGCAATATAGACAACATCACCTGGCAGTAATTTTTTAGCCGGTGCTCCTTCTTCTTGATACCAACCTTGACCTGCTGTTACCAATAACAACTGATAACCATCATGATGTATATGCCAATTATTACGACATCCTGGTTCAAAGGTTACATTGGCAACTTGCATTCCCTCTTTTGTGAGTGTTGCTAGTTCATTTAAATAACTGTTTTTATTGAAAAATTGAGCATAATCCTGATTTTCATGCCCCATTCCAAAAATATTTTGTTGTTTAAAATTTGTTTCCATTATTTACTCACCTCGCAACTTAATTCTACTTCCTCGATAAAATGATGTAAAATACTTATAACGAATACTAAATTATACATTTTAAGCATGGATAGAGGTAAAAAATGGAAACACGTCTACTTAAATATTTTCTCGTAACCGCACATACCGGTAATATTACTAAAGCTGCTAATTTATTACACATTACCCAACCGACTTTATCACGTCAATTGCAAGATTTGGAAAACCAACTCCAAACAGCTCTTTTCGTTCGGCAAAAATCTGGTATTGTCCTAACTCCTGCTGGACTCATTTTTCAAAAAAGGGCTAATGCTATGTTGGCTTTTTTGGAAGAAACCAAAAATGAATTAAGCTCTCTAAAACAACAACCTACTGCCACTTTACGCTTAGGAATTGTTGAATCAAGTATCAGCTACTTAGTAACCGACTTAATTGCACAATTTCAAAAAAGATATCCCTTAGTTAAGTTTTCGTTATACGATGCAGATGGCGATGATTTAAAAGAAAAACTTGATAACAACCAATTAGATTTAATTTTCTTAATCCGACCAATTGAAGCTGAGAAATATCATTTTTTCAGCTTACCAGCTACTGAGCAATGGGGCGTTTACCTTGCAAAAAACGATCCTTTAGCAACTAAAAAACAACTTCAACCCCAAGATTTAAAAAATCATCGGGTTCTCTTACCCCGCCGCAAAATTGTCCAAGATGAACTAGATTTAATTTTAAAAGAAGCTGACTTAAATATCGCTGGCTATATCAATCTCGGCGCTAATGGCATACTATTAGTGAAAAAACATCATTATGCCTTAGTAAGTATCGCCAGTTTACAAAAATTAATCAATCCATCTCAGCTAACTTTTGTCACCTTTGAACCTAAGTTAACGAGCGGACACGTGGTTGCTTGGTCTAAACAAAAAGAACCTAGCCAAATTTTGCAAAGGTTCCTTAAATTTATTAACGATAATATAAAAAATAACGATCAGACTTACACTCAAGGACTTACAAATGCTCATAAATGATACTTCTCTTAGTATCTGATAACATCTGCAAACTCCTTAGTGAGTCTAATCGCTATTTAATAAGGAATAAAACAAGCTCTCGACCTCTTTTCTTCTAGCTTTTTTGGAAAACTAATCACGTAATTCACGAATCAACAGATTGTGAGCCACTATTCCCTACAACTAAAGTGTAATCGTTTTCTAAAACAAAGTCAAGATTTTTAGCCTTTTTCTTACACATGTTTGCCACAAAGAAAATTGCAAACTGCTTAAAATTTTGTTAAAATACAGTGTAAATAAAGTATCATAAATGCTTTGATAATAGTATACCAAATAAGAGTTCTAACTCTTGGAAAGCCCGCTGTTTCTTTTAATAGTGGGCTTTTCTAAAAATAAAGGAGGAATCCAGATGACTCAAACTGTTAATCTTGATTGGAACAATTTAGGCTTTAATTACATGAACTTACCTTACCGCTATCGTGCTTACTTTAAAGATGGTGAATGGCAAAACGCCGGTTTGGTTGAAGATGCTACCATCACAATCAATGAAGGTTCACCTGTCCTTCACTATGGTCAAGAAGCTTTTGAAGGTTTGAAAGCTTACCGTTGCAAAGATGGTAGTGTTAATTTATTTAGACCCGATCAAAATGCAAAACGTCTACAAAAGAGTTGCCAACGCTTGTTAATGCCTGAAGTCCCAACAGAAATGTTCATTGACGCTTTAAAACAAGTTGTTAGTGCTAATAAAGAATACATTCCACCATATGGTACGGGCGCTTCTCTTTACTTACGTCCTTTTATCATCGGGGTAGGTGAAAATATCGGAGTTCATCCAGCTGAAGAATATATTTTCTCGATTTTTGCTATGCCTGTTGGAAATTATTTCAAAGGTGGCTTAACTCCTACTAACTTCTTAGCTTCCGAATATGACCGTGCTGCTCATAAAGGAACCGGTCAAGCTAAAGTTGGCGGAAATTATGCAGCTAGCCTATTCCCTGGCCAGCAAGCTCAACAACAAGGTTTTTCAGATTGTATCTACTTAGATCCAATCGAACATAAAAAAATTGAAGAAGTCGGTTCGGCTAACTTCTTTGCTATCACTAAAGATGGCAAATTCGTTACCCCAGACTCACCATCCATTTTGCCAAGCGTTACAAAGTACTCATTACTTTATCTAGCTGAGCATCACTTCAATATGCCTGTTGAAGAAACTGACATCTATATCGATGAGCTCGATCACTTAGCCGAAGCAGGTGCTTGTGGAACTGCTGCTGTAATTTCGCCAATCGGTGGATTCCAAGTTGGCGATAAGTTCCATGTTTTCTATAGCGAAACAGAAGTAGGTCCTGTTACTAAAAAACTTTACGATGAATTAGTTGGGATTCAATTTGGCGATCGCAAGGCCCCTGAAGGCTGGATCGTTAAAGTCGACGAAGCTAAATTATAAAAAACTAAAATACACGCACAGAAAAATGTGATTTCATGTGCGTGTATTTTTTTAATGTTCTTTTTTTACGGTTTGAATATATTTATAGATACTAACTTCCGACATTTTAAAAGCCTGTGCTAATTTGGTAACAGAATCTTTTAATTCAAAGAAACCCTTAGCATATAGGATTTCAACAATCGCCAATTTTTCATTTTTAGAAACTGGCTTTTCTGGAAATTTATACGTTCCTAAAATAGCAAAAATAGCTTCTTCGATTACACTGTCAGTTGTCAAGTACAGATTTTCTTGCACTTGCTGTGCCGTTTGCAAATCATTTTTAGGCTGAATTACACTTTTTAAAACATCCAAACTCTGTTGCAAAGACTTTTCTATCTCTAAAAGCTTAGATTGATCCGAATTGATACAAAGCATCCCAATCAGTTGACATTCTTCATCTTTAATGAAAAAACTTGAAGAATTTAACAACTTTCCGTTACTTGCCTTACTTGTATAGTGAACTAGGTAATCAGTGGTTTGATACTTTTTAGTTTGCAAGATACGCAATAAAAAATCGGTCCCAGGCGAACCAACCGTCCGACCCGAAATACTGTTTCTAATATGAACAATCTTTGCATGATGCTCTTTACTGATTTCTTGTAAAACAATTTCAGTTTGTTCCCCTAAAAAATCGGCTAAAAAATCTGCCAGTAAGACATATTTTTGTAACTTTGGTTGCATATAAAACTCCTAACTCAACACTGTAATGCTTGTTTTAAATCTTCTAATAAATCTTGCACATCTTCAATTCCACAAGATAAGCGTAATAAGTTATTAGTAACACCTTGTTTTTCGCGTTCTTCTTGTGAAAGACAGGCATGTGACATAGTTGCTGGATGTGATAAAATCGATTCTACCCCACCTAGACTAACCGCTAAAATTGGCAATTGAATCTTATCAATCACATTTTCTAAAACAGCTTGACTACTTACTTCAAATGATAACACAGCTCCACCACTAGTAGCTTGCTTTTTATGAATTTGTGCATCTGGATGATCATTAAGTGTCGGATAATAAACTTTTTTGACATTTGGACAAGTCAATAAGAAATCGGCAATTTGAGTTGCATTAGCGCTGTATTTTTCCATGTGCAATCCCATGGTCTTCATCCCACGTAATACTAACCAAGCTTCTTCAACGCCTAAAACCGCACCAAAATTCTTTTGATATAGCAACAATTGTTGGTAAATTTCTTCATCATTCGTCACCGCTAAGCCAGCAACAACATCACTGTGTCCATTGATAAACTTAGTAACACTTTCAACAACAACATCCACACCCAAGGCCAATGGATTTTGATATAGCCCTGTCATAAAAGTATTATCTGCAACGGTCAAGATTTGGTGTTGTTTTGCTAACTCGACAACTGCCACAATATCTGTAATCTTTAGCAGTGGATTAGACGGCGTTTCTAGATAAATCATCTTCGTGTTTGGTTTGATATGGCGCTTAATCTCATCGATATCTGACATATCAATGCATGAAACTTCAACATCATATCTTGGTAAAATATGGTTAGCAAATTGACAAGTTCCGCCATAAACTTCTTTTGGCAAGATCAAATGGTCGCCACCCTCAAGTAACATTAATACATTAGAAATAGCTGCCATCCCCGATGCATAAGCCAAGGCATACTGCGCTTTTTCTAGCTTAGCAAATGCTTCTTCTAACGCATGTACAGTCGGATTGCCAAAACGCGTGTAACTATACTCTTGCTTACTACCAATTTTTGTTGAGCAAACGTTGAGGTTTGATACTTTGGAATTGAAGCTGCTCCGGTTTGCACATCCAACACGGGATAACCGTGTAATAAAGATGTATTTACTCGCATAAGCTTACCCCTCGATTACCGCAACAACTTCAACTTCCACTTTAGCATTCAATGGCAAAGCCCCCACTTGAAAAGCAGTCCGTGCTGGATATGCTCCGGTGAAAAATTGTTGATAAACCTTATCAAATTCTGCAAATTCTGCAATGTTGCCTAGATAAACCGTTGTCTTAACGATCTTTTCTAAACTTGAGCCATTATCTTCTAGAATTGCCTTAAGATTTTTCATTGATTGTGTTGCTTGTTGTTCAATGCTTTCTCCTGCTAGTTTGCCTGTTACTGGATCTAAACCTAATTGGCCTGATGTAAAAATCAAATTGTCAATTCGACTAGCTGGACTATAACTCCCGATTGCTTTTGGTGCATTTTGACTTGATAATCTTTCTAACATTGTAAATTTCCCCTATCTCTTTTCTTTTTTTGTCATAGCAAATAAAACTGCTGGTAAAATTAGATATCCAATTACCATTGCAATGATGGCATACCAGTTTGCATGTGCTTTCCCAGCTGCATCAGGCAATGTAAATTGTCCTACCCAGTCGAATTTTATTAATAAGAAACCTGTTAAACCAACAGAAATGAATGGTAACAAGACATCTGTGAGCCAGTTTTTAGACACATTTTCCAAAACAGGTTCTGCATTTTTTCCATAAAAGAAGCAAATTACCCCGACTGGAACGACTAAATATTGTACAAAACGTGAAATTGAACTCAAAACAATAATACTTGTCATGTTGTATTTAAATGCCATCGGAATAACGATTGCAATCAATGCAGTAATCATAAACGCACGCAAAGGAAAATCCTTACTTGTTCGTTTAGCAAACCATTGCGGAATTTGATTTTCATTAGCCATCGCTTCTAACACACGTGGGGTTAAAAACGATGCCGCCACGTTAATTCCAAACATTGAAATCAATGCACCATATAAAATGATGTTGCGAATGATCACATTATCAAAAATCGCTACTAACGCTACTACTTCTTTAGTTTCAACAATCGCTTTAGGGTTTAAAACCATTGCGACTAAAACAATCCCAATATAGATAGCAGCAATGATTAAGATGGCTAATGGAATTGCTTTAGGTAGATTTTTTTGTGGTTCTTGCATATCTTCTGAACCACTAGCTACACTTTCAAAACCAGTAAAAGCATAAAACGCTGCGATTGTTGCCGTTACAAAAATGGACGTATTCATCGGTGCAATCAACGGTTGACCAGCTGCATTTTTCAAAAGATTGATATCTGCAAAATGATTTTGTCCTGTTGAAATCAATAAATAAATCCCAGCAATAATCGTTGTCACCAAGGCAAATAATTTCCCTAGAGTTGATAGATTATTGATAAATTCAAATACTTTGGCACCCAACAAATGAATCAATAATAAGACAATCATCAAACCAATAAACCCATAGGTGACTAACCAAAAATCTGTGCTATCTAAACCAAAGATAGATAAGACTGTTTTGACAACCCCCGTTGCTAAAACTCCCCACGCGATACTAGCTGCTACAAATCGCGTAATTCCTACATAAAATCCTACATTTTCCCCAAACGCTGCTTTAGCATAAGCATATGCAGCTCCACTTTTAGTTACATACTTGGCTGCTGCTGCAAACGTGATTGCTAAAACTGCTGCAAACAGCGCTGCCGTCAAATACACCCAGGCGGTCTTTGTCCCAGCCAACGTAACTACCGAACCTGGTGACAAGAAAATTCCTGAACCAATAATAGCGTTGACGGCCAATAACACTATTGACCAAAAACCTAATTTCTTTTTCATTGTATTCTCCCCTGCTCTGCTTTACCTACCAAGTCATCAAACAACGCTTGCATCGTATCATCAACTGCATGCATCATTTCTGGATGCCACTGAACTGCGACTAACAAATGATCTTTACTCTCTACTGCTTCAACCACATTATCTTTAGCTCTTGCGCTAACAATTAAGTTTTCTGCAACATCTTTAATAACCTGATGATGAAATGAATTAACCATCATTTCATCTGTCCTAACAATCTTTTCAAGATAAGAATCTGCAACAACATTTACCGTATGCGTAGCTTGTGTTGGATTATGACCTTGCCAATGCTTCAAACATTCTTGTGGTGCATAACTTAAATCTTGATACATGCTTCCGCCTAAAAAAGCATTGATAATTTGAAATCCTCTGCAAATTCCTAAAACTGGAATTTGTTTTTCTTGCGCTAACTCTAATAATTTAAAATCAAACAAATCCCGTTTAAGCAAGGTTTCACCCAATTTTTGTTGTGGTTCTTCTTTATAAAAATAAGGTGTAACATCATGGCCCCCAGTCATAATCAACCCATCTAAAAATTCAACTTGGTCGTGTAAAACATCAGTTTTATCATTCATTGGAATAATAAAAGGTACCCCACCTGCTTGGATTACTGCTTTAACATAATCCTCATTGACATAACAACGTGTATATCCCGGAAACATTCCACCCTGGTCTACAATAATGCTTCCAGAAATCCCAATAATTGGCTTATACATAAGCTCCACCCCTCTTTATAATTTTTTATACCACAAATATAATATGTTATAAAATATTTTGCAAGCGTTTTTTTGAAATGATTTTCTAAAATTTTTTAGTTTATATGAAAAACACTTTACCTACCTTTGTCAAATAAGTAAAAAAACGAGGAAAGCTTAAAACTTTCCTCGTTTTTAACTACTCAAACTTAGCGACTAAAACATCACAGCCTGCATTTTGAATAACGTAAGCTGCTACAGAGCCGACAACCATTCGTTGAATGAAGTTTTTGCCCGTCGAACCTACAATTAAGAGATCATTTTGATACTCAGGTTGAAAGTCATGTACAATCACTGTTTTAGGATTACCAAAACGCAAATGCACGTGAACTTTCGCCGCATCTAGATGGTATTGCTCCACTAGTTGTGTGTTTAAATCAAACATATATTGTTCATTAGCCTGTTCTAATTCATAAACCTTAGCACCATCTAACGCAATCCCCGCTCCACCGTATTCTAACGCGTTAATATCAATAACTCGTAAAATATCCAGATGCGCTTGTGGGTTACGTTTAACAATTTCAATCGCATGTTCCAATGCGATCTGTGCTCCTTTTGAACCGTCAACAGCAACTAATATTCGTTGATAATTTGACATTATAAACACCCCATTTTTCAAGAAATCTAATCTCTTCTCTTACGTTTAATATATTCTTTTCATCGTAAAAATGCAAACATTTACCCTTTTTTACGCAATAATAGCCACCCCACTACAGCGCCTAGACTCAAACTTGCTCCTAAAATCACTGCTTGAGGCCAGTTTGTTTGACCCGTTTTTGGTAATTTACCTGTTGCTTTTTTGTTAACCGTAAAATGATTATCAGGTGTCTTAGGCGGATTTTTATCACCAACTAATTGTGGTTGATCTGGTGTTGGTGTAGTTAAATCGCCTTGTCCTGGATTTTGTGGTTGATTATCAGCTGGTTTTTGATACTTATTAACAATCGTATACGTCGTTGTTTGTTGATGATCTTCTGATGTCACTAAGACTTTGGTTGTTTTATCATCTAACTTAGCAACTGTTACCGCTGAATTTGCCTGTGGATCATCTTGATAAGTTACCGCTAATTCATCTGGGGTATTAACTTCAAAATTCAAATCAGCTTGTCTTGTTTTAAGCAATTCTTGTCCATTTACCTTAAGCGAAGCCAATGTAGCTGTACTATTAGCTTGTGGTTGTTGTACATAAGGATAAACTTCAACTTCTGTAAATCCGATTGATTTTCCTGGTGCCGGATTTTTTACCCAGATACGCAATTTCTTAGTTGTTACTGGTTTAATAAATCCATACGGTGTATCTCCACTTGTATAACTAACTTGCGTAATATTTGAGGCTTCTATTTTTTCCCATTTTTGGGTTGCTTCATCAAAGTATTCAAAATGAATATTTTGTGGACCTGGTAAAGTTGAACCTGCACTATCAGTAAAGTGATACAACTTCAAATTATTGATTGGATAGTCATTTTTCCACTCAAATTGAACATAAGTCTGAGCAACACTCTTATCATCTTTTAACGACCAATTAGTCCAACGTTGACTAGTATCTGTCCCATTATTAGTAACTCCATTAGTCAATGCATCTAAAGAATCACTGATTGGTGTCGTTTGCTTGTCAACTATTTTGCCATCTGTTGTTTGATAACCATTAGTTACTTTAGGTTTATCATTATCTAAACGTGCAATATTTTTTGGATTATCTGCAGGTTTAACGACACGAATACTTGCGGTTACTGGATATGTTTTACCATAAACATTAGCCGTTCCTTGAATTTTTTGAATTCCTAATTGACTAATATCTAAGGTTGGCGTTTGCCAAGTTACATTAACCGCAACACTTGGTTTGCCCGTTGCATCCACACTCTTTAATTGAGTCGGTAAAGTTAAATCTTGTTGGCTTTGCACCGCCATTGCAGAATAATTTTGCACAGTAACAAGTGGTGAAATCACATTGATAGTAATTTGCGGTTTCACGTCTGTACCTTCAATTTGTCCTTGAAGTGTAAATGATCCGACTTTACCCAATTGACTTTGATCGTATTTATCCCAAATTACCGCCGTTTGCTTGCTTGAACCATCACTATAATTTAACGTCAGCGTTTCTGGCAAAGTTAATTGCGCATTTGGATAAAGATAGTAATTCTTAGCTAACTCATAACTCTTAATATATACTGGTGTTGTTTGTGGCGGCTGTTTAGCTTGAATGCTTACTTTGGTTTTGGTTAATCCATCAGCACTAATTTCAACGTTAATTTGTCCGGCTTGTTTAGTTGCTTGTACAATAGCTAATGCTTTACCATTAAATGCTTTGCGACTTGTTGCTTGATAACTATCTATATCAGTAGGATTTCCGTTATCTACACCAACCAACTTACCTTGCCCTGTTACATTAAAATTAATTCGATTATCTGCAGCAGATACAAAGTTCCCATCTTTATCTAATACATCAACACTGACATAAGCTAAGGCACGCCCATCAGCCGTAATTTCAGTATGATCTACCGTTGCTTTGAGCTGGGTTGCTTGACTTGAAGTTTTGACTTCCTTACGTCCTACTGCATCTTTAGTAATGTCATTTCCTTTTTCATCATAGATTTTCGCACTCAAAGTTCCAGCTTGCCAGTTAACCTTAAAAGTTGGATATGGTTTGCCATTATCAAAGGTTTGATAGGTATAACCCGCATCGGTAGTATGCTTTGTCGCAGTTTGCGTACCAATTTTTTGACCATTCAAATAAAGCTCAACTTTATACGCATCCGTATAAACATCAACTTGAACCTTACCATCCTTGTCTTTGACAATCTCATTATCATTCCAAGTTGACATTAGGCTTAAAGTATGGGAATCATGATTCCAGATACTGCGATACAAATAATACGTATCCTTTGGGAAACCAGCCGTATCTACAATTCCAAAATAAGATGACTTAGGCTTTGCCCCTTGTTGGCTCACACTACCTGTACTAATTCCATTCCAAGGCGTTGGCTCTCCAATGTAGTCAAAACCGGTCCACACAAATTCACCGGCATTCCAGTCGTTTTCAATCACATATTTCCAAGCGTCACTTGCACTATCACCCCAACCAACCACGGCAGAATCATTATCGTATTCTGACATTTGTAAGTTTTTATCATCTTTGCCATAAGTGTTGTACACGCCTCGACTATGAATGGCTGAAGCTGTTTCAGAACCATATAAAATCCAATCTGGATGTTGTTTGCGCACTTCTTCTAATTGTGCTGGCTTCTTATAGTTTTTTCCAACGACACCGCCAGCCTTAGTAATTAAATCATTGATTTGATCTAGCGTCGCATTTCCTAATTGATTATCACCTAAAGTCACCGGCCGACTTTGATCAATTTGTTTAATCCAAGTAATTAAGTTATTAGCAATATTTGGATAATTAGAAGTATCACCTGTAGTCCCTTCAGTGATTTCATTACCTATTGACCACATGATTACCGATGGATCGTTTTTAGCACTATCGACCATTGCTTTTACATCAAATTCTGCCCAAGTCATATCTGGTCTGGCATTTAAAATTTGATTGTCTTGGCCGATTTTTTCATTAAAATGACTGCTATAGTCATTAACATTACCGTTTTTATAAGCTGTCCAATCATCAAAAGCTTCATCGATGACTAACATCCCATACTTGTTAGCCATTTGAATCAAAACAGGTGAAGCTGGATTATGAGTTGAGCGAATCGCATTTGCACCCATCTCTTTTAAAATCTTAACTTGACGTTCAATCGCACTTGGATTTGCCACGGCACCTAACGCACCTTGATCATGGTGCATACTTACGCCTTGTAGCTTCATCTTTTTACCATTCAAATAAAAACCAGTTTCACGATCAAATTTATAATATCTAAATCCATAAGTGGTTGTGTACGTATCAATTGGTTTTTGATCTTGCAAAATGGTCGTTTTAATCGTGTATAAATATGGATTATCTGGTTGCCATAATGTCGGTTTAGTTACCTTTAAATTTTGCGCAACCGTTGTAGTTTGCTGTTGTTCTAAGCTTTGGCTAGAACTAGTTTGACTTGCAACTACTTGGTTGTTTTTATCTAATAACTCTTGTTTTACACTAAATGTTTTTGTGCTTTGATCATCGTTTTGTACTTTGGTTTGTAAGTTTAATGTCACATTTTGTTGATCTTGCGCTAAATTAGGTGTTGTTGCTTGAACACCATTATAGGCAACATGTAATTTATCACTAACCGTTAGATGGACATCGCGATAAATCCCACTTCCTGAATACCAACGACTACTTGGAATTTTATTATTGGTCTTAACTGCCAATACATTTGTTGTTTTTCCGTCACATATTAAATCTTTAGTCAAATCAAAGGCAAATGGACTATAACCATTTGGATGAATCCCTAACTTTTTACCGTTTAAATAAACTTCCGTATTCATATATGCGCCATCAAATTCAAGCACAATTTGTTTATCTTGATATTTTTGCGGTAAAACAAAGCTCTTACGGTACCATTGAATTCCTCCAGGATAAAAACCACTTTCTGCTTCGTTTGATTCACTGACTTTTTGCGAAATACTATAATCGTTTGGCAAATCAATTACTTTCCAAGCAGAATCATCTAGATTAGTATCCTGTCCTTGATCAACATCGCCTAAATGAATCTTCCAGTTATCATCAAATAAAACTGTACGCTCATTATCACCCAAAAGATTCACATCAACAGTTTCTTTAGGAGATGTTAATACATTATCACTATCCTTGGCTAGATCCATTGGTTGATAACCCTCCTCTTTTGAGGTAACGCTTTCATTTAACCCTACAGCTTTAATGCTAGCCAAGCTAGGATAAAAACTTCCTACAGTTAAGCATGCCGTCGCTACCACAGTTACAAACTTCTTATTTAGCATAAAATTTCCCCTAATTTTAAATTTCCTCATTAATATTAACATACACGAATAAAACTCAACAATAAAAACTAATATTTATTAAATATAAAAATTACCGCTGAATTAAAAAAATAGCTTGAATCATGTTTTTATAAGTAACTTTAATCTATCTAAAAATAATGAAATAAGGCCCACCATTTCTAGTGAACCTCATCTCGCAATTTTAATAAGCAAAATCACTGAATTATTTCTTATCTAACCATGAATGAGCGGTCTTTTCTAAGACTGCATTTAATTCTTCAATGT
>CAJLBJ010000029.1 GCA_905204935.1 uncultured Lactobacillus sp.
TAGGATAATTTATTAAATTTTAACGTGTCCAGAAAACTGGGTACACATCAATTTTGACTGGTAAAGAGGGTTTTATTTTTTATGAAAAATTTTAATGGCAGACATATTAAACAATAAGCTAGTTAAATGAAATCTAAAAAAATAGTATCTCAAACGAAGCACTATATCAAAATATTAATAAGATTTAATGAACTTGTTCAAGTCATTAATTCCAAATTTTTGAACTTGATAAAGTAAGATTTTAGCACAAGCTAAGCTATCATCTAGAGCATTATGATGATGTTCAAGTGAGATTTGTAATTGCTGACAAACAGTATTTAATTTATGATTTGGCAAGTCACTAAAATAATGTCGACAAGTTTTGACTGTATCCAAAGCTAAGAAATTGGGAGGGGTAATTTGATAATATTCCAAAGTCTTTTTCAAAACACTGCAATCAAAAGGTGCATTATGCGCTACGATAAGCTTGTCTGGGCCAAAAAATGGCGCAATATGTGGCCATAATTCGGGAAATTTAGGTGCTTGTGCAACCATTTGTGGAGTGATTCCATGGATTTTAATATTATATGGTGAAAATTCAGTTTCAGGTTTAATCAATGAGTATAATTCATCGACAATTTGATTGTTTTGAACAACTGTTAAGGCTAAGGAACAAGCACTATGGCGTTTAGGGCTTGCTGTTTCAAAGTCTAAAGCAACAAAATTCATTTTTTGATTCTCCTTAGTTAAAATCATCAGTTAATAATGCAACAGGACAATGATCAGAGCCTAAGATATCACTTAAAATTAAGCTATCTTGCACTTGTGGTAGCAGGCTTTTAGAAACGACAAAATAATCGATACGCCATCCGGCATTATTTTTGCGTGCATTGAAACGGTAGCTCCACCAAGAATATTTTCCTGTTTTTGTGGGATAAAGATGACGGAATGTATCGCTAAATCCATTAGCTAAAAGAGTAGTAAATCGTTGGCGTTCTTCATCGCTAAAACCGGCATTTTTATGATTGGTTTTAGGATTTTTTAAATCAATTTCTTGATGAGCAACGTTTAAATCACCGCATAAAATAACGGGTTTTTTAGCATCGAGTTTTTTTAAATAATCTAAAAAGTCATTTTCCCATTCTAACCGATAATTTAGACGTTTGAGCTCAGTTTGCGAATTTGGTGTATAACAAGTTACGAGATAAAAAGTTGAATATTCAAGCGTGATCAAGCGACCTTCTTGATCGTGTTTATCTATTCCCATCCCATAAGTAACCGCTAAAGGCACTTTTTTAGTAAAGACAGCAGTACCCGAGTAGCCTTTTTTTTGTGCATAATTCCAGTATTGATAATATCCAGGTAAGTCGAGTTCAACTTGATTTGCTTGGAGTTTAGTTTCTTGTAAGCAAAAGAAGTCTGCGTCGAGTTGGTTAAAGATTGTCAAAAAATCTTTTTTTAGGATAGCGCGTAATCCATTAACGTTCCAGGAAATAAATTTCACATTAGTTACCTCCGTTTATTTTTGGTTACTTCCAGTTTAACAAGCTTTTTAAATAAATTCTACTAAAGAAATATGTCTAAAATAGTCATATTTTTTAAAAGGTGATATACTATTTCATGATTGTAAGTGAAAGGACACATTATGATGATAGAAATAAGTCAATTAGATAAGGTTAAGCTTTTAAAAGATGAACCACTGAGAAAATATACTTATACAAAAACGGGAGGGAACGCTGATTTTTTGGCGTTTCCTAAGTCGATTGCTGAAGTCAGTCTTTTAGTTACATGGGCTAAAAAAAATAATTTGCCTTTAACGGTTTTAGGTAATGCTAGCAATCTAATCGTTAAAGACGGTGGTGTCGCTGGATTAGTTATCATGATGACGGATTTAAAGCAAATAAGTTTTACAAAAAATCTTGTAAATGTTCAAGCCGGTGCCTCATTGATAGAAACAACAATTCAAGTTGCTAAGCATGGATTGACTGGTTTAGAATTTGCTGCCGGAATTCCTGGAAGCATCGGAGGAGCTGTCTTTATGAATGCCGGAGCTTATGGTGGTGAAATTAAAGATGTTTTAAAAGAGGTTACTGTTTTGACACCTGAAGCAAAGATTAAAACTTATACGGCACAACAATTAAATATGAGCTATCGCCATAGTCGTTTACAAGTTGAACAAGATATTGTTTTAGAAGCACAATTTGTTTTATCCTTTGGTGATCAAAAGGCTATTTTTGCAAAAATGGATGAATTAAATTACTTACGTGCAAGTAAACAACCTTTAGAATATCCATCGTGTGGTAGTGTTTTTAAGCGCCCCGTTGGTCATTTTACTGGAAAATTAGTACATGATGCTAATTTACAAGGTTATCGTTGTGGTGATGCTCAAGTATCTTTGAAACATGCAGGTTTTATTGTTAATTTAAATCAAGCAACTGCAAAAGACTATCTCCAAGTTATTGAACATGTAAAACAAGTTGTCTGGGATAAGTTTGAAGTAAAATTAGAAACAGAAGTTCGCATTATTGGGCGTGATTAAGGGAAAGTGTTATTAAAAGATAAAGAGGTTTTCTTTGTTTTTTGATAACACTTTTATTAAACTATGCTCTAATAAAAAAGGTGTGTTATAATTGATAAATGTTGCTACTTATATACACTAAAAGCTAATTTTTTTAGAAAGGAGAGCTGAAATGACAAGAAAAAGGTAACGATTAAAGATGTTGTTAACTATTCAGGAGTTTCGATTACGACAGTTTCGCAAATCTTAAATGGTAAAAGAGATTACTTTAGCGAAAAAACAATTGAAAAATTTTTGGCTGCAAAAGAAAGCTTGGCATATCAACCCGATTATGTTGCTCAAAGAATGATCATGAAGAAAAGTAAAACGATCGGAGTAGTTGTTCTTGATATTAGCAATCCTTTTTTGCGAAGTTGCTTCAAGGGGTTGAAGAGGTTTGTTATCAAGAAAATTATATTTTAATGTTGTGTAATGTTACACATGATACACCGCGTGAGTATGAATATTTAACAGAACTAATTAGACGTAGTGTGGATGAAATTATCATTGCCAGTTCAACGATTTCTAATCAAACAATAAATGAAACTTTAAGGGCGCAAAAAATCCCTTATATTGTGATGGATCAAAAAAAGGCTACAGGCTATAGTGATGCTATTTTATGTGATGATTATCAAGGTGGTATGTTGGTAGCCAAATACTTACAACAAGCAACGCACCAAAAAGTAGCAATTATTACGGCAAAAGATGCACCAATTAATATTCAAAAACGAGTTGCTGGCTTCAAAAGTGTATATAAGCAAGATGTTGTATTAATAAAAACCCAACTTTCTAAAAAAGGAGGGCAAACTGCAATACAAGAGGTCTTAAGACAAGATGTAACTGCGCTTTTTGCTGTTAATGATGAGCTGTCTTTTGGGTTATACCGTGGTTTAGCTCAAGCCGGTAAAAAAATTCCAGTTGATTATAGCATTGTTGGTTATGATAACGTTGAAATGTGTGAATATGTATTTCCTCCACTAACAACGATTGCACAACTAATTTTTCAACTAGACCAAATGACAGCGCAACTTTTATTAGCACGAATCAAGCAACCTGATAAAGCTTGGGAAGAAAAATTATTGCCAATTAGTTTGGTTAAACGGGCTTCGGTAAAAAAATGAAATAGCTTTCAATGTATAGTATATTTTGATTATCCCAACAACTAAAACGTTTTAGTAAAACGATTTAGTTAAAAACATTAGTTTAGGAGACGAGACAAATGAATATAGTAACAGTAATTGGAAGTATTAATCTTGATACGACTTTGCGCGTGCAAAAAATGCCTAAACCAGGTGAAACTATTCATGCGATTGAACATTTTACAGCAGGTGGTGGCAAAGGTGCAAATCAAGCCGTAGCTGCTAAACGCCTTGGAGCTAAGACTTATTTTATTGGAGCAGTGGGAAATGATGCTGCCGGTCAAATGATGACGGATTTAATGAGTCAAGATGAGATTGATTTGACCGCAGTCAAGGTATTACCTAAAACATCAACTGGTCAGGCATTTATCACGGTTGATGCTGCTGGGGAAAATAGTATTACTATTTTTGCAGGAGCCAATCAAGCATTTACTAGTGATGATGTATTAGAATTTCAAGCAATCATTGCGCATAGTGATTTTATTATTGCACAATTGGAAAGTTCGCTTGATGCGACGATTACAACCTTTAAATTAGCTAAACAAGCAGGTGTTAAGACGATTTTAAATCCAGCTCCAGCGCTGACTGATGTTCCAAAAGAGTTGTTACAAGTTACTGATATGATTATTCCTAATGAAACAGAAACTGAAATTTTGACAGGGATTAGAATTACTAATCAAGAAAGTATGCAACAAGCAGTAGCAAAGTTGCATGCCCTAGGAATTCAAGCTGTTATTATCACGATGGGAAGTAAAGGTGCTTTTTATGATGTTGCTGGTCAAAGTGGGATTGTGCCTGCATTAAAAGTTAAAGCAGTGGATACAACAGCAGCTGGTGATACTTTTATCGGAGCATTAAGTACAGTATTGAATAAAGATTTCAGTAATCTAAGTCAAGCAATCGCTTATAGCAATCGCGCTTCTGCATTAACTGTTCAACGTTTTGGAGCACAACCTTCGATTCCATATGAACATGAGTTAAATGATTAGGAGATGGTGAAATGAAAAAGACAAAAGTGATTAATTCAGATATTTCACGCGTAATTGCTCAAATGGGACACTTTGATAAATTAGGTATTGGTGATGCTGAAATGCCAGTTCCATTAACAACTGAAAAAAATTGATTTAGCACTAACCAAAGGTATTCCAAGCTTTATGAATATTTTAAATAATGTTTTAGAAGAGTTAGAAGTACAAAGGATTTATTTGGCACAAGAGATTAAAACACATAATCCACAGATGTTAGCGGCAATTCAAGAACGTTTGCCTGAAACACCGACTACTTTTATTGAGCATGAAGAGATGAAAAAAGAGTTGCATAATTGTCATGCGTTCATTCGAACAGGTGAAATGACACCATATGCAAATATTTTATTAGAGAGTAATGTCGTTTTTTAAAAACGTAAATTTCTAGGAGGATAAGAGATGAGATTAGAAGCATTATTAATTGGGTTAGGACCGTTGTTAGGTTGGGGGTTATTTCCAACAATTGCCTCTAAAATAGGCGGGCGACCTGTTAATCAAATTACTGGGGCCAGTTTAGGAACATTGATTTTTGCAGCTGTTTATTCAGTGCTAAATGGCCTAACTTTTCCAACTGGTAAGGATTTGATTTTTTCTATTTTATCTGGAGTCGGTTGGGCTGTTGCACAGATTATTACTTTTAAATGCTTTACAATGATTGGCGCTTCTAGAGCTATGCCTGTAACAACAGCATTTCAATTACTAGGGGCTTCTTTATGGGGTGTTTTTTTCTTAGGCAATTGGCCAGCAATGACGGCTAAACTTTTAGGAGCTTTTGCGCTGATTTTAATTATGATTGGCGCTAAAATGACGGTTTGGTCAGAACAAAAAACGGCTGAAGATACAGGAATGATGAAAAAAGCGGTAATTTGGTTGGCTGTTGGAGAAATTGGTTATTGGGCTTATTCAGCAGCGCCACAAGCAACAACAATTGATGGCATGCATGCTTTTTTACCACAAGCAATTGGAATGGTTTTGGTTGCGTTTGTGTATTCATTAATTCTAACATTCAAAGATAAACAAAGTTTTGCGTTTGCTCAAGTTGTTTCTTATAAACAGATTTTTTCAGGCTTTTTCTTTGCTTTTGCGGCATTAACTTATTTAATTTCTGCACAACCTGACATGAATGGTTTAGCGACTGGCTTTATCTTGTCACAAACTTCGGTTGTATTAGCCACATTAACAGGGATTTGGTTTTTAGGAGAAAAGAAAACATCTAAGGAAATGATAGTTACAGTTGTTGGATTAATTTTGATTTTGATTGCAGCTACTATTACAGTATTGATTTAAAAACAGAACTGGTAGAATTTTCTATCAGTTCTATTTTTATAGAAACGATGTAAATAAAAAACCTCTTTGCTAGATGACAAAGAGGAAAGGTATCAATAAAGTTGTCTTTAGTACGAATTCAAGCTTTGGAGTTGCTGTAACGATAAAGTGTTAAACAAAGCCAAATTAGTGTTTGAATCAAGGTCATGAAGATAACGAAAATAAACATTTTTTCATTCCAAATTGTTGAAATCTCATTTAGCGTCCATTTAGGATCAATAAATAAATAAGCTGTATGCAAACGTTCGAAACGTCCGATATATATGCCAATTGACGCAATTAGATTAAAAATCAAGATGAGTAAAGGCTTAAAGAAAAAATTTTCAAGTTTGCAGCGCTTCAAACAGGTTGTAGTAACGTAATCTAAGCTCCACATTCCTAAAAGGCTACAGCCCAAAGCGGCAATAACTAGATTAGTAAACTGTAGCCATAATTTTAAATCAAATAGCATAAGACCTGTCCTAGAATCATATGGATTAAAGCGCGCTAAATGAAATAAATCAGTTAATACATAAGGCGCATTAGGATAAAATAACAACCATAAAATTAATATTCCACTAAAAATAGCTGAATGCTGTTTGACTTTAAGATGCATGGCTAATTCAATTGGTATATATCCTAAAAATGTATTTAATAAGAGAAAACTATAAGCTTGATTTTGAGAATAAACGGTCAAATAAATGTAAAGTAAGTATAATAAAAAACTGCCTCTAACAAGCCAGCAATATTTTTTTTGCATAAGATTCACCCATAATTTAAGTTACTTTAATTGTAACAGTCTAATTCATTTTTAACATAGAATTTATTGAACTTCAAATAAATTTAATATTTAAAATAATTCTAGTTAAAAATAATACTGAGAAAGGTGATCTATCCATGCTATAATATAAAAGAAACCTTGGTAAAGGAGGAAGATGCTTTGGATTTTGACTTGGGTAGTTTACTTACCTGGCGTCATTTTGTTGATTTGCTAGATATTTTAGTTGTTTGGTTTGTAATCTATAAGTTGATGATGTTGTTGCGTGGAACAAAAGCAGTCCAACTTTTTAAAGGAATTATCATCATTGTTGTGATTAAGTTACTTAGTTGGTATATTGGTTTAGAGACTGTTTCATGGATAATGGACCAAATTATTAATTGGGGTATTATTGCGATTATCATCATTTTCCAACCTGAAATTCGCCGTGGTTTAGAGCACCTAGGACGTGGTTCGATTTGGGTATACAATCGCAAGCAAAATGAAGCTGAAGAAAAATTGATTGAAGCTTTAGATCAAGCTATTCAATATATGTCAAAGCGACGTATTGGTGCGTTAATTACATTGCAGATGAAAACTGGTTTAGAGGACTATATTGAGACTGGAATTCGTCTTGATGCAGATGTTACAGGAGCTTTATTGATTAATATTTTTATTCCAAATACTCCATTACATGATGGCGCTGTAATTATCCAAGATAATAAGATTGCGGTCGCAGCAGCATATTTACCCTTGTCTGAGAGTAATTTAATTCCTAAAGAATTGGGGACAAGACATCGAGCTGCTGTTGGAATTAGTGAAGTTACTGATGCCTTAACTATTGTTGTTTCAGAAGAAACAGGTGGAGTGACAATCACTAAAAATAATGAATTGTTACGTGATTTAACCCAACAAGACTACTTGAAACTTTTAAAAAATGAATTGATTCCTAAAACGGAGTCTAAAAATCAAGGAATTTTACGCGTGATAGATGGATTGTTTAAAGGAGGGAAAAAGCATTGAAAAAATTTCAAGACCTTCTTAGTGCTAAAGTTATTTATGCGTTGATTTCGTTGGTTTTTACTTTAATGCTTTTTACTTATGTTAGTACCGAAGTAGGGATGAGTACTAATGGACAATCACCAGATGTTAAACGAACGGCTTTAATGTCAAATGAATCTGTTACAGTTGAACTGCCTTTAAAAGTTAATATCGATGATGATAAATATTTTGTTGTAGGCTGCCCAGAAACTGTTAAAGTTAAACTTACTGGTCCAAGAGCATTGGTGACAGCAGCTGAAAATACGCGAAACTTCGATGTATATGTTAATTTAGCTGAATTAAAACTTGGAACACATACAGTTGCTTTAAAAACTTCAGGTTTAAATAAAGAAATTACTGCTGCAATTGAACCTGAAAAAATCAAAGTCAAGATTAGCAAAAAAGCTATAGCAACTTTACCAGTACAAGTTCGTTTTGATCCGGGTCAAATTGCCAAAAGTTATGCTGCTGGTAATGCAAGTGCTAGCAGACAAGTTGTTACGGTTATTGGCTCTAAAGCTGACATAGCAAAAATTGAAAGTGTAGTAGCCGATGTAGAACTAGCTAGTGGAACTAAAACAACCGTTACAAAAAGCGTATTATTGCAAGCAATCGATAAAAATGGCAAAGTTTTAGATACAGTAATAAGTCCTGAAACAGTACGTGTAACTGTTCCGATTTATCAAGCTACAACATCTAAGCGAGTAAATATCAATTTAGTTTCTAGTGGAACTGGATTGAATAATAAACGGTATAGTTTTTATTCTGATACTAAATCTGTCATAGTTTATGGAACTAAAGATTCATTAAGTAAATTAACGACTTTAGATGTTCCTGTTTCAATTACAGGGGTTAATGAATCTTTAACGCGAACAATTCAGATTACACCCACATTGGCAGGAATAACATCTGTTGCACCAGATACCATCATGGTAAAAATTACGGTAACAGACGCTGCGCAAAGTTCATCAGCAGAATCAACTGTGGAAAACAATCAAACACAAGATAATGAAAATAAAGATCAAAGTGCCACAAGTAGCTCAAGTAGTAGTCAAATTAGTTCTTCGAGCTCGAGCGCAACTAATAAAAATTAATTTGTGAAATGAGGATATGAATAATGAAGTATTTTGGTACAGACGGTGTTAGAGGGATTGCAAATCAATCATTAAGTCCAGAATTGGCTTTTAGATTAGGACGTTGTGGAGGTTACGTTTTAACCCAACATGCTAAAGACACCAAGCGTGCACCGCGTGTGTTGGTAGCACGTGATACTAGAATTTCTGGACAAATGTTAGAACAAGCTTTGGTTGCAGGATTGCTTTCCGTAGGGATTGAAGTTTTTTCTTTGGGTGTAATTACAACACCAGGGGTTGCTTATTTGGTTCGTGCTCAAGGAGCTGATGCTGGGGTAATGATTTCAGCTTCACATAATCCTGCACAAGATAATGGTATTAAGTTTTTCGGCGGAGATGGCTATAAATTATCTGATGAACAAGAAGAAGAAATTGAAGATTTATTGGAAAAAGAAGATACTTTGCCACGTCCATCAGCTGAAGGTTTAGGTACAGTCAATGATTATCATGAAGCTGCATTGAAATATACTCAATTTTTAGAACAAACAATTCCAGATGATTTATCAGAAATGAGAATTGCAATTGATGCAGCCAATGGGGCAACTAGTGGTTTAGTATCACATTTATTTGCTGATTTAGGTGCTGACTTTGAATTGATGGCAACCAATCCAGATGGTTTGAATATCAATAAAGGTGTAGGCTCAACTCATCCTGAAGCTTTGGCTAAATTTGTAGTTGAAAAAGGTGTACAAGCTGGAATTGCATTTGATGGTGATGGCGATCGTTGTATTGCTGTAGACGAATTAGGTAACATTATTGATGGCGACAAGATTATGTTTATTTGTGGTAAATATATGAATGAACGTGGCCGTTTGAAAAAAGATACAATCGTAACAACCGTTATGAGTAATATTGGTTTATATAAAGCCATGGAAAAGGAAGGTTTAACTTCTGTCAAAACTAAAGTTGGCGATCGCTATGTTGTCGAAGAAATGCGTAAATCTGGTTACAATATTGGTGGTGAACAATCAGGGCATATCGTCTTTTTAGACTTTAATACAACTGGTGACGGAATGTTGACAGCTTTACAATTACTAAATGTTATGAAGCAAACAGGTAAAAAGTTATCTGAATTAGCTAATGAAGTAATTACGTATCCACAAGAATTAGTTAATGTTAAGGTTACTGATAAAAAAGCGGCCTTAGATAATGAACAAATCAAAGCAGCAATCGCAAATGTTGAAGTTAAGATGGGTGATGAAGGACGCGTCTTGGTTCGCCCAAGCGGAACAGAAGATTTATTGCGTGTAATGGCCGAAGCTAAGACGGAAGAATTAGTTCATGAATATGTAATGGAAATCGTAGATGTTGTTCAACGGCAAATGGGTGTTTAAAAAGTTATTGAGGTAAAAAGGTTTTTTCATGGAGGTGCAAAAAATGAGTTCACTGGATAAAACAATGTATTTCAATTTTGAAGATGGCAATCAAAAAGATGTCCATGATACGTTGACTACGGTTTATGCGGCTTTGGAAGAAAAAGGATATAACCCGATTAATCAGATTGTAGGGTATTTGCTTTCAGGCGATCCGGCTTATATACCGCGACTCAATGATGCACGTAACTTGATTCGCAAGCATGAACGTGATGAAATTATTGAAGAGCTAGTTCGTTCATACTTGGATAAGGAGGATAAATAATTGGGACGAATCATGGGCTTAGATGTAGGTTCACGAACAGTCGGTGTAGCTCTTAGTGATGAGCTAGGATGGACTGCACAAGGATTAGAAATTATTCCTATCAATGAGGAACAAGGTGAATTTGGCATCGAACGTGTCAAAGAAATAGTTGATCAATATGAAGTGGTGGGCTTTTTATTAGGGTTACCCAAAAATATGAACAATACGTTAGGTCCTAGAGCACAAGCAAGTCAGGCCTATGGGGAGTTATTAACTACTACTTTTGGCTTGCCTGTTGATTTTGAAGATGAACGCTTAACAACAGTTGAAGCTGAAAGAATGCTTGTTGAACAAGCAGATACATCACGAAAAAAACGTAAGAAAGTCATTGATAAGTTAGCAGCAGGCTTAATTTTACAAAATTATTTGAATCGTAAAGGAAAATTATTAGAGTTATTATAAGAAATGAGGAAATAAAATGAGTGAACAAAATAACCAAGAATTAATTACATTAGTTGATGATCAAGGTAATGAAACTTTATACGAAGTTTTATTTACATTTGAATCTGAAGATTATGGCAAATCATATATTTTACTAATTCCAGCTGGTTCTGAACCAGAAGAACAAGTTGACGTTTTAGCATTTTCGTTTGATCCAAACGAAGATGGTGAAGCAACAGAAGCTGAGTTGCATGATATCGAAAGCGACGAAGAATGGGATATGGTTGAAGGTGTCTTAGATACATTTATCAACGATGAAAATATGCATTAATGATGGAATAAAATAACTTGCATATTGGAAAACATTATTTTCCAAGCGATGAAAAATTAGTTTTAGAGCAACAAAAATGTTTAGAAAAAGTTTACGACTATAACTTAACCAGACCTAGTGAGACTTTAAAAAGACAAAATCTGTTAACAGAAATGTTAGCAGAAGTTGGTAAAGATTGCTATATTGAGCCACCTTTCCATGCTAATTGGGGCGGTAAGCACCTACATTTAGGGAAATCAGTGTATGCAAATTTTAATTTAACAGTGGTCGATGATACACATATTTATGTCGGTGATTACACTATGTTTGAACCTAATGTTGTTTTAGCAACGACAGGACATCCAATTTTACCAGAATTACGCCAAAAAGCTTACCAACATAATCAACCCATTAAGATTGGGAAAAATTGTTGGTTAGGAGCAGGGGTGATTGTTGTTGGTGGTGTGACAATCGGTGATAATACTGTGGCTGGCACTGGGAGTGTTGTTACCAAGGATTTACCAACAAATGTCGTAGCAGTAGGTAATCCTTGTCGTGTTTTACGTCCAATCGGCGAACATGATAGGTACTATTATTTTAAGGATAAAGAGATTATCATGGATAATTTAGATTCTTAAGCTTAGATGCACAAAGGGATGCTCAATCAAAGAGCATCCCTTTGTGTGTTATAATGATAACAAGAAATAACGGGAGGAAAAAAGATGACAGATAAGCGGCGTTTTAAGGTACAAATTGCTAATCAAACTTATACCATAATTGGTAAAAGTACCCCAGAACACATGAATGCAGTCGTAGAATTAATTGAACAACAATTATCTGAAATTAAAGAGATGATGCCAAATTTAAGTCCTGAAAAAGCAGCAATTTTATTGGCGATTAATGCGGTTTCAGATCAATTATATAAACAAGAACAATTAGATGAACTAATGACTAAACAAGTAGAAAAGTAGGTGGTGAGATGATAGTATCGTTAATTATCATCCTCATTTGGTTATTAGCTTTTCGACATGGATTTAAAAAAGGTTTAATTAATACTTTATTGAGCTTTACTGGCTATATTGTTATTTTTGCTTGTGCTCTTTTGTTTGCAATGCCTTTAGGTGATTGGTTATTAGAATTAACAAATGGTTTAAATCAATCACTAACTAGCCAATGGTTATATCGGTTACTTGCTTTTTGGCTACTTGTTTTTTTAGGTGCTTTGCTGTTTAGGATTTTAAAAAGATTTGCCAATAAAATTTTTCGTTTACCACTTTTGGCACAGCTTAATGCTTTAGCTGGAGGTATTTTAGGATTTTTAATTGCCTATGTAGTAGTTTTTTTAGGATTATTATTATTAAAAGATTGGCCAGCAATTACGATTCAACAGTCGCTCAATAATGTTGCCTTAGTTGAATGGATTCTTAATCAGACACCAATATTTTCAAATGAATTAATACAGTGGTGGCAACAATTTTAAGTTTTGAAAGGAGGGTATATCTGTGAATCCTAAGGTCTGTAAGACATTAGAATACGCTAAAGTAAAACAAGAATTAAAACCATATCTGTTAACACAAGATGGCTTAGAAATTGTAGAACAATTAAAGCCAAGCAGTGATTTTTTGGCAGTACAAACACAACTTTTAGAAACTAAAGATGGAGTCGATATTTTACGTTTAAAAGGTGATTTACCGCTTAGTAAGTTATTTAGTATCAAAGCACAACTAAAACGTTTAGAAATTCAAGCAAACTTAAGTGCTAAAGAATTAGCGGCTATTTGTCGGCTTTTACGTTGTAGCGGTGAGATAAAAAGTTTTTTTGCTAAATTAAAGCAAGAAGAAGTTAAACTTAGTCAGCTTTATGATTTAGTAGATGGTCTAGAAACTTTGCCTGAAATCAGTAAACATTTATTAGTTGCAATTGAACTTGATGGTTATGTTACTGATGAAGCTTCAGGACTTTTAAAAAGTTTACGCAGACAAATAGCAACGACAGAAAGCCAAATTAGAGAACAACTTGCACAGTTGACCAAAGGCAAGGATGCTAAATATTTAAGTGATGCTGTTGTTACTATTCGTAACGATCGCTATGTTATTCCGGTTAAATCAGAGTATCGCACTTATTTTGGTGGGATTGTTCATGATCAAAGTTCGTCTGGACAAACATTATTTGTTGAACCACGAGCAATGGTAGAATTAAATAATCGTTTGAAACAACAACAAGTAGCTGAAAAAGAAGAAATTAATCGTATTCTAGCTGCTTTTTCTGAGCAACTTGCACCTTATACAAAGCAACTGGCATTAGATGCTCAAATTTTAGCTCGGTTAGATTTTGTTAATGCTAAGGCTAAATATGCTAAGCAAATTAATGCAACGCAACCGTTATTATCTGAGAATAACGAAATTCATTTAAGAAAAGCATGGCATCCATTATTAGAAGCAAAAAAAGCTGTTAAAAACGATATATTGCTAGGTAAAGATTATCAAGCTATTGTGATTACCGGACCTAATACTGGGGGAAAAACAATTACGCTTAAAACACTAGGCTTAGTTCAATTAATGGGACAATCGGGCTTGTTTATTCCAGCTGGTGAAGAAAGCACATTAGCAGTCTTTAAAGAAATATTTGCAGATATCGGTGACGAACAGTCGATTGAACAAAGCTTGAGTACTTTTTCATCTCATATGACCAATATTGTTGAAATTTTAAACAATGCTGATGAACATTCATTAGTTTTATTTGATGAATTAGGCGCAGGAACTGATCCGCAAGAAGGCGCAGCATTAGCGATTGCAATTTTAGATGATTTAGGTGCAAAAGGTAGCTATGTGGTGGCGACTACTCATTATCCAGAGCTTAAAGCTTATGGTTATCAACGCCCTAAAACGATTAATGCTTCGATGGAATTTGACAGCCAGACTTTGCAGCCAACCTATCATTTACTTTTAGGAATTCCTGGACGCAGTAATGCTTTTGATATTTCTTATCGTTTAGGGTTAGATCAACAAATTGTTGCCAATGCACGTCAATTGATTTCAAAAAATAGTCAAGAATTAGATGAGATGATTGCAGATTTGGTTAAAAAGCGTCAAGATGCTAAAAAAGAGCAGATTATGTTTAAACACTATTTAACACAAGCTCAGCAGTTGCATGAAGAGTTAGAAAATAACTATCATAAGTTTTTAAATGAACGTGAAAGCATGCTAGAAAAAGCACGAAAGCAAGCTAATGAAATTACAGAACAAACACGACAAAAAGCAGATGAATTAATTTCAGAGTTGCGTAAACTCAAGTTAGAATCAGCCGCTAATATTAAAGAAAATGAGTTATCAGATGTTAAAGGACGCTTGAATGCTTTAGAACAACCACTTAATTTGCAAAAAAATAAGGTATTAAAAAAGGCTAAAAAACAACAAAGTTTCCAACCTAACGATGATGTCTTAGTTAAAACTTATGGGCAACGTGGCGTCTTATTAAAAAAGAATGGGGCGCATAGTTGGGAAGTTCAAATCGGTATTTTAAAGATGAAAATAGATGAAGATGATCTTGAAAAAATTCAAGTCAATGAATCTAAGACAACACGGGCGCATACGAGTGTGAAATCAGCACGTAGTAGTCATGTTTCGCCAAATCTAGATTTACGTGGCAAGCGTTATGAAGAGGCTTTAACCGAAGTTGATCGTTATTTAGATGCAGCTTTGTTGGCTGGATATCAATCGGTAACAATTGTTCATGGGAAAGGAACAGGGGCTTTACGCCAAGGAATTACTAATTTCTTGCAACAGCATCGTTCGGTTAAACGGTTTGAGTTTGCCCCACCTAATGCAGGTGGTAATGGAGCAACAGTAGTTTATTTCAAATAATCAGACAAAAATATTTGCAAAATAAGAAAAATATGGTAAGATTTACTTACTAAAGTATAGTGGGAGGGTAAAAAATGGCAGTAGAATTTACAAAAGAAAATTTCGCACAGACAGATGAAGGTTTAGCAATCATCGATTTTTGGGCAACATGGTGTGGCCCATGTCGTATGCAAGGACCAGTAATTGAACAATTAGCTTCAGAATATGAAGGTGAAATTTTAATTGGTAAAGTTGATGTTGATCAACAAAAAGAATTAGCTGCTCAATTTGGAGTAATGAGCATTCCAACGATTGTCTTCAAAAAAGATGGTCAAGTGGTAGACCAAGTGGTGGGATATCATTCTAAAGATCAATTAGAAGCGATTATCGCACGTTTAAAATAATAAAAATATGAGTATGATACCTTTTAAGTATGCAGATTAAGTATGCTTAAAAGGTATTTTTTATGGACATTGATAATTAAGATTAAAAGTTCAAAAAAGACCTGATCGCAAAATAAATACGCAATCAGGTCATATAAACAGTTTTATAATATTAAGCAAGCTATTTAGTTATTATTCTTCGTCATTAATGGGATCTTTTAAGTCGATCTTGACTAACAAGGTAACGCCATTTTTGTTAGTTTTAGCGATGATAGCTTCAGTGATAAAACCGACTTGTTGTTGAATTGTTTGAGCTAAAAATCCAGCTTCCAATAAGAACTCAGCTTGACCTAACTCTTGTCGTTTTTTTACTATTGGCCCACTAAGCTCGAAGGTTTGTTCATCTTTTTTGACTTTGATTTGTTCTAACTTTCCAAAATTAGCGTCTAGATAAAAAGCACTTAAATTATCGAGGTTAGCGACTTTAAATTTACGTGCTAAAGATTTACCCATCCAATATAAGATATTGTTGTCTGTGCCAACTAATTCGGGAATTAAAGCATCACGCAAAAGAAGTGTGCCAAATGTAGTACCTAATGAATTAGTTTGAACGGCTGATTGATAAAATTCGTTTTCCATCGATTTGCTCCTTTAAAATCTCTATATTCCATTATACTTGTTACTGGCCAAAAATGAAATTAAAATAAGCATAAGTTTGTGTTAGTAGCTCTTGAATGTCTAGAGGTAATAAAGCATAATAATAATAAATTAAGTTAAGTAGGGATTGATAATAATTATGGAAAAAATTTTGATTGCCACAAATAATCCAGGTAAGGCACGCGAATATAAGAAAATTTTTGAACCTAGGAGGTTAGAAGTCTATACTTTAGCGGATTTAAAAGAAGTTCCAGAAATTGTCGAAGATGGCCAAACCTTTGAACAAAATGCCACAATTAAAGCTCAAACATTAACCGATATGTTAAATGTTCCAGCATTAGCTGATGATTCAGGGATTGTAGTTGATGCTTTAGATGGAGCTCCTGGAATCTATTCAGCTAGATATGCAGGTGATCATGATGATCAAGCTAATAATGCTAAATTATTAGCCGAATTAAAAGATGTACCTTATGAGAAAAGAACAGCCCATTTTCATTGTTCGATTGTTGTGACTCGCCCTGGAAAAGAACCATTAGCAGTTGCAGGAGATGCATATGGTTATATTTTAACAAAGGCTCAAGGTACAGGTGGTTTTGGGTATGATCCATTATTTTATTATCCAAAATTAGATAAGACATTTGGGGAATTAAGTGCAGAAGAAAAAAATAAAATCAGTCATCGTGGATTGGCTGTTCAAAAATTAATGGAACAATTTGATCAATGGTGGCAAGTTTAGGAGGCATTTTAAATGAAATACTTAGTAATCAGTGATAATCATGGAGATGCACAAATTTTACAAACAGTTGCGCGTCATTTTAAAGGACAAGTCGATTACATGCTACATTGTGGAGACTCATGTTTATCGGCTGATTCACCAGCTTTAGTAGGTTATCAAACTGTGTTGGGCAACTGTGATTATGAAAATTATGCAGAAAAGAAGTTATTAGAAGTTGAGCAAGACAAGATTTTATTGACACATGGTCATCTTTATGATGTCAATTACGGGTTAAATAGATTGAGTTTAGCCGCTAAGCAAGAACAAGCAAACCTTGTCTTTTTTGGTCATACGCATTGCTTAGGAGTTGAGTATGTTGAAAATTGTTTGTACCTAAATCCAGGCAGTATTAGTTATCCACGTGGACAGTATCGTGCTTTAGGTGGTAGCTTAGCAATCGTTGAGACAACACCAGCTAAAATCAAGGTTCAATACTATGATCGTAATTTTGACGCGGCAAAAGAATTAGCGTGGGAGTTTGCGCGTTAGTTGGTAAGAAAATGGCTAATCTTTAGGGATTAGCTATTTTCTTTGCTAAAAACAAACTAAAAAGCTGATTATCCGCTAAAACACTGTATCTATCAGCATTTTTAAGGGAGAAAAGCAATTAATTTACTACGATTGAATGAGCCTTGATACGTTAAATATCCCAGATATGCAAAGATATGGCATAACACATCAATATTGAAACAATAAAAAATTGAATATCTCATACTAAGGGAAATATAATTACTGGTCTTGGCGTAATGTTTTTTGCATTGTTGTATGGATTGAGGTATATTTTTCTAAATCGAAATGCTAAATACTCATATCTTGCAATGCTGTTAGCTTTTATAATTTAGATAATTATATTATCTTTTATATGGCGGTTAGTCATAAGATTGACCGCTTTTGCCATATCCAGAAAGGAGTGTTATATGGTATTGCTCAAATACAAGGGAAAGCGTATCAGAGCTTCTGACAGAAACCTTGTGTATCGTTTTTGAAATTCAAATACCTTAAAAAGTATATAAGCAACATACAAAGATAGAATTGTGGAAATAACATAAAGTATGGTAACATATCTATTTAAAAAAAGTACGACTTTAGTTTGACAAGTAAAGACTGAAGAGTATAATTATAAGAGTAATTTGATTAATGCCCGTTGGTCAAATGGTTAAGACGTCGCCCTCTCAAGGCGGAGTTGCGGGTTCGATTCCCGTACGGGTGATTTTTACCAAGGTCAAGGATTTGGCGTTGGTTTTTTTGTTTAGAAAAATTTTAAGTTAGTGTGTTATGAAATACTAAATAGTGCTATAATGAAATGATAGATTAGGCGATGATAAGGAGGGGGAAAATGTTAAGAAAGACCAAAAACTTCTTGAAAGCATACAACGTTGATTACATGAAAGAACATGTTAATCCTTTGATGGTGCCAGATAAGGTTTATGTTTTAAAGTTTGGTAAAAAAGGTGGCGAATACAATAATCGTTTTATAGTTGAACATAGTTATACCTGGACGGGTAGAATCAAGATTAATAAGATCACTTTACGTTTGCATGGACAACAACATCCACGTGAATTTAGAAATGAAACAGAATTGTTACACTACCTCAAGAAAAATGTTAAGCGGTATGCTAAACAATTAAAGCAACCAACTAAATAAACAAAAACCTCTTCACTAGTCTGATATGTACCCTCTTTACTGGACATCCAGTAAGGAGGGTTATTTTTATGCGCTA
>CAJLBJ010000030.1 GCA_905204935.1 uncultured Lactobacillus sp.
GTCTTAGCTGCTTAAAAATATTTTATTTTTGTCTAACTTTTTTGTTGCACTTCAACTAGAGGTCTTTTTTGTTATTTAGGAAGGACTTGCAAGCGGACTTCAAGTTTTTTAGCTTTGATCAAGTCTTCATGCTTAATCGTAGTCGTGATTTCTTGTCCATCTAAACGGTAGTAATCTACGAAGTTGTTGCTTGGATAGTTGTTATAAGTTTGCAAGCATAAAGTTTGTTCGTTTGCTAGATGCAAGACTACCTTATCAAACAACGGAATGCCTAAGACATATTGCCCTAAACCTGGTGTTACTGGATAAAAGCCTAAGCTAGAGAAGAGATACCAACTACTCATCGAACCGTTATCTTCATCGCCTGGATAACCGGTAAAACCATCATCAAAGCAAGTCGTCAATAACTGCTTGACTAAAAGTTGCGTGCTAGCTGGTTCTTGGCAAAGGGCAAACAAGTATGGTAAATGGAAACTTGGTTGATTAGAAATAGCAAGCTGGCCAAATGGTTGGGCTGCCATTTCACGCATTTCATGGATTGTCATGTTGTAGCTTCCTACATTATAGCGAGCATCTTGATTGACTAATTGATGTAGCGTTTGGGCAAATTTTTGATTGCCGCCACTAAGTTCGATTAAGCCAGGGAAATCTTGGTAAACGGCAAAACTATTTTGCCATGCGCTACCTTCCGTAAAGCCGCATCCCCAAGTGATGCTTTCGTAATCGGATGTAAAGTTGCCGTTACGATCTTTAGGGTGCATCAAGTTGTGCTCTTTATCAAATAAGTTACGGTAGTTTTGGCTACGTTTTTGATATTTTTGAGCGATGTCTTGTTTGCCTAATTTATTAGCAACAACGCTGATCAACCAGTCTGAATAAGCATAGTCTAGTGTTTTGTTGACACTTTCGTGGATGTCACAAGGGACATAACCTAATTTGAGGTATTCTGCTAGACCTTCACGCCCGTATTTAGGATCATCGCTAATCGTTTCAGCGCCATGAATCATTGCTTCTAAAAATTCCGGCATCAAATCAGTTGCAATGCCTTTAACACAAGCATCGGCAATCAATGCATCAATCATTGTTCCTGGCATCATGCCACGTTCGTCAGGAGATAACCAGCGAGGTAAAAAGCCGGTTTCACGATAGCTATTCAAGAAGCCTTCTAAAAATTCAGCATATTGATTTGGCCATAACAACGAATAAAGTGGGAAGCTTGTCTTATATGTGTCCCAAAAACCGTTGTTGGTGAATAATTTACCACTAGCGACTTTTTTATCTTTAGTGTTGTAATGAATTGGTTGTTGTTGTTCATCTAATTCATAAAAACGTGTTGGATAAAGCAACGCACGGTAAAGGTTATGATAAAACGTGCTGACATTTTTGTGATTATTATCGCTGATTTCAACTACGCTAAACTTTTCATTCCAAGCTTGGAGGCTTTGGTTGCAAAGTGTTTCAAAATCATCAGCAGCAATGCGTTTCAAGTTAAGGCTAGCTTGGGTAGTTGAGATAAAGCTAGTAGCGAAATGAATTTCACAGGCGACACAATTTAATGCTACATAAAGCGTGTCATCTTTGATTTTTAAAGTATCTAAAGTAGCGCTTGTTGGTAATTTGAAGGCTGTAAACATTGTGAAATCAGGATCTTCACAGTCTGCAAAGTTCTTGAAGCTAACAAGTAAAGTTGAAGCATCGGTTCCTATGACTTGCATCTTAGGTGCGCTTAACTTAAACCAAAGTTTTTCTTGGTTCAAAGCACTAAACTGTAAACAACCACCATAAGTTGTTGCACAAGCTTGCGTTAAGACATTTTGAGTGATGTCTTGAATGCGTAGGAAATGAGGTGCAAAGTGTGCCTTAGTTGCATCATAATCGCTTGGTTCGGCGGAAAGCTTTGTTTGAGCTTGCATTGTAAAATGTTGGAAATCACCGATCCAAGGACTTGGTTGATGAGTTAGACGAATGCCACAATAAGTGTGGGCATTAGGATTAAACCACCAACTAGTTTCTTCTGGGGTCGTTTGAACGCTTAAATAATTCATCGCAAACGGCACCCCAGTTAGAGGTAAGGTGTTACCGTTTGAAAAAGCAAAAGTACTGTCCGTTCCTAGACGGGTATCGATTTGTGTGATGTTCATTGATATTTACTCCTTTAATGTTGATTGACGCGCGACTAGCTTGACGGGCACTGTTTGATGTTGATTTAACAAACGTGCCGGATCGTTGATTTGAGTTAATAACAAATCAACGGCGTTTTGACCTAATTCATAGAAATCTTGTCCGATACTGGTTAAAGGCGGATCGAATAACTGTGCCATTGGCAAGTCATCAAAGCCAATCAAGGCAATATCTTCAGGAATTTTTAGGCCATTTTTCTTCAATTCAAGTCCTAAACGTAAAGCCACGATGTCGTTTTCGGCAATCAAAGCTTGAATATTTTGTTCTTTTAAATAACTAATTAACTCGTTTTCTTCAAGCTGCGCCATCTGTTGGGTCCAAGAAAGTGGTGTGCTTTGGCGGTCACAAAATGTCCGATAAGCGTTGAGGTAACCAAAAAAGCGCGCAGCCACTGTGCCACTGAAATCTTCCCAAAATGGTGTCTTAGCAAAAAAAGCAATCCGTTGGTAACCGTGGATAGCTAGGTGTTCAACGGCAATTTGGCCGCCGTAGTTGTTATCACTGGTAACGCTTGGGATGCCAAGATGAGCGATTTCTTTATCCAACAAAACTAATGGTTTTTTGGCTAAGTAAAGTTGTAAAAGATAAGGTAATTCCAAGGTGAGATTTTGTGGATAGTAGATGATCCCGGCATATTCGGTCAATAATTTGTCGATATCCATATTTAAAAATGCTGAGTTTTGAATCGACAACAACTGCCAAGTCGTCCCAGTTAAAGTTTGTTGAATCCCACTAAGATAATTACCAAGATCTAAATCGCCGGCAAAAGGTAATACAAGCAATAGTTTGCGTGAATTAGTGCCGACATGTGGTTTAACAAAACTGCCTTTACCTTGAATGCGATAGATCAAGCCATTTTCTTCAAGTTTGTTTAAGGCATGCTTTGAGGTGATACGACTGACACCGTATTTGAGCGAAAGAGCATTTTCACTGGGTAGCTGTTGATCAGGAGCATATTCGCCCCGCAAGACAGCTAAGCGCAGTTTTTCATAGATTTCTTGATACTTTGCCATCTTCATCCTCCTGGTTGGTATATTACTAACATCCCACTTTTTAAAGGATTTAGCGTTTTCATTAACAATTTAAACAGATAACATGATATATTTCAAGTATAAAAATATACCAAAGGGGAATTAAAATATGACAAAACAATTACCCACAGGAGTTACCCAATTAATTACAGAAATCAAAAATAAGTGCGGCACACAACATGCTGCTTGGGCCAAGACGTTTGAATTGACCTTTGCAGATACTTTAAAAAATGCACTTGTTGAAGATGAACATGGCATCTTTGTGTTAACCGGTGATATCCCAGCCATGTGGCAACGTGATTCCACGGCTCAATTAAGACCTTATCTGGTGTTAGCCAATAAAGATCCAGAGATATTTGCGATTATCTCTAAGGTTATTAAACGTCAATTTTTCAATATGAATCTAGATCCGTATGCTAATGCCTTTAATCAAAGTGCGAATGGCGCAGGCCATCAAAGTGATGGTACGCAGATGAGTCCATGGATTTGGGAGCGTAAATATGAAATCGACTCATTGTGCTATCCAGTCAACTTGGCGTATTTATTCTGGAAAAAAACCGCAAGTACTCAACATTTTGATGCGGAATTTGAAAGTGCAACGGCTAAGATGTTAGATGTTTTAGAAACAGAATTAGACCATAATAATTCGAGCTATTATTTTATTCGTACCGTTGATCATCCTGAAGATACTTTACCTAATGCGGGTAAAGGTGGGGACTTTGGCTTGACTAAGATGACATGGAGCGCTTTTCGTCCTAGCGATGATCGAGCAAAGTATGGCTATTCAATTCCAGCCAATCTTTTTGCTAAAGCTAGTTTGTTGCAATTAGCCGAAATTTATAGCGAAGTCAAAAACGATGAAGCCTTTGCTACTCGTTGCTTTGAATTAGCCCAAATTATCGGACAAGGCATTCAAGAATATGGTTTGATGAAAAATAAAGCAAATCAAGATATTTACGCCTATGAAACTGATGGTTTAGGAAATTACTTGTTTATGGATGATGCTAATGTTCCAAGTTTATTGAGTCTGCCTTATCTAGATGCCATCGATATTGCCGATCCAATCTACCAAGCAACACGTGCAACGGTATTAAGCAAGGAAAATCCATATTATTACGAAGGTAAATATGCTAAAGGCTTAGGTTCGCCACATACACCTGCTAATTATGTTTGGCCAATCGCTTTAGCTATCGAAGGCTTAACACAATCTGATAAGAAACGTAAGGCCGAAATTTTAGATAATCTAACCCAAACAACAGCTGGGACTAATATGATGCATGAAGGCTTTGATGTAAATGATCCAAGTCAATTTACCCGTGAGTGGTTTTCTTGGGCAAATATGATGTTTTGTGAATTGTTGTTAGATTATTTTGATATTCGTGTCAAAGATTAATGGAGGAATTTAAAATGTCAAAAAAGAAAGTATACATTGTTTCTCATAGCCATTGGGATCGTGAATGGTACATGGGTTTTGAACATCATCATATGCGCTTAGTGCAATTGATGGATGATTTGTTTGATTTGTTTAAAAACGATCCAGACTTTCACAGTTTTCATTTAGATGGACAAACAGTCATTTTGGATGATTATTTGGCAGTACGTCCAGAAAAACGTGCCGAACTAGAACATTGGATTAAAGCGGGTAAGCTTAAGATTGGACCTTTTTATATCTTGCAAGACGACTTTTTGATCAGTTCAGAAGCAAATGTGCGTAACACACAATACGGGATTAAGGAATCTAAAAAATATGGTCAACCCGTTCCTTTAGGCTATTTCCCAGATACATTTGGAAATATGGGCCAAACTGCACAAATGATGCAACTTTCAGGTCTTGATACGGTTGCCTTTGGACGTGGGGTTACACCAACTGGATTTAACAATCAAACAGGCCAAGGCGAGTATGACTCGACTTATTCAGAAATGTGGTGGGATGGTCCCGATGGCAGCAGGGTTTTAGGGATTTTATTTGCTAACTGGTATTCAAACGGTAATGAAATTCCAGTTGAACGTCAAGCTGCACAAAAATATTGGCAACAAAAGCTAGCGGATGCCGAAAAATTTGCGGCTACCGATGATTTGTTGATGATGAATGGGGTTGACCATCAACCGGTCCAAAAAGACCTCAGTCAAGCTATCAAGGTTGCCAATGAATTATTCCCAGATTACGAATTTATCCATTCAAGCTTTGAAGAATATATCATGGCATTGAAAAAAGATTTGCCAAAGGATTTATCAACCATCTCTGGTGAATTGACTTCTCAAGCAACAAGTGGTTGGTATACTTTGGCTAACACTTCATCTGCACGTGTGTATATTAAACAAAAGAATACCGAAGTACAACGTTTGTTAGAAAATATCACAGAACCAGCAATATTAATTGCAGATGGTAATAATGAAAGCAACCAAGATCGCTTGGATTTTGCTTGGAAGACGCTTTTGCAAAATCATCCACACGATAGTATTTGCGGTTGTTCGGTTGATGAAGTCTTCCCTGGTGTAATGCATAGATTTGAAACGGCCAGCCAAGTGGGACAAGATTTAACCCAAAATGCGTTGGCTAAATTTGCCGCTCAAATCGATACCAGCAAGTTTAGTGCCAAGGCACATCCATTTGTGGTGATTAACACTAGTGAAAGTCCTAAACAAGAAGAAGTTGTTATCAGTGTTAAGGTAAACCAACGTCTCTTTAAAGACAGTGCACCACAAGCCGCTTATGATGAAATGCTAGCGTATGTCAATGAATTAAAAGATCTAGCAATAATCGATGAAGACAAACAGATTCAACCGGCTAAAATTTTACGCCGTTATGCTCGTTTTAATTATGATTTGCCAGATGACAAGTTCCGTGTGCCATACATGGCGGCTTATGTTGATGTTGCGGTTGCACCAAAACTTGCAGCATTTTCATGGAAGACATTAGCGTTAGTAAGTGATTGCCCACAAGTTGTTAAGGAAAACTTGTGCCAAGATACGCAAGCAATCTTAGAAAATGCGCGTCTCAAGGTAAGCGTGACTCCTAATGGAAAAATCGATGTTTTGGATAAAAAGACCAATAAACAATACACTGACGTCTTGCGCTTTGAAGATACAGGAGATATCGGTAATGAGTATATTTACAAGCGTTCTAGCGATAATAAACGCTTATTCTTCAAGGCACCACTTAAAAAGATGGTTAAAGATAGTCTCTTAAACGGCCAAGTTCTACGTTATTCACATGAAGAGCTTTTACCACAAAGTGCTGATGAGCGCTTGGCTTATGAACAACAAGCGGTGATTGATATTACAAACCGTACAGCTGGCCGCAGTCAAAAATTAGTGCCATTTAAACTTGATGTAGAGCTTAAATTATTGGATGATGAAAATCGCTTGCAAATCAATGTTTCAGGTGATAACAACATCTTAGATCATCGTCTAAGAGCTGTGGTGACGACTGATTTTGGTGCAACAGAGCATTTTGCTGAATCGATTTATGAAGTGGTTAAACGGCCAAATAAAGTGGCTAAGACTTGGGAAAACCCAGAAAATCCACAACATCAACAAAGTTTTGTGGCTTTAAAAGGCACAGATGCAAGCATTGTTGTGGGCAATTTTGGTTTGAATGAATATGAAGTAGACCAAAATGGTAATGAAATTGCAGTGACATTATTGCGGTGTGTCGGTGAAATGGGTGACTGGGGTTATTTCCCAACACCACAAGCGCAATGTCAAGGGCCTTTCAATGCGCAACTTTCATTAGCATTTACCGATGGCTCGCAAGTAGAAGAATTAATGGCTTATAAACAAGCTAGAAGTGCCCAAGTTAAACTCTTGAGCGTTCAAAGCCAACATCACGCAGCAACATTAGCTCCAAGTGCAACTTATTTAAGCGTAGATAATCCTGCATTTGCGATTACAGCTACACAAAAATTGCCAAGTGGTGAGGTTTTGGTACGTGGTTATAATATGACTGCGCAAGCACAAGATGTAGTTGTTAAGTATCAAGGACAAGAGGCTGATAGTGTGGTTGATTTGAACAATGCTAAAATGGTGGTTGCACCAAATACAACCTTACGTCCAGCAGAAATTAGAACCTATCAATTTTAAAAATTAGAGGTGGAGTAAATGAAGTTAAATTTTGTTGATTTATCACAGCAATATCAAACAGCCGCTACTGAATTTTTAGCTACAAAAACTTATGCATTAGACGACGAAATCACGGTTAGTCCACGTCCAAAAGCAGGGGTAAGCATCATTAAACAAGGCTCAAAAGGACAGATTCAAGCTAGCAGTGTAACTAACTTTTTACGTGGACTCAATATGTATTTAGCGTTAGCCAAAGAACAAGCAGACTTTAAAGTGGATGAAGATGCACGCTTTGAAACAGTCGCAGCAATGCTTGATGTTGCTCGTAATGGGGTAGCAAACGTTGCTTATTTAAAGAAAATGATTGCTCGTTTGGCTAGTTTAGGCTACACAGAATTGTGGTTATACCTTGAAGATGAATTTGAAATTCCGGAATATCCTTATTTTGGAGCACAACGTGGGCGTTATAGTCAAGCACAATTACACGAATTAGCTCTTTATGCTGATCGGTTAGGCTTGGTTTTAGTTCCAGCAATCCAAACGTTAGCACATTTGCGTAATGCTTTGAAATGGCAAGCTTTTGAAACGATTCGCGATTCTGATGAAAACTTATTTGTCGGTAAAAAAGAAACAAGAGATTTCTTATTAGCCGAACTAAAAGCAGCTAGTGCACCATTTTTAACTAAAAAGATTCATTTAGGGATGGATGAAGCTTATAAATTAGGGCGTGGCCGTTACATGGATGAGATGGGTTATCGTGATCAATCTAAATTAATTTTAGAACATCTTGATGTGGTCAATGAATTGTGTGAACAATTAGATTTAAAACCTATGATGTGGAGCGATATGTGGTTTACAATCGCAAGTCCAAAACACCAAATGTATGACCTAGACGCTGATTTTAGCATCTATGATAAATTACCAAATATCAGCCAAGTTTATTGGGATTACTATAATGAATACCAAGATCACTATGAACCTTTGATGAAACGTCATTTTGAATTGACTGATGATGTAGTCTTTGCGGCTGGGATTTGGAGTTGGATTGGAATGGCACCAAGTCAAGGAAAGATGCTTGCAACCTTAAAAGCTGGAACGGCAGCAGCCAAAGCAACCGGTATTAAACAAATTGCAGCTACTTCTTGGCATGATGATGGTGCAGAAACACCATTTGAAGCAATGTGGCTTGGGTGGCAGACATTTGCCGAATATAATTACTATGACAATGTTGATGCAAAGCATTTGCGCAAAATGTTTAAACTCTTACAAGATAAAGACTATGACAGTTTTATGCTGTTAGATCGATTTGACTTGCTTGAAGGTGAAGTAAACCATGATGGCGATAATTTAAGTAAGATTATGTTGTATGAAGATTTGTTAAATCCACGTTATTATTTGAATTATCAAGGCTATGATTTAGAAAGCTACTATCAACAATTAGCCACTAAGCTTAAAAAAGCTAAGGTTAGTGCTGAAGATGAATTGCTCTTTAGACATTATTACTTGTTAGCACAAACGCTAAGCAAAAAGGCCAAAGCAGTTAAGTTGATTCAAGAAGTAACTAAAGAAACAGTCGCACAAGCTCAAGAAGCCTTGGTGGCATATCGTAATAGTTTATTAGACTTTAGCGCTAATTTCCGGACTATTTGGCATGATAAGCGTCATCCACAAGGCTATGAAGTCATCGATATTCGCTTGGGTGGACAACTTGCACGAATTCAAACTGCGCAGGTTCGCTTAAATAATTGGTTAGATGGTCGAGATGAATTAAGTGATGTCTTTGCACCAAAAGTTTTGATGGATAAATTTACGAGTGGTCCAATTGGACACGGTCGCTATATGGAAATCGCTAGTGCTAGTGATATTTCCTGGTAAAAATGAACCCAAAGATTAGCCTTGCTAGTCTTTGGGTTTTTTATTAAAAAAAGTAAAGTTGGTATATTGTTTGGGTATAAGATATATCCGCAATCTTTAGTTTATGCACTAACCTCTTTAGTTTGTATATTTAGAAAATACAGAAAACGCTTTAATATTAATTTATAAAGATTGAAAGGGGTTGAAGAAGGTGGAAGCAACAACACCTACTACCAAAAAACACAATGGAAAGAAAAAGAAGAATTTCTTTCAAAAACTCTGGGAAAATCGGGTATTTTTCTTATTAGTTACACCAGGGACATTATTTTTGATTATTTTCTTCTATATTCCTGTCTTAGCTAATGTGGTGGCCTTCCAAGACTTCCAATATTCAGAAAATGGTTTTATTTACAGCTTGTTCCATAGTCCATTTGTCGGATTACAGAACTTCGTATTCTTCTTTAAATCAGCCGATTTCTGGATTGTGTTACGTAACACTGTAGGATATAACTTGACATTCCTTTTACTTAATTTCTTCTTTGCAATTTTCTTTGGGATTGTTATGAGTCAATTGCGTAACCGTAAGTTGCTTAAGTGCTATCAAACAGCGATGCTCTTTCCATATTTCTTATCTTGGGCTATCTTAGCATACTTCATTTATGCTTTCTTAAGTCCAGATAAAGGGATTTTAAATCATATTATTCAAGTATTTGGCGGCAAACCAATCGACTTTTATAATACGCCAGCAGTTTGGCCATTTATTTTAGTCTTCTTGGGTGTTTGGAAAGGTATTGGATACAACAGTATCTTGTATTTTGCAACCGCTATGGGTATTGATCCAACCTACTATGAAGCTGCGATGATTGATGGGGCTAACAAGTGGCAACAAATTAAAAACGTTACTTTGCCACACATCTTGCCTGTTGCAACTTTGATGTTAATCTTAAATATCGGTGGGATTTTCAGAAGTGACTTTGGGCTATTTTACTTGATTCCACGAAGTTCTGGGACATTGATTAATGTTACACAAACTTTTGATACCTACATCTACCGTGCTTTGACATCTACTAACGATATTGGGATGTCAACTGCCGCAGGGTTGTTGCAATCAATCGTTGGTTTATTATTGATTTTGGTTTCTAATGCAGTCGTACGCAAGTTACAACCAGAATCAGCATTATTCTAGGAGGTGGAAAAATTGCGCAAGAAAAAACACATTTCAGCGGTCGATATTCGTAGTTTTAGTGCGGGACCTAACTTTTGCTTTAACGTGCTTTTAGCAATTTTTGCCTTAAGTTGTATCGTACCGTTTTTCTTCATCATTATTTTGTCGTTAACAAATGAAACCGATATTACTAAGTATGGTTATCAATTCTGGCCAAAACATTGGACGCTTGCAAGTTATCAATACTTGTCTTCTATGGGGACACAAGTTTTGCGTAGTTTAGGCGTGACAGTCTTTGTAACCGTTGTTGGAACGATTATGAACAGTTTGTTTAGTTCGACATATGCTTATGCGATTTCACGACGTGACTTTGCTTATGCGCGTTTCTTTACGATTTTTGCTTTGATTTCAATGCTTTTTGCACCAGGTATGGTACCTACTTACTTGGTTGTAACTCAAATGCTTGGTTTGCGCGATAATGTATGGGCTTTGATTTTACCAATGTGTTTTGGGGTTTATAACGTGTTGATCATGCGGACATACTTTAAGACTTCGATTCCAGAATCGATTCTAGAATCCGCACGAATTGATGGTGCAACAGAACTTAAGATCTTTAGAAGTATCGTTGTTCCTTTGGCAATTCCAGGGATTGCTACAATTAGTTTGTTTACTTGTTTGGGCTATTGGAACGACTGGTTTAACGCTATGTTGTATACAACCAACGAAAATGTTATGCCATTACAATATTTGTTGGTTCGGATTCAAAACAATATCCAAATGCTTACACAACAAATGCAACAAGGTGGTTCAACTATCGCTGCTGGTCAACAAGTACCAACTGAAGGTATGCGGTTTGCGATCGTTGTGGTTGCAACCTTACCAATCGCTTTAACCTATCCATTCTTCCAAAAGTACTTCGTCAAAGGTATGACTATTGGTGGGGTTAAAGGTTAGTTATTTTAATTTACGGTAATAATTTTTAATTATTTCAAATTATATTTTTTATGGAGGGACTTCTCATATGAAAAAATGGGGAAAAGTTCTTACTTTTGCAACAGTTGCTATGAGTGCTTTAACTTTAGCAGCCTGCGGAAGCAAGGGGAGCAGTTCGAGTGACTCGGACAAAACAGTTGTTTCGATGTATATGCCAGGTGATAAGCCAAAGAACTATTCGGCTATGATTAAAGCAGCCAATAAAGAAATCCAAAAAACTTATCCTAAGATTGAATTGGATATGAAATTTATCGGCTGGGGTGAATATGCACAAAAATTCTCAGTTATGGTGACATCTGGTGATGACTATGATTTGGCATTCTCACAAGATTACACAACTAACGCACAAAAAGGCGCTTATGCTGATATGACTGATATGTTAAAGACAACAGCTAAGAAAGCCTATGAAAAAGTTGATCCAGCTTACTGGAAAGGTTTAACCGTTAACGGCAAGATTTATGGTTTCCCAATTAACGCTAACGTTTATGCCCAAAATACAATCGCATTCAACAATACATTCTTGAAGAAATATAACTTAGATCCAAGCAACGTTAAGTCCTATGATGACTTAGAACCATTATTGGCAGCTTTCCATAAAGAAAACCCTAGCGTGGCAGCATTTGCTATTGGTCAAGGCTTCAAAGCTAGCCCACGTGCAATGGAATTCCCATTAGGAAACAGCTTACCATTTGTTGTTGATTCTGATGGTAAAGATACAAAAGTTAAAAATGTTTATGATACACCAGAAATGCAACATATTTTAGAAACCTTGCATAGCTACTACTTGAAAGGCTATATTCCTCAAGATGCTGCAACTTCAAGTACACAATACAACTTGCAAGATAACACTTGGTTCACTCGTCAAGAAACAGTTGGACCATACGATTATGGCAACACAGCATTGAACAACTCTGCTGGTCAAAAAGATAAGATTGTGACAGAACCAATCACAGATGCATACAAGAGTGAAGCTCAAGCTCAAGTTGCTATCTGGACAATTTCTAAGACTTCTAAACACAAGAAAGAAGCTATGCAAGTTTTGAACTTGTTAAACACAGATCCTAAGTTGTTAAACAACATCGTTTGGGGCTTAGAAGGGCAACAATGGAACTTTACAGATAAAGCAGCTGGTAAGATTAAGACAACTAACAAGTATAAAGCAGGCTACTTTATCGGTGCTTGGATGATGGGTAACAACGATATCTTATACACACAAGATACAATTACACCACAACAAATCCAAGAACGTAAAGATAACATTGCAAATGCTAAAGAATCTGCAGCTTTAGGCTTTGTGCCTGATACTTCAAAAGTTAAGACAGAAATTACTAACATTTCAAATGTTATGAGTAAATACTCTGATATCTTAAACACCGGTACCGCAGATCCAATTCCTACAATTGAAAAGATGGATAAAGAACTCAAAGGCGCTGGTTTCGACAAGGTACAAAAGACCTTACAAGAACAATACGATAAGTTCTTAGCTGACAAGAAATAATGAATGCGACAAAATCGCCTTGCAAAAATTGCTGGGCGATTTTTGTGTTATAATTTAGGCGATATATTAGAAAATATGATTATGTTTTAGAGAGGAAGAAAGACTATGTTAGCAAGCGTGATGCAAAATGTTTTTGTCAAAATCTATGTGATTTTGCGCCTTAACTTGATTTTTTGGTTGTTTACCTTGATAGGAGGGGTTGTTTTAGGAATAGGGCCTGCCTTACGGACCGTAACTGAACAATTTATGGATAACCGCTATGAATATCAAGCTTACCATTTTAAGGATGCTTGGCAAACTTACAAAAAATATTTCGTGGTGGCCAATCTTCACTTTTATTTGTTTGCAGTAGTCTTTTTTATCTTGATATATAACTTGTATTTAAGCCTACAAATCAGACAAGCGTGGATCTTATTTGTACAATTTATCTTAGTCTTTGCCTTGGTTTTAACCTTTGTTTCGGCAGCTTTTACACTAGATTTGCTTAGTCGTTACGATACGAATTTAAAATCGGCCTTAAAATTGGCGTTAGGTCATTTTTTTGCAGACTTTAAAGACTTATTAGTGTATTTAATTGGAATCGTCGTGTTGGTGGTTGTTACCAAATTATGGCCGGGCTTTATTTTGTTTATTACGATTGCAACTTTTATTGTTTGGACGGATTGGAGCTCACGTAAATGGCATCAAAAAATAGATCAAATGATAGATTAAAATTTAGTTTTCAACGCTTGATGATCTTATACATGGTGTTGTTAATTGTAGTCATGGGTAGTATTACGACTATCTTGATGGCCAACAACGTTAAGCAATACTTTATCAATCGCAAACAAGCTGAGATTTTAGCACGTAACTGTGTCAGCGAAATGATCGAACGTTATCGGGCAACGACCAATGAATACGGGGAGTATTTATCGTCTGATGTCGATTTTTTAAGTAATCTAGAACAATACTTCCAATTGGATACACCAACTTATGCGCAATATACAATCGATCAAAGTATAAAGACCGGCAAGTACTTTAGTTGGGAACGTGAAACAACGAGTTATTTGATTAAACATCCAGAAATCGCACGCCTTGAATTGCGTTTGACCAATATGGATGCAACCTTTGTAGCGACACAAAAAAATCGCAGCGGCTATGTGATTAACAATCGCACTTTACCAACCAAAAACTCCTTTACTTGTGCCTTAATTAACCCGCAGACGCTAGGGGTAGTTGGTACAATTGAGTTGGAATTTAAAACGCAAGATTTATTGCGACAATTAGGACAGATTAATAGCCAAGCGCATATGCAAATCGTGGTGTTAAACGATGAAGGGCGCATGTTATTGCACTATGATGATCCGATGGTTACCAAAAAAGAGCGCCAAGAAGTAAAACGTGCAATCAGCGATGATAAGTTTAATCTTTTGAAGGGTTATTCCATTCAAACCGACTATTTGAGTGGTAATTATCAGATGTCAATTTTGTTTAGTAATTCAGGTAGCGAGCGTGTGTTGTTTGGACGCTTGGTTCCGATTGCTTTGCTTGGATTATTAGTGCTGATTTTCTTATTGGTGATGCTACAAGTGACTTTTAAGACTTATCAAAGGCAGCTGTTAGCAATCTTAGATACGATGAAAAAAGTTAGTCACGGTGATTTGAAAGCACGGATTAATCAAAGTGAAAAATATACAGACTTAAACGAGTTGGTTATAGGAATTAATTATATGTTAGATGAGATTGATCGATATGTGTATACGATTTATCAACTGCAAATTGAACAACAAGATGCACACATGAAGGCCTTGCGCTCACAAATCAATCCGCATTTTATGGCTAATACATTAGAATACATTCGAATGGCGGCGTTAGATGCGGGACAATATGAATTAGCCAAAGTAATCTATAGTTTTTCAGCGCTGTTGCAAAATAATATCGATCAAGCACAGGTGACAAGTTTTGGTTCTGAGTTAAAGTTTATCGATAAATATATTTACCTATATCAAACGCGTTATCCAGATCGCTTGGCGTACCAAATTAAAATAGATGATGATTTAAAAGGAATTGAATTGCCTAAGTTTACGCTCCAACCATTAGTGGAAAACTACTTTGTTCATGGCGTTGATTTTAGTCGAAGTGATAATGTGATTTCGATTAAAGCATACCGAAAAGATGAGTACGTCTACATTGAAATCATCAACAATGGACGACCTTTAACCCAAGAACAGCTAGCCACCCTTAACGTGCGGATGTTAGATAAGTTGAGTGGTGAAAAGCGCAAGTCGATAGGTTTGCAAAATGTTTATGCACGTGCGCAAAATTATTTTGGTCCAAGCTTTAACATGCGCTTGCAAGGTAATATTTATGGCGGAGTAACGGTTGTTTTACGCTTTAAACCTAAGGAGGATTGAACATGAAAGTAGTATTAGTCGATGATGAATACATGATTTTGCGCGGTTTACCTAAGTTGATTGCGCTGACAGATTTAGATTTAACAGTCGAAATGACCTTTCAAAATCCTCTCGAAGCCGTAGAGTATTTGCGTAAAAATCATGTGGATATCTTGATTTCTGATATGAATATGTTAGAGATGAAAGGACCTGAATTTTTGCAAAAGGTCAATCAAATTCAACCTGGAATTGCCTTGATTGTATTATCAGGTTATGCAGATTTCGAGTATGTCAAGGCAGGTATTCAACAAGGGGCAATCGATTATTTACGTAAACCAGTTGATCCAGATGAACTAAAAGAAACGCTTGAAGTTGCCATCAAAAAGGTAACAAAGCAACAACAAAATCAAACCAATGCCAATATGGCTAAAGGGGTACGTTTAAGAGAATTATTAACGCTTGAAAAAGCTTATCAAAAAGAAAATCTCTTAGCAAATTTAGGATTACAAACAACAGATAGCATGTATTTATTGGCTGTTTTGAATCCAATTCCAGTTGAGTTGTTGTTAGATCATCTCGAAAATATTCCAGAAGTTTGCGGTTGTTTTAAAGAAAAAAGAGACGTCTTGTTTTTATTTGTAGGCAAGCGCTCCCGTTTGAATCAATTTTTACATGAATTACCTGTCAAAGTTTCGTCATTGTATCGTCCAGTAATCGTTAGTAGCAAGATGGATGATCCAGCCTTGCTGTTTAGAGCTTATGGGGAAATCATGGCAGAAATTGGCCGCCAGTACTTTTTTGAATCGTCTCATGGCTTGACGATGCTTGAAGAAGGTAAGGTTACCCAAATCATGGCTGTAATTCCTAAATTCAGTAAGCTAAAAGAAGCAATTGCACAATTAAAAGATGTCGAAGATTTCAAACAATGGCTTAATTTACAGTTAAATGATTTGAAAAAACAACATGTGACAGTTGCTTTGGTACGTCAGTATGCGCTACTTGTAGCCTTAGCCTTACGGGAAAGTAGTATTCGCTATAGCTTGACTGCGCCTGAAAATGTTGCGGTCATTAATTCTGCCAAGACGATCGGTGAAATTGAGGCGGTCTTGGCTAACGTCCAAATCGATGGAACAAGAGGAGTAGTCAAGCGGTATTCATTTAACATTACCCGCGTACTGGAGATAATTGAAAAAGATTATTCACAACCCTTGACTTTGATTGATATTGCAGACAAACTACATCTTAATTCGGTTTATTTAGGTGCATTATTTAAACAAGAAGTAGGGGCTAGTTTTGCCAAGTATTTAAATGAGTGGCGAATTGCTCAAGCGATTGAACTTTTGCAAAAGACCGATGAAGACATCAATCAAATCGCAGTTCAGGTTGGCTATCAAAACTCAAGTTACTTTTTTAGGATATTTAAGCAACATACAAAAATGTCGCCTAAAGAATATCGTGCGATGACCAATACTGCAAGAAAGATGGGATGATGGAAATGCTGACAACTAAGATTAAAGAACTCTATCCACAGGCTTTAAAAAGTCAAGCTCCGTTGAGTAGTGAAGAGTTCTTGAATTTATATTTAGAAGAGCAATGGTTATGTATTCCTAAAAAAGATTTAACATTAAAGGAACAAGCACTTTTAAAACTTTGGCTAAAAGAGCAAAAACGTCAAGTTAAAGTAGAACCATGGCAAGCTTATCTTAGTGAGTTGAGTTCCCAAGTACCACTTGCTGAAGGTGAAGTTAGATTTATTCTCTATCAAGTTCAAGTCGGGGTGGATTTTAAGTTTACCGATTGGGCTACTGCTTTTGCCGAGATGTTTACCGTTCCTGTTTTAGCCAATGTGATGTTAACGCCAAATAGTGGTGTCATCGTGGAAAAAAGGGCTAACTATAACTATAATGTTGCTGATTTTAAGGGAATCTGGGAGACTTTGGCCTTAGATTTTGATGCCAAAGGACAAATATATGTGGGTGAGTTTAATGATGTTGCTATACTTAAAAATGATTTGCGGCAAGTTTTCAATGAAGAACAACAAATTTTTAAGGCCAGCCAACGCGGTGGTGTCAGCACGCTAGCAACGACAGCCTTGCGTTATTTTGGAAAAGAAAGAGCACAAAAAAGTCTGGTTTTAAGACATTTAAAACAACAAATTAGTGAACAAAAGAACTTACGTGAATTAATTGTTGCGTTGTATCAAGCACAAGGAAATATGACTTTGGCAGCTAAAAAACTTTATGTTCATCGCAATACGTTGCAATATCAAGTAGAAAAATTTGAAAAAAGTAGTGGTCTTAATTTAAAGAACATGGATGACCTAGTATTATGCTACCTAGTCGTGTTATGATAGGTAGCGGATGAGTAAGTATAATATGATTTAAGGAGAGTATTATTATGAGCGAACCAATGTTTTTAGAACCTGTTTTCCAAGAAAAAATTTGGGGAGGAGATCGTTTGCATAGCGAATTTGGCTATGATATTCCAAGTGATCACACCGGTGAATGCTGGGCAATTTCAGCCCACAAACACGGTCCAGCCAAAGTGCAAAATGGACCTTATGCAGGTATGACGTTAGATGAAGTCTGGGATAAGCATCGTGAAGTCTTTGGCAATGCGAGTGGAGATGTTTTTCCATTGTTAACTAAGATTTTGGATGCGAAAGAAGATTTATCTGTCCAAGTTCATCCTGATGATGCTTATGCTATGGAACATGAACATGAATTAGGTAAAACGGAATGCTGGTATGTCATTAAAGCTGATGAAGGTAGCGAGATGATTTATGGGCATCATGCTAAGAGTAAAGAAGAATTGGCTGAAATGATTGCCAAAGGTAAATGGGATCAATTATTACGCCGTGTTCCAGTTAAAGCTGGTGATTTCTTATATGTTCCAAGTGGTACGATTCATGCTATTGGCAAAGGAATCATGGTTTTAGAAACGCAACAAAGTAGTGATACAACTTATCGAGTTTATGATTTTGATCGCATTGATCAAACAACAGGTCAAAAACGTGAATTGCACATTCAACAATCCTTAGATTGCACCAATGTGCCACATGTTGATCCAAAACTTGATATTCAAAAGACTAAAGTTGATGATGCGACAGTTACGACTTATGTCAAGACAGATTTCTTTGAAGTGTATGAATGGGATGTCGCAGGTAAAGCTCATTTCACCCGTGATGATGCTTTATATACTTTAGTTTCAGTTTTAGATGGTCAAGGAACCATCACGGTTGAAGATCAAGTTTATCCAATTCAAAAAGGTGTGCATTTCATCTTGCCATTTGCTGTAAAAGAATGGACACTTGACGGTGAGTTACAAATCATCGCATCGCAACCAGGTAAGAAAGCCTAAAATATTATACTAAAAAGACTAGTTAGTGAAGTGCCTTACAATTGTTAGACAAAGTCTAGCGATTGTGAGGTGCTTTTTTCG
>CAJLBJ010000031.1 GCA_905204935.1 uncultured Lactobacillus sp.
CAAGTATACGATGATTTTATATATTTCATCTGTATACTTAGAAGGCATTATAGCCTTTTTTGAATAGAGAGGGATTTTTACATATATCAAATTAACGTGGACGAATCTTAGTAACTTCACCTGAACTAAGTGTTTGACCATTTGCTAAAACTAATTCACCATTATCGTTAATATTAACTGCAACAGAATTAAAGACTTTATCACCTTGCGTAATTGTGACTTCGTGATTAAGTAAATAGCAGTTTTTGCGGTACTCATCCATGAAAGAAGCGGTTTGATAATTAGAATAAATATCAAAAAATTCGCTTAAAAAACTAGCGATAAATTCGTTACGACTTACATTTTTAGCCAAAGCTTGATCACGTAAAGAGGCTACAGTTTCCTTTAAATCACAATCAAAAGAACTTAAAGGAGTTAGATAGTTAATCCCACAGCCTAAAATGATTTGACTAACGCTACGACTTTCCAAATCAACAATACCTTCAGTTAAGATGCCGCATACTTTTTTGTTGTTTAGCAATAAATCATTAACCCATTTGATTTGAGCTGTAGTATCTAATTTGTGCAAAATAGTGCGATGCATTGCAACTGCAGCTGCCGTGGTTAATAAGCCTGGATTAAAATTAGTGTGAGTGTTGTTTAATAACAGACTTAAATAAATCCCGGTTTTTTGAGGTGAACTAAAGAAACGTCCGTGACGTCCGTAACCGGCAGTTTGTTCTTCACTGATAATGACAAGTGGATTTGTTAACTTAGACATAGCCGCTAACTCTTTGGCGCGGGTGTTGGTTGAGTTTAGTGATTGATGAATCTCAAAATCTAATTGTAAATCTGTTGGTAGATAACTTTTAATTAGCGCAGCAGACAATTTATCATTATCTGCTAGGCGATAGCCGCTTTTTTGCCGACTTTCTATGGCATATCCCTCGTTTTGTAAGGTTTTGATTGCTTTCCAAATCGCAGTACGTGAGACTTGCAATTTGTCAGCCAATTCTTGTCCTGAGATGAAATCGTTACTGTTTGCTAAGATTTGGATTAACTTTTTAGTGGTGTTCATTTCAATCAGCTCACTTTACTTTATTTCGTAATTATTATAACTAAGAAATGACTTTGAGTCCAAGTGGCAAGCTAAAAAGAGTATTAAGATTTAATTTAGAGATTTTACTCAAGGCTTTTTCGTGGTATCGTTAAAAAGAAAGTTGGTGAAATATGATTAACAAAAAACAAGGATTAACATTGGTAATATTAGCTTTAAGCGGTATTTTATTGTTGTTTTTCACAGAAAATAATGCAAAATTATATCGCCAACCAATCGGCAAAGTTATGACTGTTAAACAGCAAACAGTGCAAAAAAACGTCGATGAATTTGGCAATCATGATGTCCAAATTACACAACTAGTGACGCTTAAAATCTTAAATGGACATTATGCCAATAAAAAAGTGACTGTCAATAATACTTTTGCTAAATCAGGGGCATTGAGTCAAAAATATCGTCCAGGTCAAGAAGTCTTTTTAGACATTCATAGGCTAAAAGATGGACAGTTGAGCATAACATTATCCGATTTAAAACGCGATGTTTATCTGATCTTTTTGGTTTGGTTAGTTGTAGTTGTTTTATATTTGATGATGCGTATGCAAGGTTTAAAGACCTTGCTAAGTGTAATTTTAAATGTCTTGTTATTTTTATTTTTCATTCAACTAGATGTTGCGTTGAATTTGAATAATTTCTTTTGGCTATTTGCTCTTAGTGCGGTGTTATTTACACTATTATCTTTGAGTTTAGTTATTGGATTGAATAAACAGTGTCTTGTTACTTTTTTAGCTGTAATCTTGGCGACAAGTAGCGCTTTAGGGTTGAGCATGTTATTGATTGCAGTTACAGGACAAAAAGGGATTCATTATGAAGCGTTGGATTTTGCGACCCAAGCTCCCAAACAACTTTTTTTATCTGCGACAGTCATTGGTTTATTAGGAGCGGTGATGGATGCTGCTACAGATATTGTTTCTACGCTATTTGAATTAAAACAAACCAATCCTAATGTTTCGCAAGCGCAATTGTTTAAATCAGGACGCCAAGTAGGGCAAGCTGTGATGGGCCCTTTGATTAATGTGTTGTTATTAATCTTTTTTGCCGAAAGTTTTGCTTTAAGCGTGCTTTATTTACGAAATGGCAATACCTTTGCTTATACGTTTGAATGGACGATGTCTTTAGGGATTTTAGAAGCTTTGATAAGTGCGATAGGTGTAGTCTTGGTGATTCCAAGTGCAAGTTTATTGGCTGCTATGGCGTTAGGAGGAAAAAAAGATGTCGTCTCTTAGTTTATTGACGTTAGTTTTAGGAATTTTGATGATTTTAGTTGGCGGTAAACAAGGGTTGGCTGCATATCTAGGTGTGATATTGAATTTTGGCTTACTTTTTTTGGCAGTTATTTTAATTGCAAGTGGCTTTAACATTATCTGGATATGTATCTTTTTTGGAATTTGTATTTTGGCTTTGACGATTTATTTAGGGAGTCATGATGAGCGTGCAACCAATGTGGCCTTTGTAGCAACTTTAATCGTCTTAGGTGTAATGATTTTGTTGATTATTCCATTAGATTATTTGGCTAATACAGCAGGATTTGCCAATGAGCAATCCGAACAAATCGAGGCTTTTAACCTGTTGATTGGTGTAGATTTTAGACAATTATTGCTAGCTACGACTATCTTAAGTACATTAGGGGCTTTGGCAGAAGCAGCAATAGCAATTGCAAGTGGACTAGAAGAATTGTGGCAACAAAATCCAACACTAACTACTGTGCAGTTGATTAAAAGTGGTAAAGTTATCGGATTTCAAATTATGGGCATGACATTTAATACTTTATTTTTTGGGATGTTTGGTAGTGATTTGGCGTTGTTTATCTTGTTATATCGCTTAAAAAATACGTTTGGGTATTATTTTAATTCCAAAATATTTGTAGCAGAATGCATGTTAGTTTTATATGCAGCTTTAGCAGTTATTTTAGTAATTTGGTTGACGATTTATTTGATGGCACGCAAATTGATGCGTTCCCAAAAAAGAGATATTTCATGATATAATTAAGTGAACAATAAAAAGGGGGAGTAGCCCATGAAAAAACGAATAAGTGTAGTGATTGCTACAGTGTTTATGTTAGGTTTAGCTGGTTGCGCTCAAAGTCAAGAAAAACAAGCGGATAAAGCATATCAAGCGGCGTTAGTAAAGATTAAAGATGGGCAACAAACAACAGCTTTAGCGAAGTTAAAAGATGCTCCACAAAACGCCAAGATTAAAGGTTTAACGCAAAATGTAACAGATTTAATTGCAGTAAAAAAAGCACTCGATAAACCTGATTTAACAACAGCTAAGAAAAAATTGGCTGATTTGCAAAAGATTCAAGAGCCAAGTGCGGTGAAAAAACAAGTTACTAAGTTAACTAAAGATTATCAAACTATTCAACTTGCTCAAACCTATTACAGTGAAGTCAAAGATTATTATGCAGCTCAAAAATATTTTGCTGCAGGAGGAAGTTTACAATCGTTACAAGCCTTGTCAAATAAGCTAGTTGCAGTTAAAAATTTACAAAAAAAGGCAAATTCTTATGAAGATTTGATTGCCAAAGCTCAAAAACAAAGCGAAAAACAAACAGCTAGCGAGCAAGCAAATGCGCGCAATTCAAAGATTGTCCAAGATGAATATGCTAAAAAGACAGGACAAGATATTAACGGAGCATCTAATGATCAAATTAATCAAGTTGTCCAAAGCCTAAGTAACGATCAAGTTATTTCTGCCTTTAAACAAGCAACGGCTATTCCAAGTGAAGATGGTGATCAATACTATGTGCAAAGTCTAGGACAAAACCAATATCAAATTGAGATTCGCCATACTAGTCAAGCCGATAATCAATTATCTAACCTTAAAGGTATGTATAAATTTAATACGCAAACTAAAAAAGCTCAAAAGTTAAATGAGATTACTGGACAATATATAGATATTAATTAAAGGATTGTAGGAATTTATGAATAGACTTAAAGCTAAATTTTGCCCCAAAATTGTTGGAGGTGTTTTGTTACTAGCCGTTTTAGTGATGTGTTATGGAATAATTTTTAAACAACAAACACGTGTATCAGATTGGCTGTTTTTGGCTGGCCTGGCCTTGGTGTGCTTGGCTGTTATCGATATTTTATTGCATGCACACTTATTGGCAGGTTGGTTTCAAAAACAAAGAAAAGGTGAAAGTGATGAAGAGTTTGCTAAACGTAAAATTGATGTTCACCGGGTTGGTTCGTTAAAAAATAAACCAATTCACTTTGAAAAATTAGCATTTAACAGTTTATTATTGGGATTGTGTTTGATTGTTTTAGCAGTTTTGATTACATTATAAAAAGCACAAGTCTGACATGTTTTTCATATCAGACTTGTGCTTTTAAATTGAGCTAAACTCTTTTGGGAAAAAGAAACGTTCATCACCAACTTGTTTATCACGAATAGCATTTACAATGGCGCTTGCATTGGAAAGTTCAACAAAATCATCACAGTCTTTAAACAAAGTAATTGGTGTTTTCTTTTTAGCATCATCTACAGCATAAGGTGAATCATAGCTGTCGTTTAAAGCCGTATAATATTTTTTATCAAGCTTAGCATCTTTAAGTGCTTGTTTAATTTCGTTAATCTTTTGAGCGTTTTTTGGTGTATTTTTGAGTGATTTAAATGGTTGGCGATTACAAAAGTGTTGTGCCAAATCACTTAAAATAGGATCTTCGTGTGTTTGCCAGATATTAAAACAAGTATTTAAGACATGATCGTCTAAGCTTAAATATGTTTGTAGCGGAATTTCATTTTTGGCAAAAAATGGTTTTAAAAAATGTGTCGTCAATTGATCATCTAATTTATTTTCCAAAAAGAGATCTTTAGCACGAGCTAAAAGATTACCAAGTAAAACTTCCATTGAACGCGAGACTGGATAAAAATAAATTTGCTGATACATTTGAAAACGGCTGACAATATAATCTTCAACAGCATGCATTCCCTCAAAATCAAAGGTGATTCCTCCTTTGTAAGGACGCATAACACGTAAAATTCTAGTCAAATCAAATGTTCCGTATTTAGCACCAGTAAAATATGAATCACGCAGTAAATAATCCATACGATCGGCATCCAATTGACTAGAAATCATTTGAACGACCTGCTGATTAGGATAAGTTTTTTGAATGACAGCGACTACTTTTTTTGGTAGTGAGGCGTCAGTGTTAGCTAAAATTTGATGAATTTGTGTTGTTTTATCTAAAATAATACGACATGTCATTTCTTCATGATCGGTGTTAAAAATTTTTTCAAAGGTATGTGAATAAGGTCCATGCCCAATATCATGGAGTAACGCAGCGCATAAGGCAACTAGTCGTTCATTATCATTCCAAAGACCATCTTGGGTAGTTTGGCTAGGATAGTTACGTGCAAACAAGTCACAAATTTGACGGGTTATCTCATAAACACCAACCGAGTGTGAGAAACGTGAATGTTCAGCCCCGTGAAAACTATAGCTGGTTGTGCCTAATTGTTTAATGCGACGCAAACGTTGGAATTCACGGCAATTAAGTAAGTCTAAGATGACAGGATGTTGAATATAGATATAATTATGGATAGGATCACGTAAAACTTTTTCACGCACAAGCATTTGCACGCCTCCTTTGTTATAATACATGTATTATAACATGTAGGACAAAAGGTACGAAAAAAGCTTGTGATTTTTAGATAGAAGATAAAAAGAGGTTAGATGAGATGGTAAAAAATGAAGTTCCTGTACATGTAAATGTCAGTACGCAAATTAAACAAGGAAATGAGTTAGAAGAATTTACAATAGAAACGACTGGTAATTTTACTGTTATTGGAGATGTTGGATATTTACGTTACTATGAAAAATATACCGATCAAGCCGATGCTTTGGTAACTTTGAAATTCAAAGACGAACAGTTACAATTGACTAGACGACAAGAAGATTTATTGCTACGAATGATATTTGATAAACAAACTAGACAAAGAGCTAATTATCGAATTGGAGCGAATAATTTGAGCTTAGAGACATTAACGCAAGATTTACAAATCAATTTAATTGCGCCCCAAAATAGTGGGGCGGTTTTGGTTGATTACCAACTTCATAGCGGTCATGAACTGTTGGGAGAATACAAAATAAGATTGCAATTTAACGCATAGTATTGTAAGATGAGGAGTAGACTGTTGAAAGGACGTGTATGGTTTGGAGCTAGAAAGATTCAAAAATGTCAATAAAGAAGAATTGTCGATGATTGAAGTTGCACGTGCGATTTTGAAAGATAGAAGCGATGTGATGGCTTTTGCTGATTTAACAAATGCTATCCAACAATATCTTGGAAAAAGTGATGAAGAAATTCGCGAACGTTTACCTCAATTTTATACGGATTTAAACATCGATGGTAGCTTTATTTCCTTGGGCGATAATATGTGGGGCCTACGCTCATGGTACCCATATGAATCAATCGATGAAGCACTTGTTCATTCTGAAGACGACGATGAAGAAGATCGTCCAACACGTAAGAGCAGAAAGAAAGTCAACGCCTTTTTGGATGACGTTACCGATGATGACGTGATCGATTATGACGATGATGATCCAGAAGATAGTGATGATATCGAAAATGATTATGATGTCGATGACGATGATGATGAAGAAGATCAAGAGTTAAAAGAATATAGTAAAGATTTAAGTGATATCGGAGAATCAGACGATGATGATGAAGATGATTTACCTGATGGAATCGAAGGGCAATTGTCGGAATTAAGTGATGATTCTTTAGATGAAGAAATCTAAAGTTCGTTCTTGACGCTCATTTAATTATTATGTAAAATGCTTTATGGGCGCTTCACATATTGTGGAGACAAAAAGCACGGTAATCAGAGCTCCCTATTCATAGAGTTTGGATAGGGAGCTTGTTATTTTATTATCCCCAAGCTAAAACAATATTTAATCAAAGGAGAGCATTTATAATGACCAAGTATATTTTTGTTACTGGCGGTGTTGTATCCTCTTTAGGGAAAGGTATCGTAGCTGCATCTTTAGGTCGCTTATTAAAAAATCGAGGTTTAAAGATTACTATTCAAAAATTCGATCCATATATCAACGTCGATCCTGGTACAATGAGTCCATATCAACACGGAGAAGTTTTTGTAACTGATGATGGTACAGAAACAGATCTTGACCTCGGTCACTATGAACGCTTTATTGATATCAACTTAAATAAATATTCTAATGTAACGACAGGTAAAATTTATTCAGAAGTGTTACAAAAGGAACGTCGTGGTGATTATTTAGGTGCAACAGTTCAAGTTATTCCGCACATTACAAACATGATTAAAGAAAAAATCATGCGTGCTGGTGCAATTACGGATGCCGATGTGGTTATTACAGAAGTTGGTGGAACTGTTGGTGATATTGAATCTCTACCATTTTTGGAAGCTTTGCGTCAAATGAAATCCGAAGTTGGTGCAGACAACGTTGTTTATATCCATACAACTTTAGTACCTTACTTGAATGCAGCTGGTGAAATGAAGACTAAACCAACACAACACAGTGTTAAAGAATTACGTGGTTTAGGAATTCAACCAAATATCTTGGTTTTAAGAACGGAAAAACCAATTTCACAAGATATGCGTAATAAGATTGCTAATTTTTGTGATGTTGAACCAGAAGATGTTATTGAATCAATGGATGTTGACACATTGTATCAAATTCCGTTAAATCTTCAAGCGCAACATATGGACGATATCGTATGTGCTAAGTTGCATTTAGATACACCACAAGCGGATATGGAAGAATGGCGTCAATTAAAAGACCGCGTACAAAGCTTAACAGGTCAAGTTAAGATTGGTTTGGTTGGTAAATATACTCAATTACCAGATGCTTATATTTCTGTTAACGAAGCTTTGAAGCATGCAGGTTATCAAATTAATGCTAAAGTAGAAATTGATTACATTAACTCCGAAGAAATTACCGCAGAAAATGCGGCTGCTAAATTGGCAAAATATGATGGTATCATCGTTCCTGGTGGTTTTGGTGATCGTGGATTGGAAGGGATGATTCAATCTATTCGTTATGCACGTGAAAACAATAAGCCATTCTTAGGGATTTGTTTAGGGATGCAAATGGCATGTATCGAATTTGCACGCGATGTTGCTGGCTTAGCAGATTGTAACTCTGCAGAAGTAGATCCTAAGTGTGAAAATAATATTATTGACTTGATGGCTGATCAAGCTGATGTTGAAAATATGGGTGGTACACAACGTCTTGGTTTATATCCATGTAAATTAAAACCAGGTACTAAGACTGCAGCCGCTTATGATAATCAAAGTGTTATCCAACAACGTCATCGTCATCGTTATGAATTCAACAACAAATATCGTGATATTTTGACTGAAAAAGGTTTAACTTTTGCAGGGACTTCACCAGACAATCGTTTAGTAGAAGTTGTTGAAATTACGGATCACAAGTTCTTTGTGGCAGCACAATATCATCCAGAGTTCTTATCTCGTCCGCAACGCCCAGAAGGTTTATTTGCAGCTTTTGTTAAGGCTAGTGCCGAAAAATAATTTAAGAAAAAATAAAAAGCAGTTAGTTATTTTTAGCCAACTGCTTTTTATTTTTGATAAAATGTTCGTAAAAAGCAGAAATGTCAGTAATTATGGATTGAAACCCAAGCGAGTATCTTGTAAGATGAAATAAGGTATCTTTTCTTGAGATATTTTTGAAATAAATTAATGTTGATGCACACTGAAGCTAAAAGTGATTAAGTGTGTATATTTGAATTGTGCTTATAAATAGAAATTGAGTAGTGAGGCTGAAAAATGAAGAAGATGATTGTCCAAGGTGGTCAAAAGTTGCGTGGCGAGGTGACTATTGGTGGAGCTAAAAATAGTACAGTTGCTTTGATACCAGCAGCTATTTTGGCGGATACACCAGTGAAATTTGATGCGGTACCAGATATTTTAGATGTGCATAACTTGATGTTAATTTTAAAATCGATGAATGTAACCTCGCATTTTAATCATGGCGTGTTACAGATAGATCCGACTCAAATAAAGCAAAATCCCCTTCCTAGTGAGGCAATCAGAAGTTTACGAGCTTCATATTACTTTATGGGAGCGTTGTTAGGGAAGTTTGGCAATGCTACAGTGGCTTTTCCAGGTGGAGATAATATTGGGCCTAGACCCATCGATCAACACATTAAAGGCTTTCAAGCGTTAGGAGCAAAAGTTATCGAAAAAGGGAATGTTGTTAGTATTACGACAGGAAAAGATGGACTTAAAGGAGCTCGAATCTTTTTTGATTTAGTTTCTGTTGGAGCAACGATTAATGTTATGTTAGCCGCAGTTAAAGCTAAAGGTACAACCATCATGGAAAATGTTGCGCGTGAACCTGAAATTGTTGATTTAGCAACTTTTTTAAATAATATGGGAGCAAAGATTCGGGGAGCAGGAACTAATGAAATTAGAATCCAAGGTGTGGAAAGTCTAAAAGCTAACAATATACACACTATTATTCCTGATCGGATTGAAGCTGGGACGTATCTATCATTTGCCGCAGCTAATGGAGAAGGTGTATTGGTAAAAAATGTAATTACTGAACATTTGGATCCTTTCTTAGCTAAACTAATTGAAATGGGTGTCAGATTGGAGATAGATGAAGATAGCATTTATGTTCCAGGAGGAGATTTATTAGCGCCAGTTAGTATTAAAACTGCACCCTTTCCAGGATTTGCAACCGATTTACAACAGCCGTTGACTCCACTGTTATTAAAAGCTAAAGGGAGCTCGACTATTATTGATACTTTATATCCTGAAAGAATTAAGCATATTTCTGAAATGCAAAAGATGGGTGCAAAGATTGCTAGTAAAGATGGTTTGATTACAATTCAGCATTCCGCTAATTTAACAGGAGCAGTTGTGGAAGCTGGTGAAATTCGTGCGGGCGTTTCCTTGTTAGGCTTGGCCTTGATGGCTCAGGGTAAAACGATAATTACTCAAGCAGACAATATTTTGCGCGGTTACGATCGTATTGTCGATAAGTTTAGAGGTTTATCGGTTAATTTAGAAATAATGACAGTTGCCGATGATTTGAATTAAAAGAGGTGTGTTTGGTGTGGCTAGTTTGACGTTAAATGAATTAGAACAAAAGACGCTCAAAGAATTATACTGCTATGCGCGTGAGTATAAAATTTCTTATTACAGCCAGATGAACAAAAAAGAACTAGTCTTGGCTGTTTTGCGTGCTCAAGCTGAGCAAGAGGGATTTTATTACATGAAAGGTGTTTTGGATATCGTTTCTCGAGAGGAAGGGTATGGTTTTTTACGTCCAATTAATTATTCTGCCTCTAAAGAAGATATCTATATTTCATCTTCTCAAATTAGACGCTTTGATTTGCGCGTGGGAGATTTGGTAGCAGGAAAAGTGCGTTTGCCTAAACCAGGCGAACGTTACTATGGCTTGATGCATGTTGATTCTGTTAATGGTAAGCCACCAGAAGAAGCTAAAAAAAGATCTCATTTTCCAGCTTTAACACCAATTTATCCTAATCATCAATTGAAGTTAGAAACTAGTTCGCAAAATTTAGCTAGTCGAGTTGTTGATTTGTTTGCTCCGTTAGGTTTAGGGCAAAGAGGGATGATTGTTGCTCCGCCTAAAGCAGGAAAAACAACGTTATTAAAGCAAATTGCTTGGGGGATTAGTGCTAATTATCCAGAAGCAAAGCTAATTGTTTTATTGATTGATGAGCGACCTGAAGAAGTAACGGATTTAGAGCGTTGTATCGATGGTGAAGTAATCTATTCTACTTTTGATAAATCGGCAGAAAATCATATTCGGATTGCTGAATTAGTTTTGCAACGTGCGATGCGTTTGGTTGAAGATAAACAAGATGTGGTTATTTTATTAGATTCACTAACGCGTTTAGCACGTGCTTATAATTTAGTGGTTCCCCCAAGTGGACGAACTCTTTCTGGTGGGATAGATCCGGCTGCATTGTATCCACCTAAAAAATTTTTTGGAGCTGCACGCAATATTGAAGAGGGTGGCAGTTTGACGATTTTAGCGACAGCCTTAATCGAAACTGGTAGCCGTATGGATGACGTGATTTATGAAGAGTTTAAAGGTACGGGAAATCAAGAATTGCATTTGTTGCGGCAATTAGCAGAAAAACGTATTTTTCCCGCAATCGATTTACAAAAATCAAGCACGCGTAAAGAAGAATTACTGTTTGATGCAAAAGTACGTGAAGTGGTGTATTATGTACGACAAAATTTTGATGATGATCCTGAAAAAACTACGCAAAAGATTTTTGCAATGTTGCAAAAGACTAAGGATAATGAACAATTTTGTCAATGTGTAACGCTTTTACAAAATTCTACGCAAAACAAAAAAAGATGATTGCGCTAAAAATTCATTCATGTTATGATGGTGAGTGTTGTAAGACACACAGAATAACTCTGAAGCAGCAAATGGTTCAGGGCAAAGGAGCGAAATACTAATGAAACAAGGAATTCATCCAGAATACCATGAAGTAGTTTTCATGGACTCAGCAACTGGTTACAAGTTTTTATCTGGTTCAACAAAGACTTCTAAAGAAACTGTTGAATTTGAAGGTAAAGAATACCCATTAATCCGTGTAGAAATTTCCAGTGATTCTCATCCATTCTACACAGGTCGTCAAAAATTCACACAAGCCGATGGTCGTGTGGATCGCTTCAACAAGAAGTACGGTTTTACAAACTAATTTTGACAACAGCATATTGCTTGAAAAAGTCTGCTTGCTGACTCATAATCGAGTCAAGGGCAGATTTTTTTGTGGAGGTATATTGATGAAAAAGATGAGTTTGTTAAATATAGTGTTACTTTTTGTGACCTTATCGATGCTTTATTCATTGATAGCGACGATTTTACAAGCTTTACAACAACCCCAAGCTAGTGCAACGTGGTTTTTAGCCTTTGAAATTGTTTTAGGTTTAGGATTGATTTTTTTGCCTAGAATTATTGCGAAAATAGGTAAATTTTCATTACCAGATGTCATTTATTTATTTTTCTTATTATTCATCTATGGGTCCGTTTATTTAGGAACAGTTAATCATTTTTATAGTATTGTTGCTCATTGGGATAAAGGTTTGCATTTGCTTAGTGGCCCGTTAGTGAGTGCTTTTGGATTGTCGTTACTTGGAGCAATGTTACCTAAAGATATCATTTTTCGCTTATCGCGATCATTTGTTTATTTGTATGGTGTAGCATTTGGGGTTTTAGGCGGAGTGTTATGGGAATTTTATGAATTTACATGTGATAGTTTTGGGATGAATTTACAACGCTATATGCAAGCTGGTAAGCCGTTAGTTGGTCGCGCTGCTTTGTTAGATACTATGGGAGATTTATGGATGGATTTTATCGGAGCAGCTTTGTTCATGGTGTTTGTGATTATTAAATTAGCAAAAGATAAACATTGGTTGAAAAACTTTGAGTTTCATAAAATCTAACTTGCACTTTTGTATAAATCATATTATGATTGGTATTAAGAATATGGATGACACCAAAATTTGCCATAAGTAAGGCGCAACAGAGACATGGTGGTTGCTGCAAACCATGATGCCTGAAAACTCCAGCAAATTGTGTCGACGGGTAATGCCGTCCGGGAAAACCGTTAGCTTATAAATGAGTGCGCAAAAGCGAACTTGGGTGGTACCGCGGAAGACTAAAGCCTTTTCGTCCCAGTGAAGGGATGAGAAGGCTTTTTATTTTCATTTACAAAGGAGAGATTATCATGTTGGATATCAAAATGATTCGACAAAACACAGCTGAAGTAAAAGAAAGATTAGCAACACGTGGGGTTAAAGGTGCTACAATTGACGAATTATTGGCTAAAGATAAGTTGCGTCGAGACTTATTAGTCGAAGCAGAAAACCTAAAGATGCAACGAAATACTGTTTCAGAAGCAATTGCCCAAGCTAAACGCAATAAAGAAGATGCAAGCCAACAAATTGCTCAAATGCGTGAAGTTGGTGGTAAGATTAAGGGATTAGACGAAAAAATCAATGAAGTTAATGAAATAGTTTACGATATGGCTGCACGTATCCCTAATTTGCCTAATCCACAAATTCCTGTAGGTGAAGATGAAGAAGCAAATGTCGAAAATTATAAGGTTGGTACGCCGCGTGAATTTTCATTTGAACCAAAAGCTCATTGGGATATCGGTGAAGATTTAGGAATCTTAGATTTTAAACGAGGTGCTAAAGTATCTGGGGCACGTTTCGTATATTATAAAGGATTAGGTGCTCGGTTAGAACGTGCTTTGTATAACTTCATGTTAGATGAACACGCTAAAGAAGGATATACCGAAATGATTACGCCTTATTTGGTTAATGATGATTCAATGTATGGCACTGGTCAATTTCCTAAATTTAAAGAAGATGTTTACCAAATGCAAGGGGAAAGTATGACTTTAATTCCAACTGCTGAAGTACCTTTGACCAACTATTATCGTGATGAAGTAATTCCAAGTGAAGAATTACCAGTTAACTTTACAGCATTAAGCCCATGTTTTAGATCAGAAGCAGGTAGTGCAGGTCGCGATACACGTGGGTTGATTAGAATGCATCAGTTCCACAAGGTTGAAATGGTTAAATACACTAAACCAGAACAATCTTATGAAGAATTAGAAAAAATGACAAAAAATGCTGGCAATATCATGGAAAAACTTGGCTTGCCTTATCATGTGATTACACTTTCAACTGGAGATATGGGTTTTAGTGCAGCTAAAACTTATGATTTAGAAGTTTGGATGCCAGCACAAAATACCTACCGTGAAATTTCAAGCTGTTCTAATTGTGAAGATTTCCAAGCAAGACGTGCGCATATCCAATATCGTGACGAAAATGGTAAATTACAATTTGTGCATACTTTGAATGGTTCAGGTTTAGCGGTTGGACGTACATTGGCTGCAATTTTAGAAAATTATCAAAATGAAGATGGCTCAGTAACGATTCCGGAAGTATTACGACCATATATGGGTGGTTTAGATAAAATTACTAAATAAAAGCAAAGAGCAGTATGTGTTTAGACACATGCTGTTTTTTTAGTACTTAAAAAGTGTTAAAATCTTAAAGAAAGAATTTGTTTAGGAGTGAAGGTTATGACTAAATTTTATTTAGTGCGTCATGGAATGACCGAATATAATTTGCAAAATAGATTCCAAGGAGGAACGGTTGATTCGGCGTTATTGGCAGAAAGTTTAGTGAATGCACGTAAAGTAGGTCAATACTTAGTTGATGTAGATTTTGCTAAAGTTTATTCTAGTCAACAAAAACGTGCTTACTGTACAGCTAAAGAAATTGTGAGTCAATTTAGTGAACCACAACCAATTCATAAGTTAGCAAGCTTTGTAGAATATAACTTTGGTGATTGGGATGGTAAATTAGTGGATGAATATGTAAATACGGCTGAATTTAAACAGATGGTTCATGATCCTGAACATTTTGATGCTGTTAAAGTTTATCATGGAGAAAATTATGCCGATTTCGCTAAACGTGGTAGAGATACACTTGAAAAAATTTTTTTTGAAACTAGAAAAAATCAAAATGTATTAATTGTAGCGCATTCTTTAATAATTAGTTTTACAGTTAAAACATTATTAGGAGTTGAGTTGAATCAAGTTAGGAAACAAGGTTTGCTAGATAATACCTCTGTTACCGTTTTAGAAACGAATGATTTTGTTGATTTTACGCTACCTGTTTGGAACTATACGAATTTTTTAAAAAACTAGAAAAAAGTGTTGACGTATATGACGATCCGCGGTATATTAGATATCGTTGCTGATGCATAACACAGCAATGACACGACTAACTTAAAAAAGTGTTGACAAAGAACTTGCTTCTTTGTTACAATATAAAAGTTGTCAGCAAGATGTTATAAAGAAACATTTTAAAAAAGGTGTTGACAAGAAAATAACTTCTTGATACAATATAAAAGTTGTTAAATGCAATTTGAGTAGATCTTTGAAAACTGAACAAAGTTTAGACAAACCAAATGTGTAGGGTG
>CAJLBJ010000032.1 GCA_905204935.1 uncultured Lactobacillus sp.
CCTAATTCATTTCGAACTGCTTTTTCACCTCTAACATGAACTCGGCGCACGCCAATTTTTTGACGTGAGCCTTTTTTCTATTGAAGCTGAGTTTTTTCCCATTATTTGGCATAAAAAAATCCCTAGTATTTAAATGGAAAATAATAGAGAATTCATTAAAAAAAGATTAGATAATTGGCCGATAAAGACCAATAACTTTACCTAAGATAGTTATATAATCGAAATAAAAAGGTTCTAGCGCATCGTTTTCTGGTTGTAAACGATAGCGCCCATCTTCTTTAAAGAAACGTTTACAGGTTGCTTCGTTTTCTTCGGTCATTGCAATCACGATATCCCCATTTTGAGCTGTAGGTTGTTTTTTAACGATGACTTGGTCGCCGTCTAAGATGCCAATATTGATCATACTTTCACCGCGAATTGTCAACATAAACAAGTCTTGAGCCGAATCAAAACCAGGTGGCAGTGGAAAATAATCAGTAGTTTCTTCAACTGCTAATATAGGATTGCCAGCAGTAACCGTTCCAACTACGGGAATTTTAGTTAGTTTTTCTTGGATTCCTAAACTTTGTCGACCTTGTTTGGTAACTTCAATAGCTCTAGGTTTAGTAGGATCCTTTTGCAAGTAACCTTGTTCTTGTAAACGTGCTAAATAGCCATGAACCGTTGATGTGGATGACAAATTAACCGCTTCACCGATTTCACGAACAGTAGGGGGATAGCCTTTTTGATTGACATAATTATAGATGAATTCTAAAATAGCCAATTGACGTCGTTGTACAATTTTAGACATCACGATACCTCACTTAATTATTGATAGTTTGATTTTAGCATAATTTTGCATAAAATTCAAACTGATGTTCGTTTGAAATCCTTGTTTTTTTAGGCAATTTTGGGTATTATTAGGTATGATTAAAATTGAGAGTAAAGGAGAATTAATTAATGGAAAATGGTATTCCTAAGGATTTGATTGAACGCATCAATGAATTAGCTAAAAAAAAGAAAACAACAGGTTTAACACCCAAAGAAACTAGTGAACAACAACGTTTACGCGAAACATATTTGGCGATGTTTAGAGAAAATTTCCGTAGTCATGTTGAAATGCTTCAAGTGTATGATAAAAATGGGAAAGAAGTTACACCTAAAAAGGTCAAAGATATTCAAAGAAAACGTGGTTTACGGGACGATTAATTTAGCTTTTTTACGTGAAGTTCTTTATTTTTTCGTATTTCTTGTGTAAAATTATTTAATGAACTGTATAGATTAGAAAGGAGTAAGAGATATGTCAACTGGAATTTGGACTTTGATTGTGATTATTGCTTTAGTTGGTGGTTTTGCAGCCGGATTTTTTGCAGCACGTAAGTACATGGAAGATTACTTAAAGAAAAACCCACCATTCAATGAACAAATGTTGAAGCAAATGATGATTCAAATGGGGCAAAAGCCATCTGAAAAGAAGCTTCATCAAATGATGACAACAATGAAAGCAAACTATGGCAAAAAGTAGTTGCCAAAGCGTCCAAGAATCATCTTCTTGGACGTTTTTTAATGCAAAATAAAAAAAGCAAGAAAAAATCTTGCTTTAATTTATTTTTGTTTAGCAGGATCGATGTAAACAAAATTAGGATCGATTTGTTGATCAAGTCTGTGGAAGGCTTCTTCCATTTGAGCGATGACTTCTTGTTGAACTTCATCACTTGATTTAGTTGTCTTTGCAATTGTGATAGGGTCACCAAATGCCAAGGTAGTCTTTTTACGCGACAATAGACCTTTAAACGTCAAAGGTCCTTGATAAACGACAGGAACGATAGGTACCTTAGCCATTTTGGCAATTAAGACAACGCCACCTTTCATTTGCTGGGAGTGTCTAGTTCCAGAAGGAAACATGATTAAAGAAATATCACGCTTCTTAAGCCATTTAACAGGGGTTTTGATAACAGATGGACCCGGTTTTTTACGATCAACTGGAAAGGCATTTGCATGAACTAGGATATAGCGTAAGATAGGATTTTTAAAAAGTTCTTCTTTAGCCATAAAGCAAAATTTTTTAGGTGCTGCTCCTAAGGCAAAATAAATCGGATCAAACCATGTACGATGAGGCCCGACTAGGATATAATTTCCTTGAGGTAATTTTTCTTTATTTAAGATACGTGGTTTACCATTAATTAAGTAAACGAACACGCGTGCAACTGCACGAATAAATGTATAAAACATACGAGTATCCTTTCTAAAACGTATTACAGTCTAAGTATGCCTAATTTGAAGGAAACTTGCAAGTAGCAAACTAAGAAAAGTAGGAAATAAAATGCAACAAAATTTAATTTTACCAGGTGAACGCATCGATGAATTATATGCCAATCAAGTCAAAATTATTCAAAGTCCAGAAGTCTTTTCTTTTTCTTTAGACGCTGTTTTGTTGGCTTACTTTGCACAACCAATCAAAAAAGCACAGGGACAAGTTGTCGATTTGTGTGCAGGAAATGGAGCTGTTGGACTATTTTTGAGTACAAAAACAAATGCTCATATTAAGATGATTGAGATTCAACCACGCTTAGCACAGATGGCACAAAGAAGTGTACTTTTAAATGAGCTTAGTACACAAATTGAAGTCTTGAATTTTGATTTAAATGATGCTTATCAATATTTAAAAAAAGACAGTATTGATACAGTTACGTGTAATCCGCCATATTTTGAAAATTTACCGGATAGCAAAAAGAATCCTAATGAACATTTGGCCTTGGCACGTCATGAAATTACGGTAACGTTAGCACAAGTAATCGAAAAGATGAGCGGTTTGCTTAAGATGGGAGGTAAATGTTATTTGGTCCACCGTCCGCAACGTTTATTAGAAATTTTAGATGAGATGCGCAAACAACGCTTAGCTCCTAAAAAGATTCAATTAGTTTATCCTAAAGCTAATAAAGAAGCTAATATGGTGTTAATCGAAGCTATCAAAGATGGTAGACCAGGAGGTGTTCGCTTCTTAGAACCATTAATCGTTTACGAGCAAAACGATGAGTATACGGCTATGGTAAAGGAAATTTTATATGGAAACTAAAAAATATTATGTTTATGTTTTGTGTTGTAGCGATCAAACACTTTATACCGGGTTTACGACTGATGTGACTAAGCGCTTAGCGGTACACAATGCGGGTAAAGGAGCTAAGTATACTAAAACTAGACGCCCATTACATTTATTATATTTTGAAGAATTTGTTGATAAATCACAAGCCTTAAAAGCCGAATATGCCTTTAAACGGTTAACACGAATACAAAAAGTGGCTTATTTAAGGGATAAAGGGGTTAAATTACCTTTAAAAAAATAATAAAGAAGCTAAAAACTTAGCTTTTTAGGCTAGTAAGATGGTACAATTGATAATGTATCTTGAATGGATAAATTTACAAGAATCAGTGAAATAAATTGGAGGAATTGTAGAGATGAAATTTATCGCTTTTAATGTTCGCGATGACGAACGACAATATTTTGAGACTTGGATTAAGGAAAATCAAATCGAAGTTGATTTGTATACAGATGAAATAACCCCAGATAACCTAGATTTAGTAAAGGGATATGATGCAGTTATTGCTTTACAGCCTAACGAATATCCAAAAGAGTTTTTCAGTAAGTTTGCTGAATTTGGCGGTAAGGTCTTTTCAATTCGTAATGTAGGTGTAGATAACATTGATTTAGAGGCAGCAGCTCAAAATAATATCCCGGTTACTAATGTACCCGCTTACTCACCAAATGCAATCGCAGAGTTTTCAGTAACCTTGTTATTGCAGTTATTACGTAATACTGAAATTTTCGAGAAGCGAATGCAAGCCAATGACTATCGTTGGGCACCATACGTAGGTAAAGAAATTCACGATTTAACTGTGGGAATCTTGGGAACAGGACGGATTGGACAAGCTGCTATTCAAATTTATAAAGGATTTGGTGCAAAGATTGTGGCCTTTGATCCTTATCATAACCCTGAATTAGAAAAAGAAGACATCTATGTTGACTCTAAAGAAGAGTTATATGCTAAAGCTGATGTAATTTCTTTACACATGCCAGCTACTAAACAAGATGAACACATGATTGATCAAGATGCTATTGCTTTGATGAAAGACGGTGTTTATATTATCAATACGGCTCGTGGAAGTTTAATTGATACTAAGGCATTGTTAGCAGCTTTGAAGTCAGGTAAAATTGCAGGAGCAGGATTGGATACTTATGAATATGAAAATCCTATTTTTAATCATGATTTACGTGGCCAAAAAATTGAAGACGAATTGTTTAATGAGTTGGTGTCTTTGGATAACGTCTTGGTAACACCACACGTAGCGTTTTATACACAAACAGCCGTTAAAAATATGGTAACTGTTGCTTTAGATAGTGCTAAATCAGTGATTGAAACCGGTAGTGCGGCTACTTTAGTAAAAAAATAATAGATTTAAAAATAGTTTCCAAGTTGGGAAACTATTTTTCTTTGGAAAATTTTAATGCTAGCCGTTGCAATCAAAGCTAGATTAAAGTATAATATTAAAGGCACTGTTATGTGCCAATTCACACCTTATGCGATAGACGAATGGGTGCTTATCTTAGATGAGTTGTTTGTCAATTGAACATAGGGGAGGAAAATCAAAAACTATATTATTCGGAGGTAAATTGTAATGGCAGTTATTACCATGAAACAATTACTTGAAGCTGGTGTACATTTTGGTCACCAAACACGTCGTTGGAACCCTAAGATGAAGAAATATATCTTCACAGAACGTAACGGTATCTACATTATCGACTTACAAAAGACTGTTAAGTTGATTGATGATGCATATGACTTCATGAAAGATGCCGCTGCAGATAACGGGGTTGTTTTATTTGTTGGTACAAAGAAACAAGCTCAAGATGCAGTTGCTGAAGAAGCAAAGCGCGCTGGTCAATACTTTGTAAACCATCGTTGGTTGGGTGGTACTTTAACAAACTGGAACACAATCCAAAAACGTATCAAGCGTTTGAAAGAAATCAAGGCAATGCAAGAAGATGGCACATTTGAACGTCTTCCTAAAAAAGAAGTGGCTTTATTATTGAAGCAATTAGAACGTCTTGAAAAATTCCTTGGCGGTATCGAAGACATGCCTCGCATTCCTGATGTATTGTTCATCGTAGACCCACGCAAGGAACGTATCGCAGTTAAGGAAGCTCAAAAGTTAAACATTCCTATCGTTGCTATGGTTGATACAAACGCTGACCCAGATGAAATCGACGTTAAGATTCCATCTAATGATGATGCAATTCGTGCCGTACGTTTGATTACAGCTAAGATGGCTGATGCTGTTATCGAAGCAAACCAAGGTGAAGAAAATGCACCTGTAACAGAAGAATCATTCGGCGCAGGTAACGAAGAAGTTGAATCAATCGAAGACATCGTTGAAGCCGTTGAAGGCAAAAACGATAGCGTAGATGCTGAATAGTTAATAAACTTAGGCTGTCTTAGATATTAGGCAATTGGGCCTTGCGTCTTAGACAGCCTTTTTTAAAAAATAAATTCAAGGGAGGCCATTAAACTATGGCAAAAATTACTGCTGCTCAAGTAAAAGAATTACGTGATAAGACAGGCGTTGGTATGATGGACGCTAAGAAAGCTTTAGTTGCTGTTGACGGTGACATGGATAAAGCTATCGATTTCTTACGCGAAAAAGGTATCGCTAAAGCTGCTAAAAAAAGCGATCGTATCGCTGCTGAAGGTTTAGCAAATGTTGCTGTTGCTGGTAACTTTGCAGCTATTGTTGAAGTTAACGCTGAAACAGACTTCGTTGCACAAAATGATCAATTTAAGGAACTCGTAAAGCATGTTGCTGAACTTATTGTTGCTAATAAACCAGCAGACGTTGAAGCTGCATTAGCAATGCCAACTCAAGGTGGTACTTTAAACGATGAAATCATCGAAGCAACTCAAGTTATCGGTGAAAAGATTACTTTCCGTCGTTTTGAATTAGTAGAAAAGACAGATTCTCAAAACTTTGGTGCATACTTGCACATGGGTGGCAAGATTGCTGCTTTAGTTGTAACAGAAGGTGCTGATGAAGCAACTGCAAAAGATGTTGCAATGCATGTTGCTGCTATCAATCCTAAGTATGTAAACCGCGATCAAGTTCCTGCTGAAGAAGTAGAACATGAAAAAGCTGTTTTAACAGAAGAAGCAAAGAACGAAGGTAAGCCAGAAAATATTATCGAAAAAATGGTTGAAGGTCGTTTGAACAAATTCTTTGCAGAAATCACTTTGGATGCACAAGCATTTGTTAAAGATCCAGATCAAACAGTTGCTAAGTATGTAGCTTCCAAGAATGGTTCTGTTATTTCCTTCATCCGTTATGAAGTAGGCGAAGGTATCGAAAAGAAAGAAGATAATTTCGTAGAAGAAGTTATGAGCCAAGTTAGAGGTTAATAACAAATAAAGCTCCAACAATCGTTATTGGTTGTTGGGGCTTTTTTGGTGTGAGGAAAAAGACGGATACTTATAATTGCTAAAAAGACCTGGCCAATCATATGAGATTGACCAGGTCTTTTGGCTTATTTTTTATCTTGTTGGGCTAGCTGTTGAGCATAACGTTTATTGCCTCGATAGAGCTCTACTATTGTCCAAATTAATAACAAGATAATAGCAACAATTAAAATATATGCAATGTTATGTGCTAAAGTTAATTCACTAGCTGTAGGATTGTCGCCAAAGAACCCAGCAATTGAATCAGGAAGATTACGCAAGTTGAGGTAGGTCAAAGCGATAACAGAGATCCAACCTAAAATTTTAATCCATACAGGATTTTTAAATCGTTTACCCATTTCAACTTCATTACTTGTCATAATTAACAACGGTAGCATACAAAATGGTAAAGCAAAGGCTAAAAAGACTTGCGAATTGTTCATTAAATTATTTAAAGCTTCATGTTCTTTAACAGTACTTTGACCAGAAGATAAAACGACACAAATTAAAACAGGAATAACTGATAAAAGACGAGTTAATAAACGACGTGCCCACATTGGCATTCGCATGTGAATGAATCCTTCCATGATAACTTGTCCTGTTAACGTACCGGTAATAGTAGAATTTTGACCAGAGGCAAGTAAAGCAATCGCAAACAAAGTTGATAAAATGCCTGATTTGGCAACGCTGATTAAAACACCATTACTTAAAGTTGAAGTATCGGACAATGCTTCATATAATCCGAAAAATGAAGGATCTTTAACGGCCCCGCTTTTGAAAACTGCAACCCCCATGATAAGCAACAAGCAGTTAACAATAAAAGCAGCAGTTAATTGGATGTTTGAATCCCATGTAGTGAAACGAACAGCAGAAGCAACATCGTCTTCATTATCATGGTTAATTTTACGTGTTTGCGAAACTGCAGAATGTAGATATAGGTTATGTGGCATAACAGTTGCTCCGATAATTCCTAAAGCACCAGAAATAGGTGTCATACCACGGATTTCTGGTGAAGATGAAAAGGTATCTGCGGTAGGAATAAAGCCTTTAAAGACAGCACCCCAATCAGGATTTGAGAGTGCAACTTGATAAATAAAGACAAATAAGATTACTAAAATTAAAGCTACAACTAAAGCTTCGATTTTTCTAAAGCCAACTTTAGTTAATAATAAGAGAATAAAAACATCTAAAACAGTAATAAAGACAGCATAAACAAGTGGAATATCAAATAATAAATATAGTGCGATAGCCGCCCCGATAACCTCAGCGATATCTGTAGCCATAATTGCCAATTCAGTCATAATCCATAATAAGATTCCAAGTGCTTTACCAGTACGTGCCCGAATGGCTTGGGCTAAATCCATCTGGGTCACAATTCCAAGTTTGGCTGCCATGTATTGTAAAAGCATCGCAATCAAACTTGATATTAAGATCACAGACATTAGCAAGTATTGAAAATTTTGTCCCCCAGTAATTGAAGTTGACCAGTTACCAGGATCCATGTAACCCACAGCTACTAGAGCGCCTGGTCCGGAGTAAGCAAATAAAGTTTTCCAAAAGCCTTTACCCTTAGGAACTTCGACGGTTCCATTGATTTCTTCTAGCGAGCGCCCGTTGGCATAAGAAATCATTTTATGTTTATTGTGTTTTTGTGCAGTACTCACAATAAATTTCCACCTTTCTTTTTTCTTTCCAATAGGTATTGTACACCTTATTAAGCATAATGAAAAGTATTTTTAGGTATACCTTAGAAAATATCTCTTTAAACTAAAAAAATTAATAAAATTGTGAAATTTTAGTAGATATTTCTACACAGATTAAAGTTTTTTTTAGGTATAATATAATATAGAAAAGAAAGGAAGGATTTTTTTGGATAGTCGTTACTTGTTGTTATTTTTTGACCAAAATCAATTACGTCGTCCAAAGACTATTTGGCAGTTATTGACCGCCAAACTAACAACATCAACTTTATATGGTGGTTTACGCTACGATTTATTAAGTTATATCAAGACGCCACTTGAGATGAACGCATTGCAATATGAAAAGTCTTTACAAGAATTAATAGCTAAAGGATGGTTAAAAGTAAACGAAGAACAGTATTTGTTGACTGCTGCAGGATTACAACAAAAGAAACATTTTTTTGCTACACATCCATATCTTTGTTTAACACAACCAGGATTATTTGCACATATTGATTTACAATTATGGAATGCACGATTGTTATTAGTTGTTCAGGCTGTTTCGGAATTATGTCATCAAAACGCACATTATTATCCATGCGTTGAAGATGTTTTTGTTCAAGCTACTATCAAGCATTGGTTTAAACAAATTGGTAAAGAAAATGCTTGTGCTATTATTAAGGAAAGTCTTAATGAATTTTTAAAAGCACAGGATATAAAACAGGCAACAATTTTTAGTGCGCAACTTGTAGGCCATGAATTTAGTGGTTTTACTAAGCAACAAATTGCACAACAATTTCTATTATCACCAGCAGAAGTGAGTTTTATTTGGTCAGATTTGGCTAGTGGATATGCATACTTTTTACAAACACATTATCCAAAAGCAAAAGTGTTATTAGATGGTGTTTTCAAAGTAAACATTTTATCTGCTAGTGCACAAGAAACATTTAATCTATTTAAACAAGGTGTCAGTTTAAATCAAATTGCGCAAATAAAAAAAGTTAAAGTAAGTACAGTACAAGAGCATCTATTGAATGCTGCTATTTTAAGTCCGGATTTTGACTTTGATGTTTTTTTAAATAAACAAATACGCCTTTTTTTGATAAAACATCTAGGTTCTGATATAGATGCTTGGAATTATCAAAAAGTTGCTGAAAAAATTGACTTTTTTAGATTTAGATTGTATGAAATTGAAAAAAGTAAGGAGCGTAATGCATATGGGGAAACTTGAAGATTTTTTACAAAAAAAATACGGTTATCCCGATTTTAAAGATGGACAAAAACAAGTTATTCAGGCATTATTAGCCCAGCAAAATACTTTGGCGTTACTCGCAACTGGAACAGGCAAATCTTTATGCTATCAGTTTTATGGGAAATATACTAAACAAAGAGTTTTGATTATTTCGCCTTTACTATCTTTGATGCAAGATCAAGTTGAGCAAATGCGATACAATGGTGAAAAAAGAGTGATTGCATTAAATTCAATGTTAACAGCATCTCAAAGAAAGATAGTGTTACAACATCTTAAACAGTATCAATATGTATATTCATCTCCTGAAATATTGCAAAATCAAGAGGTAATGCAAGCATTAAGAAAGTTAAAATGGGGCTTGTTAGCTATTGATGAAGCACATTGTATTTCGCAATGGGGACCAGACTTTAGACCAGATTATTTGCAATTAGGAAATTTAAGAAAAAAATTAGCTAATCCATTGACGCTAGTATTAAGTGCCACAGTAACACCTAAAATTCAAATAGATATTATTGAAACTTTAGCATTCGATACAAAACCAACGATTATAAAAAGAAGTGTTAATCGTGAAAATATTTATTTAGCATGTGAAAAATATCCATCTGAAAAACAAAAAGCAGACAGATTATTAACCTTAGTTGCTAGTTTGACAGGACCAGGACTGATTTATTTTTCAAGTAAAAAGAAAGCCAATGAGTTTAGTGACTTAATTCGAACTGATTTAAAATTGCCTTGTAGTGCTTATCATGCTGATTTGGAATTAAGTGAACGTTATAAAATACAACAACAATTTATCAAAAATCAATTACAAGTAGTTTGTGCAACTAGTGCCTTTGGTATGGGGATCAACAAAAAAGATATTCGCTATGTCATCCACTATCACCTGTCAGCTAATGTTGAAAGTTATCTACAAGAAATTGGTCGAGCAGGGCGTGATGGAAAAGAAAGTTTGGCCTTATTGTTGTATACTCCTAATGATATTGATTTGCAAAGAAAATTAAGTCTAGATACAATTCCAGACAAGGTAGAGATAGCCAATTATTATTGCCATCCAATGACGGCAACGTTAACTTTTAAGCAAGAATTGCTAAAATATTATTATGATAGGCATTATAAGCTTGATGAAGTAATGGCTTTATTTGAGCAAAGATTAAATGTTAAAAGAAGTGATTTAAGTGCGATGCAGTCTTATATAGACTATCAAGGATGCAAGCGCCAATATCTATTGAAATATTTTGGTGAAACAAAAGATGTAAAGCATGATGAGAGATGCTGCCAAGTAAAAGGGAGTATAGATATGACAAAATTCAATGATGTCAGTGTTAAAATGAGAGAAAAACTTTTAATACCAAGTTATTCGGAGATTTTAGCACAAATTTTTGCTATTTGAATATTAAATATGAGAATAGCTATCACTAGGCATGCTCTTTGTTTTGAATGTTTTTTATGGTAGAATACCATATAGCACCGTTGATATGGAGGAAAGTTTATGAGTCAAAAAGATGATCGTCATACCAAAAAACCTTGGGAAAATACATTTGATGATGAAAAAGATGACCAAGGGAATTATTCGCGGACAGCTAGTCGTAAAAGTTCACATAAAAATACCGTTTTAACAACCTCACTTTTAATAGGTTTTGTTGCAATAATTGTTGCTACAATTGCACTGTACTTTATCTCACAAAAAACAGCAAGTCAGTCTTTTGATGACAACGGCAATGTCAAAGTTGTAACTTCTACTGGAAAGAAGAGTTCAAAAAAGGAGGCGGAAAGCTCTAAGGCTGAAAGTTCTAGTCGACAAGATGAAAACACTAGTGAAAGTGCTACTGAAAGTAGTCAAGAACAAGCAAATTCTTCTAGTCAACAAGAAGAACAAAGCTCATCTGCAAGTACAGCTGAATCGACACAAGACCAAGAGGGACAATATGTTACCGTACAAGCAGGTCAAGGCTTGTATCGTGTCGCTACTAATAATGGTTTAACAGTTGACGAGTTACTTAAATTAAACCCAGGTCTAACAGCTAATTCGACCTTAACTCCAGGGCAACAGTTGAGAATTAAATAGTTAGATTTAAGGAGATATGATGATGGATAAGATACAAATTGCAATTGATGGCCCAGCTTCTGCAGGTAAAAGTACAGTTGCAAAGTTAGTTGCGAAACAAATGAATTACGTATATTGCGATACAGGGGCAATGTATCGTGCTGTAACGTGGGCTGCGTTGCAAAAAGGTATTGCGTTAGATGACGATGTAGCCTTGGGACAATTGTTAGAAAAGATTACAATTAGCTTTCAAGCTGCCAAACCAGAACAAAAGGTCTTTGTTGATCAAAGCGAAGTTACTAAAGAGATTCGTATGCCTGAGGTTACTAATAATGTTTCGTTAGTAGCCGCTCAACCAAGTGTCCGCGCGTATTTAACAACAAAGCAACAAGAAATTGCACAAGCTGGCGGAATTGTGATGGATGGACGAGATATTGGAACAACTGTCTTGCCTAATGCACAGGTTAAGATTTTTTTGGTGGCAAGTGTTAAACAAAGAGCGCTACGTCGATACAAAGAAAATCAACAAAAAGGTATAAATACACCATTAGATGTTTTAGAAGATGAGATTGCTAAACGTGATTATAAAGATTCGCATCGTGAAGTTTCTCCTTTAGTGAAGGCTAAAGATGCAATTTTACTGGATACAACGTCGTTAACAATTGAGCAAGTTGTCGAAGAAATTACAAAAATTATTAAAAATAAAATCGAAATAATGTAATTATAACTGGAATTATTGAATAAAATAGGTTAAAATTATTTTAGAGTTAGTCGTTAAGGAGGACATAGTCCATGAGTGAATCAGAAAATAACAAGGATTTATTAGAAGCTTTGAATAGTGTTAAGCCAGTTAATGTTGGCGATGTGGTTAAAGGTGAAGTTTTAGCCTTTGATGACTCAAAGCAAGTTATCGTCGGAATTGAAGGCACAGGTGTTGAAGGTGTTGTTCCAGCACGTGAACTTAGTGTCAAGACAGATAATGTCGAAGATGAAATTAAGGTTGGAGATATCTTAGATTTAGTCGTTATTTCTAAGATTGGTTCTGACAAGGAAGGCGGTAGCTACTTGTTGTCACAACGCCGCTTAGAAGCTCGCAAAGTATGGGGCGAAATCGAAAGCAAATTTGAAGCAGGTGAAAAAATTGTTGCACCTGTAACACAAGTTGTTAAGGGCGGTTTAGTTGTTGACGCTGGTGTTCGTGGTTTTGTTCCTGCATCTATGGTTTCAGATCATTTTGTTGAAGATCTTAGCCAGTTTAAGGGTCAAGAACTTGAACTTAAGATTGTTGAAATTGAACCAAGCGAAAATCGTTTAATTCTTTCTCATAAAGAAATTGCACAAGCTAAGCGTGAAGAAAAACGGCAAGCTGTTTTGAATAGTTTAGCTGCAGGTGATGTAGTTGAAGGAAAAGTTGCACGTTTAACTAATTTTGGTGCATTTATTGATTTGGGCGGTGTTGATGGTTTAGTACACGTTTCTGAAATTTCATTTGAACGCATTGGTAAACCAGCCGATGTTTTACAAGTTGGTCAAGATGTAAAAGTTAAGGTTTTAGCGGTTGATCCACAAGAAGATCGAATTTCACTTTCAATTAAACAAACATTGCCACAACCATGGGACAACATTCAAGAAAAAGTTGCGGAAGGTGATGTAGTTGAAGGGACCGTTAAACGTTTAACAAGCTTCGGTGCTTTTGTAGAAGTTTTCCCAGGTGTTGAAGGTTTAGTTCACATTTCACAAATTTCTCATAAGCATATTGCAACACCAAATGAAGTTTTAACTTCTGGTCAAATTGTTAAAGCAAAAGTTTTAGGTGTAAATGCACAAGAACATCGTTTAGCATTATCTATTAAAGCTTTGCAAGAAAAACCAGCAGTTAAAAAAGAAGAAGCTCCAGTTCAAGACGAAGAACCAGTTGAATTTCCTGAAGAAGAAAAGGGATTTACTTTAGGTGATATCGTTGGAGAAGAATTAAAAGATTAATTTAATTAGTGATAAATAACTAAACTGACCCAGAAGTTACTTGCCTTTGGGTCAGTTTTTTGTTAAAAATAAAAGATAGATAAAATAAGAAAGTGAGGCGTTGCTAGTTGGCAAATCCAGTAGTGGCAATCGTAGGACGACCTAATGTTGGTAAATCAACTGTTTTTAATCGAATTGCTGGTGAGCGCATTTCAATTGTTGAAGATATTGCCGGCGTGACTCGTGATCGTATTTACGCACAAAGTGAATGGTTAGGCCAACCATTTAACTTAATTGATACCGGTGGGATTGATATTGGAGATGAACCATTTTTAACCCAGATTACGGAACAAGCAAAAATTGCAATTGATGAAGCTGATGTAATTGTATTTGTTGTTAGTGGACGTGAAGGGGTCACAGATGCAGATGAAAAAGTTGCGCGTATCCTGTATCAAACCGATAAACCAGTAATTTTGGCTGTTAATAAAATTGATAATCCTGAATTACGTACAGAAATTTATGATTTTTATAGCTTAGGTTTTGGAGATCCCATAGCAATTTCTGGAACTCACGGAATTGGAACAGGAGATTTACTTGATCGGATTTGTAAAGAATTCCCTGTTAAAGGTGAAGCCAGTGAAGATAATTCAATTAAATTTAGCTTTATCGGCCGACCTAATGTTGGTAAATCTTCATTAGTTAATGCTATTTTAGGCGAAAATCGTGTAATCGTATCAAACGTTGAGGGAACGACTCGTGATGCAATCGATACTCGATTTGTGACTGAGGATCAAACAGAATTTACAATGATTGATACAGCCGGAATTCGTAAACGGGGCAAGGTTTATGAGTCAACCGAAAAATATTCAGTTTTACGTGCAATGCGCGCAATAGATCGCTCAGATGTAGTTTGTGTGGTTTTGAATGCTGAAGAGGGAATCAGAGAACAAGACAAACATGTTGCTGGCTATGCACACGAAGCAGGACGTGGTATTATCATTGTTGTTAATAAATGGGATACTTTGAAAAAAGATAATCATACAATGAAAGAATTCGAAACCAAAATTCGCCAAGAGTTTCAATATCTAAGTTATGCTCCGATTATTTTTGTTTCTGCTAAGACACATCAAAGATTGGAAAACCTGCCTAGTTTGATTAAGAAGGTAAATGATAATCACGCACGACGAGTATCTTCAGCTGTATTAAATGATGTTGTGATGGATGCTATTGCACATAATCCAACTCCAACCGATAATGGCAAACGATTGCGTGTTTATTATGCAACTCAGGTTGCGGTAAAACCTCCAACGTTGGTGGTTTTTGTCAATGATCCAGAATTAATGCATTTTTCATATGAACGTTTTTTAGAAAATCAAATTCGAAC
>CAJLBJ010000033.1 GCA_905204935.1 uncultured Lactobacillus sp.
ATCACGCCTGCCTGTCACGCAGGAGATCACCGGTTCAAATCCGGTTAGGACCGTTGTGACTTAATAATTTTGACCATCTTATCTGATGGTCTTTTTTTATTTTCTTTTTATTGTCAACTGTGTTAGACTTTATGTGTTACAATCGTTTCCCGAAAGGATTCACATTATATTATTTCGTGAAGATGCCTTGTAACCAAATAATCAATTATTATAATGGGGGAATCTAAATTGACAGAAAGACATTTATTTACATCTGAATCTGTTTCAGAAGGACATCCTGATAAAATCGCTGATCAAATTAGTGATGCAATTTTAGATGCAATTTTGACACATGATCAAAATGCTAGAGCAGCTATTGAAACTACTGTGACAACAGGTTTAGTTGTTATTGTAGGTGAAGTATCAACATCAGCATATGTTGATATTCAAAAGGTTGTTCGTCAAACTATTAAAGATATTGGCTACACCAATGGAAAATATGGATTTGATGGAGATAATTGTGCAGTATTGACTGCTATTGATGAACAATCTGCAGATATCGCTTTAGGTGTCGATAATTCTTTAGAAACTAAGGCTGGGAATAATGAAGATATTCTAGATCAAATTGGTGCAGGAGATCAAGGGATGATGTTTGGGTATGCTATTGATGAAACACCTGAATTAATGCCTTTACCAATTTCATTGAGTCATCGTTTGATGAGAAAAATTGCACAGCTAAGAAAAGATGGGACATTGTCGTACTTAGGACCAGATGCTAAAGCGCAAGTGACAGTTGAATATGATGAGAATAATAAGCCACAAAGAGTAGATACAGTAGTTGTATCAACGCAACACAATGCAGATACATCTTTAGAAACAATTCGTAAAGATGTGATAGAAAAAATCATTAAAACTGTTATTCCAGCTGAATTTTTAGATGAAAAAACTAAATACTTTGTTAATCCAACTGGACGTTTTGTAATTGGTGGACCACAAGGTGATGCGGGATTAACTGGACGTAAGATTATTGTCGATACTTATGGTGGTTATGCCCATCATGGTGGTGGTGCTTTTTCAGGTAAGGATGCGACTAAGGTGGATCGCTCAGCTAGTTATGCGGCACGTTATATTGCAAAAAATATCGTTGCTGCTAAATTAGCGAAGCAAGTTGAAGTACAATTAGCGTATGCTATTGGTGTTGCTCACCCGGTCTCAGTAGCGGTTAATACCTTTGGAACTGGTGTTATTTCTGAAGAAAAATTAACTAGTGCGATTAGGGAAGTATTTGATTTGCGTCCAGCAGGTATCATTGAAATGCTAGACTTAAGACGTCCTATTTATAAGCAAACTGCTGCTTACGGCCATTTTGGAAGAACTGATATTGATTTGCCTTGGGAAAGAACAGATAAAGTAATTCCTTTAAGACAAAGTTTAGATTTGAAAGATTAAAAGATAAGACTGGTACTAAATTACCTATAGTATTTTAGTTGCCAGTTTTTTTATTAAAAAAGAAAGGCTTATCTTTTAAAAATTTTAAGTTTTTACGTGAAATAGTTCGGAAAACAGATTATAATATACTAGGAGTGGTATTTACATTTGAGAAACGGAGGAGAGGAATTTGAAGAAGAGAAAAGAACGTATTGATGCTAAAAAAGATCAGCTATTAACCGAAAATTTAAAATCAGTTAAAAAAGCGACAACGTATTTAGGAACAACAATCTTAATGAGTACGGCAGCATTAGCTGTAAGTAATAAAGATAAAGTTCAAGCGGATGAAACTGTTCAAGTAAATGCTAATAATAGTAATCAAAATGCAACTAGTCAAGATGATAGCAGTACAAATATTGCACCAGTGTTGGCTGAACAGACACAACAAGAGCAAACGAAAGAATCAGTAACACAACAATCACAGCAAGAACAACAGCAAGTTCAACAACAAACACCAAAACAAGATACTGTTGTAGCGCAAGTCCCAGAAGCAGTTAATCTATCAGTGTTTTCTAGGGCTTATCCGGCTAATGTACAACAATTCTTAAATACAATTGCTCCAACAGCACAACGTTTAGCTCAGCAACGAGGGGTTTATGCGTCATTAATGATTGCACAAGCAGCTCTTGAAAGTGCATGGGGAAGCAGTGCTTTAGCAACTAATGCGTATAACTTATTTGGAGTTAAATGGACAGGAACAGGTGCATATGTAACGATGCAAACACAAGAGTATTATGATGGAGCTTATCATACTGTTTATGCTAAATTCCAAAGATACTCAGGATATGAAGAATCGTTAAATGGTTATGCTAATTTGATTGTAACCCGCTTCCCTAAATCAACAAAATCGTATTCATCTACGGTTGAGCAAGCTGCCCAAAATTTAAGGTATGGGGTTTATGGTACATATGCCACAGATCCTAATTATGCAAGTAAACTGATTTCTGTGATTAATACTTATAATTTACGACAATATGATACCAATAACGGTGTCTCAAACGATAGTAACCAAAATTCTGGTAATACCGGCAATACAAATACAGGCGTTACTGGAACATATACAGTTAAAGCAGGGGATACATTATGGGCAATTTCGCAAAAAACGGGTGTATCAGTTGCTAACTTACGTGCATGGAATAATTTGAACTCTGACATCATCTATGTTGGGCAAGTTTTGAAACTTTCTGCATCATCTAACAACGGTAATCAAAATAATAACTCAGGAACTAACAATGGAAACACTACACAGACTCCAAATCAGACAAATACACAAATGTATACAGTCAAGAGTGGCGATTCATTATGGGCAATTTCACAAAAATATAACGTGAGTGTTGCACAAATTAAATCTTGGAATAATTTGACTTCAGACGTAATCTATGTTGGACAAGTGCTCAAAATTCAAGCACAAACCCAACAAGATAGCAATACTAATCAAGGAAGTCAAAATCAAGGTAATCAAAATCAACAAACACCAAGTACTAATACTCAAACTTATACAGTCAAGAGTGGCGATTCATTATGGGCAATTGCAACTAGTCATAATATGACTGTTGATGAATTAAAGAGATTAAATAATCTTTCTTCTAATTTGATTGTTCCAGGCCAAGTCTTGAAGATTAGCCAAACAACAAGTTCAAATACTAATAATAGTGGTAATCAAAGTAATAACAACAATAATCAAACATCAACACCATCGACTAATTATGCAACCTATACAGTCAAGAGTGGTGATTCGTTATGGGCAATTGCTAACCGCAACAATATGAGTGTAGCTAGTTTGAAGGCCTTGAACAATTTGAGCTCAGATGTAATTTATCCAGGTCAAGTACTGAAAATTTCAGGACAACAAACAACACAACAGCCAAGTAGTAATCAACAAAGTAGTTCTGCTAAGCCACAAGAAGTCCAACCAAGCGGACAAACCTATACGGTTAAGAGTGGTGATTCATTGTGGGCAATTGCCAATAGATATAACACAACTGTTGCACAACTTAAACAGCTAAATAATTTATCAAGCAATACAATATATGTTGGTCAAGTGTTGAAACTAAGTGCAAATGGTACAATTAATTCATCAATTACGGTTAAACCAAGTACTAACTCTAAGACATATGTGGTTAAGAGTGGTGATTCGTTATGGAAGATTGCAATGAATAATTCCATGACTGTTAACCAATTAAAAGTATTAAACAACTTGACTTCTGATACGATTTACGTTGGTCAGACATTAAAGTTAAATTAGACAAATAAAGGCAAGTTAGCTTATTTAGAGCAGCTTGCTTTTTTGCTTTAATCCAAGCTTGCAAATATAGTGAAACTTTGCTAAGATGATATTAATATTTAACGCTGAGAAGGAATAGTAAAATAAGGCTGCGTTTCAGAAAGTACGTGGTTGTTGTGAACGTATAACGGGTTTTATTTGAACTCACCTTTGAGTTCTTTGTTGAAAATAAGTAGGCAAAGACGGTATTTCCCGTTACGAAAAAATGAGTGTTGACGTGTAGTCAAAATATAGGTGGTACCGCGAATTTTTTCGTCCTATCGAGGAGCTAATTAGCTTGCGATAGGGCTTTTTTTATGATTTTTAAAGATGAAAGGAAGTAATTTTTTTATGGCATATTCGCATCAAAAAATTGAAAAGAAATGGCAACATTACTGGGATGAACATAAAACTTTTAAAACAACGGAAGACGAAAATAAAAAATATTTTTATGCATTAGATATGTTTCCTTATCCATCTGGGCAAGGTTTACATGTTGGTCATCCAGAAGGATATACAGCCACAGATATTATTTCACGCATGAAAAGAATGCAAGGCTACAACGTTTTGCATCCAATGGGTTGGGATGCATTTGGATTGCCTGCCGAACAATATGCATTAAATACGGGTAATTCTCCACGCGAATTTACTAAGAAAAATATTAATAATTTCAGACGTCAAATTAAATCTTTGGGACTTTCTTATGATTGGGATCGTGAAGTTAACACAACTGATCCTGAATACTATAAATGGACACAATGGATTTTTGAACAACTTTATAAACGTGGTTTAGCTTATGAAGCAGAAGTTCCGGTTAACTGGAGTCCAGATTTAGGAACAGTTGTGGCTAATGAAGAAGTTATCGATGGTAAGACTGAACGCGGTGGTTTTCCTGTTATCCGTAAGCCAATGCGCCAATGGGTTTTAAAAATTACAGCATATGCTGATCGCTTAATCGATGATTTAGAAGAATTAGATTGGCCAGAGGCAATCAAAGAACAACAAAGAAACTGGATTGGACGTTCAATTGGTGCATCTATTAAGTTTAAAGTTGCTCAAAGTGATGCGCAAATCGAAGTATTTACTACTCGTCCAGATACAATTTTTGGTGCAGCTTGCATGGTCTTAGCTCCAGAACATGAGTTAGTAAAATCATTAACAACTCCAGAACAAAAAGCTGCGGTTGAAGCTTACGTAGATGAAGTTTCACATAAATCAGATCTTGAAAGAACTGATTTGGCTAAAAATAAAACAGGTGTCTTTACCGGAAGTTATGCAATTAATCCAGTAAATGGACAAAAAATTCAAATTTGGATTGCAGATTATGTCTTAGCTTCCTATGGTACAGGGGCTATTATGGTAGTTCCAGCACATGATGAACGTGATTATGAGTTTGCCAAGAAATTTGATTTGCCAATTGTAGCGGTAATTGAAGGCGGCGATATTACAAAAGAAGCTTATACTGGTGAAGGGGTTCATATTAACTCTGATTTCTTAAATGGATTAGGTAAACAAGCTGCTATTGATAAGATGATTGAATGGTTAGAAGAAAAAGGAATTGGTGCTAAGAAAGTTAACTATCGCTTACGTGACTGGTTATTTTCACGCCAACGTTACTGGGGTGAACCAATTCCAGTAATCCATTGGGAAGATGGTGAAACAACACTAGTTCCTGAAGAAGAATTACCATTATATCTACCAAAAGCAACTAATATCCAACCTTCGGGTACAGGGGAAAGTCCATTGGCTAATTTGGAAGATTGGGTTAATGTAGTTGATGAAAATGGTCGCAAAGGTAGGCGTGAAACCAACACAATGCCACAATGGGCTGGGAGTTCCTGGTATTTCTTGCGCTATATTGATCCACATAATCAAGATGCAGTTGCAAGTTTAGATAAACTTGAAAAATGGCTTCCAGTTGACTTATATGTGGGTGGGGCTGAACATGCTGTATTACATTTATTATATGCACGTTTCTGGCATAAATTCTTGTATGATTTAGGGATTGTGCCAACTAAAGAACCATTCCAAAAATTAGTTAACCAAGGGATGATTTTAGGTAGCAATCATGAAAAAATGTCTAAATCTAAAGGCAATGTAGTTAATCCAGATGATATTGTTGAAGAATATGGTGCAGATACTTTACGATTGTATGAAATGTTTATGGGACCACTTGATGCATCAATTGCTTGGAGTGAAGATGGACTAAATGGTGCTAATAAGTTCTTACATCGTATTTGGAACATGTTGATTGATGAGCAAGGACAACTTCGTGACCGTGTAACAACAATTAATGATGGTTCTTTAGATAAGGTGTATCATCAAACAGTTAAGAAAGTTAGCGAAGATTTTGAACAATTACACTTTAACACAGCTATTTCACAAATGATGATTTTTGTAAATGAATGTTATAAAGCCCAAGCTTTACCATTGGAATATATGGAAGGTTTCGTCAAATTATTAGCTCCACTTGTACCACATTTGGCTGAAGAACTTTGGACAAAATTAGGTCACGTCGGAAGTATTGCTTATGTTTCTTGGCCAACTTATGATGAAAGTAAGTTAGTTGAAAGTAGCGTTGAAATTGTTATTCAAATTAACGGCAAAGTTCGTCAACGTTTGGTAGTCGCTAAAGATGCAAGTAAAGATGAATTAGAAAAAGTTGCATTAGGCGATGCAAAAATTGCTGAAGAATTAGCAGCTAAGACCGTACGTAAAGTTATTTCGGTTCCTGGCAAATTGGTTAATATCGTGGCCAACTAAATTTAAATACTTTCTAGTGTTGGTCAAAAGAATTTTTCTTTTGGTCAACACTTTTTAATTTATTAACCCTCAAAAAATCATTTAAGATTTCTTTTTAAAAGCACCAAAGATTGGATTTACACTAGTGCTTTGTTATAATTTAGAAAGATTGAAATGGAGAGAAAAGTTCATGGGGATAAAGATTGTCATATATCAGCCCAGAGATATTGATGAAGTGGCTGCGTTATTTTATCAAACAGTACACACAATTAATGCTAAAGATTACACCCCTAAACAACTAGACGCCTGGGCGCCTAAAAAATATAGTAAAGAATTACTCAATAAGTCTTTACTAAGTGATTTTAGTTTAGTAGCTAAAATAGATGGAAAAATTGTGGGCTTTGGTGATGTATATCCAGACAAAGGTTATATAAATCATTTATATGTGCACAAGGATTATCAAGGACAAAAAATAGGTACGACACTTTGTAAAGATTTAGAAGGATTGGTAATTCCTTCAAAAGTAATACTACATTCTTCTTTAACCGCTAAATCTTTTTTTGAACAAAATGGTTATTCATTGGTCAATAAGCAAGTTGTCGATCGGCGTGGAGTTAAGCTATTAAATTGTGTAATGCAAAAAAACTTAGATTAGCGCTTTGATTTTAGATTTAATGAGCAAGGTGATTTTCAAAGGGAGAATAGTTTCGTTAGTAGAAAGTAGGATATAAAATGGATGAAAAAAATACGGTACCAAAACAACAAGTTTCAGCCAAAGAAAAGATGTTAAAAGGCTCCGCTTGGATGACTGCAGGCAGTATCTTTTCTAGAGTTTTGGGAGCCATTTATATTATTCCTTGGTACAGTTGGTTTGGTAGTGATCGTTTGCAAGCGAATGCTTTATATACTAAAGGTTATACTATTTATAGTTTGTTTATCATGATAGCGACTGCAGGAATACCAGCAGCGGTAGCTAAACAAGTATCCAAATACAATGCTTTAAATGAATATCAAGTTGGGCGTAGATTGTATAAGAAAAGTTTTGGTATTATGTTAGCCTTAGGAATCTTGTGTGCTGCAATTTTATGGTTAGGAGCACCGTTTATTTCACAAGGAGATAAAAATGTTATACCGGTTTATCGTTCTTTGGCAATTGCTTTAACGGTTATTCCAATTATGAGCTTAACTCGTGGCTTTTTCCAAGGCTATCAAGATATGGCGCCATCGGCTTTATCACAATTAGTTGAACAAATTGTACGCATCGTTTATATGTTAGCTGCTACATTTTTGTTGATGAAACTTTTACAAGCGGATTATGTTTCAGGTGTTGTCCAATCGACTTTTGCGGCTTTTATTGGTGCATTAGGTGGATTGGGTTTATTAGCTTTTTATTATTTGAAAAAGAAAAGAAGTTTTGATCAATTAGCAAAACAAAGTAATAACCAATTGGAAGTTTCTGATAATCAATTATTAAAAGAAGTTTTGAGTCAATCTGTACCATTTATTTTAGTTGGGGCTGCCATAAACATTTATAATTTAATTGATCAATATAGCTTCCAGCCAATCATGCAACATGTTAATCATTGGTCTTTAGAAACCATTAATGCTTATTATGCATTATTTGCTGGAAATGCCAACAAGTTAATAATGATTGCTGTTTCATTAGGATCTGCGTTAGCAGCAACAGTTGTACCCTTATTGTCTGCTGCAGCAACACGAAAAGATAAAGTAGCGGTTCAAAAACAGTTACTTGATTCGTTTGAATTGTTTTTATTTGTGATGTTGCCAAGTTCATTTGGAATGGCTGCCGTGGCTAAACCATTGTATGTGTTATTTTATGGTTATGATTTTACAGGTGTTTATGTATTACGTATCTCAGCTTATTTGGCGTTATTTTTAGGGATGTATATGGTATGTGCAGCTTTGGTTCAAGGCGTTTATCATAATAAGATGGCTATTCGTTGTACGCTTGTGGGATTAATTGTCAAATTGATATTACAATATCCACTGACAGCTACATTAAATGTTTATGGGCCATTGTTAGCGACAGGAATAGGAATGGTCGTCTCTTGTACGTTAATGCTGTCATTTTTATATTATAAATATCAATTAAACATTATTAAGACACAAAAAAGAGCAAATCTTTTGATGATTTTTGCGATGTTGATGTATGTGGTTGTTTTCATTCTTGTATATTTGTTAAGTTTGCTTATCAATCCGTATAGTCGGATAGGAGCGATGGTTATTTTAGTGATTGTTGCTGGAATTGGCGGTTGGTTATATGTCTTTTTATGTTTAAAGAGTAGGGTTGCCGATGCTATTTTAGGTGCAAAAACGCAAAGAATTCGACACTTGTTAAGAATTAAGTGAGGTTAGTATGCGAATTGATAAATTTTTAGCTGATGTAAATTTGGGGACACGTTCTGAAATCAAGAAAATAATCAAACAAAAAAGAGTTAGGGTAAATGATGAAATTATTCGTGATCCCAAAATACAAGTTGATTTGGAAAGCAAGGTTTATGTAGACGATAGCTTGATAACTTATCAACGTTATTTTTATTATATGTTAAATAAACCTCAAGGTGTAATCAGTGCAACGAGTGATACTAGTGCGCGCACGGTATTGGATTTAATTGCTAAAAAGGATTTAGTTAAAGACTTAGCTCCAGTTGGACGATTGGATAAGGATACTACTGGTTTGTTACTTTTGACCAATAATGGACAATTAGCTCACGATTTGTTGGCACCTAAAAAGCACGTTGCTAAACTTTATCAAGCCTTGATTGCTGGAGTAGTGGATGAACAAACTTGTGAATCTTTTGCGTGGGGATTAATTTTAAAAGATCAAACGCAACTAAAACCGGCTCAGTTAGAAATTTTGAGTGTAGATTTAAATAAAGAGCAATCTTTGATACAAATTACTATTAGCGAAGGAAAATACCATCAAGTTAAGCGAATGTTTGGAGCCGTTGGAATGAAAGTTTTAACTTTAAAGCGGCTTAAGATGGGAAATTTAACCTTAGATCAAACGTTAAGACCTGGTCAGTATCGTCCTTTAAGTATGGATGAATTAGCAATGTTAAAACAAAGCTAATTAAAAACGACTCAGTAAATGAGTCGTTTTTTTAGTGATTAAAACAAATCTTATGCATGAAAACTGGCAAATAAGTGCTTAATTTGGTTGGTAAGACAACATAATTAGTTAAAGAAAGCTCTTGGGCAACTGCGCTGTGTAAGTAAACAGCGGCATTAATTTTATCAAAAAGAGGTGAATTAAACTGTGCAATTATAGCGGCTAAAATACCGGCTAAAGTATCACCCATTCCACCTGTTGCCATATAAGGGCCACCGATTGGTAACTCATAGCATTGATTTTTAGGATGGTAAATCTGGGTGTGATGTTTTTTTAAGACAACCCAGGCATTTAGCCGATCACAAGCTGCTTGATTTAACTGCCAAGAATCTTGTTTGGAAATTTCAATACCAGAAAGACGTTGCCACTCCATTTGATGAGGCGTATAAATGACATTTTGGGCTTGAATCTTGGAAAGTAAAGCAGGATATGTAGCCAATAAAGTAACAGCCGATCCGTCAATGATGAGTGTTTGCTTTTCTTGGCAGTTTGCCATGACTGTCAAAAAAATTTCATAAGCACGTTCATCAGTGCCTAAACCAGGACCAATCACAATAACGTCATTATTACAACAAGCATTAGCCAAAGCAACCTTATCAAAAAAATTAACAAACATAGCTTCAGCAACCACGCTGTGTAAAGCTGTAAGATTTTCTTTAGCACAAGCACAAGTAACTAAACCAGCACCAGCATTAACACATGCTAAAGCACTCATGATGATTGCTCCACCGTAATTTTGATTACCTCCGACTAATAACACCTTACCAAATGTTGCTTTATGACTGATTGCAGGGCGTTTAGTGATAACAGAATTTAAAATTTGCTCAGATAGTTGTTGCATATAAACGACTCCTTTTGGACTTGAATTATTTTAATTATACTGCATGGTTATCTTTAAATAAATGTGCTAAAATTATTAGCGTAGATAAACAAGGAGGGATCGATATGACAATCGATTGGCAAGCCGAGGTCGCCAAAAGAAAAGACGATCTTTTAAACGACTTGATTGCACTTTTGAAAATTGAAAGTGTGCGTGATGAAAGCAAAGGAACACCACAAGCTCCATTAGGTCCAGGACCTAAAGAAGCATTAGATGCATTTTTAGCAATCGGACAACGCGATGGCTTTGAAACCATGGAATTAGATGGTTTAGCCGGGCATATTGCTTATGGACAAGGTGATGAAATCTTAGGGATTCTAGCACACGTTGACGTGATGCCTGCTGGTAAAGGTTGGGAAACCGATCCATTTGACCCAGTAATCAAAGACGGTCGCTTGTATGCGCGTGGTTCTTCAGATGATAAAGGACCAGGAATGGCTGCTTATTATGCCTTAAAGATTATCAAAGCCTTAAACTTACCAGTTTCTAAGAAGGTACGTTTTATCTTAGGAACAGATGAAGAAAGTCAATGGCGTGGGATGACACGATACTTTGAAAAGATGCCACATCCAGATTTTGGTTTTTCACCAGATGCCTTTTTCCCAATTATCAATGGTGAAAAGGGAAATGTTAGCTTGGTAGTTAACTTTGGTAAAGAAAATGGTTCGGAATTTAGGTTGACTAATTTTGATGCTGGCTTGCGTGAAAACATGGTACCACGCGATGCAACAGCAACGGTTGTAACTGAAGATTGTGCAGCGATTGCTAAAGCTTTTGATGAATTTATCGATCAATACCCAATCGAAGGTAACTATGAAATCAATGAAGGTCAAATTATCTTAAATGTAATTGGTAAGGCAGCGCATGCGCAAGAACCAAGAAACGGTGAAAATGCCGGTACCTATTTGGCATTATTCTTGAATCAATATGGTTTTGGTAAGGATGCTAAGAACTTCTTAGAATTTGCAGCTCAATACTTACACCAAGATTCACGGATGGACAACTTCCAAACTGCTTATACAGATGAAATCATGGGTGATTTGACGATGAATGCTGGCTTGCTATCGTTTAATGAACAAGACGGTGGTAGTGTAACAATGAACTTCCGTTTCCCTAAAGGGATTGATGAAGTTCAAATTAAAGCAGCGGTAGAGAAGGTTGTTGCTCCAATGAACGCAACAATCGAACAAGGTCGTGTACAAGTGCCACACTATGTATCACCTGAAGATCCGATTGTTTCAACCTTACTTGATGTTTATCGTCGTCAAACCGGTGAAGATGCTCAACCAAAAGTGGTTGGTGGCGGCACATATGGCCGTTTGATGGAACGTGGAGTAGCCTTTGGGGCAATGTTCCCAGATACACCAGATACGATGCATCAAGCAAATGAATTTATTCCGGTTGATGATTTGTTAAAAGCAACTGCTATTTATGCTGAATCAATCTATGAATTAATCAAATAATAAAAATAGACCAAAATGAAGTGATTTTAAAAATCACTTCATTTTGGTCTATTTTTTATTTTGCCACATTTTACCTAAAATGTCTTTAAGAACTAAGAAAGCTTCAAGCTCGGTATAGTCATAGTCTTTTTTTATTGTGTTAATAGCCCACGTAAACCAAGAACATAGTCTTTAGTAGTGACTTCTTTTGTGTACTTTAGTAAAATCGGATATTTTTGTCCCCATAACTTAGTCCAATCAACTTTTTCTGGAGCTTTTGCAATGGCTTCTTTGATTTGACTGAGGTTAGTATCAAATGTTAAGAGTTCATCTAGACTAGTTTGATAAATTTTGGCGAGACGCTTAGCTTGATAGACGTCGGGTAAAGTTTCGTCTGTTTCTCATTTTGAGATCGTTTGGCGACTGACTCCTAGTTTTTGTGCGACTTGTTCTTGTGACAAACCTTGTTTTTTACGTTGATTAAATAAACTTTGGCCAAGATTGCTCATTTGATCATTTAGGATACGCTTATTTCCAAATCAAAACCAGCGCTTTTTTGAGCAGTTTGGCCCGTAAAGTTAACAATTAGTCAATTTCTTTTTGAGATAAATCATATCAACTAATTGTATACCTTCTTCGAATATTTCATGATCATAATTATCTAAAAAGAAGTTTTTGATACGATAGGCATATTCAAAACCACAGTGCTGATAAAAATTCATGGTCACGGGACTTTGACCGGTCCCAACATAAGCAAATGTTGCTTTGGGATATTTTTGACAGACTGCTAATAAAAGTTTTTTACCTAGTCCTTGGCGTTGAAATACCGGTAAAACTGCTAAATTTTTAATTTCTATATCCGCTTTGTTAAACGGTAAGACTAGACAAGTCGCACAAAGTGTTTGTTGATATATTAAAGCATACATTTGTCCTTTAAACATATATTGTGCGACCAATTCTGGTTGTTCATCGGCTAAAAGCAAAAAATCTAAGAAATCTTGGCGTTTTGTCACGGGAATTTCAATTATGTTAATCATGACAGTCTCCTAGAAATAATCGACTAAGGTAGGCGTAACTGCGCTTAAAGCAGCATCTAGCTTGGTTAGCACGATCTTATCTGCGACTTTTATTTGACCTAATTTAGCTAAACGACTAGCCGAAGTTGCTCCTAGAAAAATTTGACTAAGTTGTTGAATTGTCAAAGTAAGTTGGGCTTTTGCTGAAGTCTTGACTAAACTGGTAACACCATCTTTAGCTTGTAAGCGCCAGATTCCGGTGTTTTGGCTAAGTACAGGATCACTTAATTCTAAACAAATATCGAGATTACCAGCAAACGGATAGCTATCAAAAAAACTCTTTAAATCAACGATTCGCGCCATCATGTATGGAACGATTTTAGCTTCAAACAAATATGGATCACTTGTGAACAAACCTAAATAATCAAGATTAGGTGTTTCGTAGATGATTGTGGTAAATGAATTTTGATGCTTGCTGATAAAAGTTAATAAAGCATTTTTAGCTATGGAAGTTTGATAGACAAATTCTTTAATTGTCAAAGTTAACCCAGAACGTTCATACAATAAATAACCTTGAGCTACTGCATTATCATCGTAATAAACGGCAACGTCCCAGGAATTTTTTAAGGTTAAATAATGCCACCAATTTCTTGGAACGAATGATTCCACCGTTATTAGCTAATGGACTATTTTTATAAAGTGGATCGATTATTGCAATGAAATCTATGAGTGCGCCTTTTTGGAGGTGTCCGCAAGTAACTTTAGGAATTTGGAATTGTCTTAGTTTATCTGCGCTAATTTGATAATGTATCTTGTCAAAAACGTGTTCGTAACCAAACTTGCGATAATAAGTAAACGAAAAGGGAGCCAGATAAGATAAAGCGACCTTTTGTTGTGCCATTTTTTCAAGAGCATAGCGCAATAAATTGCCAGCACCACCACGACCGCTGTACTCAGGAGCGGACATCACATCACCGATTCCATGCATTGAATAAGTTGCACTTTGGAAACCAACTGTCAAAGGAATTGCATATAAGGCGCTGACAAGTTGATCATTTGCTTTGATGCCATAGGTTAATGCTTGATCATAGCGATAAAAAAAGAAATCCCGGCGCTGTTGGCTATCTTCTTTGTTAAATGCATACAAGTAAAGTTCATAAAATTGTTGTTGCTCAGTAGCTGTCGTTAGTTCGTAGTTCATAATGTGTTCTCCTTAGAAAATATATATTTTAATATAAAAGTATAAGATAGCATCTTAAGCTTATATTAATTTAACTTAATTTAGGCAGAAGTCGCCCATCCTCTATAGGTGGGTGATGAA
>CAJLBJ010000034.1 GCA_905204935.1 uncultured Lactobacillus sp.
CCCACTTCAAGCGTTAAGAACCGTTAGGTTTAGCTAAGTGGTGAGTAGTTCACATATAGTCTTTGCAATTTTTTATCTGTAGTTGTAGTGGATTTTATACAAGAATAAAATTATAATATCACATTAATAATTTATTTAAAGCGTTAACATTGAATATGTAATCTTGATATCGATATTTTTAATCCAAATACTAAAAAAGAGCCCTTAAAAAGGACTCTTACCATTCTTATAAAATGCCGCTGACAGGAATCGAACCTGCACTTGGAAAACCAAACAACGACCTGAACGTTGCGCGTCTGCCAGTTCCGCCACAACGGCAAAAAAATTCAAGTCGAATCTTTTATTAATATACCGCATTTTATATAAAAAGAAAAGTCTTTTATTAAGAGAGTGGCTTTTTAGGGAAGCCTACAACTGTACCATAGCCATGTAATAACATATATTTAGGACCAACTGATACACGAACGATTTGTGGTTCAAAACGAACTCCAATGATACCATCACCGTCTTTGGCGACAGCACGTTCGATTAATTTGGTTTTGACTTCATTATATAATTCATCGTATTGATCAACTTCATCTAATTGATCAGCACTCAATTCACGTTTAACAGTAGCGTTGATAACGCCTTTGATAGTATAAGTACGATTGATTTCACCGGTTGTTAAAAACATTTTATCCCTCCTAAGTAAAGCTTAGTACTACTGTTAGTATAACATTTTTTGAACATTGTGTCTGTTAGAAGGATAATTATAAGAAAAAGCTGAGAAGTTGACCTAAGGGTATAAATCATGGTATTGTAAAAAAGAAAGCGATTTCTAAAAATTAGCTATTGGAGAAGATGTAATATATAGGTATTACATTTTTGAAAACGCAAGAAAAAAGCATTTATGGAGGAGAGAAAATGGATTATTATTTAGAACGAGCTAAGCTTTACCAACAACAAGCTCAACAAGCACTTAGTTATATGACACGAGGTGAAACTAATCTAGCTAATTTGCTTTTAAAAAATTTGAAACGGTCATATGTTTCTGAAATGGATAATATGAATGATAAGAAACATGATTTTTACACAGTATTGGTAGACATAAATTCTTTTTTATCTGATGAATTAGACGAGATGACTGAGTTAGAATATATGCGTAACAAATTTAGAGAGTATGTTTTGATTCATGAGGATAACTAAAATTAAATTGAATTGTCTCAATCTAGCTTATAAAGATAAATTATGTTATAATTATATTAGAAAAGACACCAGTCTGAAACAATTTCTACAAGGAAGTGTTTACCATGACAGAACAACAATATACAAATATTTTAGTGCCAGTTGATGGCTCTCAAGCAGCTGAACATGCATTATATAAAGCAGTTGAGATAGCTAAACGTAATAAGGCGCACATTGATGTGTTAAATGTAATTGATTTAAAACAGTTTTCCGTTAGCTTTGCTGGAATGATTGATGTTAATGGAGATGTTGTTTATCAAACATTTGAAGATATTGATAAATATTTAGTTGAATTAGTTGATACTGTTAAGAAACAAGGATTTGAAGACATTGAAGCACATGTACGTTTTGGTGCACCACGAACAGTGATTGCGCGTGATTTTCCTAAAGATCATAAAAATGATTTAATAATCATGGGCCCAACAGGACTAAATCCAGTCGAACGAGTATTAGTGGGTGCGGTTACAGACTATGTTATTCGTACTGCTACTTGTGATGTTATGATAGCACGTTAAACAAAGGTGACCTAGATAAGGTCGCCTTTTTAATTAAAGGAGAAAAAATGATTTTTACAATAATAATTTATATAGCTTTTGTCGTCATAACTATTTATAATATTAAAACTAATTATGACTTAATTAAATATCGTTCAGGCAAGAGGTTACGTAATCCAGATGAATTATCAGTTCGTGAAAATTTGCAATTAGGTAAATTGGTTAAAGAAAAACGTAAGTGGTCACTTTTGGGACAAGTATTATTTTTTGTATCACTATTTATTGCTGTTAAAAGGGATCTTGTTTTTTTGGCATTTTTTATGACGCTTTATTCTGTAACCATGATTAGTGTTACGCAGCTTGAAAAGAAGATTGTTAAACTTTTGGATCCATTGAAATAAGGAGAGTGCACCTGTTAGGTTAAACTCTTCTTTTTTAATTCTAATAATTCTTTCATAAATATTAGAAAAAACTTTTTTATAAAGAGGAAAATGCTAAAAGTAAGGGCTTGTTTGAATTGCTTTTCTTATTTTAGTAAAGATTTTTCTAATTTTTCAATTGACCTGTTAAAAGTTGTTTGCTATAATTTTTTTAACTATTCTTAAGAATTACGTTTGTAATAAGAGAGTCGGAGGAGAAACTATATGAAGAAATTTTGGAAACGCATGACGTTAAAAGAAGATCCAAAAGTTTATAAGTTAAAAGATGCGCACCTACCGCAAGTTTTAACAGTTAAAGACTTTTTGGCCTTAGGGGTTGGGACGATTGTTTCAACATCAATTTTTACTTTACCCGGGGTAGTAGCTGCGCAACATGCAGGTCCTGCCGTTGCTTTATCATTTTTAGTGGCTGCAGTTGTGGCTGCTTTGGTAGCTTTTGCTTATGCTGAAATGTCGTCTGCCATGCCATTTGCAGGTTCAGCTTATTCATGGATTAACATTATTTGGGGCGAAGTTTTTGGCTGGGTTGCCGGTTGGGCTTTATTAGCAGAATATTTCATTGCCGTAGCATTTGTTGGTTCTGGTTTATCTGCGAATTTTAGAGGCTTAATTGCACCACTTGGTGTTAAATTACCATCACAACTATCAAATGCTTTAGGAACTGATGGTGGTTGGTTTGACTTAGTAGCTGTGATCGTAATTGTTTTGATTGCGCTGCTATTGTCACGAGGAGTTTCTGGGGCTGCACGTGTTGAAAATGCATTGGTTGTTTTGAAAGTTTTAGCAATTATCTTATTTATCATCGTTGGTTTGACGGCGATTAATTTCGATAATTATGTACCTTTCATTCCTGAATATCATAAGAATGCTGATGGAACTTCTTTTGGTGGTTGGCAAGGAATTTATGCAGGGGTTTCTTCTATTTTTCTTTCTTATATTGGTTTTGATTCTATTGCAGCAAATGCAGCAGAAGCTAAAAATCCATCTAAAACGATGCCACGAGGAATCTTGGGTTCACTAGCAATTGCAGTTGTGTTATTTGTGGCTGTATCGCTTGTTTTAGTAGGAATGTTTAAATATACTAACTATGCTGGTAATGCAGAGCCAGTTGGTTGGGCCTTGCGTCAAGCAGGCCATCCAGCAATTGCCTCTTTAGTGCAAGCAATCGCTGTTATCGGAATGTTTACTGCCTTAATTGGGATGATGATGGCTGGTTCACGCCTATTATATTCATTTGGTCGCGATGGAATGTTGCCTAAATGGTTAGGTGCCTTAGACAAAGATAACCAACCACGAAATGCGTTGATTTTATTAACTGTTGTTAGCATTATTTTAGGAGCTGTTTTCCCATTTACAACACTTTCACAATTAATTTCTGCAGGAACATTAGTAGCATTTATGTTTGTTTCTTTAGGAATTTATCGCTTGCGTCCACGTGAAGGAAAAGATTTATTACAACCAGGTTTTAAGATGCCACTTTATCCAGTAATGCCTGCCTTAGCCTTTTTAGGATCATTAGTTGTCTTTTTAGGATTAGATAATGAAGCTAAACTTTACACAGGTGGCTGGTTTATTATTGGGATAATTATTTATCTGACATATGGTATGAAAAATTCTTATTTGAATAAACAATAAAATAAAAACTCCAAGCTTTGTAAAGAATGTGCTTTTGAGTGTACGATTAATTTGTGTACTTCAAAGGCACGATACAAGACTTGGAGTTTTTTATTGTTTTATTTTAAGGCATAAACATCACGAGCAATCATGACTTCTTCATCGGTTGGGATACATAAGACTGCAATCTTTGAGTCTGCTCCAGAAACGAAAGCAGCAGTTCCACGTTTTTGATTTTCTTCTGGATCAATTGTTACACCTAAAAATGCAAGTTGTTTCATAACAGCTTCTCTTGTTTCAGGTGAATTTTCACCAACACCAGCTGTAAAGACAATGGCGTCAAGGCCACCCATCTCGCACATATATTGTCCAATGTATTTAACTACGTCTTTAAAGAAAATATCTAAGGATAATTTAGCGCGATGATTAGTGTGTGCAACTTCTTCAATATCGCGCATATCAGGAGAAATGCCTGAAATTCCTAATAGTCCTGATTCCTTGTTTAAAATGTAAATCATTTCACTGATAGAATCAATGTGTAATTTTTCCATCATATAAGAAACTAAAGAGATGTCAACATCACCACTACGAGTAGCCATTGTTAAGCCGGTCAATGGAGTAAAGCCCATTGAAGTGTCAAATGACTTACCATTTTTAACCGCACAAATCGAAGCGCCAGCACCTAGATGACAAGTGATTAAATTTAATTCTTCAAGTGGTTTATTTAACATTTTAGCGGCTTCGTGTGCAACATAACGATGACTTGTTCCATGTGCGCCATAACGACGAACGCTGTGTTTTTCATACCATTCATAAGGTACACTATAAATGAAATTAGGTTCAGGCATGGTTTGATGAAAGGCTGTATCAAAAACAACAACAGATAATGTATCAGGTAAAATAGCTTTAAATGCTTTGATACCTACTAAATTAGCTGGGTTATGCAGTGGTGCTAAGTCTGAAATTTCTTTGATTTTTTGAATTACATAATCGTCGACAATGACAGATTTAGCAAAATATTCACCACCTGCAACGACACGATGGCCGACACCTGCAATTTCATGATAGTCCTTGATAATATGCAGTTCTAATAAAAGATGCATCAATTCATCTACGGCAAATCGATGATCTTTAATATTGCTTTTTTTTGTGAATTTTTCAGTACCATGTTTGATTGTAATATTTGAACCGGCAATGCCTATTCTTTCAATTAACCCGGCTGCCAAAACATTTTCAGCTGGCATTTCAAATAATTTGAATTTCAAACTTGAACTTCCCGAATTAATTGCTAAAATTTTTTCCATTAATAAACCCCTACTTTCCTAAATAATTCCCTTGTTATGGAAACGTTTTACTCTTAAGTATAACGGCTGCTGGGATGTATTGCAACTTTTATTTGACACAACAAATTTGAAAAAGCTTGAAATATCAAGCTTTAGATTATCTTTTTAATAAATTTTTCGTAAAGTGATAGTTTTTTTTAACAAAAGCAACTACAATAGTAATGGTATAAAAAAGAAGGGATGATTTGAAATGAAGTATCAAGAACAACTTGTTGAGTTGTTACGTCAAGATCTTGAATTCATGGAAGTCTTCAACATAATTAATGCAATGCATCTACCACAAGCCTATGTTAGTGCAGGTGCTGTTCGTGATTTTGTTTGGAATAAAAAACATCAATTGCCTTCGAGTTTAGTGTTTGGTAACATAGATGTTTTTTATTATGACGCGAGCGAATCTAATGAAGATTACTTAACACGTCAAACGCAGATCAATCAAAGATATTCCAAATATTTGTGGAATCTAGTTAATATAGCTTTGCCTAAGCGTCATGCTAATAAGCTAGTCGTGGGTAAAGATATTTTTGATACGGTACAACATTTTCCTGAAACATGCAGTTCTGTTGCTGTTAGTTGTGATAGAATGAATAACATTTCTGTTGTTGCACCTTATGGTTTAGAGGACTTATTTGAATTGCGGGTAAAAGCAACAGATGGTTTTGCTAAAGGACAAGCTCAACATGAAGCCTTTCAAAGACGAATTAATCGTAAAAAGTGGGCTAGACGTTGGCAGAATTTAGTTTTTATTGATTGAAAATATGTATATCAGTAAAGTGATTTTTTGATAAAAATCACTTTTTATATGCTCAAAATTAATGTTTTTAGTTATAATGTTCACATGCAGTTTTTTTAGAGGAGTTATATAGTATGAAAAACAAAGGATTCAGTTATGCAATTATCGGTTGTGTTTTTTGGGGCTTATCTGGAATCTTTGCCCAAACTTTATTTACTAAATTTAATGTTCAAGCGCCATGGCTTGTAGGTGTTCGTTTACTGAGTGCTGGGAGCCTATTGGTGATTTGGAGCTTAATCGTTATTTCTAAACAGCAATGGCAAACATTTTTACGTAAAAAAAATATCATTGAATTAATGATGTTTGCACTTTTCGGGGTGATTCCATCACAGCTGACCTATTTATTAGCAATTCAGTATGGCAATGCTTCAACAGCGACTATCCTACAATTTACAGGACCATTATTTATTATTTTGTACCTGTGCTTACGTAATTGGGTACTTCCACGCAGAATAGATGTTATTTCTTTAATAATCGCATTATTGGGAACGGTGCTAGTTGTAACTAATGGAAATTTAACAGAACTAAGCTTATCGCTTCCTGCTTGTTTTTGGGGAATTATGGCAGGTGTGAGTCAAACTTCTTATACGTTGTTACCACGCAGGTTGCTACGCGAATTCGATGCGCGAATAGTGATTGGTTTAGCAATGATAGTTGGGGGAATCTTCTTTATCCCTGTTTTAATATTTATTCCAGCGCCACAGCTAACACTAGCAGCCTTGTTTGATTTAAGTTGTGTTGTTGTTATAGGAACAATGTTTTCTTATTTATTTTATTTACAAAGTCTCAAATTTATTCCGCCTGAAACAACAGGGATGTTGAGTGCGTTTGAACCACTAACAGCGACCTTGTTGTCAATTTTGTGGTTGCACCAAAATTTAGGAGTAGGTGAGCTTATAGGTGCTTGTTTAATTATTTCTACTACATTTTTACAGTCACTAGCGGTTAAATTACAACGTGTATAAAAAATAATTTGAAAAATATTGATATAAGTATTAAAATTATTGTGAAATCGTTTTAAATCTTTTAAAAGGAAGCAGTGTACTAAAGTGGAAGAAAAAGAAAGGTTTTTAGAATATGTAAAGATAAATCAATACTTACAAGAAGTAGTTGGGTTGGATAAAAGTGATAGTATTCAATTGGCTAAATTGGGTGTTTTAAAGCGTTATAAAGAGGGACAAAGTATATTTGCGAGTGAAAAAGAATATAAAGCAACATTTTATATGATTTTTAGTGGCGGTGTTTTGCTGAAAAATATAGTGTATGATGGTGATTGTGTATGTCAGCTTTACTTTTCAAATCAATATTTTCCGGCAAGTTTAGAAGTTAATCAGCGTTGTTTTGAGATTCAACAAGCGATTGCTTGCAAATCTAGTGAGATATTAATGTTTCCTTTGAATAAAATTAAAAAATTATCAGAAGATAATTCTAAAATGTCATTATTTTTATTTAATTGTTTAGCTAAAAAGAGTTATGAAACACTCGAATTAGAAAAGAAGCTATTAAGTGGATCACGGAAAAAACGTATGGGTGCTTTATTTTTGCTTTTTGCTCAAAAATGGGGGCGCAAGTTAGAAGATGGGAATGTACTATTGCCTAAAATGTTAACACATTCAGTAATGGAGTCGCTCACTTATTCTGGGCATACGATAATTGATGATGTTATTGCTGATTTTAAACAAGAGGGACTATTATTCAATCGAACTTCGCGAATTGTTTTAAACGGACATATGTTAAAACGTTTGGAGAACCTTTGATTACTTGCCTTTAAGCGTGTAGCTTTAGTCTTGCAAACTTCAATGGTATAATAATCCTAACATTAATGGTTGTTAAAGGAGACTAAGAATGAAGAAAGAAATTCGTCAAGCAAAGATTGAACAATTAATCAATCAAAATATTATTTCTACGCAAGAAGCTTTATTAAATGCTTTAAAAGAAAATGGAATTAAAGCTACGCAGGCTACAATTTCGCGTGATATTCGTGAAATGAAGATTGTTAAGGAACAAGACGGTAATGGAAATATTCGTTATGTTATCTTTAAAGCTAATAATCAAACAGAAGAAGAACGTCTTTTTCAAATGATTTCAGAAATTGTAACCAATATCACAAAAGTTGAATTCATGAACGTTGTTAAGACATCAGCACGTAATGCGAATGTTTTAGCTGCAATTATTGATGATTTGGCGATTAAAGAAGTTGTTGGGACCTTAGCGGGTTTTGATACGCTTGTTTTAATTAGTGCATCCGCTCAAGATGCACAAAATGTCTATGAAATGTTTACGGAACATATTGATTTGGATGTTTTGTAATTAAGTTTTTTTAAAAGTCAAAATAAATAGTAAGGCATTAAGATTGAGTATGCTAAGATGAAACTAAATATTTCAAAATAGCGAAAGGGTTAGCTCTTGTTATGGATCAATTATCTTTTACACAGCGGCTACAACAGGCAATAAAAAAAGCATATCAGCATTTGCAGATGTGGTTTAAAGCTAAGTGGCGTCGCTACCAAATGTGGCGTTGGCTAATCGTAGTAGGTTTGAGTTTGTTTTTAGGTATCAGCGTTTATTTAGTCGCATTAGCTAAGACAACAGATGTTAAAGGCTTGAAGTCAGCTTTACAACAAACTACTGAAATTTATGATAATGCCGGTCAAAAAGCGGGGTATTTGTATTCACAAAAGGGGACATGGGTTTCGTTAGACCAAATTTCGCCAAATATTCAAGATGCGGTTTTAGCAACTGAAGATCGTGATTTTTATCATGAATACGGATTTTCAATTAAAGGAATCGGCAGAGCTGCATTTTTATATCTGAAAAACAAAGTAACGGGTCGCAATTATATCAGTGGTGGTGGAAGTACTTTGACCCAACAATTGGTTAAAAATGCTTTTTTATCACAAGAACAGACCTTTTCACGTAAGGCTAAAGAAATCTTTATAGCGATGCAGGTCGAAAATGTTTATTCAAAAAAAGAAATCTTGACAATGTATCTAAATAATGCATATTTTGGTAATGGGGTTTGGGGCGTTGAAGATGCCTCTGAAAAGTATTTTGGAGTGCATGCTAGTCAATTATCGGTGCCTCAAGCAGCTACGTTAGCAGGAATGTTGACCAATCCAAGTATGTATAATCCGTTGGATAATCCAACAAATTCAAAAAAGAGACGCGATTTGGTGTTAAACTTGATGGTTGAAGCTGATAAAATAACAGCGACACAAGCCAAGCAATATCAAGCACAACCAATACAGACTAATGATAATTACACGTATACTTCAGGTTATAAATATCCTTATTATTTTGATGCAGTTATTAATGAAGCAATCAATGAATATGGCTTATCTGAAGAAGAAATCATGAATCGTGGTTATAAGATTTATACGGCACTCGATCAAAACTACCAAGCTAGGATGCAAGTAGCTTTTGCTAATTCAACACTATTTCCGTACAATGCTAATGATGGAACAAAAGCACAAGGTGCATCAATTGCACTTGATCCGCAAACTGGTGGTGTAAATGCACTTGTAGGTGGTCGCGAAGGAACGCATGTTTTTCGTGGATATAATCGAGCAACTCAATTAATAAGATCACCTGGTTCAACAATTAAACCATTGGCTGTTTATACGCCAGCTTTACAAAATGGGTATCATTTTGATTCACTGTTAGAAGATAAGTTAGAATCTTATGGTTCAAATAACTATACACCGCATAATTGGAATAATGTTTATAGTGGGCAATTGCCGATGTATCAAGCCTTGGCTTTGAGTAAAAACACTTCGGCAGTTTGGCTTTTAAATAAGATAGGTGTTAATAAAGGGTTTGCATCTGTTGAAAAATTTGGCATTAAATTGGCTGATTCTGATGCTAATTTAAGTTTGGCATTAGGTGGATTGAAAAAAGGAGTTTCACCTTATCAAATAGCAAGTGCTTATTCAGCTTTTGCTAATAATGGTGTTTTGTGTACACCTCATTTAATTACTAAGATTGTTGACGCGTCTGGTAAGGTCTTGGTAGATAATACCGAAGTAAAAAGCAAACGGATAATGACTACACATGTTGCAAAGGAAATGACTAGCATGATGATTGACGTCTATCAGCTAAGTACAGCAACAGGTGCAAGTGCTAAGCCTTATGGGTATACGATTGCAGGTAAAACCGGAACGACCGAAAGTGCAAATGGGATGCAAGGAGCAGATACTGATCATTGGTATGTAGGTTATACACCAGATGTTGTAGTTGCAACTTGGGTAGGATTTGACTCGTCAAAATATTCGATGGAAAATGAAGGATATCGAGGTGGTTCATTACTATTTAAGACAGAGATGGAAAATATTTTACCATATACTAAAGAAACACCATTTGATGTTAAAGCAGCATCAGATAAAGATGAGATTGTTCAAAGTAACACTTCTGATATTTGGGATACGGTTAAAAAAGCAGGCGATAGTTTATCTCAAAAGGCAAATGATTTAAAACAAAAAGCCAAACAATTTATTGAAGGAATTTTTGGAAATTAATTTATGGAGGTAAAATAATGATTAATATTTATGATACAGCAAATCAATTAGAACAAGATTTGCGTCAAACAAAGGAATACCAAGATTTAAAAGTAGCGATGGAACATTTAAAAGATGAACCACAAGCATATGAATGTTACCAAAAAGTACGTAATATTCAAGAAAAATTTCAACAAAAACAATTATCTGGCGAAGAAATTTCCAAAGAAGATTTAGAAGAAATGCGTCAGTTGGCACAAGATGCAGAAAATTATCCAGCATTAGCAGATTTAATGATGAAAGAACAAGCATTAAATACATTATTTGAAGATATTAATAAGATTATTTTCCAACCTGTTAGAGAATTATATTAATAGTTTAAAAAAGGGATCTTAAAGATCCCTTTTTTTCTAGTGTGACTAGGATATTTGGCAAAGATGTATTAAAATATAAAGACAGACATTGGAAATAGGAGGGGTATTGTGACTGAAAAAAAACTATTAGACTATGAAGTTGATGATAACATGGAACTTTTTGTCCTGATAAAGGCAGCAGAAGTACGTTTGGCTAAGAATGGCAAAAAATTTATTGCGTTTAATTTTGCTGATACTTCAGGAGAAATTAGTGGTAAGTTTTGGGATGCTAGTCCAGAAGAAATTGAACAGTTTCAAGCAGGATGCGTTGTTTTGTTGAAAGGAAAACGAGAAACATACCAACAAAATCCACAAATCAAGATTTTAGGTATGCGATTAGCAAATGAACAAGAGCCTAGTGATCCTAGTTTATATGTGAAAGGAGCTCCTGTTTCATCAGAGCAGATGAATGAGGAATTCAAAGCTTTTTTAGAAGAAATTACAAATCCAACACTTTACCAAATTGTGTGTTATTTAATAAATAAACATAAAAAAGCCTTTTTTGAATATCCAGCAGCTAAGACTAATCATCATGCATATAATGGAGGCTTGGCTTTTCATACTTTGTCAATTTTACGTTTAGCTCAAGCAGTATTAAAAAACTATCCTAATATTGATCAATCTTTACTTTATGCAGGGATTTTCCTGCATGATTTAGGTAAAACTAGTGAACTTTCGGGACCTGTTGCAACTAGTTATACAAATGTAGGTAATTTAATAGGACATATTGTTTTGATAGATGAAGAAATTGTCAGTGCGTGTCAAGCTTTAAATATGGATAAAAATGGCCAGGATATTTTATTATTACGGCATATGATTTTAGCACATCATGGATTATTAGAATATGGCTCACCTGTGCAACCACATTTGCTAGAGGCAGAAATTTTACATCATTTAGATGACTTAGATGCCTCGATTCAGATGATTCAAACAGCTTTAGAAAAAACAACGCCTGGAGAATTCTCAGAGCGTATTTTTGGTATGGATCGCCGTAATTTTTATCGTCCATCAGTTGACTAAAATAAAGGATTCTTGAGACTTAGGAGGCTTGAGAATCTTTTTTTATAATTTCTTGATTTTATCTGCAAAATAATGTGAAATACTAAGTTAAGGGGGAGGCACCTTATGAGTAATCAATTATCTGAACTTTTAAAGCCTAAGTTATTGATAGATTTTGAACAAAATAAATTATCTGAATCATTGACTGATGCTATAGAATATTTGACTAATTTTCCAGGCCAAGCTTTTAATTTAAAGTTATTACAAGAGATAACCTTAGTTTTTGAAAATTGTGATCAAATGGTTCTTAAAGCCGATAAGATATCTTATTTTGGTTTAAAAGATTTTAGTATTAAGCCTGCTTTAAATGATTTTTTTGTCGTGACTTTTATTTGCTTTTCACAACAGTAGATGCTTTAGAATTAATAGTCAGACTGAAAAGACGTTCAGACTTGGCTTATTTTGAAGTTAAGTATTTGTTAAGACAAATTCAACGTTATTTTATATTTTGGGATCCACGATCAAATGATCCTGCAAATAATCGTGCACAAAATCAAGCCGCAATCTATCAAGATTTGGCACAAGGATATCGCCAAGTGACCTTAGAAAATGCAACACTTAGGATGGATTTTATCGGGCAAGATAGTGATTTATTGTATGCTTTTATTACAGATTATCAACAAGATTTTATGGAGTTTGTTAAAGCTAATAGAGCTCAGCGTAGCTAAATCTAGCTGTAAGGGATATGTTTGGTAATGCTTTGACCTAAAAACTTTATTCTTTATGACCATCATTTTTTTAGTGAGATGGTTATTGACATTTATTTTTGTATATAAATTTAAAATCTGATTTACTATGTTTTTCATAAAATATAAATTTACTTTTAGAAATATACTTGTATAAAAATATATTCTGTATTCAAGGTAAGCTAAGGCGCATTTGAAAACTTTACAAAGGTTATATTAATTGAGTATGTAATTTTTAGGATTGCTAGAATTGTTAGCAGTCCCAATTTTTTTGCAAAAACAGGTATATAAAGTTATTGAGCTTAACTTTTTAAAATAAAAAAACCCTCTTACTGAATTGGCTATAATGCCTTCTAAGTATACAGATGAAATATATAAAATCATCGTATACTTG
>CAJLBJ010000035.1 GCA_905204935.1 uncultured Lactobacillus sp.
ATCCATAGGATAATTTATTAAATTTTAACGTGTCCAGAAAACTGGGTACACATCAGTCTAGGCTGATGAAGAGGTTTTTATTATATATGATTGGGCATACAGGGTTCGAACCTGTAAATTATGGATTCAGAGTCCACTGCCTTACCAATTTGGCGAATGCCCAATAAAATCAACTTCTTTAGTATAGACCTTTTTTGAAATAGTTGTCAACCGACAAAATATCTATTTTGACGCATAAAAATAAGCTTTACTTCACGATTCTGTGAAATAAAGCTTATTTTTTTAATCTGCTAATTTAAAAGATGCAATTGTTTTTTCGTCTAATTCTTTAAGAACATTAACCGCAATTTTAACGGCGTTTTGGTAATCACTCAAAGCTGCCCAATTATAGGCGGTATGTTCGTAACGCACAGGGATACCTAAAACGATTGTTGGAGCTCCGTTCCAGTATGCAATGGCAGCTCCATTCATTCCTCCACCTGTTCTAACAGAACGTGTGTAAGGGATATTAAGTTTATCAGCAAGATTAGCTGCGAATTCTTCAAAAATCGGATTGGCAATGAATGTTGTATCTAAATCACGTAACATTGGTCCGCGTTTTAAACCTGTTTGAGCCAACCAATCAGGGGTAAAAGTATCATCACATGGACAACCTTCAAAAACAATTGCTAAGTCGGGATTAAGCTTGCGTGCTGTAACATGAGCACCTCGTAAGCCGACTTCTTCTTGGCTTGATAAGGCAGCTGTCACATCGACTGCTAAATTTTGACCTTGTAATTGATCTAAAACATCGATCAATGCTGCTGCTCCAAGGCGATTATCAAAATCTTTGCCTAAGAATAGGCCTGTTTGCTCAAAATATTCACAAGTAGCATCGACAAAGATTGGGCACCCTGTGTCAATCTTATATTCATCGATTGTTTCTTGCCGACTGGATGAACCAACATCGATTGACATTTCGGCAATTACAGGGACTTGATTTAACTCTTCTTTAGTCATGAAGTGAGGTGGCTTAGTTGCAACAACTCCTTTGATATGTTTGCCTTCTTTATTTTTGATGACAACTTTAGTGGCAGGAATATTTGTAGGAACCCAGCCGCCAAGTGTGGCAAATTTAATTAAACCGTTGGGACGAACGGCTTGAACAATAAAACCAACCGAATCAGAATGAGCATCGAGTTGAACAAGAGGCTTTTGTCCATTGTTTTCATGGCGTGCGACATATGCATTAAATAAGCCATCGACTTCGGTTTGACCATATTTTTTAGCATAGCTCAAGAAGCGTTTAACCATGGCTTGTTCGAAACCAGGTACGCTATATTCATCGGCAAATTCCTTGATTAAATTGATTTGTGAAGTTTTGTCCAAAATGAGGACCACCTTTCATGAAAAAATAACTGATATTTTTAATTCTACCACCGTGGTGATTAAAATTGGTAATTTTTTTGAATATTTAAATGTTATATTTTATTACATTTAAATGTAAATTTAATTTTTGGGGAAAATGCTTTTATATTAAATGGAAACACTATTTTTGGTGATTTATTATATAACATGTATGAAAAAGGGTAGAGGAGTGATGTGGAAAAATATTATTTTTTTAAAAAGTTCCTCATAACGCTGAAAACCTTGTTAAATAAGTGTTTTCTTCCTTTTGGAGGGCTGGAAAAGAAAACATAGTTTATTTTAACTGAGGTTTTATGTATCATTTTATGACAAAGATATGCTATACTTAATATTATTAAAAAAGATTGGGGAAGATATGATGAAAAAATTTATTACAACGGTTAGTCTGATTTTTAGTGTGTGCTTAGCTTTCGTCTTCTTCCAGTCAACGACAGCTAATGCAAAAGAAAAAACGTATGTTATTGATACAGACGTAACTTTCCCACCGTTTGTGTATGCTAATGCAGACAATAAATATGTCGGAATTGATATGGATTTAATACGGGCAATCGCTAAAGAAGAAGGGTTTAAGGTTGATATTAAACCAGTTGGCTTTAATGCTGCGATTCAATCGGTAAGTTCTGGTCAAGCAGATGCAATGATTGCTGGGATGACGATTACAAATGAACGTAAGCAAAAGTTTGACTTTTCTGATCCATATTATTCTTCAGGAATTGTAATGGCAGTTAAGCCAGGATCTGGAATTAAAAGTCTTAAAGACTTGAAAGGTAAAAATGTTGCGGTTAAAACTGGAACAGCTGGGGCGGATTATGCAAACTCCATTAAGGATAAGTATGGTTTTACAACGACAACATTTGATGATTCTGATAGTGTTTATAATGATGTTAAAAATGAAAATTCCGTAGCATGTTTTGATGACAGTGCAGTTTTAGAATATGGCGTTAAGACCGGGCTAGGCTTAGAAATTGCTACAAAGCCGACCGATATTGGTGATTATGGTTTTGCTGTAAAAAAAGGTGAAAATCAAGAATTATTAGCAAAATTCAATGCGGGTTTAAAGAAACTCAAAGAAAACGGTGAATATAACAAGATTATCCAACGTTATGTAGGGAAAAAAGCAACTGTTGCCAAAAAACAAGCTACTGCCAAACAAGGCGATAGCCATACTATTTTAGGCTTGTTAAAAGAAAATAAAGAAGTTTTGTGGGATGGAGTTTTAGAAACCTTAAAATTAACCGTAGTTTCAATCATTGGAGCAACTATTTTTGGTGTTTTCCTAGGTCTTTTGGGAGTAGTACCTAATAAATTTGCGCGTGGAGTATCAACTACGATTATTTATATTTTCCGTGGGTTACCATTGATTGTTTTAGCACTGTTTATTTATAATGGTATTCCTAGTCTAACAGGTTCAAAGATTCCGGCTTTTATTGCAGGGGTTATCACTTTAACTTTGAATGAAGGTGCCTATACAGCGGCTTTTGTTAAAGGTGGAATTGAATCAATTGATAAAGGACAAATGGAAGCTGCAAGAAGTTTAGGTTTGCCGTTTGGCAAGGCGATGCGTAGGGTTATCTTACCGCAAGGGATTAAAGTGATGATTCCATCATTTATCAATCAATTTATTATTACTTTGAAAGATACCTCGATTTTATCAGTAATTGGGTTATTAGAATTGACACAAACTGGTAAAATCATTATTGCACGTAACCTTGAAGGTTTTAGAATCTGGGCGATTGTAGCCGTGATTTATTTACTTTTAATAACGTTATTGACATTATTATCTAACTGGGTTAAAAGGAGGATTCACAACTAATGGAAGAATTAAAGGTTAATGTTTCAAATTTAAAGAAAAGTTATGGCAGTAATGAAGTCTTAAAAGATATTGATTTTAAGGTCAAAGCTAATGAAGTAGTTGTGTTGATTGGGCCTTCTGGTTCTGGTAAAAGTACACTTTTGCGTTGCTTAAATCGCTTAGAAGAACCAACATCTGGTCAGATTATTATTGATGGTAACGACATAAGTAATCCTAAGACAGATATCGATAAGGCTAGAGAAGATATCGGAATGGTGTTTCAACATTTTAACTTGTTTAACAATCTGACGGTTGGTCAAAATATTATGTTAGCACCAGTTGAACTAGGGAAAATGTCTAAAGATGAAGCTAAAAAAGTGGCCTACCAATTACTTGAAACAGTTGGTTTAACCGATAAATTTGATGCGATGCCATCGTTATTATCTGGGGGACAAAAACAAAGGGTTGCGATTGCTAGGGCGTTAGCAATGAATCCTGATATCATGTTATTTGATGAACCGACTAGTGCGCTTGATCCAGAAATGGTCGGAGATGTTTTAGAAGTTATGAAAGCTCTAGCTAAAGATGGGATGACGATGGTGGTAGTGACTCATGAGATGGGATTTGCTAAAGAAGTGGCTGATCGTGTAGTCTTTATGGCCGATGGATACGTGGTTGAAGAAGGTACACCGCAAGAAGTGTTTGATAATCCGCAACATGAACGCACAAAAGCATTTTTAAATAAAGTTATTAACATCTAGTTAAAAAGGTGGATTCGCAATGATTAAAACATTATTAGTGATGCATGATGCTAAACATGATGATTATTATCGTATGAATAAAACTTTTTTTGAAAGTTTACCTTGTGTTGGCCAATACATCTACAATTCAGATGGCTTAGCTTATCGTGTCCAAGAGGTTGTTAATTTAGCAGGTTATGTTTCTAGTAAGGGAGTAGTTGCGATTTTAGTAGTACAATCAGCTACCAAGGATGCACCAGTTAATAATTTATATGGTTTAGATATTGAACAAGATTTAGATGATTAATAAAAAACTCAGGCTGACAAATGTAAGCCTGAGTTTTTTAGCTTAATAGTTCTTCGTAAGAAATTTCGATGAAATAAGTTTCTTGTTTTGTTAAATAAGCTGTAGTTAACCAGATTTCATTGTATTTAAGTGATGCTTTGGTAACTTTATGCCACAAGTTTTCTAGTAATTGCTGGTGTTTTTGTTGTGCTGTAGGATACAAGCACCAAGAATCTAGCATATTGCATTGAAAGTAGCGTTGATAGTCGATTTGAAAATCAAAATTTTTAGGAATGAAGATTTGAATCACGTTGCAATAACTTGTTTTTGAAAAAACAACTTTATTTGGATTACGATAAATATATGTTAATAAATCAAAGATGGTTGCAGAATGTTTGGTCACTATTACAAACCTCCTTTTTAAAACTTTTTCTTGTTTATTGTACCAGTTTTTAAAGGAGAAAAAAACCAATCTGTTCATTAAAAAGTATTTAAAAATAAGGATAATAAATCTCGTAAATCTTTTGAATACTTAGGCTTAACGTATTATAATCAAAGTATAATTCTTAATAGGAAGGAGGTAGATTTAAATGGCAGTTGTTCATTTTTATTTGGTACGGCATGGACAAACGCGGCTCAATCGCTCTAAAAGATTACAAGGCATAACCAATTCACCACTAACCAAAAAAGGGATTCGTATGGCAAGACGCTTAGGTTATGAGTTGCGTGATGTGAAGTTTACAGCGGTCTATACAAGTGATTTAAAACGTACAAAAGAGACCGCAAATTATATTTTGAGTGAAAACAAACAAAACTATACACCGATTTATAGTGATCCGGATTTACGTGAGTTAAGTTTTGGGAAATTTGAAGAAGCTAAAAATATCAAGATGATTCCGGTTGCGTTGCGAACATTAGGAGTTAAACGGATCTTACAAGCTTTCATGAATCAAGAGCATGTGGCTGAGTTGACAGAATTGTTTCGCACGATGGATGGTACAGAGCAAATAGAAGACTCTGCACATTTAAATCTGCGCATGACACGTGCTTTAGAAACAATCGCAAAGCAATATCAAGAAGAGGAATGTAATATTTTGATTGTAACACATGGGTTGATTTTATCGAATTTTATCGAAGGTTTACGTGGAGACGTTCCTTTGTTTTTATTGGATAATTCACGAGCTAGTCGTGTTGATTATCAAAATGGGCGTTTTACGATCGTTTATATCAATCAATTGAAACAAGATGGGTGAAAATAAGTAATGATTTATCCAAAGACAACACGTTTGTTACATGAATTGCAAGAAAATAAAATAGTTCCAGGAGTTTCATATGCGCTTTTTGCCTCGGGAAAATTTCAAAGTGAATCTTTTGGATTTAGTCAAATTTTACCATGCAAAAAATTTTTAAAGCCAAATATGTTGTATGATGTAGCTTCTTTGACTAAGGTCATTGGGACGACAACGGTAATTTTAAAATTATTAGAACAACGCAAGATAGCGTTGGATGAACCGATTTGTCGGTATCTTCCACGATTTAAAGATAAACGTGTGACTGTACGTCATTTGCTGACACATACTTCTGCAATTAATGGTTACATAAAAAATCGTAATCAATTAGCAGCGTCTGATTTGTTAACGGCACTGTATGGTTTAGAAGTAGGGGATTGGATAGGGGAAAAAGTAGTTTATTCAGATATCGGTTTGATTTTTTTAGGCGAGATTATTGAGCATTTTTATCAAAGACCTGTACAAGAAGTTATCGTAACAGAAGTTTTAACGCCTTTAGAAATGTTTGATAGTACATTTGAACCTACAGATCTAAGCATGTGTGTACCGACACAATTAGATGAAAAAAGAGGTTTGATTTGTGGACAAGTCCATGATCCTAAAGCTTTTATCTTAAAAAAACATTGTGGTTCAGCAGGGTTATTTAGTTCATTAAACGATTTGGTGAAATTTAGCCAATGGTTGTTAGATTCAAAAGATCAAAGAGTACTTACATCAAAGACAATTGAGCTATTGTTTGCCGACCAAACTCCAAATAACAAATTAGGACGGTCGTTAGGTTGGGATTTGCGCTTTAATAAAAAAGGTGCTTTGTGTTTATACCATACAGGATTTACCGGAACTTTTATGTTATTGGATCGAAGCGAACAAAAAGGTTTGATCGTGTTAACGAATCGAATTCATCCAACTGGGGTTAATCAGCTTTTTTTGGATAAGCGTGATGAAATTGTGATGACATATTTAAATGAATAAAAGCGAAGTGAGACATTTTGTCAAACTTCGCTTTTTGCTTTAATAAGTCGGTTTAATTTCTAATTGTTCTTGTTTGCTTAAATTGGCATCTGGATATTTACGCTTAAGTGCTAGTAACAAAATGCGTTTAGCCAATTCGCCATTACGTGCTAGAATTGGTCCATGAAAATAGCTACAAAAGACGTTTTTATAGATAGCACCTTCGCCTTTGTCTTGACCGTTGTTGCCATAACCTTCTAAAACTTTTCCTAAAGGACGCTCACCTTCTCCAAGATAGGTGACGCCGTTATGGTTTTCAAAGCCATGATAGATTTGTTTAGTTTCGGAATTTTCAATCACAACATCACCAATAAAGCGATTGTTATCTTGACTTTCAGTATAGTGATTTAAAGCAGCGATGCCATCGATTTTTTGGCCATTAGCACCAATGTAATATTTTCCTAATAACTGATATCCACCACAAATCGCAAGCATTGGACCATCACTTTCGATAAAATCAATCAAGGCTTGTTTTTTATTTTGAATATCTTTTGAGACGATGACTTGCTCATAGTCTTGTCCACCGCCAAAAAAAGCGAGATCAAATTTTTGTGGATTAAAATCAGTGTCTAATGAAACGATTTCGCTAGTTAGTTTAACATCCATTTGCTTGGCATAATAATCTAAGACTAAAACGTTACCAATATCTCCATAGGTATTTAATAAATCACCATAGAGATGGGCTAAATGTAGGCTGTAAGTCATTACTGCATTCCTCCTTTTAGGTAACCTTCGCTAGCCAAAAGTTTACGCAATTGTAAAACTGCTGTATAAGTCGCCAAAACATAAATATGTTTGCTAGGGACTGTTTTTAAATAAGTTACAACTTCTTCTAAATTAGGGCGTTGTACAAAAGTAGTCTGCTCAGCTCCTGCGACACGCAATCTAAAAGTGATATCGCGGTAACGTTGACCACCGGTTAAGACTACTGGAATATTGGTGAAGTCTAAACTTTCAAAATTTCCATCCCAAATCCAACTTGTATCAATACCATCTGCGTAATTAGCGTTCAATAAAACTGCAAGTGAAAACGGCTCGTTGTCGGTTTTGATCATTTCTAAGACTTGATCTAAGCCAACAGGGTTTTTGACTAGAATTAAAGTAACTTCTTTATCATCAAGTTTAATAACTTCTTGACGTCCAAAGACTTTTTGATCATTATTACTGATAGCTTGAGCGATTTCTTCCGGTTTAACATCGTATAAGCGTGCTACACTATAGGCAGCTAAAGCATTATAGATGTTGTAGGTTCCTCCGATAGGTAATGTGATTTCTTGTGTGTCGATTGTGAAAGTTGAACTTTGTGGAGTTTGACAACTCAACTTAGTCACTTTATGAGTTAATTTAGGGCGCTTGAAATCACAGTTTAAACAGATATACTTACCAAGGTTGCTATATGTTCGTTTGTAAAAATGTAAGATGTGTTGGCAATGTGGGCAAAGTAAACCATCGGTATTGGCCGGAGCATTTTGCAACATGTCTTCTTGATAGTCACAACCATAATAAATAGTTGGATTAGGTAAGTGCTTGCTGTTAAAGATAGGAGCATCTCCGTTAGCAATGATAGTTGCTTGGGGATGTTTTTTAATGCCTGTTAAGATTTTATCGTAAGTAGTATAGATTTCGCCATAACGATCCATTTGATCACGGAAAAGATTAGTTAAAACAAACGCACTAGGTTTGATATAATCGCAAATAATAGGGACATTGGCTTCGTCGGTTTCTAAAACAGCTAATTTTTTGTGTCCTTTAACTTTTTTGGCAGTTAAAAAGGCTGTTACGATACCTTGTTTCATGTTTGAACCGCTTGGATTGGTTAAGACGTTAGCAAATTTGGCATTTAAAGCTTTGACTGTTAAAGCTGTTGTCAAGGTTTTACCGTTAGTACCGGTTACGATGACAATTTCGTAGTCTGCAGCTAATTTTTTTAAAACGTCAGGATCGATTTTTAAAGTTAATTTACCGGGCAACGAGGTACCACCATGCAAAAAATTGTGTAAAAACCAGTAAGAAAATTTACCGGCTGTAATTGCAAGAGAACTTTTCAGAGTCATCTTGTTCCTCCATCATTAAATAATATGCTATCTTGTATATTAGCATAATTTAGCAAAATATGCTGAATTTATCGCTAAGATTGGTAAAAATAAAAACCGATGATGAAATTTTAGTGTAAATCATATATACTTAAAGGTAGAGACTAATTTTTGGAGTGTGGGATAGGTGGCACAGCTTTTTTTCCGTTATGGTGCGATGAATAGTGGTAAGACTATTGAAATTTTAAAGGTTGCTCATAACTACGAAGAACAAGATAAAGACGTTTTGATATTCACGAGCAGTGTAGATGATCGGGCTGGCATAGGATATGTTGCTAGTCGAATTGGAATGAAACGCAAGGCGATTCCTATTTTTGCGCAAACAGATGTATTTTCATGTGTTAAACAAAACCAAACTAAGGTAGCTTGTGTTTTGATTGACGAGGCGCAATTTTTAAATAAACATCACATTTTACAACTAACCAAGATTGTTGACGAATTAAACATTCCAGTCATGGCATTTGGTTTGAAAAATGATTTTAGAAACGAATTGTTTGAAGGTTCTAAGTATTTGTTGTTGTATGCCGATAAAATTGAGGAAATGAAGACAATTTGTTGGTTTTGTGGTAAAAAAGCAACGATGAATTTACGGCTTCAAGATGGCAAACCAGTATATACAGGTGAACAGGTTCAAATTGGTGGCAATGAGATGTATTTTCCAACTTGCCGTAAGCATTACTTTGCACCAGAGTTGTCAGTAAGATCAATTAAAGGAGAAAAAAATGGATAAATTATTTGATAGACTACAAATGTTAGAAGATCGTTATGAAGAATTAGGAGAACTTTTATCTGATCCTGATGTGATTGCAGATACACAGCGTTTTACCAAGTTATCAAAAGAAATGGCGGATTTACGCGAAACAGTTGAAAGTTATAATCGCTATAAAGAAGTCATTCAGTTAATAAAAGATGATGAAGGAATGCTTGGTGGCGGTTTAGATGATGAAATGACTGAAATGGTTAAAGAAGAATTGGCAGATGCTAAACGTCAAAAAGAAACGCTTGAAGAACAAATCAAGATTTTGTTACTTCCTAAAGACCCTAACGATGATAAAAACATTATCATGGAAATTCGTGGAGCAGCTGGTGGAGATGAAGCGAGTTTGTTTGCCGGTGATTTGTTGACGATGTATACTAAATATGCTGAACGTCAAGGTTGGTCGATTGAAGTGATTGACTCAACATTGACTGAAGTCGGCGGTTTCAAAGAAGTTGCGCTATTGATTAATGGGAATAATGTGTATTCCAAGTTGAAATATGAAAGTGGCGCACACCGCGTACAACGTGTACCAGTGACTGAATCAGCTGGCCGTGTGCATACTTCAACGGCAACTGTGGTGGTCATGCCTGAATCCGAAGATGTTGAAATTGAAATTGATCCAAAAGATGTTCGCGTGGATGTTTACCGTGCTTCTGGGGCTGGTGGACAACATATTAACAAGACATCTTCAGCGGTGCGCATGACGCATTTACCAACCGGGATTGTCGTAGCAATGCAAGATCAACGTTCACAACAACAAAACCGTGAAAAAGCAATGAAAATCTTGAAAGCACGTGTCTATGATTACTATGCAAGTAAAGAACAAGATGCATACGATGAAAATCGTAAATCAGCGGTCGGGACAGGAGATCGTTCAGAACGTATTCGAACATACAACTATCCACAAAACCGTGTAACTGATCATCGAATTGGTTTAACCTTAAATAAATTAGATCGTATCATGAACGGTGAATTAGAAGATGTTGTTGATGCGCTAGTTTTATATGATCAAACAAAAGCATTGGAGAAACTCCAAAATGGCTAACATTACCTTTTTTGAAGCTCAGAAATGGGCTTTTTCTTTTATAAAACAGTTTGATAATAAGCATCAAGCAGATGTGATGTTGTTGCTTCAAGGTCAGATGAATTGGACCAAAGTTCAGCTACTAACCAATTATCAAACGCAAATGACAGTTAAAGATTGGGAGTATTTCAAAAGAAATGTTGAAAAATATTGTCAAGATTGGCCAGTGCAATACTTGTTAGGATATGCAGATTTCTTTGACTTGCGTTTAAAAGTTACTCAAGCAACTTTGATTCCACGGCCAGAAACCCAAGATTTGGTTGAATGGATTTTAGAAACTGAAGAGGCTAAGCCACAAAAGGTTTTGGATTTAGGTACGGGTAGTGGTGCGATTGGGCTTGCCTTAAAGACACAACGGCCACAATGGCAAATTACTTTGAGTGATTTGATGCCAGAAGCGTTAACAATAGCTAAAGAAAATGCGCTTGCTCTTGGTTTGACATGTCAATATGTTGTCAGTGATGTCTTAGATGCATTTGACAATCAAGCCAAATATGATATTTTGATTTCTAATCCACCATATATTGCAGATGATGAAGTGAAGTATATGGATGTTTCTGTTTTAAAGTATGAGCCACATAGCGCATTATTTGCTAAAAATCAGGGTTTAGCTATTTACCAAAAGATTGCCAAGCAAGCACCAATGCATTTGACAAAACATGGTAGAATTTATTTAGAGATAGGCTTCAAACAAGCACGAGCTGTCAGCGATATTTTTACACGACTATATCCAAAAGCTAAAATTGAAGTTAAACAAGATTTAAGTGGCCACGATCGAATGGTCAAGGTTAGTTTTTAGAAGGGAAAAATAGCGATGTTAATTACAAAGATTTATCAATTAAACGAAATTGCACAGGCTGCAAATGAATTAAGATTGGGTGAATTAATTGCTTTTCCAACCGAAACAGTCTATGGATTAGGCGCGGATGCGACAAATGAAAAAGCAGTAAAGCGTGTCTATCAAGCAAAGGGGCGACCTTCTGATAATCCGTTAATCGTAACTGTGTGTGATCGACAAATGGTGATTGAGTATACAGGTGAACTTTCTAAACAGGCAAGTGCGCTAATGGATGCTTTTTGGCCAGGACCATTGACTTTGATTCTAAAAATAAAGCCAAATGCGTTACCTAGTGTAGTAACTGGCGGGTTAAAGACTGCAGCCTTTAGAATGCCACAAAATCAAGCAACTTTAGAATTGATTAGACAAGCGCAGGTTCCTTTGGTAGGGCCATCAGCTAATTCTTCAGGTAAACCCAGTCCAACAACGGCGCAGCATGTTTTTCATGATTTAGAAGGGAAAATTGCTGGGATTTTGGATGATGGACCAACTCAAGTCGGAGTAGAGTCGACGATTTTAGATTTGAGCACCGAAACACCAACTGTTTTACGTCCAGGTGCGATTAGTCCTAAACAGATTGAAGCAATCTTAAAAACAGACGTATTATATGATAACCATCAAGTTAAGCAACAAGAAGTACCAAAAGCGCCTGGAATGAAGTATAAGCATTATGCTCCAGATGCTCAGGTAATCATTGTAAATGAAACTTCTTGGCCAGCTGCTTTAGCTTGGGCTAAACAACAAGTTGAAGCTGTTGGAATAATGGCTACAACAGATATTTTAAATGAACTTGAAACTACTAAATTGACTTATTGTCTTGGTGATGATGTTGTTTCAGCTAGTCAGAAACTTTTTGATGGTTTGCGTTATTTTGATGAGCAACCGGCAGTAAAATATATTTTAGTACAAGGATTTGCAGAAGAAGATTTAGGAGCCGCATATATGAACCGCTTAAAAAAGGCGGCAGGTAACACTTTTTTTGATAAATAATAGTTGCTAACGTAAGTGTTTGTAACTTTTTGTTAAATGCCTATCTTACCAAATGAAAACGGTGAGAAAGGTGTTTTTTTATAAACAGTGCGCCTATATTTTTAACTTAATTTAGGCAGAAGTCGCCCATCCTCTATAGGTGGGTGATGAATGC
>CAJLBJ010000036.1 GCA_905204935.1 uncultured Lactobacillus sp.
CAGTTCTGGCCGATTAGTGTTAGCCCCACTTAATTTATCCGTAAATAATTTATCAACGTCTTTTAAAGCCGCTAACTGTCGATCTAAATGTTGCTCCTTGGAGCTCACACGCGCATAACCGATTTTAGCCATTTCTAATTCTCCTTTTGGACAGTTCTAATGAACACTTGTAATTCCTAGTATAGCACAGAAATAAAAACGGCCAATAGGGTATACCCTAATGGCCGTTTTTATTTCTATTTTTCAAGTTTAACTTTCAAGAAGCTTATTTTGTTTTGCTGGTCAAATTGGTAGGTGTCAAAACCATGAAATGCAAATATTTTTCCACTACGTTTACGTCCAGCAACAGCCCACTCAGCTTGATAGTTACCATCATTGACGACTACATGGAAAAGATGCCTTAATTCTTGGTTATCTTTAAAAAAATTCTTGAAAAATTCGGCGACTCTAGTCGGATTATCAGCAATAAAACCATTAGCGCCCTTGACCACGGCCCTTTTTGAAAAGAGTTGAATTATTTCATGCAATGCTTGTTCATCATTAGAAGCCAAGTCAGATAACTTAAAGTATTGTTCAATGATTTGTGTTTTTGAATCCATATACTTACCTTCTTTCAACTGTTTAGTATATACTAAACAGTTGAAAAGTAAAAAAGGAGCGGCTATGCATGAAAGAGAACTTACCTAATATTGATCTCAATAAAGTTACCCTTACGCAAATACTAAAATCCTTAAGTGATCCTATTCGTTTAGAGATTGTCACTAAGTTGTTTAAAGAAAGCAAGGAATGCTCATGTGCCATTTTTAATGATCTAGGAAAGAAGAGCAATCTATCTCAACATTACCGAAATTTACGTTTAAATGGCTTAATTTCCGTTAGACATTCTGGTATTCATAGTTATCTTACGTTACGACAAGCAGAACTAGATCACAGATTTCCAAATCTTTTAAAGGCTATTATTGATAATTGGCACCATTGATTTTGAAAATAGCCTTTTAAGCGCTTGGTCATGCAGTGAGTTGCCTGTATAATAGTTCTTTGTAGAGAAGTTAAGGCGGTGGCTATTTCCGATCGGAGGTGGTGCTTATGGTGTTAAACCTTTAAAGCCCATAAATCCTAATGAAAGGAGTAGCCTAAGTGTCCGTTGCGGACGCTTTACAATTAATGCTGGCTTTCGGTACTTTTATCGTAGCCTTAATTGCATTAATTGTTGAGCTGATCAAAAGTCAGCAAAAAAATAACCGCCTTAGCTTGGCAGAGCTAGCGGTTATTTAATCATTAAGTTATGCCACCGTCTTTAACGGCTCTACATGGGAAGTCCTGTTCTAGCGGGGCTTCCCTTTTTCTGTCTACATTATAGCATGCCCTTTACAAACTGGCTAACGTTTTAGACTTTGATCGGGTTCAGAATCTGGTTGCGTACAATACCCCTTAGAACCTGTCTAGTATCTTTTAAGAACTATCTTCAGGAAGGCCAATACAACCATTTGAAGACTGCTGTTAAGGGCACGTTCACAGTTTTTCCAAAGTCGCCGACATTTGTCTAGCCAACTCCATGAACGTTCAACGATCCATCATTGCGGTAACACCGTGAACATATGCAACTCGTTGCGTTTAGCTACCGTCGTCTTAGCATTCAAAATGAGCTTCACCTGATCCGCAAAGTCATTGCCAGTGTAGCCACCATCAACCATGACATGCTGAACCAGCTCTAAATTTTGGCTAGCCAAACTAAACATAGCCAATGCACCTGAACGATCCGATACATTAGCTCGTGTCACGAGAATGGCTTGTGGTAAACCATTAATATCAACCGCCATATGACGCTTAATCCCTGAAATCTTTTTGCCGCCATCGTAGCCACTATTTTTCGTTAAATCAGTGGTTTTAACACTTTGAGCATCAACAATCACAAACGACGTTCGGGCCGATCGGCCCTGTGCAAAACGATAGGAAGCGACAGTTTTTTTAAAAGCCTTTCTAATAGCGAATCAGCTGTCGGGTCTGGTTTATCTCGCCACATATCGTAATAGCGGTAGACGGTATGCCATTCCGGGAAATCGTGCAGTAATTCACGCCATTGACACCCTGTAGTAAGCGAGTAAAGGATGGCATTGAATACGTCATAAAGATCATAACGACGCGGTCTTGTATGCTTGCGGAAGTTTTCTAAATCAGGTTGTATTAACGCAAATTGCGCTCGAGAAATATTGCTTGGATAATCTGGCATGACAAACTCCTCAGTCGGTTTTCCACAATTCTACCAGATTCAGCAGATACTAGACAGGTTCTTAGGGTTGACACTTTAAATAATAAAAGTGTCATCTCTAGGAGGTGTTTTGAATAGGAACATCTTCAACGACGGAAAAATTAAGGTTACTCAGTAATTACCAAGATTCAGACTACTCACTCGGGGTATACGCGGATTATCACCAGGTGCGGACCTCTAGCCTTAACAGATGGATTAAACAATTTTTAACGGCTGGTTTGGCTGGATTGATTCGCCCTGAACACAATCACAGGTACACACTTCAAACCAAGCGATCAGCCGTTAAAGCTTACCTTTCAGGTACCCTGTCAGACCAAGCAATTCTCAATAGATATCAAATTCGTAGTCTTTCCCAACTACATCAATGGATTGTCCGGTACAATAGTGGACAATTAAGTGTTGCTTACGCAACAAGAAAGCGAGCTAGGAAAGTGGGCCGAAAAGTTACTTTTGAGGAGAAACGGCAAATTACTCAATGGACAATTGATCACGAGTATAACTATCAAGCCGTGGCAGAAAAATTTAATGTCAGCTATCAACGGGTCTATTCATGGGTACGAAAGTACCAAAGAACTCACGATTGGGAATCCCTTCAGGATAACCGGGGTCGCCATAAAGGCAAAACACCAACCAATGAAGTGGAAAGATTACGACAAGAAGTAAGGCAGCTGAAAGCTAAAGCGAAGGAACGGGAGGTACAGATTGCCTTCGCAAAAAAATTGGTCGAAATACACAATCGGGAGGTGGAACGGCCGGACGATATCAAGCGATTCAGGAAATGAGCCAAAGTGGGTATAAGGTATCTGATCTAGTTAAAGTAGCCGGGGTAAGTCGGCAGGCTTACTACAAGTGGCTGACCCATGAACCGACGGTTCATGATATTCAAGATCAAGAAATTCTAAAGCTCGTTAAACAGTTAGAAGCACAACATAAACACTGCGTTGGTTATGACAAGATGACCCGTTTGATAAAGCAGGAAAGATTATCATACACAGTTAACAAGAAGCGCGTCATGCGCATTATGAAGGAACACAGTATTAAAGCGGACTATCGTCAGCCTAAGAGAAAACGTGTGCAGGAGCAGGAAACTTATGAAGCACAGAATACCCTGAACCGCCGGTTTGAACAAGCTGCCGCAAATCAGGTGTGGGTGACGGACACGACGGAAATTGCCTACAAAATTCGTAAGTACAAAGTCCGTCTACACGTTGTCCTGGATCTATACGGTCAATACCCACTTAGCTGGATTATTACGCCTACAGAAACGAGTACTGGGGCTATTAAAGTATTTCAAATGGCCAAGCAGAAAGCCGGAGGTCTGGCACCGCTAATCCACACTGATCGCGGAGCAGCATATACTGCCAAAGCATTCAACCACTACTTGGCTAGTAGTAACAGCCAACATAGTTACTCAGCCCCAGGAACACCAGCTGATAATGCGGTGATGGAGCACTGGTGGGCTGATTTTAAATCTATCTGGTTAGCACACTCACCACAACCACAAACGTTTGAAGACTTAGAACAGCTGGTGACAGAAGGTATCGATTACTTTACGCATTCCTTTATTTCAGGCAAAAGAAATGACCTTACCGCAGCAGAATACCGCTTCGGCAAGGCCAACTAGTTTTTATTATTTAATGTGTCAACTTGACAGGGTACAGTACCCAATTCTCCTAACAGCCTTAAAATCTATCCAACATTTAAAAAACAAGAAACTAACCCTTAAGTCACAAGGTTGAGCGCACAGCGCGCTCTCTCAAGACACTTTCCCTATCTGCGGGAAAAATGTCTACTTCTTGTGACACCTACAAGTGTTTTAAAAACACCTATAGCAACCGTTTAAGCGCATCTAGCCCTTGTCCTATCCTACGGCTGGTATTACGTGACAGTGCACGGCAATCTTTGTTTTATGTGATGATTGATTAGACTCACGTTCGCAGGTAGGTGGTTGGTTCCATTTCCTAGAGTTCCACCCTCGTCTTTCACCGCGTTGATCTCAGTGGGGTTTAGAATACCCATGCTGTTAACTACACCAGTGGTCACGAACCGCTGGCACAAGTGATTTCACTGACCAAGAATGGAGAACTGCCCCCGTGTCTTTTAACTGGCAGTCATCTCCAGTCCTTCCACGTCCACAAAGAAAACCCACCTAGAACCCTGATTAGGATTTTAAGTGGGTTTTCTGAGATGTTTCAGTTTAATCTCTTTCAACTCTTCAAGAACCATGGTAAGATAGTTCCTGAATGATATGGGCTACGGTAGTAGTCATATCAATAAAACCCTAACAGGTGGTATCTACTAGGTCATGATCGCTTAGGCTTGCCGGCCTGAAGTGATTATTTTTTTGCGCTCATATTCAACTGCAATCATCATACCATACGGAACCAGTTGGCTGGTAGCACTTATTTGAACAATTTATGCCATAAATCTCGTTTTTTATTAGCGCTGGTTTCTTTTTTGTGTGTCTGTGGAGCACTCGCCACAACATTTGCTTTGCTCTGGTCCACGTCATTTTCTGCCTGCTTAGGTGCTTCTAAAGCAGCAATCTTTTTTTCTGCCATTAACTGCAATTGTTGTGATTGATCAAGTAGTTTCTGCATATTTTCTATTTGTCGGTCTTTGGCGGTTATTTGCCGGTTATTGTCTGCTCTTAAGCGATTGACTTCCGCTCGTAATTCCTTTACCGGCAAGACATTACTACTATCAACAAACTGATCATCTTTTGGCGGTTGTTTGTCGCTTTTTGTTTGTCACTTTGCTACGTATTATTTTTTCTGCGTTATCATTTATAATGATATATCCACGGCTGTCTCTTTGTTGTTCAATAGCGGATAATTTATTATAATGATTTGAATTGTCTGCTTTGATACACTCAGTTTTTCAGCAAGCTCTTTTATTGTTTTACCCATATCTGCACCTTCATCTTCAGATAGTTATTTAACTATTTTTTATTAACTAGGTAGATTGTAATTTAATTTTCATTGTCACAGGATTAAAACTTACATTTAATATATGTCACTGAGTATATTTTATTTAAATAATTATGAGCAAAGAGGTCAGCCCAATGAAAGAAATCATTGATTCAAACAACAATCTTCCTAAAAAATATTCGCCCCAAGAACTTTATGTTTTACTAGAAAAAACAGAAAATATTATGACTAATTTGATTGGCTCAGTTGGTCTTCCAAATGAAAATATTGTAATGACTACAATTGATCGGAAAAAGGTGTTTAATAACTTACAAGTAATTATAGACGAAATAAACGTCGATAAAAGTTCTATGTTTTACTTATCTAAATTCATTTATGCTGTTTCATCTGGTTTATTTGACGCAGCTCTTAATTATCTTTGGGATGCAACAATTACAGAATTAAGAATGCGAATTATAAATTTTAATGTTGAATATTTTTTCGACGTAACTGTTACAAATACAGAAAAACGAGCAAAGTTGAAAAACGATAGCGACTTAGTAAAAATCCAAGATGCAGATTTACTCGTGGGTGTTAAAAAAATTGAATTAATAGATGATATTACTTATAACGAATTAGACCACATTCGCTACATGAGAAACTGGTCAAGCGCTGCTCATCCTAACGACTTTCAATTATCAGGATACAAATTAATTGATTGGCTAGAAACTTGTATTAAAAGTGTCTTTAATTTGCCAGTTTCTCCTTTAAATTTAGAAATAAAAAAACTATTAGCAGACATTAAGACTACTACTTTTACATCAAGTGACATAGCAGCAAAAAAGCCTTTTTTCAGTAAGTTACCGATTAATCAGTGCAATAGTTTATTAAAGGGATTTTTCGGCATCTTCATTTCACAGGAATCAAATACAGAGGCCAGAACAAATATAGCTCAAATGATTCCCGAATTATGGGTACTTGCTTCTAAAGAAACAAAAGTATCTATTGGATTCAAGTATGGTAATTTAAAAATAAATAGTCATACCGCAGAAGCTACTAGCGCACGAAGATTTTTGGACTTAGCTAATGGACAATCTTTTATACCAGATGATTTACGCATTTCTGAAATCGCAAATATCCTGTCTGACTTAACTGAAGCACACAACAATATGAATAATTTTTATACTGAACCCGCACTTGCCAAACAATTGTATCAATTTGTAGGCGATCATAGTAATCTTCCTACTAGTATTAACGATCAATATGTAAGTACTGTGATTAACTGTTATATAACTAATGGCAACGGTATCGCATGGTCTGCAGATGATTATTATAAAAAAATGATTGCATCCTTTACTGATGATCAAGCACAAAAAGCACTTTTATCATTCACAGATAGCCTAATTTCAATGAAATTAGACTTTCCTTTATGTACCGAGCAATTTAAAACCATGCTTTCACTTATAAGCACACATTTTGCATCTGGGACACCACAAAACTTGCTAAATTTCATTAGTTCGTTCCCAACAAACCTATCCAAATTAAAAAATGATGCCACTTATAAAAAATCTTACGAACATTACGTGCAAACATATAGCCCATTTTTAAATTAATACATTATTTCGTGTTTCTACGGTCTATAACTTACAAATCGCCCCTCGAAAACATTGAAAGAATAACCCCTAAAATCTATAATATAGATTATGGGGGCTATTTTGTTACTTTTATCAATAAATAACATCTGTTTTTTAGAAAAATTGTTGGACCTTTGTACTAATCGAACTAATTTCTTGCTGGGATAAAGTGGCCACAACTTCGCCATCTGATCGTTTTGTGGGATCGACAGCGCGGACATGTTGTAAGAGCGCTGTTCCGTGAATTTCCCCTTTATCTATCCTGATAAATAAAGGAGATTTAACATACTTTTCTAGGGTGCGATATTTATCAGAAGTGCTGATTGGTACAACTAGCGCCGTATTAAAATAGCGATTATAGTGATCGTTGCTCACAACTAAACACGGTCGCTTTTTCTTAGTTTCAGTCCCTTTTGCTGGATCTAAATTAATCCACAAAATAGCGCCTTGTTTTAATTGGGCCTAGAATAAAAAGTGTACAAGTTAAATAGAGACTCTGATTTAGTATAATT
>CAJLBJ010000037.1 GCA_905204935.1 uncultured Lactobacillus sp.
CTCCCACTTCAAGCGTTAAGAACCGTTAGGTTTAGCTAAGTGGTGAGTAGTTCACTAAAAGCATAGACATAAAGAGAGCTTTGTCAGATTGGGGGAACCATGGGAATCTTAGTATCTGGCTTGCTAATCTTGGTGTTAATTGCCGCATTAATATGCGCAATATGTGGAGTTTTTTGTCATAAAAATGGCCAAGGCAGTCAATTAAAACTATGGAGTGCTTTAATTTTGGTAGGTATTTCAGGGGGGTTAGCTACAGTAGTCTTGCATTATGAACAAAGTTATGCCACTGCAGAGCAAACTTTTATGACAATATTTAAAGAGACCTACCAAAATTTTAAAGATGTTAAACGTGTTCAACGTTTTGAACATATGGATGCTAAACAAAAACGCAAGTTATATCAAAAAACAAAACGGATTGCCCGTGAAAGTTATTTGAATAGTAAAGTAATCATGCAACACGCAATTAATGAAATGAACGAAAATAAGACATTATTTCGTTTGCAAGATTATCACCATGCTAAGCAAGCACAAAAACTTTTACAAGAGCAATATGATGAATTGACACACTAATATTGGCTCTTTGTCAAATTAGATAGAGTAGTCATCAAAGATTAAAAGTTGTTGATTTTGAAGTTCTCTTTACTGTTTTTTCAGTAAGGAGGGCTTTTTTGTTTATAGTTATTAGGTTGTTGGCTAGAAAAATACGAAGGTATAGAAAAAAATTATAATTAGGTATATGCAAATTTTAAAGTTAGTATTGGAATATTAAGCTAAGTAGATATCTTATTTGTTTGTAAACATTTTTTGTTGTGAAATTGCACAAATTGAAAAAAAACCTCTACTTGCTTTTTTACAAAAATGGGGATTGCTAAAAAACTTATCAGTTCTAAAAATTATAGTGCCACATTAAATCAGTGCTTATTTTGTGTTATAATACGGTCTGTAATACAATTAGGAAATGATTTGAAGGAGTGCTAATGATGGCAAAGTATGCGATTATCTTGGCTGCTGGGCAAGGAACCCGTATGAAATCTAAACTTTATAAGGTTTTACATCCTGTATGTGGTAAGGCGATGGTAGATCATGTCTTGACACAAATTGAAAAAAATGAAATGGACAAGATTGTAACGGTCGTGGGCCATGGAGCCGATAAGGGAAAAGAAGCCTTGTTGAATCGAACAGAATACGCTTTGCAAGCAGAACAACTTGGAACTGGACATGCAGTTTTACAAGCTGAAGAATTGTTAAAAGATTGTCAAGGAATGACTTTGATTGCTTGTGGGGATACCCCGTTGTTGACTGCTAAAACTTTTGCGGAATTATTCGAATATCATAAATCCAAAGGGGCCGTTGCAACGGTCTTAACAGCACACACTCCAGAACCGTTTGGATATGGACGAATTGTGCGTAATGAATTAGGGATTGTTGAAAAAATTGTTGAACAAAAAGATGCTACTAAAGAAGAAGCAGCAATTACAGAAATCAACACCGGAGTATATTGCTTTGATAATCAAGAACTTTTCCATGCCCTTCATCAAATCAAGAATGATAATGCGCAAGGTGAATATTATTTAACCGATGTGATGGAAGTCTTCAAAAAAGAAGGTAAGATAGTAGCTGCTTATCAAATGAAGAAATTTGAAGAATCTATGGGAGTAAATGATCGTGTAGCCTTAGCAAATGCTACTAAGGTAATGCAACAAAGAATCAACGAAAAACACATGAAAAATGGTGTAACCTTGGTTGATCCGGATAGTACTTATATTGATGTGGACGTCAAGATTGGCAGTGATACTGTGATTGAAGGTGGTGTAGTCTTGAAAGGACACACAGTTATTGGAAATGATTGTGTGATCGGGGCACATAGCCAGATTGTCGATTCTGTTTTAGAAGATGATGTGACTGTAACAGCTTCTGTTATCGAAGAAGCTGTGATGCATGCACATTCTAATATCGGTCCTTATAGTCATTTGCGACCACAAGCAGATATTGGACAAGGCGTTCATATTGGTAATTTTGTTGAGGTTAAAAAAGCACAAATTGGACAAAATACGAAGGTTGGACATTTGACTTATGTAGGTGATGCTACTTTAGGCAAAGAAATTAATGTAGGTTGTGGCACTGTATTTGTCAATTATGATGGAATTAATAAGCATCATACAACTGTTGGGGACTATTCTTTTGTTGGAAGTGGTTCAAACATTATTGGACCAGTTAATATCGGTGATCATGCCTATGTGGCGGCTGGTTCAACAATTACTGATGATGTCCAAGCACACGATATGGCGATTGCGCGTGGTCGTCAAGTTAATAAAAAAGGATATTACGATAAATATCCAGTAGCTCAGGCAGCTAAAGCGTTAGAAGAAAATAATCAATAATAATTGATAAAGAAAAATTACGGAACTGCTTGATTTTAATTGCACAAATGAATAAGATTATATTAGAAAAAAGATAAATAATTGGAGGATGCTATGTCTGAACATTGCAATAGTCCAAAGCTTAAAATATTTGCTTTGAACTCAAACAAACCCTTAGCTGAAAAAATTGCGCAAGCTGTAGGTGTTCCTTTAGGGAAAACTTCGGTTGATCGTTTTAGTGATGGTGAAATCCGTATCAATATTGAAGAAAGTGTACGTGGAGATGAAATCTTTATCGTACAATCCACTTCTGCACCAGTTAACGATAATTTGATGGAACTTTTAATTATGGTGGATGCTTTGAGACGCGCAAGTGCTGCAACAATCAACGTGGTAATTCCTTATTACGGATATGCACGTCAAGATCGTAAGGCACGCTCACGTGAACCAATTACCGCTAAATTAGTAGCAGATATGTTAGAAAAAGCAGGTGTGAATCGTGTGATTGTGCTTGACTTGCATGCGGCACAGATTCAAGGTTTCTTTGATATTCCAGTTGATCACTTGATGGGTGCACCGTTGTTAGCCGATTACTTCTTGGCTAATGGCTTAGATAAAGATGCTGTTGTCGTATCACCTGACCATGGTGGGGTGACACGTGCACGCAAGTTAGCAGAATTTTTGAAAGCACCAATCGCAATCATTGATAAGCGTCGTCCTAAAGCCAATGTGGCTGAAATCATGAACATCATTGGTTCTGTTGAAGGCAAGCGTTGTATCTTAATCGACGATATGATTGATACTGCTGGTACGATTACTTTAGCTGCACAAGCATTGATGGATGCTGGCGCAATTGAAGTTTATGCATCGGCAACTCACCCAGTTTTATCGGGTCCTGCAATTGAAAGAATCGAAAAATCTCCAATTAAGCATTTAATCGTAACAGATTCGATTAAGTTGCCTGAAGAAAAACAAATCGATAAGTTAATCGAAGTTTCCGTTGGGCCACTAATCGGTGATGCAATCAAACGAATTCATGAAAACAAACCGGTTAGTCCGTTGTTTAAGAATCGTTTCTATGCACACGAAAAAGAATAGTTAGCGAAATTTTCTTTAAAAGAGCTACATTTGCTCTTTGTATCTTTTAATAGTGAAGAATTTTTTGATAGAATTATTTATAGACATATAAAAATTTCCTTTTAGAATTGTTTTGACGACTTTATTCTCACGGACATTTTTATATGTCTTTTTGTTTTTTTACAAAAAAATAGGACCGCTAAAAATTATAGCAGTCCTAAAAATTATAGAGCCAAAAAGCTAGCGTACAGGAATTGCACTAGCTTTTTTAGTCGAGTCGTTTGACTAGTTTAAAAGCTTGTGTATGTTGTTTTTGATCTTTTAAGGCGGCAGCTTCATCGAAAATATAATATGTTTGACCGTTTTTTTCTTGAACTAACAAAATAGGTTGTTTGGATTTTGCGTGATGAATTTTAGCCGCTATATAGGCTTTATCGAAATCATATTCGCTAGCAAGCGACTGGCCTGGATTAAAAAAGACATTTTCACTCATAAAGCTCACCTCATTATTTCTTTTGTTAACTTTATTTTACCATGAAAACATTTTAGTCAAAAGTTATTACACCTTGGCGAACTAATTGATCTTTGATTTGTGCAAATTCAATGAAAGAATTAGGTTTAGGTGGGATAAGGAGATGTTTTTCCATCCAAATCATATCAAACCATTGGTCAAATTTATACGCACAGTCATGAAAATGAGCACATTTGCTAAATCCTAGATGCTCATGAAATTTTGGACTGGTCAAATTTAAGTAAGGATTGGTCGGCGTCTTAGGGTAGGCGATACAAGCGTTTAAGCTGATAACGTTTTGAGCCGCACTGATTTTTTCTAACAGTTGATATAAGCGCGTACCAATTCCTAAGCCTTGGGCTGAAGAATCTAAGTAAATAGAAGTTTCCACACTCCAATCATAGGCGCTACGATCTTTGAAACTGCTGGTATAAGCATAACCGATAATTTTTTCGTCTTTTATGGCGACAATGTATGGATAGCGCTGTAAGGTTGTTTCAATACGTTTTTTAAATTGCGCACAGCTAGGTGGAGTTGTTTCAAATGTAATGGCTGTGTTTGTGACATAAGGGGTATAAATATTTAAAAGTTGAGCCGCATCGCTAGGTTTGGCAATCCGAAAAGTTAGGTTTTCCATAATATTGCTCCTTTAAAATAGTTATCTTAATGATACTTGACATCAAGTTAGTTGTTAAGTAATTATCTCAATATTGCAATTGACTTTGTATCTATGGTACATTGAACTTAATGTTTAAATTAATTAAAGAGAGGTTAATGTTTTGATTACAGTTACTGATTTGAGTTTGAATCTATCGGGACGCGTTTTATACGATGAAGTTAACTTGAAGTTTACACCGGGAAATTGTTATGGAATCATTGGGGCAAATGGCGCTGGTAAATCAACTTTTTTAAAGTTATTGGAAGGTAGTTTGCAGCCTACTACAGGTAATATTTCTTTTGGACCAAATGAACGAATCTCAAGTTTAAGCCAAGATCACTTTGGTTTTGAAGAATTTGATGTGATGGAAACCGTTATTCAAGGACACAAGCGCTTATACCAAGTTATGAAGCAAAAAGATGCACTTTATGCTAAGGAAGATTTTACGGAAGAAGATGGTATTAAAGCGGCTGAACTTGAAGGTGAATTTGCCGAAATGGACGGTTGGAACGCTGAAGCTGATGCATCGCAATTGTTGCAATCACTAGGTATTAGTGAAGACATGCATTATCAAAAGATGAGTGAACTAACTGAAAGTCAAAAGGTTAAAGTCTTGTTGGCCCAAGCGTTATTTGGTGACCCAGATATCTTATTACTAGACGAACCAACTAACGGGTTAGATGTGCATACTATTACCTGGTTAGAAAACTTTTTAGCTGATTATAAAAATATTGTGATTGTTGTTTCCCACGACCGCCATTTCTTAAACCAAGTTTGCACGATGATGTGTGATGTTGATTTTGGTAAGATCAAGTTGTATGTAGGAAATTATGATTTTTGGTTGGAATCAAGTCAATTAGCAGCTAAATTGCAAGCTAATGCTAACGCCAAAAAAGAAGAAAAGATCAAAGAATTGCAAGAATTTATCGCACGTTTTTCTGCAAATGCGTCTAAATCTAAGCAAGCTACGTCACGTAAGAAACAATTAGAAAAAATTACTTTAGATGATATCAAACCTTCCTCACGTAAGTATCCATTCATCAAATTTGAAATGGAGCGTGAATTGGGTAATGATTTATTAAAAGTTGAAAATGTTTCTAAGACTATTGATGGAGTCAAAATCCTAGATAATGTTAGCTTTATGATTCGTCCAGGTGAAAAAGCAGCGATTATTTCACGCAATGACTTAGCGCAAACGACCTTGATGCAAATCATCGCCGGTGAGTTAGAACCTGATACTGGTAGTGTGACTTGGGGTCAAACCACGATTAGAAGTTATATGCCAAAAGACTTGAATGCTAACTTCAATAATGATGAATTAAGCATTTTAGATTGGTTACGACAATATGCAACTAAAGAGCAAAATGATAACACCTTCTTGCGCGGCTTTTTAGGTAAGATGCTCTTTTCAGGTGATGACATTGAAAAGCAAATCAAAGTTTTATCTGGGGGCGAAAAGGTACGGTGCATGTTATCTAAGATGATGCTTTTGCAAGGCAATGTCTTGTTGATGGATGATCCAACGAATCACTTGGATCTTGAATCAATTACGGCTTTAAATGACGCGTTAGTAGCGTTTCCTGGTTCATTGGTATTTACCTCTCACGACCATCAATTCATTCAAACAATTGCTAACCATATTATCGAAGTTTCCGATAAAGGTGTTGTTGATCGTCCAGATACAACATACGACGAATTTTTAGAGCACGAAACTGTTCAACAACAAGTTGCTAAACTTTATTAATATATAGAAAGCTCTTGGTTTTATCTCGTTTGAGATGTAAACCAAGAGTTTTTTTAGATTTTAGCAAATAAGGCTTGCAAATAGGTATAGACCATATTATAATTGGGCTATACCAATGGAAGCGATAAAATAATGGAGGAAATTATCATGAAGATTATTGTTGTTAAAGATAGTATCGAAGGCGGTCGCGAAGGCTTTAAAGTATTTAAAGAAGCTTTAGACAATGGCGCTAAGGTTTTTGGTTTGGCAACTGGTAGCACTCCAGAAACAACTTATGCACAAATTGTAGATAGTGATTTAGACTTTTCAAAATGTACTTCGATTAACTTAGATGAATATGTTGGTTTAGGAGCAAATGATCCGCAAAGTTATCATTATTTTATGAATCAACATTTATTTAGTAAAAAGCCATTTGCGCATTCTTACTTACCAGATGGTTTGGCTAAAAATGCTAAAAAAGAAACAGCACGTTATGATGCATTGATTGAAAAAAATCCAATTGATCTTCAATTATTAGGTATTGGTCAAAATGGTCACATTGGTTTTAATGAACCAGGCTCTTCTTTTGATGGTAAGACACAAAAGATTCGTTTGACTGAATCAACAATTGAAGCTAATTCACGCTTCTTTGAAAATGAAGATCAAGTACCTAAATATGCTTATTCAATGGGAATCGGTAGCATCATGAAGGCTAAGAAAATCTTGCTTGAAGCCTATGGTCCAGCTAAAGCAGAAGTTATTCGCAAAATGGTCAAAGGTCCAATAACAGAAGATGTTCCTGCAAGTATTTTACAAAGACATCAAGATGTAGTCGTGATTGCCGATGAAGCAGCTGCTGCTTTATTAAGAAGTTAAAAAATAAAATCCCTATTTACTTTGGCACGGCACTATGTCCTGTCAAGTATACAGTTTAAATATAAAAATTGGTTATGCGACCTGATTGCGGAATTGTTCCGCTGTTAGGTCGTT
>CAJLBJ010000038.1 GCA_905204935.1 uncultured Lactobacillus sp.
GGTAATCGGCAAGATACACTTTCAGGCGAATATTTTTTACCGAACGCGGATCAATTGTCTCCATTTGGGCTTTTTCTTTACGGGTGCCGGTAATCGCCCAAGAGATGCCTTTCCAAGGGGGGGATAGATTTCCCCTCTTTGGCTCCGTTTCCCAACGCGTGCTTCAAACAAAAGTGCGGTCATTTTTAGGGGGGGGGGTTAAAACACCTAAAATTTCCACCGCACTTTTCAATCAACCTGTTTATTAATCTTGCAACGCTGGGGATTTTTCAGTCTCTTCCCAGTCATCATTAACTTCGTTAATTAAGCCTTCTGAAGCCAGTTGTTCATTAAGTTCTTGTTGTTCTTTGACGGCTTTGGCATAGCGTTGCATTTGCTGTTTATAAGACAGCGTATTCCAAAAATCTTTTTGTTCCGCAATGGCTCGGTTGATTTTCTTCCGACTGGAAATAGGAAAACGAATAAAACTGAAACTGTTACAAAAAGCAATAGCAGGACGAAGCCATGGCGTGCGATAAAATCTACCAATATGTTTTAAAAACTCAGGGTTTTCTTGAGTAAAGAATTCCCGCATGGCTTTAATCAGGTGCATGTTATGCAGAGGATTTGGCAAAGGATAACAACCTAAAAGTTCAGCCTCGGTGTATTTCCCTTCCACTGCAAGCCCCGTCATCAATAAAGCAAACTGTTTACGGCTACCGAACATATAAAAACTAAAGCGGTTATATTTCATTCCCATTAACGGGTCACCTTTATCCGGCACTGGAATGACAAAAATTTTATGAAATGCCTGCATATAAATCACCCGCTCTTTACGATTAAGACGAATTGAGCGGTGGCGAGGGTAGAAAAAGAGAAAAAAGACTAGTGGGATTCCAATCAAATAAAGATATGCAGAAATGCGATCCCAGAAATGCTTTTTTAAGTATGGTTCTTTGAATTCTTCATAAGGTTTTATTTTTTCTGTTATATTATATTTTTTTATCATTTCTGGATTAGTTTCAAAAATAACATATTCACTATATAAAGGCTTAATTATTTTGTCTGGATTAAAAGCCCATATAAAGTCTTTTTCTATTGACTGATATATTCCCAATAGAGGAGTTTTATTATGTTGGTAATCTAAAAAGGCAATTACAGAGAAAATGCCAATAATAAGAGTTCTGAAAAAACCACGTAAATAGCCATCAAAAAATGAATTTTTGATTTCAATTTCATCCTCATTGACTTTGCTAATAGAAAAGCCAAGATCATGATAAATTTTATTTCGATTCATCATTTTCCTTATTATTTCTGAATCTGATTTTTTGGCATTTAGTATACCTTATAGGATACTTTCCATTCTAATGTTCATAAAAAATAAAAGTGCGGTTGATTTTCTAAACATTTTAAAAAACGTTGAAAAATTCCACCGCACTTTTCAATCTAACCTGTTTATTAATCTTGCAAAGCTGGAGATTTTTCGGTTTCTTCCCAGTCATCATTAACTTCGTTAATTAAACCTTCTGAAGCCAGTTGTTCATTAAGTTCTTGTTGTTCTTTGACGGCTTTGGCATAGCGTTGCATTTGCTGTTTATAAGACAGCGTATTCCAAAAATCTTTTTGTTCCGCAATGGCTCGGTTGATTTTCTTCCGACTGGAAATAGGAAAACGAATAAAACTGAAACTGTTACAAAAAGCAATAGCAGGACGAAGCCATGGCGTGCGATAAAATCTACCAATATGTTTTAAAAACTCAGGGTTTTCTTGAGTAAAGAATTCCCGCATGGCTTTAATCAGGTGCATATTATGCAAAGGATTTGGTAAAGGATAACAACCTAAAAGTTCAGCCTCGGTGTATTTTCCTTCCACTACAAGCCCGGTCATCAATAAAGCAAACTGTTTACGGCTACCGAACATATAAAAGCTAAAGCGGTTATATTTCATCCCCATTAACGGATCGCCTTTATCCGGCACTGGGATTACAAAAACTTTATGAAAGGCCTGCATATAAATCACCCGCTCTTTACGGTTAAGACGAATAGAGCGGTGGCGAGGGTAGAAAAAGAGTATAAATACCAAAAAGATTGGAATTAGCTCAAAGTAAAATACATGTGTTCGCCAAAAATGATTTTCTAAAAATGGTTTACGATATTCTTCATAAGGCATTGGAGGGTATTTTTCTGGATATACAATAAAATAATTAGGTATATCTTCATGTAATACATATTCTTTATATAGTGGAGTAATAATTTTATCAGGAGAGAAGGCCCAATAAAAATCTTCTTTTATAGAATTATAAATTCCAGATAAAGGAGGCTCTTTGTGTTGGTAATCTAAAAATGCAATTACAGAGAAAATGCCAATAATAAGAGTTCTGAAAAAACCACGTAAATAGCCATCAAAAGTTGAGTTTTTGATTTCAATTTCATCTTCATTGACTTTACGTATTGAAAACCCCAAATCGCAATATATTTTTTTTAAATTCATATTATTTCCCTGCCATATTTAATGTGTGTAAATCTGACTCGATGTTTTCGCTTGCGTGATTGTAGCGAGGGAGGGTAGCCTTTATTTCTAAGCTCACAATATCACTCTCATCAATAAATCCTGATTCACCAGTTAACATATCTACAATCTGCCAATTTGGAAAATATAATATTGCTTGTCCAGGCTCGCTGTCATTAAAGTGAATTTGTGGCTTGGTTCTAACCCAGAATGCTTTACCTGTACGATTAATTATCGCTTTATGAGAAATGGAAATTCCTTGAGCAATAGCTAAATTAGTGATGTTAGGATGAAGTACACAAATGTGATGTTTATCGATTACTTCAAACTTAATTTTTTCTGTTATAGAAAAGAGCCTTTGCATTTCAATTTTGTAATAATTCTTGGATTTAAGTGATAGCTGTTTACTTACCTCATTTTCATAACTAAATAAACTATTGTTAAAGTAGTCATTATAAAAGGACTCAGTTCTTTTCTTTAACCAACCATAAGCCCCAACAGCTTCTCCCCAATAATTATCGCTATCTCCCCAAAAGCTATGTTTAATCCAAAGCTCCATATCGCTTTTCTTAAATAATGCTAAACCAATACCGATTAATAACAATATCGCCCCTACATAAGGCAACGCTAATGCTACTATTCGCAATGCTGTACCGGCAAGTGCCACGTTCGCTGATGTGGATGCCATCATGGTTAATGCTGTGCCTAACGTTGTTGGAGATAACGCCATTAAGGCAGAACCAGTCCCTCTAGACACCGCCCCCCAGTAGTCTATTTCATCGCCTTTATATTTAGCCTCATGGGCATTTGCCACTTCAACGAACACGCCAATACCTGCCAGCGCTGTGCCGAAATTAAACAACCCCGCCCTTGCAGCTTGCCAGCCGCTTGAGAATGTTGCTCCTGTTGCATTATTAATTGCTGTTAAAGACATGCGCTGACCGGCAACCTGCCTAAATTCAAACCCTAACTCACTGCCCGGAGCGACTTTTTCTGTTAAGGCTAATAAAGTAGCAAATGTGGCATTATTTGCCCAACGCCCTTCTTTGGTATAACTGGAATCTTCAGTAAAAAAGCCTAATATAGCTGAAAAAGCAAACAGTTTTGCTGCACCATCGAGTTTTGATGAAAGGTGGGTTACGTTTTTAAAATCCTCATCATCTACTTTTAAGCCGATAGGAAGTTCTGTTCTTACTGGAATGAGCTCTTCTGTAGTGAGTTTTTTTCGTGATGCTTTTAATTTATTCGCATGACTAAAAATCTTTTTTTCGGATAAGAATTCCTCTTGCCCAAATACACCGGTTTTTCGATAAACTTCTTCCATATTCCGCATGATTTCAGTCCGTTTATAGTACCGCTTGCCATTTTCTCTATAACTACCTGCTAGTACCACTTCATTACTGATAACTTGAACAATTCGATCAAAAGAATAGAGATTGAAGCGATAAAAATTCCCCATGTTGGCAAGAGAACTTAAAAAATTTTTAAAAGAGTCTAATAAATTTTTTAATGATTCTGCTGCTTTTGCTAAAATTTCTTTTTGCGTTTTTGTCACTACATCATTATTAGAGTTGAATGCTGTAATTAAAGCTTGCTGCCCTAGGGATGTATAACTTAAATGTCCAATAAGCCCTTCAAAATATTGAGAGCATAAACTTGCCATAGAGTCATTTTTGTTTTTCTCATATAACTCAAATAAATTTTTTATTTTTGGGGTGTTTTTCGCTATATGATCACAAATGCTATGCACTACATTATCTATATGTGTATTAAATAGGTTGGGTATTTTTGCAATTTTATTAATTGTATTAACGCCATTAATAGGTTGAGCTATACCTAATTCATTCTTGAGTATTTCAACAATTGAGTCTTCACTATTGTCGAGATGGGAGTCGTCAATATTTAATTTGGCATATGCTCCAGCTATTGTCATATCCATTTTTTTATCATATGGCACATATTGAGAAACGGCTCGACGTCTTTTACTGTTTTCTGCCATTTGTAATTGTGCTACGTGCGCATCAATTATCTGTGCAGTAATAAACGCATATTCATACTTGGATAAGACCTCTTGACGTTTATCATCTAAATAATAAACGTAATAATCTAGGTCTCTTGCGATACCAATAGGATCATCTAATGCAACAATAACCCCTTCTGAATTGGTTATTTTCTTTAGTTGTTCTTTCCAGGCGCTAAGCTTTCCTATGGGCTGGCTACGATATAAGTTACTGATATAGTCTCGTACATAATTTGTTGTGCTAGCAAAATCATTAACTATATTTTCTGTCGTTTTTATATCTAATGTGAGGCCGGAAGGTGCGTTAGTCGGAATTTTCTTCATCCAGAACATCTTAACTAAAGGATCTCTTTCTATTGCCTGCAATAGTTCGTATGGCAATTTAAATTCCGAGTACATAATATATGCTGTTTCAATTGCCCGATTTAATTCTATAAATGCAGTACGTCGAGTTCCTATTACATTAACTTCAGGTATTTCCGCTTGTTGAGGAGCTTCCCTAGTTGCGAGTTCTTCATTGTTGTTTTTTTCAAATTGTTGAGAATTATCTTCTTTTACCTCATTTGATGTATCGTTTTGAGATATATCCTTTTCAGATATATCCTTTTCAGATGTATCCTTTTCAGATTGTTCTTTAACCCATTGCTCAAAAAAATTCTTAGACCATTTATGAAATGTTTGTTTATCACCATCACTATTGCAGTCATAAATATACCAAGCTTCACCATTAGATGCTTCAGTAGTTATTTTAAACTTTTGACATTCAGCTTTAGTCGCCAAAATATAGATATAACCATCACGCAAACGGCGGAGATCATAATCACTATTCATTTCGGCTATTCCTTTTGGAGGAGTTGGTATTGTTCCTGTGTTTTTAATTTTTTCAAATGCGCTGTCTGTTAATGCCCATCTTGTGGGATAGAGTCGAATAAATTCTTGGCACTGTTTGGTTACTTCATCGGCAGGTTTTGCTTGTGGTTCATAATCTTGTTCTTTATTTGCCATTTTCTTGCTCCAAATTTAAAAGATTAAATAATTGTATTGCACGGGCTAAGGGTGCAGGGAACTTTTGTTCTAATTGTTTTTCAAGTGTTGCAAAATCTCGTCCATTTTTCACCGCACTTTGTTTTGCGACGGCATATTGTACGATTGCTGTTTCATAAATATAGTTTTTGTTTCTAGCTTCATCCAAATTGTTAATTAATTGTTCTTGCTCCTGAGGGGAATAAACGTGCGGATAAGTTTTAAATATATACCCAACCATTTTTTCTCTCGTTTCCAACCATTTTTTCTCTTTAAATCCATTCAGCTCAAATTCCGTTAGGAGAATCGGGGTGTTTCGGGTGTCTTCCGGTAAGGCTTTAAGTTGGTAATAATGAAAACTGTCGCCAATGCCTGAGGCAAAAGCATGAATAATGCGCTTTTCATAGCCGAAAAACTTATTGAGTTTTTCCGGGCTGGTGGCAATGACCTCTAAATAATTGCGTAACACTTTCGGGTCGTAAAAACGGAAGAAGAACCACTTGCCGTTTTCGTCTTTCATCACAGGAAAGTGGCGAAGATGACGTAACACGGTATCGAAATCATAACGGGAATGAATAAAGATGCCCAGTTCTTCATGCCAATTGAATCTAGTCATTGCCCCTTCATCACTAAACAAGCCCATTAATTCGCTTTCTGAGCTGTCATCAGGATAAGGAATCACTTCTACCAAATAAGGCGCAATGTCTTTGGTGATTTCAGCGAATTCCCCTTGAAACAGGCTTTCAATACGGCAATGAAAATTCTCAGGTTCTAAATATTTATGCTTATTGGCATCTAAGATGAAATAACATTTTAATTCGGGCAGCGGCTCGCCAAAAAGTGCGGTGTCTTTTTCCAACGTTTTTTCATCTAAAACCGGCATGAGAAAAGTCGGTTCTTGCCAATTTTCTGACCAACCCGGTTGAGTTATATCGGGCGGAATCGGCGTGTTAGGGAAGAGTAGTTTGAAAATCTCATCAGGTGCAAAGACTTTCGGGTGACGACCAAACTGCCTATCCAGCAATTTCACATGGTTGATTTGATGGCAAAGCAAGTAATGGGTCTCAGTAGCAAACTGTTCCTTGGGTTTATCACCAGCCAATTCGACGACTCGTACTTCACCTTCTTTTAACCCATTAGCCTGATATGCCAGCCATATTTGTCCATGCCGTTGAAAAAAGACTTCAGCCTTTAATGGCGCCAGTTGGTAATAATAATGTGCCTTTTGCGTGTTAAAGGTCGTGTTGACAAGTTGTTCAAATGTTTCTCGGCTATCGGCAAAAGCCAGTAGCGCGACGAATTGGTCAGAACTAGGCGGCTGTTGTAGATACGCAGTAGAAATCCAAAGAGAGGTGGACATAATTTTTTTGTTAACTGATGAAAATACTTTGCGGAATCATAGCAATAACCAGCCAGAAGTTCAAAAAAAGTGTGGTTACTTTTTAACTATTTAATAAATATCTAAAATTTCCACCGCACTTTGTTTTAAATTAGTTTATTTTACTTCGTTATCTAATTCTTCTCGCAGATGGCGTTCATTGATAATTTTCTGTGTCGCACGGCGTTCATTGAACCAGCCTTGTTTTTGGTTTGGGGTTTTCTTATTCCATTCGGCAAGTGCCAGTTCAATAGCGCGGTCGGCTTTTTTGCGACTAAACGGCACACGCAGTGCAAAGGCATTACATAAAGCAATATTAAATTTTAAGCCG
>CAJLBJ010000039.1 GCA_905204935.1 uncultured Lactobacillus sp.
ATAAAGCTAAAGAAAACCTTTCTAGCGAAAAAGGTTCAACTATCTACCCAAGAAGACGAACAGATGTTGAAACAATTTTCGGAGATATGAAGGGGAATTTTGGCGTGCGCCGAGTTCATGTTAGAGGTGAAAAAGCAGTTCGAAATGAATTAGGATTGTTGTTTCTGGCGATTAACATATCAAAATTATGGCATTTATTCCAAAAAAGAGGGATAAAATCCCCAAAAAAACGAACCAAAAATAGACATAATAGAAAAATAGCTGATCAAATTTCATTTTTAGAAATTCAATCAGCTATTTTTATGTTCAGACTGGTGCTTTTTTCCCAGCCCCTATTATCAATTAATTTTTAGGATAAAATGTTTCAGTTGGATGATCACTTTCAAACTCAGCTGTCGCTTTAGCTTCACCAAAAGCTGAACGACCATCGATAACGATATCATCTTGCATTTGTGCTATTTCAGCACTATCTTTGACTGCATCGATATCTTCTTTAGTTTGAGTGATGTAATCTTTTAAGTCAGCAGTTGCCTTTTTTAAAGATGTTAAAGCTTCACTAACAACTTGTCCTTCTCTTAATTCATCTGCTTTATCACTTAATTTAGTTTTTAAATTTCCCATTTCTTCTTCAACATCTACGCCAGCAGTCATTTCGTTAAAGAAGTTACGCGCATAACGGTCATATTTTAAGATTGTATCTCGACCATCAAGTAACATTTCATCAACTTTCATCGCAATCTTATCTTTTTGTTCTTCTGTCAATTTCATCGAAGCAATAAACGCAACGGCGCTAGCTGCACCTAAGCCTAATAGAAACGTTTTTTTCATCTTTTTTCCTCCTCGATTTATTTACCCATTATTTTTCTTTGTTACGTGAATAAAATTTCCAAATTCCCTTAGCTAATGCTAATCCAGTCGAAACTTTGGTGACATTTCCCATTGCTTGTGCAGAATCAGAAAGTTTCCCCGCCATTTGTCGACTAGCTTGATTTAAATCAGACACACTTTCACTAAGCTGTGCAACAGTTTCAAACAAAGGATCAACCTTCTTAGACTTTTGATTAACATCATCCATTAATGTATTAGTTTTGCTTAAAAGTTGTTCAACTTCATTTGAAAGTGCATCTGCATCTTTAGTTAATATTTCAATTGATTCATTAATTTGTCCAAATGTTCGAGCTAATTTAAGCAAAACACGCACTGCAAAAATGACAAGCACAACAAATGCAAGTGCCGCAATTAAGCCTGCAACTTGTCCCATGGTAAAAGTTATTTCCATTCAAATGTGCCTCCTATTTGTAAATACTGTCTGCTTAAAGCATATCATTCATAATGAAAAACTGCAAGTAAGCACACCTTGTTTCCGTTCACAAAAAATATTTTTTATTCAGTCATCTTGCTAGTTACTTGCCTAAAACATTCACCTTTCTATATAATTAAAGTAAATTATTAGTCAAAAATCTTAAGGAGTCACACATGTTTGCATCAATCTTATTAACTACTAAAACACCTATTCTTGCACCACAAATCACTAAGGATTCTAACATTTTTAAAAATTATATTGCCAATATTGACTGGGATGCAGCCCTTAGCAAAGTAATCGCTACTGTTATTTCACTTATTGTTGTTTCATTTTTATTTTTTATAATTCATTCGCTGGGTAAGAAATTGATTAAAAATGCTGTCAAAAAAGGAAAATTAACTAAACATTGGAGCCAAGGCCGAATCGATACTGTCTATACTCTGTCACAAAACATTTTTCATTACACCGTTTTATTCTTTTATTTTTATGCTATCCTTTCAATCTTGGGCGTTCCTGTTGGAACACTTTTAGCTGGTGCAGGAATCATGAGTGTTGCGTTAGGTCTAGGGGCTCAAGGCTTTGTAACAGACATGGTAACTGGCTTTTTTATCTTATTAGAGCAACAATTTTCTGTTGGTGACTCTGTTAAAATCGGTATGATTGAGGGGACAGTACACGCCGTTGGATTACGGACTACACAAGTTTTGGGTTACGATGGAACACTTCATTTCATTCCTAATCGAAATATCACCATCGTTAGCAACCTTTCTCGTAACGACATGCGTGCTTTAATTGATGTCAGAATTGATCCTAATAAGGATTTAACTGCTATGAAAGACATTATGGCTGCTGTAAATGAAAAACTTGTCCCTAAATATCGCGATAATATCACTAAAGAACCAGTTATTATCGGTACAGTTGATACAGGAAATGGCGCTTTGGCGATGCGGGTTGTTATTTATACTAAAAATGGAGCACAAGTCAAAATTCAAGCCGCTTTTTTAGCTGCTTACCTACAAGAATTAACCAATGCCGGTTTTGATATTCCTAATCCAGCACTTAATTTAACTGCAAAATAATAAACTAAAAGGCACTCACAAATTTATTTAAATCTGCAAGTGCCTTTTTATTAAGCCTTCAAAAGCTGTTGTCTGTGTTTGAAATAACCAATAATACTTGTAACACCTTGCATAATAGCTGCTTCATTGGGATTAAAATGTTCAGAATGTAATGCATACGGACAATCAACACCTAACCAAAACATTGTTCCTGGAATCTTAGATAGCCAAAAACCAAAATCTTCTCCCGTCATTGCAGGTGATGTTTGAACAAAATTAACATCTGGATTTTGTTGCATGTACTCAATAAAACATGCTGTTGTTTGCGGATTATTTTCAACTGGTAAATATCCACCTTGATGTAAATCAATTTTAACTTCACATGCAAAACTTTGGGCTATCCCTTGTGCAATCTCACGCACCCGTTTTTGCAACAATAAATTATTTTCTTGTGTTAAAGCTCTAATCGTCCCATCGATACGACATTCTCCTGCAATTACATTTCCTGTTGTTCCAGCATTAAAATGTCCCAAAGTTATCACCCCTGCTTGGATAGGATCGATATTACGACTGACAACTGTTTGAGTCTGAGTAACAAATTGCGCACCACAAACCACCATGTCGTTTGCCAAATGTGGATAAGCAGCATGCCCACTCTTTCCAATAAACCGTATGTGTATCTCACAGGTTCCTGCAAAAAGCGTTCCTTGACAACATCCAATTGTACCAACAGGAAGTTGTGGATTATCATGAAGTGCATAAATTTCATCTATTTTCCAATCACCTAAAGCATTGTTTTCATACATTTGTTTACCGCCACTTTCATTTTCTTCTGCAGGTTGAAAAATGAAAATTAAATTGTATTGCGGTTGATGATTTGCAAAATAACTCAATATTCCTAAAGCAATTGTCATGTGCAAATCATGGCCACATGCATGCATCTTACCTAAATGTTTTGAAGCATAAGGTAAATTAGTAGCTTCACTAACTGGCAAACCATCAATATCAGTCCGATATCCCAACGTTTTAGTCGTATCTTTCCCCGTAACCTTTACCATAATAGCTGTTTGCCATGTCTTTATTTCTAAATATTTCTGTGGTAGTTGCGCAATAATTTCTTTTAATTTTTTTGAGGTTTCAAACTCTTCCATACCGATTTCTGGAATTTGATGTAAACTTCGTCTAATCTCAATTAATTGTTCTTCACTAAACATCATAAAGCCCCCTACACTGCATTTTCGTTTATCGTACCAAAAATTCCGCCTAACTCAAGGTTAAACGGAATTTCACTACTTATTAGAGTTTACGCAAATCTTCGACAATTTCTTTTTTTTGATCATCGACTTGATTAGCATCTTTAATCTTGCGTGCTGGATTTCCTGCAACCACTGTATATGGTTCAACATCTTTGGTTACGATTGAACCTGCGCCAACTACAGCCCCTTTGCCGACTCTTACACCTTCTAAAACTACGGCATTTGCTCCAATCAACACATCATCTTCAATAATAACAGGTTGAGCTGATGGTGGTTCAACCACCCCCGCTAACACTGTACCAGCTCCAATGTGGCAGTTTTTACCCACTAAAGCTCGACCGCCTAAAATTGCTCCCATATCTATCATTGTACCAGAGCCAATTTCAGCTCCAATATTGATAACTGCTCCCATCATAATCACAGCATTATCACCGATTTCAACTTGGTCACGAATGATTGCTCCTGGCTCGATACGTGCATTAAATTTCTTTTTATCAATCATTGGAACGCCTGTGTTGCGCCCGTCATTTTCTACATGATAGTGCGTAATTTGTGGTGTAGCCTTTATAAAAGCTTCGACCTCTTGCCAGTCTCCAAATAAAACACCCGTCTTATTTTCAAGATAACTTTCAATTATATCTGGTGCAACTACTTGGCTTAAATCACCTTTAACATAAACCTTAACTGGGGTAGTTTTCTTTGCTTGTGCAATTGTTTTAATAATTTCATGTGCATCTAATTTTGCCATTTTATATCCTCCTAATTTTTTAAGGTTATCTCGTAACGCTTATCGAGTTCATGAACCATATGATTAACTCCTTTTAAAATTTCACGGCGCGTTACGATGCCTGTAAAAACTCCTTCTTGCGTCGTTACTACCAAAAAAGGATTATTAACAGATAGATGTAAGATATCTTCAATATCATATGGTAATTGAATTTTTGGCACGTCTGTTTGCATCACATCAGCTACTGTCAATTGATGTAAATTGCTTGGATCAATTCCATTTAAACCAAGCATCGTGTCAGTAATCATTGCTAATGATAATAATCCTTTAAACTTTTGTTCACTATCTAATACTGGAATTTTAGCATAGCGTGCCTTGGTTAAAACTAAAAAGGCATGATCTAAACGATTGGATTCTTGTACATTGGCGACAATCTCTGCTGGGATTAAAAACTTTTCTTGACGCTCACCAATCATTTCCTCAGCTACTTTTGATATCATCTACACTAGTTTGTTGCTAAAATTTACTCTAATCAAGTAAATGTTACCTTTTAAAACAACAAACTGCCTCCTTATCAACTATTTGCCAAAAAACAACGTTGTAACTCACGCAATCTTTTAGGTACAGTAATCAAATTACTATACCTATATTGTAGCGTGGAGCATTATAAAATTACAATAATAAAAATTTAATTTAATCCTTTCTTCTAAAAAAATCCTACTTCTTTTCATATTTCGTGTTTTTTTTCACGTTTTATTTTCAGTTATTATTGACTGTTTCCATGCAAAAATGTATTATAGGAAAAGTGTTGAAGTAAGTGTGTAAGCACTTGTTCAGAATTTCATTAAATCATTTATTTTTAGGAGGACATCATGGACTTTCCATTCATGACGAAACTTGCTGCCGAATTTTTCGGTACGGCTATTATGGTTATTTTAGGTAACGGTTCTGTTGCCAACGTTGAATTAAAAGGGACAAAGGGATATCGCAACGGTTGGATTATCATTGCTGTTGGATACGGTTTTGCTGTTATGGTACCGGCTTTGATGTTTGGTAGTGTATCTGGTTGTCAAATCAACCCTGCTATGACCCTAGGTTTGGCTTTTGCTGGAGATTTCCCTTGGTCACAAGTTTTACCTTATATCTCAATGCAATTACTCGGTGCTATCGTTGGTCAAGCTGTTATTGTTGCTTGCTTTAAACCACATTACGATTTAACAGAAGATCCTGAAAGTATCTTAGGTACATTCTCAACTATCTGTGCTACAAAGAACCACTTATATGCTTTCATCAACGAATACTTCGGTACTTTTGTGTTAATTTTTGGCGCTTTAGCAATCACACATTCACCAATTTTTGATCATGGTAACCAAGGCGCTGGTTTCATCGGTATTGGTTTGCTTGTAATGGTGTTGGTAACTTCTTTTGGTGGTCCAACAGGTCCTGCTTTAAATCCAGCACGTGACTTTGGTCCACGTTTATTACACGCTATCTTACCTTTAAAACACAAAGGTTTTTCTCAATGGGATTATGCTTGGGTGCCTGTTTTAGCCCCAATTTGCGCAGGTATTTCTGCTGCTTTACTCTACAAGGCAATCTTTGGTTTATAATATTTATGAAAAGAAGCTTTCATTAACGAGAGCTTCTTTTTTTGCGATGACGCTTATCTGATTAAATGTTATAATGAATCTACAACATTTTAATCAATATTTTTAAGGATGGTACTTCATGTCTCGCTCACGTATAATGATAAAATTTTGGTATATTTTACGTTTCGTTTTACTATTGACTCTAATCTCTACACCGCAACTAGCCATCGTTTTTGTAATCAAAAATAAAGCTCCTATCTGGGCAGCTTGGTTGTTGTTTATATTTTTGTATCTTGTAGCAATCTTTTTTTTAATCAAGACATTAAAACCATTAACTAAAAAAATCTTTAAACCCTTAACTAAAGGTCAAATTAAAACCGTTTTATTAGTCTTTGTCGCTATTTATGGTTTAAATATCATATACTCTTTGCTTTCAAATAATACAGAAACCCAAAACAATCAAGTAATTAGCCAACTTTTTTCTTATAGTCCTACACTCAAAGCGATGATGGCATGTATGACTGTTTTGTTTGCACCATTGTGTGAAGAATTACTATTTCGGGGAATTTTAATTAATTCATTTTCTCCCAAAAACTACGGTTGGGCATTGTTTTTTAGTGGCTTTCTTTTTGGTTTAGTCCATCTTAACAATTCTGTAATCGGCTTTTTACTCTACATGGGTATAGGTTGGTTATTGGCTTACAGTTATCGTAGACATAATAACTTAACCGTTAATTGGACGATTCATCTATTGATTAATCTTTTAGCCACACTTGCTTTGCTTAGCATTTAAAATTTTCACAAAATCTGTAATAAAAATAATATGTTACAGTTCTAAAAAAGAGAAAGGGGCTGGGAAAAAACTCAGCTTCAATAGAAAAAAGGCTCACGTCAAAAAATTTG
>CAJLBJ010000040.1 GCA_905204935.1 uncultured Lactobacillus sp.
TCCGAGCAGCAAGCCAAACCTTGGTTCATGTGTTAGAAAAATTATTACGTTTAGCACATCCACTCATTCCATTTATTACCGAAGAAATTTGGCAAAAAGTGAAAGGTTTTGTCGGCATTACGGCTGATAGCATTATGTTGCAACCTTTCCCACAAGTGGAAGAGAACGGCTTTGATCCAGAAGCAGAAGCTGAAATTGAGTGGTTAAAAGAAGTGATTGTTGCAGTACGTAATATTCGTGCAGAAAGCAATATCGCACCAAGCAAAGGCTTAGATCTGTTATTCCGTAATTTAAGTGCAGAAAATGCAAAAATTCTCGAAAAACAGACCGCTCTTTTAAAAGCCATGGCGAAATTAGACAACGTTCAAGTGTTAGCCGCAAACGAAACCGCACCACTTGCGGTAGCGAAACTCGTTGGCAATGCGGAATTGCTCGTGCCAATGGCTGGCTTTATCAATAAAGAAGCAGAGCTTGCCCGTTTAACCAAAGAGATTGAAAAATATCAAAACGAAGTTAAACGTATCGAGAACAAACTCAGCAACGAAGCTTTCGTGGCTAAAGCGCCAGAAGCGGTTATTGCCAAAGAACGCGAAAAACAAGCGGAATACCAATCTGGATTAGAAAAAATCCAAGAGCAGTATAAAGCGATTGAAGCGTTGTAGTTTTTAAATAAAGCGGTCAGGTTTAAAAAACTTATTGATTTTGAATCTGCTTAGCTTGTTAAAGAGTTTTTTATTATAGGGTTATTAATGTCTATAAGATTTATCCTGCTTTATTTGTAAAAGTATATTGGATAAATTTGAAAATGTCTTAATAATTTAAGTTTATAGGGCGGATTATATATCCGCCCAAAGTGCATCTAATAAAATGTGTTTTGTAATAATTTTAGGATATTAAATGATTTTTAAATTAGGAGAATTCTTTTGTGGGCCTGGAGGTATTGCTTTAGGTGCAGATTTAGCTGGATATATAACTGCTGATGATGGTAGAGTATTCGGCATATCTCACTCATGGGCTACAGATTATGATTTAGATACTTGTCGAACATATAGCAAAAATATCCATAAAAAAGATTTTGAAGATAATAATAAGGTTATTCTTTCAGATATAAGAGAGTTGGATATATCTTTATTGCCTAAAGTTGATGGGTTTGCATTTGGCTTCCCCTGTAATGATTTTAGTATTGTTGGCGAATCTAAAGGTTTAGATGGGAATTTCGGCCCCCTGTATAGCTATGGTGTTTCCTTATTAAAGCTTCAGAAACCAATGTGGTTTGTTGCTGAAAATGTTGGTGGACTATCAAGTGCTAATGAAGGAAAAGCTTTCCAGCAAATTCTTAATGATATGGAGAATGCTGGATACAAATTAGTTGCAAATTTATATAAATTTGAAACGTATGGGGTGCCTCAAGCTAGACATAGAATAATAATTGTTGGTATTAGAAATGATATAGATGTTACTTTTAAAGTACCAGCGCCTACTCATTTAGGTAAATATAAAACAGCAAAAGAAGCGTTAACTAATCCGCCTATTCCTAAAGATGCCTTGAATCATGAAATTACTAAGCAATCAGCTACTGTAATTGAAAGATTAAAATATATTAAAGCTGGTGATAATGCTTGGTCAGAAGATATTCCCGAGCACTTAAGATTAAAAGTAAAAGGAGCTAAACTAAGCAATATATATAAAAGATTACATCCTGAATATCCAGCGTATACAGTTACTGGTAGTGGTGGTGGAGGAACACACATGTATCACTGGGAAGAAAATCGAGCATTAACAAATAGAGAAAGAGCAAGATTACAAACTTTTCCTGATAGCTACTATTTTATTGGTTCTAAAGAAAGTGTTAGAAAGCAGATTGGAATGGCAGTGCCTCCGGAAGGAATGAAAGTAATTTTTGAGGCCCTTCTCAAATCTTTTGCTGGAATTGAATATGATTCAATAAGAGCTTCAATTAATGAATAGGAATTATTATGAAAGTTTTTATTGCAAAAATTACAAATGAAGAAAATGTAAATAAAATAAATTCCTTGAAGGAATTTACTCATCTGGATATTTATAACTTTAAAGATGAAATAGAAGTAGGGGCAGATATTTTTTTTGTTTTTGGAGGGGATAGAAGTCAAATTACTTGGAAGCAGGGATTAGCAGGCTTTGGCAAGGTCACAAAAGCACCTTATGATTTAGGATATAGTAGTAGCAATAGACGCTATTTTAAAATTGATATTAAACCAGAATATGTCCTGCCTACTCCAATTCCACCTAAGGAAACCAAACTGCATAAGAAATACCAAGATCAATTGTACGATGTTCCTTATGTTGGGGCGAATCATTTCCCAAATCAAGCTATAGCAAAAACTGAGGGCGAGGGAGCTCAAGCACTTTATTCACTATTTTATGATTATTTACCTGAAACTAAAAAAAGCTTAATTAGTAAGGATTTATTATTGGTAGGTGATAAATCTAATAGCCGGGTTTTAGAATCTGAAAAAAATGTTCTCTTTAAACCCTTCCTCATCCTAGCCGGTATTTCTGGTACAGGTAAAACGCGTTTTGTTCGCCAACAAGCAGAGCGAACAGGGCTAGATAATTACTGTTTAGTTTCCGTTCGTCCTGATTGGCATGAGCCTTCTGATTTATTAGGTTATATTTCTCATTTAGGAAGTAAGCCCAAATACATTACCACAGATGTGTTGCGTTTTATTGTGCAAGCCTGGAAACATATTGCAGATAGTGGCTTCGACCTTAAAACAGGTAAAGTAACTGAGGAACAATTAAATGAGATTCAACCTTATTGGCTTTGTTTAGATGAAATGAATTTGGCTCCAGTGGAGCAGTATTTTGCGGATTATCTTTCTATACTAGAAACTCGCCAATGGAATGGAGAAGTATATCAATGCGATCCTTTATTAAAATCAAGTGTGCTTGAAAATATTCAACCAACTGATTTGGGATTAGATGAAGGAGATATATTGTGGGAGCATTTTAAAGAAAATGGAATTTCAATTCCATTTAATCTTATTGTGGCAGGCACAGTAAATATGGATGAAACTACTCACGGATTCTCTCGGAAAGTTTTAGATCGCGCATTAAGCTTCGACTTTAATGAGTTTTATCCGAATGACTTTAATACTTATTTCTTGTCTAATGTTCAGAATAAGACATTTACCTACCCTGTTTATTCCGATGCGAGCTTATCTCTTAATTTTGCTTCACCTTTTGCTAAAGAAAGCTGTGAATTTCTATCAGAAGTAAATAGTGTTTTAAAGAATTCACCTTTTGAATTAGCTTATCGTGCATTAAATGAATTACTACTTTCTGTGAAATGTATCAATCCAAAAAATGAGATTGAGCTACAATCCATTTGGGATGATTTCCTAATGATGAAAGTGTTGCCTCGCATTGAAGGGGACTCAGAAAAATTAGATTTTGATGGTGAAAAATCATTATTAACTAACTTAGAAGCGATAATGAGGGAACAATTATCAGCTATTTGGGAAGGCAAAAAACGTATTGATTTATTCCGAGAAACAAATGAAGGAGATGTTATTCAAATAGAATGTCGGAGTAAGGCGAAGATTAGTTGGATGCAAACTAAATTAGAGAAGTTTGGGTTTACACATTTCTGGAAATAAGGGAAATGGATTGTATTTTTAATCAACAAATAGATGAAGTATTTGAGCTTTCTATTTATGTGAAAGATAGTGAAAAGAATACTACGCGCTATCAACAAACCTTAAAAAAACGCAGAGCAGAAAGTTCATCTATCCATTATCAAACTGAAAAATTTGAAATTTCAGGTGATTTGCAAAAATCTTATGAAATTCAACCGCCCTTTTTTGAAAATACTCAATACCATTTTGAAATTCAATTCCGTGATCCTATTGGTTATGCGGAATTGCGTCATAAACTTGTGCTAATTAATGACGGTTTCCGCTTTTCTCAAGTCGCTAATATGCTTGTTGGAGTAATTAATACAGGGAATGATATTGGGCAATTAAGTTTACCTATTTATTATGAAGATAAAGTAGGAAAAGCTTATTCCATCATGCTTTCTTTTATGGTGCTACCAACAAAGATTGATCTTCAGCAAGATATTGAACCTATTAATGAAGCTATTGATGACGCCTTTCCTCTTTGGCGATTTAATCTTACGTCCAAAACAGAGCAGGGCATTGGAAAAACAAATGAGAAAGGGTATTTCCCACTATTTTGGCTTGCACATTTTCAGCAATTACAACAACAATTCAGTCAAGCTTTAAAAATTATTAAAAATTCACCACATAACCGTTTACAGATCTATTCTTTATATCAAAAAGCGGAACGTTTAAAAGGTAAGTTGTCTGCAAAGCAAACCCATAAAATTAAAAATGATTTAGCAAACGGGTTACATCATAAAAAATATGCTGTTGAAAAGAAGAAATTAAGTGTTGATACGCCAGAGAATCGCTTTATTAAACAGATGATTATCGAAACAGATAACAAGCTTACTCAGATCAATCAAACATTAGCTAAATCAAGCAAAAATCAACTTTCCCAAGCATTTTTTGATACGCTGAATAATTGGCAAAAACCATTAAAACAATTCCAAGCGCTATCTTTTTTTAATGATATTGGGACCTTCAAAGGATTGGAAAAAATTTCGCTAGTACTGCAACAGAAACCAGGTTATTCCACGGTTTTTCATATTTGGCAAGAGTTACGTTTTTATTTAAAGGTCCTTGCGCATCAGAGCCTAATTTCACAAAAATCCCTTTCGGAACTTTATGAAGTGTGGTGCTTTTTAGTTATTCGCCGATTGTTAATTGAAGAACTTGGTTTTGAAGAGGTCAGTTCTCAGAAAGCAAAATTAATGTTTTCTGATCAACTTGATTTTACGATGAAAGATGGAATGTATGGTGCATTTCATTTTGAGAGACAAGATGGTTTAAAAATTAAACTTGCACATGAACCAATCTTTCATCAAAAAACAGAAATTAGGTCTTATTTGAACACCCAAAAGCCAGATATTTTATTAGAAGTACTTTTCCCAAATAAACAACGTTTTATTTGGTTATTTGATGCAAAATACCGTTTAAATTCCGATGATGGTGAAGATGACTTAGTACCAGATGATGCAATAAATCAAATGCATCGTTATCGTGACGCATTAGTTTGGGCTAAACAGGATGAAGGTAAAAGCCGTCCTGTGTTTGGAGCTTACGCCCTGTATCCAGGTTTTTTTGATCAAGTTAATATGAAGAATCCGTATCAAGCCGGAATTGATGAAGTCGGTATTGGCGCATTTGCATTGTTGCCTAGCCAACAAAATCAAGGTGCAATTTGGTTACGGGATTTTTTTAAAGCGCAGTTAGGAAATTATCTACTTTCTTCACCACTTATTAAGGAAGAGCATTTATTTGTGCAAGAACAAAGCCGAATTCCTTATACAGGAATGAAGCAACAACTTTATACCGACTTAACGATGTTAGTTTCTCTTGGTCATGCACAAGAGGGCGAAAATGTACGTTCAATAGAATACTTTGAACGTTTTAAAAATGGCACAGCAAAATACTACCATTTACCACAAGACACTTTTGAGATGAAATATAAAGGCTTGCAACACATTGTTAATGAAATCGCTTTTTTAGGATTAGCTGAGCAAGATAAACAAGGTAATAAAATAATTAACAAAGTATGGCAAGTGAAGAGGGTTTCAATTGTTAAGCGTAATACATTGAGTGAAGAGCAGGCGGGATATATATCTGATTCTGAACGTCTAGATTATCTTTTTGAATTAGGTATAGCATTGAATTTACCTAATCCAATTAGAAATGTACCGTTAGATGGATTTAGAAAGTCAATGAAGTTAACAACTTTAGCACAAATTAATAATGTAACAGAGTTTAATTCTATTGAACCGGTATATACTGAGTTTTACCTCAATCAATAAGGAACGGTGAAAGGGAAAATGCACCTTTATCTTATTTTGCTCATCTGCATCTCTAATTCTATCTTTAAAATGTAGTAAAAAAGCGGTCAGATTTAAAATCTGGCCGCTTTTATTTTCTGCTATATTGTTGTAAATAGAAAATCTACTCTAGTGATTCAACACTTCAAGCAATGCTTGAACAGGGTGTTTCAAGATGGCTTTTTCATATCGCTTCACTTGGCTACGGCAGGAATAGCCGGTTGCGAGACAAT
>CAJLBJ010000041.1 GCA_905204935.1 uncultured Lactobacillus sp.
GATAACTCCATTTTCATTTGACATTTTCTTTAAAGCTTCAATTTTGTTTGACATATTTTCTTCCCCTATTAATCGTGATAATACCCTTCATCCCAAAGTTGTAATTCTTTTTTGAAAAAGTCTGGATTGTTGTGTTGTTTTGGATTATCTTTTTCTAAAGCTTCCATTTTCTTTAAAATTGCTTGATTTTGCTCTGTTGGCTGATAGGTAGCATCTAAAAAGGCTGCTACAATTTCTTGCGCCACATGTTGCCCAACAACAGCTCCCCCAAAGCCAATCACATTGGCATTTAGTTGTTCTTTGGCATACTTAGCAGCTAATACATCAGAAACTAAAGCTGCACGAATCCCTGTATTCTTATCTGCAGCAGTCGATATTCCCACGCCGGTTCCACACAAAACAACACCTAAATCAGCTTGTTTGTTACGAACTAAATCAGCTACTTTCAAGCCGTAAATTGGATAGTGTGTTCGTGTGTTATCATAAGTTCCTACATCAATCACTTCATGGCCTTTTTCTTTTAAAAAGTCTGAAATCTTAATTTTAACATCTGTTACAATATGATCATTTCCAAGTGCAATAATCATCACAATCCCCCATTTTTATGATAATTTTTCTAGCATATCCAATCGAATTTGATGACGTCCACCAGCATATTCGATTCCTAAATAGTTATCTACAATCGCTTGTGCTAGCTTTATCCCCACTATGCCAGCTCCTAACGCAATTGCCTTAGCCCCATTATGTTCAGTAGTCATATGCGCTGTATTTTCTTCGGCAACATTAGCTGTAACCATACCTTGAATTTTGTTGCTTGCCATAGCTGAGCCGACACCATATTCATCAAACATAATACCTCTGTCGGCTTGTTTACTTAGCACCGCTTCACTAACGGCTACTGCTGAATCAACAAAATCTATAGCTGATTGTTGTGTCAAATCCAAAATCTCATAACCTTTGGATGTTAAATATTCTTTGATTTCTTCTTTTAATGCAAACCCTTTTTGATCCGCCCCTAATGCTACTTTCATAATTTCCTCCTAATTAATTCTTTGCCTCAATTACATGGGTATACTTTTGATACTTTTCAAGTATTTCTATATCTTCGATTTCATTTGTCACAAACATATCAATATCTGTTAAGTTGTAAAACTCATAAAAATCGTCTTGTTCAATCTTGAATTTATCGGCTAAAATAATTCGTTTACGTGAATTTTCTAGCACAATTGTTTGTGCTAACCCTTCTTCTGGATTTGCTGTCATCAAATGTTGATCGCGCAATGCATTTATCCCCACAAATGCCTGGTTAAACTTTAGTTGTTTTAACATATCAACTGTTAAGCTTCCAATAAATGCGCCTGATTTTTTACGGTAATTTCCCCCAATTAAAATCAATTCGATATCTTTATTTTTCCATGTTTTAAAAACCGGCAAACTATTAGTAACTATTCTTAAGCCCTCGGTTCTATGGACATATTGAGCTATCAGTTCAATTGTAGTTCCTGGGCCTAGATAAATCGTTGAATTTTCTTGTATCAAACTAGCTGCTTGTTTAGCAATGGCTTCTTTTTGAACAGAATGAATTTTCTTTTTTTCAATATGGGATAACTCTGTTAAAGTCGGTGCATTAATGCTTTGAGCGCCACCATGAATACGGATAATCTTTCCATCTTTGGCTAGCTCATCTAAATCACGTCGAATAGTCATATCAGAGACATTTAAAATCGTAATCAAATCATTAACCGTCACAATGCCTCGTTGATTAACTTGTTCTAAGATTGCAATTAAACGTTCTTTTTTTAACATTAAAAATCCCTTCCTTAGTCTTTACTTTAAACAAAACTAGTTTAACAAATCAAAATAAATATTGTCTATCTCAAGTAAAGAGCTATTTTTTGGCATCTTTATATGCTTTATTACGTTTCTTCATTTCAAAAGCATACCATACAAAAATTAGCAAATAAGCTACTAAGGCTAATACCATATAAATAATCATTTGAATTTCACCTTGTGATGCATGACCAACTAAATAACCTAAGAATTTTTCAATCGGTCCTTCCATCGTTGTATGTGAAATCATTGAATGTGCATTCAACCCTTTCGGAAACGCTCCTACTTTTTGAGCAATATTTGTTACGAATGGTGCAATCAATGTACCTGACCATAAGAATAATGGCAACTCAATTGCTCCAATTACGATCATTCGAATCAATTTACCTCGTGTTACAACAAGCAAAGCAGGCGTTACCCCCATCGCAATAATCCCACCTAATGGCAATAATTTATTACCTGGTAAAATAATTGCTTCAAGTAACATGATTGGTGCCAAGATGTTTGCAGCTGCCCAAATTTCTGCACGGCCTGCAATGAAAGGCCAATCCAAACCAATGTTTAATGTACGACCTTTTAATTTCTTAGAAGCAAAATCTGTAATTCCTTGAGACAATGGTTCAACAGCCGCAATAAACCAACTACCAATTAATGAGAACAATTCCAAGCAGACCGCAGCTGTAAAGGCTAATGTGCAAATTTGTGATGGTTTTTGTCCAGCTAACAAGCCCACAAAAATTCCTAGGTAAATACCAATCGCAAATTTTGAACCCCAAAAACCAATTTTACTGTTTAACTTAGCTGCATCAAAATCATACTTATCTAACCATGGGAAAAGCTTATCAAAAATCTTATCAAAAACCATGATAACTGGATTCATCATAAAGTTCATATGAGTTGTTGTCATCGGATTAGAATCGGGTACATTTAACAAATCGTTAAAGGTTGGCTTCATTAAATCAGAATTGATAATCTTTAAAATACCGATAAAGACAACCAAAAGAGTTGCTATAAATAAATTTGCACCACAAAAGATTGCAAATAATCCAACGATTGATAGATGCCAAATATCAAAAATATCAACATCTAAAGTATTTGTCTTTTTCAAAAGCAACATCACAATATTAACAATTACCATAATTAATAAGAAATAAAGTGTATATGGTGATCCCCAAGTAATTGTTGCTAGCGGTGCCCAACCAACGTCTGTCACGTTTAAAGATAAACCAGTTCGCCCAACAAAGTCAGTCATAGCTCCTGAAAAAGCAGTGGTTAAAATATTAATAATTGCACTAATGCCAGTAATCGAGATCCCTAATTTAATTCCACCTTCTAATGCCTTTGAAAACTTCACCCTAAAACACAACGCTAAAAACGTTAAGACAATCGTCATTAAAGGTGCTGCTCCCATTTGAATTAATGGCTTAAGTACCCAATTCGCAAAATTAATAATTACGTCCATCTTGATAGCCCCCTAACTTCAAATTTATCCTTTTATTATTTATTAAGTTCTTTAATAACCGCTTCCATTTGTTGGTAAACAGGTTCTGCCATAGCTGGAATACGATATAAAATTGCTCCTGCATCAACAACTGGAATCTTTACTTCAAACCCTAAATCAGTATTGGCAATTTGTGCAAAAATATCATAATGTTCCAACATTTCAGCATTGATATCTTTAATCATTACTGCATCACAACTAACTTGATAGCCTCTTTTACTTAATTCTTCTTCCAACGCGCTTTTAATTTGATGACTTGAGTTAACTCCTGCTCCACATGCTGCTAAAATCTTAATCATTTAAAATTCCTCCTTAAAGTTTGTTTTTAAAAATTCAAATATCATTGCTTGATCTGTATATCCAAAAAATTCTTGTAATTTAGTCGGGTCTTGTGCATTAATAAAATCCATAATCTTAGCTAGAATGGCTGTTTGCGCTTGTCCATTTTTATTTAAAATCATAAATAAAAATGATACATCCAATTCTTCACTAGGATTTAACATATTTTTAAACTTAACTGGATGTACTAATTTAATCGGTACAATCTTTGTTACCTTAACAAACTCACTTTCTGTATGCGGAATTGCAATATCTGGCAATTGTGCTCCTACGGGTTTAAGTGATAAACCTGTAGGATAGTTACTTTCTCGCTCAACTAAATTATTCAAAAAATCATCTGTCACTAAATTGGCTTCCACCAATTTTTGTGCAACTTCTTCAAAAACTTTTGTTTGATCTTGTTGATTACTAATATAGATATGTTCACTAGAAAACAAACAATTACAAACACTCATAATAAATCCCCCCTTGTTAAATTACACGGTTAATTATAAGCGCTTACAAAATAATCGTCAATATTTTTTTGATATTTTTTGTTTTTGTTTGATATTTTTTGTTAAATTTTACAACAAAAAAAGCCGCTAGCCAAACAGCTAACGACTTTAGTCGCACGGCAACTTCCTACCCTTGCAGGGGGCGATCCCCCAACTACTCTCGGCGTAA
>CAJLBJ010000042.1 GCA_905204935.1 uncultured Lactobacillus sp.
TTTGTTCAGTTTTCAAAGATCTACTCAAGTTGTATTTAACAACTTTTATATTATATCAAATATCTCATTTATTGTCAAATACTTTTTGTATTTGTTTGAGATTTTTATCGTGATATCTGTTACATTATAGCATTTTAATTGTTTGTTTGTCAAGAACTTTCTTGCACTCACCTAAAAATCAATAAGTGATATATGCGAATTTGACAACTATTAAATTCTAACAAATCACCATATCTATGTCAACAATTTTTTTATTTATTTTTAAGCTTTGATAAATATATCGCAACAACAAAAAACATATTATCAACTTTTCTAAACATAGTCAACACTTTTTTAATATTTATTTCGAATTTCCAATATCTTGTAATGTTTCATTAATCCATGATGCCAAATGCAAAGAAATTGGTTTGAACCCTTCTTGTACATGTCGATTTGTCCAGTATTTCTTATGTTGATATTGTGGACGAATTTTTTCTTTCTCACTTGTAAAGCTATGTGCTAGACAACGAATTGATAAAGATATTTTTTGGCTATATTCATCTATATCGATAACCATTACTTTAACTTTTTGACCGACTGCAAGGTACTTATGAATATCATCAACATAACCATGATGACATTCTGAAATATGAATTAGACCTTGTGTTTGAGAATCCAAAGCTACAAACGCTCCATATGGTTGTACCCCAGTTACTTCCCCTTCAATTATCATTCCGATTTTGTATTCCATCTGCTAACCTCCTAAAAAAGCCTCACACACCTTAGACAATACCAAAAACGCTATTTATTGTCTAGCATTACTGTTGGTTTTATCTAATTTGTCTGAGACCTTTTATTTATTATTTAACTTCAATTGTTTCAATTACAACATCTTCAACTGGACGATCGTTCATTCCTTTTTTAGTTGCTGCAATCTTATCAACAATATCCATACCTTCAATAACTTGACCAAATACCGTATGTCTATGATCAAGCCATGGTGTTCCGCCTTGTTTATAAGCTTCGATAATTTCAACAGGATATCCTGCTGCTTGCATTTGACCTAACATTTCTGGTGCAACATTTTGATTTTGAACAATAAAAAATTGACTTCCATTAGTATTAGGACCTGCATTAGCCATTGAAAGAGCACCGCGAATATTGAAAACTTCATTTGAAAATTCATCTTCAAACGCATCTCCCCAAATACTTTGACCACCCATACCAGTACCTGTAGGATCTCCGCCTTGAATCATAAAGTCAGAAATTACACGATGAAAAATTACTCCATCATAATATCCTTTTTGAGCTAAACCTACAAAATTTTCAACTGTTTTAGGTGCTTGTTGTTCAAATAATTGAATATTGATATCACCAAAGTTTGTTTTAATTGTAACCTTAGGCCCTGCAACGTTTGCCAAGTCTAATTGTGGATAAGACATAGTAGTTCCTCCTTAGTTAATCTAACTTATATCCTATAATACAAGAAATTCTAAACTTTTACCAATTTATTTTACAAAGATTTTGTGCTAGTGTATTTTAAAGTAATAGGTATTTTTTAGAGAAAGGAATTTAATTCATGTCAGATTTGAAAAACTACTATGATATTACCATTATCGGTGGTGGCCCTGCAGGAATGTTTGCTGCCACATATGCCCGTATGCGCTTGGCTAAAACACAAATAATTGAAAGTTTAGAACAACTAGGCGGTCAAGTTAGTACCCTTTTCCCAACCAAAAAGATTTATGATGTTCCTGGATTTGCCTGCATTAATGGTGAAGAATTAATTGCACACCTAAAAAAACAAACACTTAGTTTTAAACCAGATATCTTTTTGGGAGAAACGGTCTTGAACTTTAGCAAAACAAAAGATGGTTTTGAAATCACGACTAACAAAAGAAAAACTTATAGTCGCTCAATCATCATTGCAGCTGGTGTTGGGGCTTTTGAACCACGTCGTTTAGCTTTACCTAACGCTTTAGAATTTGAAGGTAAAAATTTGCATTACTTTGTTAATAATCCACAAGATTTTGCTGGCAAAGATATCGCTATTGCTGGTGGTGGTGATTCTGCAATCGATTGGGCTTTAGAGCTTTCTAAAAAATCCAATAGTATTCACCTGATTCATCGGCGAGATAAGTTTCGAGCACTTGAAAGTAGTATCGCAAAACTTCAAGAAACAGATACTATTTTTGAAACACCTCACCAAATCGAAGCACTTGCTTGTGCTCCACAAGATCGCTTACAAATCACATTAAAAAAAGTCAAAACAGACGAAATCAAAAAAATTACAGTCGATCATTTATTAGTGAACTACGGTTTTGTTTCAGATAATAAACTAATTGAATCTTGGCAATTAGATATGGATCGACGCTGTATTGCTGTCAACGAAAAAATGGAAACTTCAATTCCTGGTATTTATGCTATTGGAGATATTGCTTCTCGTATTGGAAAAATAAACTTAATCGCTACAGGTTTAGGCGAAGCTCCTAGCGCTGTTAACAACGCTTTACTTTATGTCTATCCTGAAAAGCGTCAACCAGCTCATAGCACGCAGTTAATCAAAGAATTCGAAAAAAGTCAGGCTAAAAAAGATTAAGAATTGATGTATAATAGAGATATTCATTCATAAAAGGAGAAATCATCTTGGAAGTCATTAAATTTTTAATCGACTTTGTTTTGCACATTGATGCTCACTTAGTCACACTTGTAAACACTTTTGGTAACTGGACTTACTTGATTTTATTTTTAATCATCTTTATCGAAACTGGTGCTGTCATCATGCCTTTTTTACCTGGGGATTCATTACTTTTTGCTGCATGTGCGATGGCTGCCAATCCAGATTATCACTTAAACATTTGGCTATTTGTCGTTTTATTTTGGATTGCCCCTGTCTTAGGAGATTCTTTAAACTTCATGATTGGGCATAAAGTTGGTAAATCTTTAACCAAGAATTCATTTTTTGGTCGCTTTATTAAAGAAGAACATTTAACCCAGACAGAAGAATTTTTCGAAAAACACGGTGGTATGTCAATTACTTTAGCACGTTTCATGCCTATCATTCGTACCTTTGCACCATTTGTTGCTGGTGGAAGCGGGCTTGCTTATAGCAACTTTATTCGCCACAACCTCATTGGTGCAACAGCTTGGGTAGCAATCTGTTGTAGTGCTGGTTATTTCTTTGGTAACTTTACCGTCGTCAAAGAACACTTTTCGATGATCATCTTAGGCATCATCGTTGTTTCATTAATTCCGGCTATCGTGGGAGCTTTGAAAACAAAATTCCAAAAGAAATCCTAAAAAATAGGGCTGAGAAAAAACTCAGCTTCAATAGAAAAAGGCTCACGTCAAAAAATTTGGCGTGAGCCTTTTTTATGGCTAATCTCTTGCTAATATTAAGTTGAACAAAACCAATAAAGGAGAGGTTAACCATGTACAAGAATTATAACACATCTGAACTAGAATTAGATATTACTACTTATTCATTAAAATTACCATCTGACCATATTGCAGTTTTAATCAGCCACTTCGTGGACTCAATTTTACTTAATATTCTTTCAGAAGAAACTTCACATACCGGTCGGCCTGCTTTTCATCCGGCTATGCTACTAAAAATGATGCTTTTTGCTTACCATGAAGCTGTTTTTTCTGACAGAAAGATTGCTAAATTAAATCAGTATTACCTTCCTATGATGTAGTTAAGTGGTAATACTCTCATTAGCTATAAAACTATCAATAATTTTCGTTCTAGTGATCATGCTAAAAAGATTATTCAAAAAGCTTTTGTCCTATTTACCCTACTTTTATCTCAAAATGATATGTTAGATAGCGATGATGCTTTATTTATTGATAGTACTAAATTAGAAGCTGACGCTAATCGTTACAGTTTCACTTGGAAAAACGCCGTAACTAAATTTGAAAAATCACTCGATGAAAAAGTCGCTAATACTTATGATCAATTAATTCAACATCAAGTTGATATCGCTATTTCAAAGGATATGTTAGGTTCTAGTGGTGCAATAAAAGAACTTATCAAAGAAACTGATATTAAACTAGTTGAGTTGGAAAAAGAAATTGAAGCCAAACCTAAGGTTAAAAAGGCGGTTCAAAAAACAAACGTGTTCGTCGTAAATTGAAAGAAGATTTTCTTCCTAGAAAAGTGAAGTATGAACGTGATAGAG
>CAJLBJ010000043.1 GCA_905204935.1 uncultured Lactobacillus sp.
TGCGAGTAGCGCATAAAAATAACCCTCCTTACTGGATGTCCAGTAAAGAGGGTACGTATCAAATGTAAAGAAGGTTTTTTTATTAATTTGTTAAATCCGTTAATAATTGTTCATAGCGCGCGCCGTTAGCTTCAAAAAGTAAGGTACGTTTATCAAAGTTATCATCATCTTTTTGAAAATGAATAACTAAATTTTGAGCAGGTAATTCATCTGCAATAAATTGCGACCATTCAATCACACAAACACCTTGTCCGTTTAGATATTCATCTAATCCTAAATCAGATCCACTACTTTCTTCAAGGCGATAAACATCCATATGATAAAGTGGCAAGCGTCCTTGTTGATATTCACGAATCAACGTAAAGGTTGGACTTTTAACGTTGCGCGTAATTCCTAGTCCCTTAGCTAGCCCTTTGGTAAAAGTTGTTTTGCCTGCACCTAACTGTCCATCTAATAAGAGCACATCTCCTGGATTAAGCAAATTTGCTAACCGCATTGCTAGTTCTTGTGTTTCTTGTTCAGAATTAACCATAATTTTTAACATTTCAATTCCCTATTCTCTTTATTTATGCTTGTGTAGCTTGTGCTGCTGTCATGATTGCCACATTATAAACGTCTTGTTCACTGCATCCACGTGACAAATCAGATACTGGACTATTTAATCCTTGTAAAACAGGTCCAATTGCTTCAAAGCCACCAAAACGTTGTGCAATCTTATAACCAATATTACCAGATTGTAATTCTGGGAAAATAAAGACCGTAGCCTTACCTGCAACCTTAGAACTTGGTGCCTTTTGAGCAGCTACTTTTGGCACAAAAGCTGCATCAAATTGCAATTCACCATCGATTTGCAATTCTGGAGCTAATTTTTTCGCTAATTTAGTAGCTTCAATAACTTTATCAACTTGTGGAGCCTTAGCTGAGCCTTTAGTTGAAAAACTCATCATTGCCAAACGTGGTTCAATATCAAATAATTTGGCTGTCTTAGCACTTTCAACTGCAATCTCTGCTAAAACATCTGCTGGTGGATCAATATTAATTGCACAATCAGAGAATAGATATGTTTCTGTGCCAAATTTATTAGTTCTTGTCATGACAAAAGCACCACTTGTACGGCTGATACCTGGCTTTGTTTTGATAATTTGTAATGCAGGACGCACTGTGTCACCAGTTGAATGAACTGCGCCAGAAACTAAACCATCTGCTTTATGCATATAAACAAGCATTGTTCCAAAATAATTAACATCTTTCAAAAGTTTACGTGCTTGACTCTCAGTACTTTTACCTTGACGTCTTTCTAAAAAGGTTCGTACCATTTCTTCATATTCATCAACAAAATAAGTTTCAGGATCAATTACTCTGATTGTGCTAGGAATATCTCTACCTAAATCATGTGCTGTTCGTTCAATTTCATATTCGTTTCCTAGGACAATTGGACGTAAGATTCCTTCTTGAGCTAAACGTAATGTAGCACTTAAAACGCGCGGTTCTTCACCTTCTGGAAAAACAATTCGCATATTTTTATTTCTAATTTTTTCTTTTAAATTTGTAAATAAATCCATGAATAAGCCTCCAAATAACTAATTTATTGCACTTACCTCACTTGGTAATTGCCAGTCAATAGGTGTCTGTCCCATGGCGATTAAAGCTTCATTGGTTTTAGAAAATGGCTTAGAACCAAAAAAGCCTCGGCTAGCCGAAAGTGGACTTGGATGTGGCGACATGATAATGACATTGCGACTTTGATCGATCAATTTTATCTTATCTTGAGCGGCTTTTCCCCATAAAATAAAAATTACTGGTGTTGGTCGCTTGGAAAGTGCCACAATCGCAGCATCAGTCAACTGTTCCCATCCCTTTCCACGATGAGAATAAGCCATTCCATCACGTACAGTCAAAACAGAATTTAATAATAAAACACCCTGTTTCGCCCATTTTTCAAGATAACCATGATTAACAGGAGTAATTCCTAAATCAGACTGTAATTCCAAATAAATATTACGCAATGAAGGTGGAATCTTAACACCTGGCAAAACTGAAAAGCTCAATCCATGAGCTTGATTTAAACCATGATATGGATCTTGTCCTAATATGACCACCTTAACTTTTGAAAAAGGCGTCCACTCAAATGCTTCATAGATATGATACATGTCTGGATGAATCGTTTGTGTTTGATACTCTTCTTTTAAAAAGTTATGCAATTGTGCATAATACGTTTTTTGAAATTCAGGTGCCAAAACATCCTGCCAATCATTATTAATAAACGCTTTCATTTAAACACCTCGAATATTATTTTAACACAAGTTAATTAATTTGGAGAATATTTTTATCTTTTATTTTCTTCAGCCAAATCCACTTAATATTTTAACATATCTATATATTAATAATTCATTTTTATCTTGGATTAGCACAAAAACTTAATTTCATGATAAAATTATCCATATAAGAAACTTAAAAAAAGTGAGGTACCACCATGGTCCAAATTATTGCTTCTGATATGGATGGCACAATGCTCAATGATGAGATGGTCATCTCTAAATTTAACGCCGATGCTGTTAAACATGCACAAGCTAAAGGCGTTCATTTTATCGTTTCTTCTGGTAGAGCCTATCGTGAAATTAAACCACTTATTGAAGCTGCCGGATTTAATTGTCCGATGATTACAATGAATGGCGCATTGGTTTTAGACGAAAATGGAAATGTTTTAAGTTCAGCTCCACTTTCTGATCAATTAGCCAAAAAGATTATTTTAAATCTTAAGAAAAAAGGCCTCTACTTTGAAGTTATTTGTTCCAAGGGCGTTTGCTCCGATGATAAAGCTAAACGAATTGAAAATTTTGCCGAATTATTAGCAAGTATCAGTCCTGAAACTCCATACAAATTAGCTGTTGCCTTAGCATCGGCACGTATGGAATTAATGAATATCAATTATGTGGATGATTACTTTGACTTAACCGATGATCCTAAAGTCGATATTTTTAAAATTGTTGCATTCAGCCAACAAGGCCCCGAAGTTTTAAATCCAATTAGAGAAGAACTTTTAAAAAACCCTTCTATTGTCGTAACTTCTTCTGGTCCCGGAAATATCGAAATTAACCATATTAACGCACAAAAAGGCATTGCCTTACAAGCATATGCAGACCGACTAAACGTTCCACTTGATAACGTAATGGCGATTGGCGACAATAACAATGATGTCTCGATGCTAAAAGTAGCTGGTATCAGTTATGCAATGGGAAATGGGACTCAAGAAGTTAAAAAAATTGCTAAATATATTGCCGATCTAAATACTGCCGATGGTGTTGGTAAAGCCATTGAAGAGCAATTAGCTAAAGGTAACTTCTAATGTCCATACAAGTAAGCAATAGAGGTGAAGGAAGTTGCGGACACTATATTCACGGCGCAATGCACTAATAACTCAAAGATCAATTACAATAAAAGATGAACATGGTCAAATTGCCTATTTAATAACCGGTGATCGGGGTAAACAACAAGATGTTTTGACAGTTTTCTCTATCCATGGAGAGATTTTAGCACAAATTAAGCAAAAAAATTTCGGTATCTTCCCACGTTTTGATTTATATCAAGGAAACCAACATGTTGGCTCCTTGCGTCGTTATTATGGTATCGGACGTGAAATATTATTTGTCAAGGGACTTAATTGGTTAATTTTAGGCAATATTTTTACCTTTAACTACAAAATATATCATGCAAAAACATGCTTAATGACTATTTCTGAAGTCAAATTAACCAAGGGAAAATACCTAGAATTTTGGTTTAAAGAAATAAACGATGAGCCAATAGGCTTATGTCTTGCAGCCATTTTAGATTATTGGGCACAAAAAAACATCAAACAAAAACAAAAAAAGTTATCTGGGCAACACCTTTCTGCTTGGAGCTAAAAAGTAACTCTAATATTTTTTAGGACTGATAGAATTTTCATCAGTCCTATTTTTGTGCCAAAAAATAAAAGTCCCCTTTAAAATAAACAATTTTAAGTAGAACAATTATTTGCTTGGATAAAATCATTTAATAAATTTACTTTAAAGCTAATTTGGCACAAATCAATTGTTTATTTGTGATAACACATATGCCTTA
>CAJLBJ010000044.1 GCA_905204935.1 uncultured Lactobacillus sp.
AGCACCACCTTGACATGGTGGGGGTCACTGGTTCGAGTCCAGCTAGTCGCACCATACATTAAAGCCAGTAAATTTCAACTGGCTTTTTTCTTTCATAAAATCCACTTCCGAATCAACAAGTTAAACACTTAATTCACACCAATTAATCAATTCTTTAAAACTGAATCATTGCCAACCTTTAGCTATTTTTGTATATTTTTAGTCATTGATTACGCCAAAATTACGCCAAGAAATTTAATTTATAGCGGTCTGTTTTTTTAAAATTTTAAATGTGTAAAAATGGCAACGCTTAGAAACATGGCGAAAAATTCCGTGCATGTAATTACCGATAGTAATTCTATAAAACCAATTATTCCAGATGGAACAACTGCTGGGATTGATTGTGGTGATAAAATATAGAGATGGGAAAATATACGCAATAAATCACGGTAGTTTATTGTGCATAAATCTACTCTATAAAATATGCCTAATATGCAAATTAAAATTCGTAGCTACAAAAGCGAAGCTACATGTAAACGAAATAGCTGAGAAACAAGATATTTCTGTACTAGGTAAAGTTTTTAGTATTCGATTTTATTATAGTTCCGCTGGGTATTGATATAGTGAGTTTGTGGTATATTGAAAAAATATTACAAAGCAATAGCTTTTATATCGCAGTATTGGAAATGTAAATCAAGGAAGCAATGTGAGCAATACACAAATTGATTTCAATTATGCCGAACAATTTCAAATTGCTTTTATTAAAGCTATGGCGGCAACGTGTCATTTTATGACACAAGAAGGACCTACACCAGATAGAAATAGTGTGGATTTTTGTGTCATATCTAATCGCGTTATTCCTGAAACTGGTGCTAGTATAGATGGAGAAATTAAACTTCAACTAAAGACAACTATTACACCAAAATTTAATAAAAACCATTCATTGTTAAAATATTCATTGTCAATTAAGAATTATAATGATCTAATAGGTAAGCGTGTTATACCAAAATATCTTGTAGTAATGGTTATTCCTAATAAGCCCTCTCAATGGCTAGGGGAATTTACAAATGGTTTATTCTTTGCTGGATGTTGTTATTGGGTTAACCTAGAACAATATAAACCTAAACAAAAGCAAGCTACAGTAACAATTGATATCCCAACAACACAAATACTTACAAAAGATGTATTGATTAAAATGCTTCAAGACTCAGAAGAAGGAAAAGTTTATGAATAGTTTTTTACGTAAAAGTGATATTCAAACACTTATTCCCAAAATTAAAAGCTACCTTGTGAAACAAAATTGGGCCCAAATCAAAGAATCTGAAGCTCTATCAATCTGGTGCGCGCCAGATAAAAAAACAACTGTTCGTATAATAAATCCGAATATCCAAGCCGAAGATAGTCTAGAATTCATAGAAAGCACCTTAGAAAAATTAGCCAACTACTTTAAATCAAGTATTGAGTTAGTTCTACAAGCTATTTTAAATCATCAATTCCCTGATAAATTAGGAAGAATGCGCTTTCGGGTAATTGCTGATGATGTAGCAAATGGTACCATTGCATTTAGTGAAGGTATTGAGCTATTAAAATCCACCCGATCGTTCATTGAAAATTTTGTACGCTCGACGCAAAAGAAAAAGGCAATCTTCACTGGTAAAAAAACTACTACTGTCACTAACTTTATGAATGAAGTGCAATTAGGGCAAACCCAAAAAGGAAGTTATGTCATTAATGTCTATTACCCTATTGAACAACTATCTCCTAGTGAGGATCTAACACAAACTAGCTTTGCGGAATGTGTTAATCAAAATATTACATCAGGATTAGCAGCACTTTCAGCTTATTTAAACGATGAAAAAAATGCGCCTAAAAACCCAAGTGATTTTATTCAAAAAGGCATTAGTAGTAATTTATGTGAAAGCTTAATTAGACTTTCAGGCAAACACCACCATCGAGATGTAGAGGTATCACTCTATGACGATCAAGCTAATGATAGAAAACACACATTCCTTCTAAAAAAATCAAATATTACTCAGATAAAATACATTGCTCAAAAGTTAGCTAAAGATGAGTTTGAGTTTGATAAATATGAAGTTATAGGAAAGGTAATTGAGCGTCATAGCCTAAGTGGCAATAATGAAGAAGGTGGGCGAATTACAGTGAAAATGGAAATCTACGGAAGAATGCGTAGTATTAATGTAGAACTAGACCCACAAAATTATAAACTTGCTAATCGTGCAGTAAATAAAAATAAACAACTCCGACTTTTTGGTGAACTTCGCATTAAAAAGGGAAAGGGAGAACTTATTCAACCAACCAATATTAGCATCCTTGATAATGAAAGATTATTTTAATATAAAAACCGCCTTATGGCGGTTTTCTTTTATTAGGTTTCATCAACTAATTTCAAGAAATTACTTTCTGATAATATTCTTATTCTATGACCTTTAAAAATTAGCTATTATGCCTTTGTTTATCCCATATAGCTTAACTCTTTTCTAGATAATTGATTCTTACCTAATCTTACCTAAAATAGCTTTGATAAGCTATGTTGTTTTTTTAAAAACTCCATTAGCTACATTACAACTAAAAGAAGCAGCTTTTTTTGCTGACTCCTGATATAGGCTATTCACCTATAAACACTATTAATAGATTATTACAAAAAGTGATAAACGAATACCACTGACATGTTGCCATCGAAATGACCAAAAACATAGTAAACGCTTGCAATAGAGTTTTATTGCTACGCCAAAATTACACCAAAATATTGCTATCCAACTGATTTGCAACAAAATTCAACTGCGAGCTAGTGCACTATATTGTAATCCCAAGCTTTTTAGCTTGGGATTTTTTCTTTTTATCCCTCTGCTTCATTTAAATGAAATTTTCTGAACAAACTGCATAAGCAAATGAAAATAATTTGCATTGATCAACGTAAACGTTTTCGTTATACTACGGGCTCTTTTATTATCTATCGGGTTATATATCGGAAAACAATTATGAAATTTAAATTAAGCCTTATTTCAACCGCACTTTTGGCGAGTTTCTCCGCTTCTACTTTTGCGGAAACTGAACAAGCCGCAAATACAAACACCGAAGTGCTTGAGCAAATTAACGTTCAAGATACGGGGATTAAACAAAATGGTTACCAAACGACAGGGACATCTGTCGTATCAAAAGCTGAAGTGCCTGTATTCGACACGCCAAACACAGTAAATATTCTTTCAACTAAACTACTAGAAGATCGCAAACCTGAATCACTCATTGATGCACTTTATAACGTCAGCGGTGTGAGTCAAGCGAATACGTTAGGTGGTATGTTTGACTCTATTCAAAAACGTGGTTTTGGTGGAAACCGTGACAACTCAATTATGCGTAACGGTTTACAAGCTGGCCCAGCAAAAAACTTTAGTGCGACAACTGAAACCGTTGAAGTGTTAAAAGGGCCTGCATCTGTACTTTATGGTATTCAAGATCCAGGTGGTGTGGTTAATATCATTACTAAAAAACCACAACAAACACCACGTTATGTCGTTGGTGGCACCTTAGGTAATCATAGCCTGTGGGGAACGCAAGTAGATTTTACTGGTGGCTTAGGAAATGGTTTTGCTTACCGCTTTATCTATGACAAACAAGAAAAAGATTACTGGCGTAATTTTGGCAAAGTGAAAAATACGACTTACGCCCCTTCTCTTTCTTGGGAAAATGATAAAACTAAAGTGCTTCTTTCTTATGAACACAAAGATATTCTTGAGCCATTTGATCGTGGTACAAATCTTTTAACGGCAACCAATTCATTACCGGATATTCCTGTATCGCGTCGTTTAGATGAACCAAATAATAAAACAACCGCAAAAACCGATAATATCGATTTCAAAATTGAACACAAATTAAGTGACGGTTGGAAATTAAATGCGGGTTACAGCTATGCTCGTTACAAATATTTCTACGATCAAGCTCGTATTACAAATATTAACGTTAAAACACGTACAGCCCGCCGTGCGATTGAACAGCAACAAGGTGATCAACGCGTTCATAGTGGCACATTAAATATCGTTGGTGAATTTGGTATTGGTGATATTGCTAACCGCTTTGTAG
>CAJLBJ010000045.1 GCA_905204935.1 uncultured Lactobacillus sp.
AAGTTCATATTATGCATAAGACGTTGAACTCGTTTATGATTTACATTATATCCACTATTTTATTTTATATTCTTGCGAGTAGCGCATAAAAATAACCCTCCTTACTGGATGTCCAGTAAAGAGGGTACATATCAAGAAATATCAAGGATTTTTTAATTATTAATAGATTAACTTGAATTTTTTTAAGAAAATGGTAAAACTATTAAATAGTTTATAAAAAATGAAAGGTTTCTTTATGGATGAAGATGCTGAATCTGAAATAGTTAAATATCAAAAGCTTTTGCAAATGGATACTAAAAATTATACATTACGTGTAAAATTAGTGCTTATGCAACGTTTAAATAACTAAATGGATAATTATCAAAAAAGTATAGTAGAATTGAATTTACAAGATCCATATAAAACGGCACAATTTATACAGATTATTGAAGCAATTTATTCTAGTCAAGATTTGATAATTAATACAAAAATTTCTGATGATTTAGATAGGTCTGACACGCATTATATAGTTGTTTTGGGGTATGCTTTAGATAGTGCAGGACGGATGCGAAAAATTTTAAAGTAACGGTTACAATTAGCGTTACAAATGGCACAAAAATATCCGCATGCCAAACTGTTATTGACAGGAGGCGAGCCTGTTAAGGGACAAACAGAGGCTAGTGTGATGAAATAATGGTTGATTGCTCAAGGAATAGCGGCTAAACGAATAATTTTAGAAGATCAGTCAACTAATACAATTCTTTGTTTTCCGTTGATAAATTAATTGATTATAAAGCTAAAACAATTACCTTAATAACCAGTTTTAATCATATGTGGCGTTCATATTTTTTATTTGAGCAAACTTATAAGTTAAAACAAACAACTATCAAGATCAACCAAGTGGTAACTTCAGAAAAACCACAGGATTTAGCTTTGTTCAAACAAGCTGAATTAAGAGCGATGATGGATGATGGGTTGCGTCTTTATGTTTTTTGGCAAGGCCCTGGTATAAAACGTCAATTATGTAAGCGTTATTTTATGGCATAATTAATCATCAGATAATTCAACGATTAAATATAAAAAATTATTTAGAAATGTGTTTTTATAGATTCAATTGGGTACAAAAAGAAGTGGTGAAAAGATTATGAAGCAAACAAAGAAAATTATGACAAACGAACTACTTGCTAAGTTTAATTATGCTAAGATTAATCAAGATTATGATTTTTATATAGGGAGTACAGAACAATCTAAAATAGCAATGAATGCTGAGTTTTTAGATTTTAATGACTTGGAAAAGATAAACGCGCTTGTCTTTGCAACACCTATTCAATGGGTAATTATGACCAAAAAAGCGCAGGTGACGTGTCAAGAACTGGTGAAAAACACGCAACTTTTTGTAGGTCCCCTGAATATATCTATCACACAAAAACAAGCTCAAGAGATAGAAAAAAATATTTTAATACAACTATTTTTAAGTACGCTATCTCAAAAAATTACGCAACCCTATATTTATAATAATCTTTCAGGGAAAATATTTGTTTATCATCCCAGTTGGATCATTAAAAATAATGTTAGTTTAGATTGTTTGCAGATTAGCGTTGATACACAGATGTATTTACATTTAGATGCTTGCAAGTTTACGACATTACGGTATAAAAATAAAATGGTTTTTACAAAGCATGCTCTTACGGACTACCCGCAATATGAATGGACAAAGCAACGACATTTATGTCGAGTAAAACAAAGTAATCAAGGACGTACGACAAACTTGATTCAAAAAGCGATAAAAGGAAAGCAAGGGAAGATAGCTTTTTTAGATATTGCAAGTCAACAAACTTTTGAAAAAACTAAAATGGGAATATTGTATAATTTATTTTTATTGATTGACAAAGAATTTAATCAATATTTTAAGCTATCATTTAAGTCTTATCAAAACTTAAATCCGTTGCACTATCAATTATATGAGATTACGACTTGGAAGGATGCACTAGCTAGAAAAGTACTCGAAAAAGGCGTGGCTTTACTTGATTTAGTACAGAATTCTGATTCGCAAACTTATTTGCAAGAGTTAATGAAAGCTTTACAACGTTTGTATCCAAGTGTTGATTGTATACTAGCTAAAAAGACTTCTAATAAACGCTTAAACTTACGTTATGTGCATAATCGTGAAGTTTACCATCCTGATTCAGAAGGATATGAGATTAAATTCGCAAGCCAAGGGGCGCACCCATTAACGCAAGCAGATTTTGATGTTAGTGCTAAAGCAACAATAGAGACCTTATTAAAGGATATGATTGTTAAAGAAGATCTTAATAATAATCGGTTAACGTTGATTGATTGGCAATCTTTTGGTTTTAAAGATGATTGGTGGTTTATGTTACAAGCTGAAAGAAAGCATTATGCTATGATTATTCATCCGGATGGGACTTTTGAAATTACATCTGATTGTGCTAGATTATTGGGTACTAAAGTATATGCTGAATTTTTGAACCCTGAAGTTTTATGTGCTTTTAAAGATGACTTAGGAAACATTAATTTAATCAAAGATGTCGGTTTACAAGCTTTACCAGATTTTAATGCCTTAGGTAAGCTGTTTGATGAAGCAGTAATGTCAAATGAAATCAATTCTACTTGGTTAAATAACTTTTTTAAGCGGTGTTTGGATTTAGCCAGTGATGATAATATTCGACAAGAAATTTTAGCTAATATTCAAGAAATTGATTATAATCAAGAATACACAATTAAAGAATTAGTTCGTATTTTTAATAAAGCAGAGGTTCGTCAAATTTTAAGTAAAGTTTTTTATGAACAAACAGAAAAATATTTGTATCCATATTTACGTGATCAAATTGGTCGTACTACCAAAAATAAGGAATTGATCGATATAGAATATATTCAAGTAAGCATGACTAAAGGTTATTATTGTATAGGGGTAGTAGGTGGTGGTTTGAGAACAAGAGTAACTCAAGCCAATATCATTCGTGAAATTACTGCAATTAATAATGGACCTTTGTTGGTTGAAAAATTATTTAATTTTACAGGTATGGAATTTGTACGTTTTGGAATGTTGACTGTTATTCCGTTTCCATTTAAATATTTATGTGAGTATTTCATTCAAAAAAGGAAGGAACTAAAATGATTCGTGAATTTGTTTTAGATGATCTTGAAGAAATTATGGGGATTTGGTTGGAACAAAATATCGAAGCTCATGCTTTTATCGCTAAAGATTATTGGTATAAAAATTATGCTTTGGTAGCGGATTTGATACCTCAAGCCCAGATTTACGTGTATGTTTATGCTGGAAAGATTTTAGGCTTTATTGGTTTGCAAACTGAGTATATTGCGGGTTTGTTTGTAAGACAAAAATATCAAGGAATTGGCAAAAAACTCCTTACTTATGCTAAACAAAGAAATAAGCGCCTTTATTTGGATGTTTATTGTGCTAATCAACAAGCAGTATCTTTTTATCAAAAACAAGGATTTGTGATATTAGATAAGCAATATATAGCAGATGTGAAACAAAATCAGTATCATATGATTTGGAATGAAAGTCACTAGATATTGTGACATAAGTCTTTCTAAAAAAGAGAAAGGGGCTGGGAAAAAAGAACCAGTCTGGACATAAAAATAGCTGATTGAATTTCTAAAAATGAAGTTTGATCAGCTATTTTTCTATTATGTCTATTTTTGGTTCGTTTTTTTAGGGATTT
>CAJLBJ010000046.1 GCA_905204935.1 uncultured Lactobacillus sp.
GTAGGCTTGTAGGCTTGTAGGCTTGTAGGCTTGTAGGCTTGTAGGGACATTTTTGTTCCTTATTGAGTTAGTGTCAAATTAGTATTTATTGTTTTTCTGATATTTCTTTAAAAGAAATAGCAAAGGCATCCTTTAAATTTTCAGGCATAGCACGATAGTCTGCAATCAGCTTTTCTTCTTGCTTTGAGATAGTATTTTTGGGCATTACAGCTTGAAACATCTCACCTTCACCACTCACGAGCCAATTCAAATTTACTCCTGCTTTAGCAATGCCTGCCATTCCTTCTGCATTGGGTTCTCGTTCGCCACCGATATAACCTTGCATCGTGCGGTATGCTATTCCTGTTTGCTCTGCGAAGTCTGTTATTTTCCAATTTTTAGCTTCACAAACTTGTCTTAATCTTTCTGATATGCACATTTGAGCGTTCCATTTTCAATTCATAATTGACAAATTACGCAAATGAGCGTATATTTGTTTTAGGTTTAAACGCATTTTATCACGTTTGAGCATATTTAAAATCTCTATTAACATAAATTTTAAACAAAACGATGACTCAGCATTTCTTACTTTCTAGCAAAGCTCGCACGCTTTCTTCTTACGAGATTGCACAACTCTCGGAAGAAGAAGCGTATGATTTGCTTTGTGAATTAAGATGGGGTGGAAAAGAGTTCATCACTTGTCCTAAATGTGGGGTGCAGCACAAGCCTTATTATATTTCTACACGTAAACAATGGCGCTGCAAACATTGTAATCACACTTTTAGCGTCACTTCTGGCACCATTTTTTCCAATCGCAAGAAACCGATTAAGGTTTATCTCTATGCTTTAATGGAATGGGTTAATGCCGTCAAAGGCTTATCATCCCTTCAATTAGCTCGTAATGCAAAACTTAATCCTCGCACGGCATTTGTTTTATCACATAAATTCCGCAAGGCATTACTTGAAAGCCGAGATATGAAACCACTTTCAGGTGTGGTCGATATGGACGGCACTTATGTTCATCCTGCACCACGTAAAGCAAATAAGAAATCTGACCGCATTGACTATCGTTTAAAGGAAAATCAGAATCCTGATAAACGTTGTGTAATGGTTGCGCGTGAGCATTATTCGCCAGAAGAAAAAGCCAGTAATGCGTTACATTGTGGGGCAAAACGTTCGCACGTTTTTGTGGCGCATACGGAATCGCAATCGGTAGTGAAAAGTTTTGCCGATAAATTCATTAAACCGAATACGCAAATTAATACTGATGAAAGCACTGCCTATGATGTTTTATTACCTTACTATGACTTACGTACTGTTAATCATAAAGAAGAATATCGCAGCGATTTAGGTGTCACCAATAATCAGGCTGAAAGTCTATTTAGTCGTTTCAAACGTATGTACTACGGACAAGTTCACCGTATTAGCAACGAATACTTACTAAACTATGCTAATGAAATTGCCTACCGTGAGGACAATCGCCGCACCTCAAATAAAGCGCAGTTTATTGATGTATTAAGCCGATGTTTGAAAACCACCAACGATAACAATGAATGGTGCGGTTATTGGCAACGTAAAATTATTCATCAAGAAGTGATTTGGCAGTAGATATATGGCATACAACTTAGATAAGAAGCTCAAAGAATTTGAGTTTGAACGTAAACAGGTATTGCATCATCTAGCCTTACTTGATGCAAACATTGCCACATTAAAACGTGCTATTGAGCTTACTCAGCAGGAAAGTGATGTCGCCCTTTATAATACAGAAAATTTTGTGTACCGTTCAAAATATAAGCTCTTTAAAGGAAAAATTCGCAAATACATCGTACAAATGATGCGAGAAACACCCAATAAAGCCTTTACTATTGCCGAACTCACGCAGCGCATTTTTGATATTGAACAAAATCCTGACACACCGTCCGAAAAGCATTTTGATTCAGTTCGTAAGCAACTCAATGAGTTCTACCGAAGAGACTGGATCACTAGAACACAAACCAGCCGATATGAAGTTCACTGGCAGTGGAAATAATGTGAAATATCTTATTGTCAAGTAAAAGCCTCTCGATTTTGTAGGTTATAACTTGCATTTAACAATTACCAACATTATAATTTTAGGCATCAACAAAACAAGACCTCTATCGTAAAAAAGACAAGAAATGCAAGAAATTATTTCTCACTTGGAAGATTGCAGTGAAGAACAAGCTCAAATTATAGCTTCAATTATTGATAAATACATAAAAGAAACTACTCAACCGCTGCAATCTAGAACTATTGCTATTTTTATTGGCGGTGGAAGTGGATCTGGCAAATCAACAATTAGAAAACTTATTCAGCAAAAATATACTGGTTTCTTAATAATAGATCCTGATGAAATAAAAACATTAATCCCGAGCTATGAGAAGTTACAAGCTGAATATGGCTATGACGCTTCAGCTATGGTACATACTCAGAGCAGTGAAATTGCCAAAAAATTAATTACTCTTGCCCAAAAAGAGCTTTATAGTTTTATGTATGATGCAACCTTAAAAAATGTCCATAAATTTGAGATGATTTTTAAGGAATTAAAACAATTAGGATATAATATATCTTTAATTATTGTAGATTGCGATATAGAGCTAGCTATTAAGCGAGTTCAAGGGCGGGAAGTTCTAGAGAATAGAAGTGTTCCCGAGGAAGTAATAAGACAAAGCCATAAAATGATCCCTATTTCATTCCGGGCATTAAATAAACATTGTTCTGAATGGGTTATTTATAATACTGATGACGAACAGCCTAAGCAGATTGCTATAAAGCGTAATGAATCTATTAATATTATAGATTCTGATTTATATACTAAGTTTATGAGTAAATCGGAAGATTGATCATGTCTAGGATAACAACAGGAGGGTATTTATGAGTATTATTTGCGAAATAGATCAAATCCTTGGAAATAATAAAGATTATTTTATTTTGAAGAACAAGGAGTTTAAAGAAAACTATCAAAAATCTAAAGAAAAACAGATTGCGGATAGTGAAAAGTTTCCATTGTATTCAAAAAATAAAAATCATGAATATGAAGAATAATAATTATAAATAGCGGTATCTCTACCGCTATTTGTTATCCTTGCTCAAGTGTTCTCAATCGCCAATGTTGTGAGTTATCTATTAAGCATTTTTCCACTAACGATTTATACTTTAAATAGTTTAATGTACAAGCAATCGTTTGTGATTGTTTATACGGTATGACCTCTTCAATCTCTTGCCCATCTAACTTCATCGCCAGATATGTAATCTCCTTCACACTTAACCATTTTGAAGGCTCTTGTTTTAGTACCTGAGCAATCAACTGTTGAGGCGAAGTTTGAAAACGAAGATTTCTAAATTTGGGGTTTGACGGTAAAGGCGGTTCTTCCCGACCTTTTGCGTGATTTAATGCCACACGATAGTCTGAAATCTTCCGATCAAGATCTTTTAATTCTTTATGGAGTTGCTTGATTTGCGCTGCTATTTCTTTCTTTTCGGTTTCAATTTCTTCAATCGCTTCTTCAAGCGCATTTTCCAAAGTTGATTTTTGTTTTGTCATTGACTATTCTTACCTTTCGTACATAAAAGATAAGAAAATGTAGCAGAAACAACAAATTAAATCTTTGTGCAACTGCTACATAATACCGGATTTTCTGACCGCACTTTTAAAATGAATGCTAAGCGAAAGAATTATTCAAACATT
>CAJLBJ010000047.1 GCA_905204935.1 uncultured Lactobacillus sp.
TCGTCCAAATAGTCGGATAGATAAAGTACGATATATGTTCAATAAAATAACTTAGCACATTTTATATTGTTATATAAATGTGGCTTCTTGTTAAACGAAACGAGATGAAATATTTTTTAATAAAGATTTGAATTAAAGTGTAAAGGAGGAATTAATTATGAAGTGAAATGAATGTAACAGGGTTCAATTAAAAGAGGGAAGCGTATCATTAACCCTATAAACTACGTCTGCCCTCATTATTGGAGGGTGAAATGTGAATACATCCTATTCACAATCGAATTTACGACACAACCAAATTTTAATTTGGCTTTGCATTTTATCTTTTTTTAGCGTATTAAATGAAATGGTTTTGAACGTCTCATTACCTGATATTGCAAATGATTTTAATAAACCACCTGCGAGTACAAACTGGGTGAACACAGCCTTTATGTTAACCTTTTCCATTGGAACAGCTGTATATGGAAAGCTATCTGATCAATTAGGCATCAAAAGGTTACTCCTATTTGGAATTATAATAAATTGTTTCGGGGCGTTAATTGGGTTTGTTGGCCATTCTTTCTTTTCCTTACTTATTATGGCTCGTTTTATTCAAGGGGCTGGTGCAGCTGCATTTCCAGCACTCGTAATGGTTGTAGTTGCGCGCTATATTCCAAAGGAAAATAGGGGTAAAGCATTTGGTCTTATTGGATCGATAGTAGCCATGGGAGAAGGAGTCGGTCCAGCGATTGGTGGAATGATAGCCCATTATATTCATTGGTCCTATCTTCTACTCATTCCTATGATAACAATTATCACTGTTCCGTTTCTTATGAAATTATTAAAGAAAGAAGTAAGGATAAAAGGTCATTTTGATATCAAAGGAATTATACTAATGTCTGTAGGCATTGTATTTTTTATGTTGTTTACAACATCATATAGCATTTCTTTTCTTATCGTTAGCGTGCTGTCATTCCTGATATTTGTAAAACATATCAGGAAAGTAACAGATCCTTTTGTTGATCCCGGATTAGGGAAAAATATACCTTTTATGATTGGAGTTCTTTGTGGGGGAATTATATTTGGAACAGTAGCAGGGTTTGTCTCTATGGTTCCTTATATGATGAAAGATGTTTACCAGCTAAGTACTGCCGAAATCGGAAGTGTAATTATTTTCCCTGGAACAATGAGTGTCATTATTTTCGGCTACATTGGTGGGATACTTGTTGATAGAAGAGGTCCTTTATACGTGTTAAACATCGGAGTTACATTTATTTCTGTTAGCTTTTTAACTGCTTCCTTTCTTTTAGAAACAACATCATGGTTCATGACAATTATAATCGTATTTGTTTTAGGTGGGCTTTCGTTCACCAAAACAGTTATATCAACAATTGTTTCAAGTAGCTTGAAACAGCAGGAAGCTGGTGCTGGAATGAGTTTGCTTAACTTTACCAGCTTTTTATCAGAGGGAACAGGTATTGCAATTGTAGGTGGTTTATTATCCATACCCTTACTTGATCAAAGGTTGTTACCTATGGAAGTTGATCAGTCAACTTATCTGTATAGTAATTTGTTATTACTTTTTTCAGGAATCATTGTCATTAGTTGGCTGGTTACCTTGAATGTATATAAACATTCTCAAAGGGATTTCTAAATCGTTAAGGGATCAACTTTGGGAGAGAGTTCAAAATTGATCCTTTTTTTATAACAGGAATTCAAATCTTTTTGTTCCATTAAAGGGCGCGATTGCTGAATAAAAGATACGAGAGACCTCTCTTGTATCTTTTTTATTTTGAGTGGTTTTGTCCGTTACACTAGAAAACCGAAAGACAATAAAAATTTTATTCTTGCTGAGTCTGGCTTTCGGTAAGCTAGACAAAACGGACAAAATAAAAATTGGCAAGGGTTTAAAGGTGGAGATTTTTTGAGTGATCTTCTCAAAAAATACTACCTGTCCCTTGCTGATTTTTAAACGAGCACGAGAGCAAAACCCCCCTTTGCTGAGGTGGCAGAGGGCAGGTTTTTTTGTTTCTTTTTTCTCGTAAAAAAAAGAAAGGTCTTAAAGGTTTTATGGTTTTGGTCGGCACTGCCGACAGCCTCGCAGAGCACACACTTTATGAATATAAAGTATAGTGTGTTATACTTTACTTGGAAGTGGTTGCCGGAAAGAGCGAAAATGCCTCACATTTGTGCCACCTAAAAAGGAGCGATTTACATATGAGTTATGCAGTTTGTAGAATGCAAAAAGTGAAATCAGCTGGACTAAAAGGCATGCAATTTCATAATCAAAGAGAGCGAAAAAGTAGAACGAATGATGATATTGACCATGAGCGAACACGTGAAAATTATGATTTGAAAAATGATAAAAATATTGATTACAACGAACGTGTCAAAGAAATTATTGAATCACAAAAAACAGGTACAAGAAAAACGAGGAAAGATGCTGTTCTTGTAAATGAGTTGCTAGTAACATCTGACCGAGATTTTTTTGAGCAACTGGATCCAGGAGAACAAAAACGATTTTTTGAGGAAAGTTATAAATTATTTTCCGAACGATATGGCAAGCAAAATATTGCTTATGCAACAGTTCATAATGATGAGCAAACCCCTCACATGCATTTAGGTGTTGTGCCTATGCGTGATGGAAAACTGCAAGGAAAAAATGTGTTTAATCGTCAAGAACTGTTATGGCTACAAGATAAATTCCCCGAGCATATGAAAAAACAGGGTTTTGAGTTGAAGCGTGGTGAACGTGGCTCTGACCGTAAACATATTGAGACAGCTAAATTTAAAAAACAAACTTTGGAAAAAGAGATTGATTTTCTAGAAAAAAATTTAGCAGTTAAAAAAGATGAATGGACTGCTTATAGCGATAAAGTTAAATCAGATTTAGAAGTACCAGCGAAACGACACATGAAAAGTGTTGAAGTGCCAACGGGTGAAAAGTCCATGTTTGGTTTGGGAAAAGAAATAATGAAAACAGAAAAGAAACCAACCAAAAATGTTGTTATATCGGAGCGTGATTATAAAAACTTAGTGACTGCTGCGAGAGATAACGATAGGTTAAAACAGCATGTTAGAAATCTCATGAGTACTGATATGGCGAGAGAATATAAAAAATTAAGTAAAGAACATGGGCAAGTTAAAGAAAAATATAGTGGTCTTGTAGAGCGATTTAATGAAAATGTAAATGATTATAATGAGTTGCTTGAAGAAAACAAGTCTTTAAAGTCTAAAATAAGCGATTTAAAGCGTGATGTGAGTTTAATCTATGAAAGCACTAAGGAATTCCTTAAGGAACGTACAGACGGCTTAAAAGCCTTTAAAAACGTTTTTAAGGGGTTTGTAGACAAGGTAAAGGATAAAACAGCACAATTCCAAGAAAAACACGATTTAGAACCTAAAAAGAACGAATTTGAACTAACTCATAACCGAGAGGTAAAAAAGAACGAAGTCGAGATCAGGGAATGAGTTTATAAAATAAAAAAAGCACCTGAAAAGGTGTCTTTTTTTGATGGTTTTGAACTTGTTCTTTCTTATCTTGATGATGATACTGTCCCTAAGACCGTACTAACAGAAGAACAGGAAGAAAAA
>CAJLBJ010000048.1 GCA_905204935.1 uncultured Lactobacillus sp.
TAAATAAGCCTGTCATTTCTTTTGCATTCTCCCCAAAGAAACCACCTTGGGTTTTAATGCCATTTACTTCGCCAGCAAAGCTATTGCCTGTAATTTTACCGCCAAAATTCATACCTGGTACGAAATTATTTTTTTGCGATATACTGATATCAATTACCTTATTTGCAAAGTCTGCTGTGGCCTTCATCTCACTCAACTCACTATAGTTTTTATCACCGTCTTTCTTGTAAACTGCGCCACCTTGATATTCCACTGTACCAGCAGTCGGTATTTGAGCAATTAGAGTTGGCTCTCCTTGAGCATAAAAATATTGATTTCCTGTTAATTTATCAACATAGGTACCAAATGCGCTTGATTTTAAATTATTGTTACTTAAAATCGTTTGTCCTTCTTTGCGTAGAAGATTATACGCATCCTCATATTCTTCATATGTCCATGGATCAACATCTCCTACTTTTCTTAAAATATTGATATCCACTAACTTCCCTTTTTCATCAATAATTGCAAGGTCCCCGATATCGCGAGCTAAAGGACGAGAAGCACTATTTTGAACACCTACAATAATCCCTCCAGAAATAACATCGGCCATCTCACCACTGCTTCCTCCAAAAATTTTATCACTTAGTGGAACACGTGACTTTTCATCTGATTGTAGGCTTTGTAATTGTTTTAATCGCTCCTCTGCAGCTTTTTTGGCTTCCTCTGCTGATTTTTGAGCTTCCTCTGCAGCTTTTCTGTCGGCTTCAGCCGCTTTTATCGCAGCTTCAGTTGCTTTTTTCTCTTCTTCAGTTTGATTGCCATTGCTTTGAGCTACCTTGATCGCTACTTCTGCTTTTTTTATAGATTCATCTGCCTTTTTCACAGACTCTTCTGCTTTTTTCAAAGAATCCTCGGCTTTTTTTGTAGCCGCTTCAGCTTTTTTATTTGCTTCTGAAATTTTTTGTTTCAATTCATTTTCCATTTGACGAATTTGTTCAGAATTATCCGATCCACCTTTTGAACTAGAAGAACAGGCTCCTAATGCCATAACACATGAAAGTGCAATAATAGAAAGTTTAATTTTGTTCATAAAAAAGATCCTTATTACCTTGTTTTTTTTTTAGACTAAATGATGACTTCATACAATTTAAATGAAATGAAAATAATTTTCAATACCATTGAAAGATTTATTTAAATTTTGTAAACTTTGCTCCGGATTCTACTAAATCAAAATAATAGTTCAGGTAAAAATATGATTCATAAATTTCCACTTTCTTTAGGTGCACTTTGTGTCGCTTTTGCTGTGCACGCTTATGCAGAAGAGCAAACTACATTAGATACAATTACTGTTAATGCCAATGCTTCTGAGGTCAAAGTAAATCAAATAAAAAAAACGCGTAAAGCAATTCAAGAAGAACTGATTTCTGATAACTATGACTTAGTGCGTTATGCCACTGATGTTGGCATTAGTGATAATGGCCGTCGTAACAAAGGTTTTGCAATGCGTGGCGTTGAAGGAAATCGCGTAGGCATCAGTATTGATGGCGTCAATTTACCTGAATCAGAAGAAAATTCACTATATGCACGTTATGGTAATTTTAATAGCTCCCGCCTAAGTATCGATCCTGAATTAGTACAAGGTATTGATATTATGAGAGGAGCGGATTCGTTCAATTCAGGCAGTGGGGCAATAGGCGGTTCCGTTAACTATCGAACCTTAGGTGCTGATGATATTATTCTGCCAAATAAAAAATGGGGTGTATTGCTTAAAAATGGTTATGCCAGCAAAAATAGCGAATGGACACACACTTTAGGGGTTGCTTATAAAGATGACAAATTTGATACTACTTTACTTTATTCCTATCGCCATGGCCATGAAATAAAAAGCGGTGGAAAAGGTCAAGATATTTTAGGTAATGCTCGTGGCATTCCTGACCCCTCTCATCACAAAAACCATAGCTACTTAGCTAAAATAGGTTATTTTATAACCAAGACACAACGTATAAGTGCATCATTTAATGCTCAAAAATCAAATAATTTTATTGATGAAAAATCTTATAAAGATGGATCATCTTGGAGAGAATCATTTGATATAGGTAAACGCTATGATGCGAATATTGCCTACGAATATTTTCCAGAAAATAGCCGTTGGCTAAGTTACCTAAAAACTGAACTAGATTGGCAAAAGACGAATATTGGTTCCGAAAATTATAAAAGCTCCCATCTAACAAAAGATTTAATAGAAATTCAAGACACTAGTATGAATAGCCGTTTTATGCGAGGTTCATTACGAGCAGATCTCATGCCATGGGAAAATTATTTTGGTACTCATCAATTCACATTAAGAACTGGCATTTCACAAAAAGATTCTGATAACTATAATAATTACAGAGCTCCAAATTCAAAGGATGTTAAGTCCTCCATTCAACATCCTGTAAGAACCCGTTCATTCTTTGCTCAATTACAAGATAATGTGATGTGGAATGATATCTTCTCTAGTCAATTAGGTATTCGTTATGATTGGGATGAATTAGTACCTCAAGATCTAAAATCACCTTGTCGTGCTTGCAAAAGTAAACCAGCATCGAATACCTTCCAAAGTTTAAGTGGTTCATTTGGATTAGATGCTCAGTTGAATGATATTTGGAGAATAAGCTATAACATTTCTAGTGGATTCCGAATCCCTACAGCCTCAGAAATGTATTTTATTTATATACATCCTGATGCCAGTTGGCAACCAAACCCTAACCTAGAAGCCGAGCAAGCTCTTAACCAATCAATTAATGTTCAAGCTGAACATAAATTAGGTACTTTGGGATTAAATTTTTATCATATCCATTATAAAAATTTTCTAACAGAGCAACAGGTAACCTATGATGTATGGCAGACTGTTAATATTGATCGTGCTCGTATTTCTGGAATTGAATTTACAGGTAAAGTTAATTTAAACCAAATTATCTCTACTGTTCCAGAAGGTTGGAAATTCCTAGCGAATCTTGGTTATGCCAAAGGAAAATTAAGTGGTACTGAATCAAGCCTACTTTCTATTCAGCCAATTAAAGTGATCTTGGGTATTGGATATGAAGACCCTAATGATATTTGGGGGCTCAATGTTAAAGCCAGCTACCTCGGAGCAAAAAAAGCTAAAGATGCTCAAATTGTAGAAATAGACAAAACTACTAGCGGTAGAATTAATAAATATGTAAAAACCTATCCTTATCTTAATAATTCAGCTATATTGTTTGATTTATATGGATTTTATAAGGTTAATCAAAATATTACTCTAAGAGCTGGAATTTATAACTTGTTTAATCGAAAATATCAAACTTGGGACACCTTACGTGGGATTAACCAATTTGGAACTACGGATTCAGTAGATAAAGAAGGAAAAGGTTTAGAGCGTTTTTATGCACCAGGACGTAATTTTGCAG
>CAJLBJ010000049.1 GCA_905204935.1 uncultured Lactobacillus sp.
TGTCACGGTTTCCACCAAAACCACGTTTTTGAATAGAGTCAAACATACCACCTAAGGTATTCGCTTGGCTAACACCACTGACATTATAAAGCGCATCAATGAGTGATTCAGGTTTGCGATCTTCCAATAATTTGGTCGAAAGAATATTCACTGTGTTTGGTGTGTCGAATACTGGCACTTCAGCTTTTGATACAACGGATGTCCCGGTTGTTTGATAACCATTTTGGTTGATACCCGTATCTTGAACATTGATTTGCTCAAGCACTTCGGTATTTGTATTTGCGGCCTGTTCAGTTTCTGCAAACGTAGAAATGGAAAAACTGGTTAAAAGTGCGGTTGAAATAAGGCTTAATTTAAAATTCATAATCGCTTCCCAATAGATAATAAAAGAGCCGCAAGTATAGCGAAAACGTTTACGTCGATCAATGCAAATTATTTTCATTTGCTTATACGATTTGTTCAGAAAATATTCATTTAAATTAAGTAGGGGATAAGAAGAAAAAATCCCAAGCTAAAAAGCTTGGGATTACAAGATGGTGCACTAGCTTACAGTTAAATTTTGTTATAAATCATTTGGATAGTATAAATTTAGCGTAATTTTGGCGTAGTCTGAAAATCCCATTACAAATGTTTTATGTGTAGTTTTCTCATTTAATCTGTTCGTTTATCGTTTTTTGTGACAATGTATTAGGTTGTATTTACAGATGAATTATCTATATCAAGAAAGAAAACAGAAAAGCAACTTCTGTTGGTTGTGATGTGTTGATGTTGTTTCTAAGAAAGTGACATTACTTATCAAAGGAATTCAAGACAAGAGCCGATTAGCTAGAAAGGAATTAAGTAATAAAGAAATAAAGGCACAAGAGTTAATTTCTAAAGGCTATAACATAAAATACTATCAGAAAATGATTTCTTGGAATTAGTTAATAAAACTTAATAAAAGAAAACCGCCACACAGGCGGTTTGTTAGTTAAATTTCAATAGGTAAATAAGGCAAGCTATTGCTTGGTACTTCGGATATAGCAAGAAGGTTTTTTGCTAATGGCATCGCGTAAGGGTAAAGTGATGCCATAAACTCTTGTTCCCTATTTTTAGCTTCTGAGACTTTTGGATGATTTTTTTCAAAATGATAAGCAAATTCTCCTTTAAATTCATAATCCGGCGTCTCAATTTCAATATGGAGGATACAGTCGGCTCTGTCTTCTTTTGGGAATGTAACACCTAGAGAGAGTTTTCCTTCTTTTGCGCTACTTTCCTTATTAGTCTTTAGATTAAAAGAGTAAGACATAATAGCTTGATCAAGGATTTGCATTTTCATAATTATTTTCCTCTCCTGAAACGAACTGAGATTTTGACATTTTTTCTAATGTCCAATTAATTGCATTTTTTCTCATTTCTGGATTGTGTTCCCAGTTAAATTTAAATACTTTGTAAGCTTCTAGTTTTGCATGTTCAGTTGCATATTTTGTAATGACCAAGTCAACCCCTTCTGCTACTAAAGCATTTAGTTTTATATTTTGTATGCTTGAGATAAATAGGAGTTGGCGATGCTTTTCTGGTTTTACCCGAATATTAAATGCACCGGAACAAGATCTTTGTGGTTCGACGCCGGATTCTTCACAATCGGCAAGATAATCATCAACAGCATCATGAAATGCAGCCTCTAATTCTGAAAAATTCTCGGCTTCGTAAGTTATCAAGCCATTAATATGTAATAGCTTGCCGTATAATATCTTGTCTTCCTTGGAAATTTCGATACTTCCTAGAAAGCCTTTATATTGCATTGTTTCCATATTAATTTCCTAATAGCGCATAGAGTTCATCAAGGGCGGTTTTTATCTGAATAATTACATACCGCTTTAATGTATTTTGCGGATGTGGCTTATGAATACTAATCGGGAAATCAAGCGAAGAATGCTCAAATTTCACACGAGATCCATTACCTTGTTTTTCATTAAATCCTAAATTAAGTAAAAGTGTTCTCAGCTCGTCCCACGTAAAATCAGTGGGTGGCGGCTCTTTGTAGAGCTTATCTTTAATTTTTGTAATCTTGCTCATTTGTCACTAACCTTTAGTTACAAGATATTACCATGAATATTAATATTGTAAACATATTAGTAATAATAATTACGAATTCTTTGTTACTACACAAATAAATCAGCAACCATCCGCTATTGTTTTTTATAAAAGAACAGAATACCAAAACACATTCCCCAACACTGAAATGTCTTGTAATTCTGATATTTCGTCAGGGGGCTTATCGCTGTTATAGCTGCGGATTTTAACTTGCTCATTAGGCATATTGTAGAGTGTTTTATTCTCAGCAATCCACTGTAGTTTATTGCGTATATTTTCCTATCTCTAATTGTTTTATTGCCCAAATCAATATCATATAGTTATTTTATCCCGAATGACAGGTTCCACAGAAGTACCATTAGCAATCACACGTACGGTAATTTCGTACTAATCTCCATGTTTTCAATAGTAATTAGTTATATCTGCTCGCTTTGATGTAATTAGACCAAATAAGGCGTAATTTGGGCATAATTAACGACAAGAAATATACAAAAATAGCTAAAAGTTGGCAACATTTGAGACTTGAAATTTTAGTGAATGATTGAATTGATTGTAGGTAAGCGATTGATTTTTGAAGTGAATTTTAGGAAAGAAAAAAGCCAGTAGAAATTTACTGGCTTTGATAGGTGGTGCGACTAGCTGGACTCGAACCAGTGACCCCCACCATGTCAAGGTGGTGCTC
>CAJLBJ010000050.1 GCA_905204935.1 uncultured Lactobacillus sp.
CCCCAATACACCGAAGATGATCCTCGTTTGCAACATGCATTTGAACTTTATAAAAATGGTATGAGTGATGTGGACGTCGCTCGGAATACCGGTATCAAACGGACAACATTTATTAGGTATCGACATAAGTTTAATGTACGCAGATAATCCAAAATGAGGCAGAAAATGGATAAGATTTATATTATCGAAGATGACCAAACCATTCGCAATGAAATAGTTCAAGCTCTTAAAAAATGGAATTTCCAAGCTGACTGGGTCCGGGACTTTCAGACCATTGATTATGAAATTAAACAACAATCCCCTGATCTTATCGTGATGGATATCACATTGCCTTTTTAAATTTCTAACTTAATTTTACAAACCGCGTATAATAAAATAAATCAATTCAAAAAAAGAAAGAGCGGAGGTAAAACATGAAAGAAAGCGAAGTTATCCTAAAGCGGCAGTCAACTAGATTATTTTTTAAAAATGGTGATACAGATTTTTTCTTTAATTGGTTACTAGGAATTGGCGAAGTGTTTGGTTTTTCACACGGGGAGCTTTATTACCTCGCACAACGGCTAGGGAAATCTCCAAAACCAAGTACTTGGAAAAAGGTATTTCTATCTCATGCAGACTACCTTGCACAAAAGCTAGGTAATCCAGATTTAACCAAACAAAGTAAAGCCCAATATTACCTAGCACAAACCTATTCTATTCGTTCGGCTATCCAATTTATTAATCCCTTTTCCGAGGAGTATCTTCCCACTGTTCAACGGATGGAAGAATCTTTTAAGAAAGCAACTTATTCATTAAAAGCACCTATTGAGGAGTTAACTATTCACTATCAAGAATCCTACTTACCCGGTTATTACCTCCATAGTGGTGATGATTGTCCAACACTAATTATGATTGGTGGTGGGGATACGTATCGGGAAGATCTGTTTTATTTTGCAGGATACCCTGGATGGAAACGAGGCTATAATGTTTTAATGATTGATCTCCCAGGTCAAGGCTCTAATCCAAGTAGAGAACTCACTTTTGATGTGAATGCTGCTACTCCAATTTCACTATGTATTGATTGGTTAGAAAACAAAAATCCTAAGTTGAATCATTTAGCTATTTATGGTGTTAGCGGAGGTGGCTATTTCACTGCACAAGCTGTTGAACAGGATACAAGAATTCAGGCATGGATTGCTAGCACCCCAATTTATGATATTGCCGAAATATTTAAAAAAGAGTTTGGATCCAGTTTAAAAACTCCTAGTTGGTTAATGAATGCTATTTTAAGACTGGTTGGAAATTTAAATGAGTCCGCCGATTTAAATCTTCAAAAATATGCATGGCAATTTGGAACTACTGATTTTAAAAAAGCTATTGATGAGGTTTTTAAGAGGGCAAAGGTTGTAAATTATCAAAAAGTTCAGTGCCCCTGTTTATTTATCATGGGAGAAGGAGAGGGTGCAGAATTACAACGTCAAGCAAAGGTAGTTTACGAAGCCGTTAAATCCAAAAATTCCCATACTAGACTTCAGATATTTGAAGCGGAAAGTGGAGCGGATGCCCATTGCCAAGTCAACAATTTGAGACTTGTCCATAATGTAGTCTTTGACTGGTTAGACACTCTATTTGAATAAGAGAGAGTATGAAAAAAGTCTGTAAATAGCATATGATCCTATGCGGGATCTCCTGTGATACACTAATCCCTGTTTACACCATACCAAAAGGGGCTTCGAATACGAGGCCCCTTTTAGATTTAGCTAGTAATCCGTATTAAAGTTAATGGCTAGCTCCCAGTTCAACTTTTTAATGGCTTACGATCTGTCAACAAAGCAATCGGCGACAGGATCAAAACAATCACCGCGCCTACTAAGTAGGTATGACTGAAGGCCTGGCTGATTTGTCGATTCTTAGTATGCTTAATTTTTCTCAAAGCTGTCGTTAAAGCTTCTTTTTGTGCCAATTGTTTGAGACCTACTAACAATTTTTTCTGACCTTGGCTTATTTTCTGATTACCCAAATTAATTTTTTGAGAAGCTACTGACAGTTTAGATATAGCGGTATTTTGATTTTCTAACTTGGTTAAGGTAAGTGCTAGTTGCTGGTTACCCGCTTTTAAGTTGTCAGTAGCTAGTGCTAACTTCTTCTGGGCTTGGTAGACCTGGTAAAGATCGGTTCCCTTTTGGGGCTGTGGTAAATCAACTTGAGATTTGGCCGCTTGTTTAAGGGCACGTCTTAGGTTCGTCTGTTTGTTTTTAGTTGTTAATTTGGCTGATCCAGTAGTGGAAAATAGGCTATTCAATTGTTGATGAACCACTTTGTTTACTTTGGGTGATAATTGCTGTCGATCAACAATTTGAATGGCATCTTGATGAATATGCTGCTTAGCTGTATTGA
>CAJLBJ010000051.1 GCA_905204935.1 uncultured Lactobacillus sp.
TATGGAATTTTGCCTATTGCTACGGTATCCATTTCTCAATCCTCTTTGGCTGAGGAACAATTAGAAACGATTAACGTTGAAGGTGAATTGAATGCTGAGCGTCAAACACAATCAGCAGTTGAACATAAAAGTGCTGCAGCTATTCAAAAAGAACTCATTCGAGATAATCGAGATTTAGTGCGCTATACAACTGATGTTGGTATTAGTGATAATGGCCGATTTTTAAAAGGTTTCTCTATCCGTGGTGTAGAAGGAAACCGTGTTGGTATCAGTGTAGATGGGGTAAATTTACCTGATAGTGAAGAAAATACCTTATATTCGCGTTATGGGAATTTTAACTCTTCGCGTTTGAGTATTGATTCAGAGTTGGTTAGAGATATTGATATCGTTCGAGGATCAGATGCCTTTAATTCCGGCAGTGGTGCTTTAGGTGGAGGAGTTAATTACCATACTTTAGATGCGCAAGATATCGTTAAATCTAATAATAAATTTGGAGCTTTATTGCGTGGTGGATATGGTAGTAAGAATAGTGAATGGGTTAGAACATTAGGTTTTGGATATGTTGGCGATAAAGTGGATGCCATTTTTATGTATTCACAACGTACAGGTCATCAAATGAAAAGTAAGGGAGAGGGCCCTGAGTTTAACTACTCGAAAAGCCAACATCCAGATCCTGCAACCCACCGTTTTCATAGTTATCTAGCTAAGGTTGGTTATCAAATTACGCCTCACCATAAGGTTGGTATCGGTGTTAATGGTCAAAAAGGTAGTCGATATGTAGATGAACGCAGTTATACTTCTTTCGGAAGTGCTTGGCGTGAAGCGGATGACCAAAATAAACGTATCAATATCAATGCATACTACCTTTATTCGCCAGAGTCTAATTACTTAGCATTTGGTAAGTTAGATTTTGATTATCAAAAAACAGATTTGGCAGCAGTCAACTATAAAGGATTACGTGATTGGCTAACAAATGAGAAAAGATTAGGTGAAGTTTTTGATCGCCGCATGAAAACCGAATTTAAACGAGTCTCTGCTGAATTAGAAAGTATGCCGTTTAAATGGGGTGGGGATCATGTTTTCTCTTTTAAAACTTATGTAAGTGAACGTGAGTTTAAAAATATTAATCATGACACTAATGAGTATGGGTTAGATGAATGGTACACTATCCAAAGACCTGTAAAAACGAGAATGTATGGTGCGTCTTTAAAAGATCAAATCACATGGAATCCTCATTTTGAAAGCGGTTGGAAACCAACACTCTCTGCAAATATTGGTCTTCGTTATGATTATGCTAAACTTTCTCCTAAAGCTTTAAATGCAGCTTGTAGTAAGGCTTGTTTAGCTGAAGGTGAACCTTCTCAAAGTAGTTTCTCAAATTGGAGCGGTTTTCTTGGGTTAGGTATACAACCAATAGATACGTGGAAATTTGGTTATCAACTAAGTACTGGTTATCGGATTCCTACTGCCACTGAATTATATTTCAGCTTTACTAATGCTTATGGTACATGGAAATCTAATCCAGGATTAAAATCAGAACGAAGCATCAACCATACGCTTTTTGCTAAAGCTCAAAATGAAAAAGGGATGCTTGATATTAACCTATATCAAACTCGCTATCGGAATTTTTTGTTTGAACAAGAAAGTATCATTGAACAAACTCAATATGGACGGACTTACCAAACTCCAATGCAACAAATGGTTAATGTCGATAATGCAAGGGTAAGTGGTATCGAGGTAAAAGGAAGCCTTAATTTAGATACTGTCCTTCTTGCTCCTAAAGGATTAAAACTATATGGTGCTTTAGGTTATAGCAAAGGCAAATTATCTAATTCAACCAGCATGCTTTCAGTTCAACCGCTAAAAGCAGTTTTGGGGCTTGATTATGAAGAACCAAATGGTAAATGGGGTATTTTTAGTCGCTTAACCTACTTAGGTGGTAAAAAAGCAAAAGATGCGAAAACATTTGAAATTAAAACACGTTGTTTATCATGGACCAATGATCCTTGGTTAGGTGACTATTGTTCAAAAGAAGAGTTATATCAATCTGTTGAAAACTATAAATATCTTAATAAATCTGTTTATTTAGTTGATTTATTTGGATTCTATAAAGTGACTGAAGATATAACATTAAGAGCTGGGGTATATAACCTTTTTGATAAAAAATATCATACTTGGGATGCTTTGCGTGGTATTAATGCACATAGTACAACAAATAATATTGATAGAAATGGATTAGGTCTTGAACGCTTCTATGCGCCTGGTCGCAACTTTGCAGCATCTGTTGAAATTCGTTTTTAATTATTAAATTGTTTATAGCAAAGTACGCATAGTAATGTGCGTACTTCTTTTTT
>CAJLBJ010000052.1 GCA_905204935.1 uncultured Lactobacillus sp.
AAAACCATATTATCATCAATTAAAACTTCTTCCATTTTCAGCCTGTATCATAGCTAAACAAATCGAGTTGTGTGTCCGTTTTTGGGCGTTCTGCTAGCTTGTTTAAAGTCTCTTGAATGAATGTATGTTCTAAGTCAAAAAACTCTGACAGCGCCTTTATATAGCTTTCTTTTTCTTCTTTTTTTACTTTAATGATCGATAGCAACAATGATTTAACACTAGCAAGTTGAATGCCACCATTTCTTCCTGGTTTAATCTTAAAGAAAATTTCCTGATTCGCCTTCAGTACCTTCAGCAATTTATCTAATGTCCGCTCAGGAATGCCTAGCGCTTCTCTAATCTCTTTTTTAGTCGTCACCAAATAAGGCTTGTATACATCACTTTTTTCGCTAATATAAGCCATTAAATCTTCTTTCCATTCTGACAAATGAACACGTTGACGTTCACTTCTTTTTTTCTTGAATTTAAACCACCCTTGACGGACAAATAAATCTTTACTGGTTAAATCACTTGATACCCAAGCTTTGCAAAGAATGGTAATGTATTCCCTATTAGCCCCTTGATAGTTTTCTGAATAGGCACTTCTAACAAGTTTAATCACTTCTTTTTCTTCTAAGGGTTGATCTAATCGATTATTAAACTCAAACATATTATATTCGCACGTTTCGATTGAATAGCCTGAACTAAAGTAGGCTAAAGAGAGGGTAAACATGACGTTATTACGCCCTATTAAACCCTTTTCTCCTGAAAATTTCGTTTCGTGCAATAAGAGATTAAACCAGGGTTCATCTACTTGTTTTTTGCCTTCTGTACCGCTTAAAACCGTTAGACTTGAACGAGTAAAGCCCTTATTATCTGTTTGTTTGAAAGACCAATCTTGCCATTCTTTGAAAGAATAACGGTAATTGGGATCAAAAAATTCTACATTGTCCGTTCTTGGTATACGAGCAATCCCAAAATGATTGCACGTTAGATCAACTGGCAAAGACTTTCCAAAATATTCTCGGATATTTTGCGAGATTATTTTGGCTGCTTTGACAGATTTAAATTCTGATTTTGAAGTCACATAAACTGGCGTTTCTAAAACAAAATATGCTTGATAACCTTTATCAGATTTGATAATTAACGTAGGCATAAAACCTAAATCAATAGCTGTTGTTAAAATATCGCTTGCTGAAATAGTTTCTTTTGCCGTGTGAATATCAAAATCAATAAAGAAGGTATTGATTTGTCTTAAATTGTTTTCAGAATGTCCTTTCGTGTATGAACGGTTTTCGTCTGCATACGTACCATAACGATAAACGTTTGGTGTCCAATGCGTAAATGTATCTTGATTTTCGTGAATCGCTTCTTCGGAAGTCAGAACAACGCCACGTCCGCCAATCATGCTTTTTTTTGAGCGATACGCAAAAATAGCCCCTTTGCTTTTACCTGGCTTGGTAGTGATTGAGCGAATTTTACTATTTTTAAATTTGTACTTTAACAAGCCGTCATGAAGCACAGTTTCTACAACAAAAGGGATATTCATTCAGCTGTTCTCCTTTCTTACGAAAATTAATTAGTTAGAAGCTACGATCAAAGTTGAATCACAACAAAAAAGGCAATCAACTAAGTTTTTCTTAATTGATTGCCTGGTATCTTCTTAAAGACTTGAAATTCCCTCAAAAACCCGATATAATGGGTTTACAGATATTTAAGTATCTGATTAATAAAGTAATTAAATACTTTACCAAATTTCGGGTCTCGACTTCTTTAATTGATTGGTGGTAATCAATTAAGGCTCGCAACTTATTTTCTTGGCGGAAAATAAGTTGGTCGTGGCTCTTTTTTTGTATTCTTTATTCAGTTCGTTGTTTCGTTATATCTAGTATACCGCTTTTAAAAAAAATAAGCAACAATTTCGTTAAATATATTAACGACAATCATTGCTTCTCTTCTTCTATTTGCAACTCTACTTGTTCTAATTCATTAGGAATTAAGTCAATAACTAAGGTTGAGTTTGTCAATTCTGCAATTCGTTCCAATGTTTTTAATGTCGGATCTGATTTTCCTGATTCAATCAATGAATAATTTGATCTACTCATTTCTAATTCTTGGGAGAATTTTTCTTTTGATTTGGTACCTCTCATCTTTTTTAAGCTTTCTCTAAATGCTAGTTCCAAGTTTCTCCCTCCTGTTTATGTAAATATTTTGCACGTTTTCCATTTAATTATATCGTTACACCTTGTAAATCACAAGTGATTAATCACAAATCACTTGTGATTAGTGATTGTTATTGGTGTTGCCTAGAACGATTCTAAGCACATGTTTAATTTTAAAGTGGGCAATTAT
>CAJLBJ010000053.1 GCA_905204935.1 uncultured Lactobacillus sp.
TTTATCCCTCTTTTTTGGAATAAATGCCATAATTTTGATATGTTAATCGCCAGAAGTAGTAATCCTAATTCATTTCGAACTGCTTTTTCACCTCTAACATGAACTCGGCGCACACCAATTTTTTGACGTGAGCCTTTTTTCTATTGAAACTGAGTTTTTTCCCAGCTCCACCTTCTTGGTGTCTTAGCTTAATTTATTTTACGATGAAAATAACGATAAATACCAAAGATTCCCACAAGAACAACTAAAATTGCACCAACATACGTCAATACAACGTTATTATGTTCACCCGTTTGTGGCAATTTTGCTTGTGTTTTATTTTCTTGCTTAGTTGTTTGAGCTTTAGTATAAACATAAGTTACTTCTTGATTTTCTGTTCCAAAAATTCCTTTTTCGCTTCCAATAACTTTTTGGAAGTGATAGCCATCGATTTTTTTAGCACTTAATTGATAATTTTCTCCCATCTTACCATGTAAAATCATATCATCTGCTAATTTATTGCCATTTGTATCTTGGAAATGAACTGTAATCGTCCCAGTTAATTCATTAAGTTGGGTATTTAGAGCTGTTGTTTTGGCAGTTACATCATCTTGTGTATAACTTTTAGTAGCAATTGTTTGTGCTAAAGCCTCTGTTGCTGCTTGTAATTGTTGTAATCCACCAACTTTTGCCTTACTTTGCTTAGCCAAAATAGCTTGTGCTTGGTCTAGACTAGCATATGCTGGTTGTAAATCAATTTGACTCAATTGATTTTCTAAAACAGGATCATACGTTGCGTTAATTGCTTGATCATAGCTATAACCTAAAACAACTGCATTTACATCTAATAAGTTTGTAGCTTCATCAACTTTTTGATTTAACAACTTGAGTTCTTGTGCATCCAAATCCTTAGCATAAGAAATCCGTTGTAACTGATGTTTAGCTAATTGTTTAGCACTATCTAATGACCAGCCATTAACTTCTAAAATCGCTGTTTTGGTCCACAAAAGATTTGATGGTGAAATTGTATTGATATCTGGTTCATCATAAGTCTTACCATCACGATCTAAAGCATATAAAAACATCCCTGATAAGTTATTTTGTTTTACATAGTTTGCCACTTTAAAAATGTTGGATGTTTCGTAAGGAAGTTTGGTATCATACCAACGATTATGGTCTTGTTCTTCAGGAAAAGCTAGACCTGGCATAAACTTATTTTTGGAAATATATGGTGCATAATCACTAACAGCCTTAGCAGTCCGTTTTTCATCACTACCATATTGTTGATAAGCTAATTGATCAAAACAATCACTAACGTTTTTAAATGGATCAACATTAGAACCATTTGTATCATATAAAAATAATGTTCCGTTATTTGCTTTTGGTCCAAGATATTTTGATAAAGCTTTAATTACTCCATCTGAAAGTTTAATTTGATCAGAACTAGGAGTTGTTTCCATATCGATATCTAGTCCATCTAATCCCCATGGCTTCATAAGTTCATTGATTAACTGTTGTGCATATGCATCAAACTCTGCTTCAGTTGGAAAATCTCCTGCATATGGAACAGCTAATAATTTAGAATAATCAAAACCACGAATTAATTTAACTCCACGGGCATGTAAGTTTGGTGCATAATCTGTCTTTAACTTATCAAAAAATGGTTGTGCTTGAGCTTCTTGACCTTCTGGAACATAACTAAATACATTAACGATATTTATCCCATATGGAATATCATCCATTGTAATCCAGTTTTTATCTGGCAATGAAGTATTTACTCCTTGCATTTCCTTATCACGCCAAGCACGATAATAAACTAAAAAGTTTTTATTAATCGTTTCAGCTGCTTGAACCTTAGGTGACATTGCTAAATTGCTCTCTATTAAACCACCTAACACTAAACCACTTACCGCTAAAGCCTTAACAAGTTTAGACATTTTTTTTGAGTGCATACTGCAACCCCCCTCTTTTTTAATACCAAAATTATAAAATGAAATCGCTTACTTAACAATATAAAATACATTTTTGACGATAATTTCTTGATATCTATTCATCATATCAAGGTTGTCCATTATCGTAATTTGACAGTCTATTTAGCGACATACAGTTGCAATTACTATGCTTTAAACAAAGCATTCTAAAATAAAAGAACAATCTAAGTTTTTACTTAGATTGTTCTTTCTAGACTAATCGTAAATATAAGATTAAACGATACAAAAAAAGCCGACATCAAAATGCCGGCTGCAGGACTCGAACCTGTGACCCTCGGTTTACGATACCGATGCTCTACCAACTGAGCTAAGCC
>CAJLBJ010000054.1 GCA_905204935.1 uncultured Lactobacillus sp.
TTTTTCTTCCTTTTAAAGTGCGGTCATTTCCGTTCTTGTTTTACAAAATAAGTCCGCAGGAATAAAGTTCAAGGGGAAAAATAAAATATTTTTGAAAAAATAAGAAAAAAATTTCATTTTATGATAAATTGCTGACAATTTTAGTCATCTATTAATTTAATAAAGGAATCAAAATGAAAAAATCAGTCGTAGCATTAGGCGTAATTGTGGCACTCGGTGCGGTAGGTGTCGGTGGAGCTTGGTTTACCGGGGAAAAAGCACAAACTGAATATTTACGCCAAATTGAATTAGCAAACAAACAAGCTCAGGCTTTAGGCTTATCTGATTCATTTAAGGTTGTTTATCAAAATAAACAGTTTGAGCGCGGTTTCTTTACTTCTCAAGTGGAAGATGAAGTGGTCATATCTTTACCCAAAGAGGGGAAGGTATTTACTATTCCATTTTCAACTAAGCTTTATCATGGTCCATTTCCGCTTAATCAGCTAGAAAAATTCAACTTTGTACCAACAATGTTTTCAGCACAAGGTGTGATTGGTAAAAATGAAACAACCCAACCTTTATTTGATTTGCTTAAATCAGATAAGCCTGTTCAATATCAAGCTTCTACTAGCTATAGCTTATCAACAAAAGGTAAGGTTGATCTAGCGGCAGGAGAAGTGACTGATCCTAACTCACCACAAAATAAAGTAGCTTGGTCAAATATCAATGTTGGTTTTGATATAGATAAGGATCTTGCGGGTAAATATGAAATGACTTTAGACGAAGTGACTGCTGATTTAGGACCTAATCATGTTGATGGGGAAGGTAGCCAGGATGCCACTGCTGTTAAATCGGTAAAAATGAAGATGAAGGGCTCGAAATTTGATGGGGCATTTAATCCAACAAAATGGGCCTATATTTATACCGGTAAAGGTTCTTCTTCAACTGAAAGTTTTGAAATGACCAGTACTGATTATGCAGGAAAAACAACATCTATTATTGAAAAAGGTTTAAAAGCAACATCAGATATTTCACTTAATGGTGATTTTGTGAACTTTAAAAGTGAAAATACATTAGACTCAGTCATTATTGATGGAAAAGATTTGGGAAAATTAACTTACAATGGTGAATTAAACCATATTGAAGCGAACGCAGCAAATGCTTTGATTGAAGCACTTTTCACTGTCTTTAAGTCAGTAAGTGATGATAAAAATGTTAATGAGGAGGTTGTATCTGAAATTTTAAGTTCATGGGTTGAAAATCATGGTATGGCTATTTTTAATAATCAACCTCAAATTAAATTGAATCCGGTTTCTATTTCAGATAATCAAGGTAAGGTCTCATTAGATTTAAATGTGGTGTTAGCAAAAGATCCGAAATTTGATTTAATGGCGGGTAGTTTATATAAACAATTTACGGATTTTGCGGTAAATATTCATGTAGATAAAGCGACTGCAGAAAAAATCATGACACAATTTGCCCCAGAAGAAGATAAAGCTTTGGTTAAAGAGAAAATTGAAGAGCAGGCGAAACAAGCGGCAGCACAAAATATTGTGGTGAATAATGATAAAAATGTAACGCTTACCTTAGTGCTTGAAAAGGGAGAACTCAAACTGAATGATCAAGTGATTCCAGAAGAGCAAGTCCAAGGTGTGTTGTTTATGCTAATGATGGCAGCAGCGGCTCAAGGCCAGTAATTAACAACCAAACAATTAGAAAGGAGATAAAGTCATTTATCTCCTTTTTTATCAGGTTAGGATTGTTTGACTAGCAATATTATCATTTAATCTAAACGAGCCTTTAAATATCCTTCATAATCGGGAATATCAATATCGATTTTCTGATCAAATAAGTTTGATGTTAAAAGAAAATCAGCAGTGCTTTGATTAATTGCTACGGGAATATTCCAAACAGTTGCAATACGCATTAAGGCTTTCACATCGGGATCATGTGGTGCGGCATTCATTGGATCCCAAAAGAAAATCATCATATCAATTTTTTTCTCGGCAATCAGTCCGCCAAGTTGTTGATCTCCTCCCATCGGGCCACTTAATAATGAGGCTATTTCAAGTCCTGTTTCTCTAGACAATAGATGGCCGGTTGTACCTGTTGCATAAAGTTGATGGGGAGCGAGAGCTTCTTTATGTTTCTTTACCCAATTGAGCAGGTTTTGTTTGCAACTATCATGTGCGACGAGCGCTATTCGTTTATGAGAAAAGATTGGGCGAGTTGTCGTGTTCATATTTT
>CAJLBJ010000055.1 GCA_905204935.1 uncultured Lactobacillus sp.
AACTTGAAGAAACACATCAATTATTTAAACAATTTGTGGCTCAAAATCGACCGCATTTAGATGTGGATAAAGTTGCAACTGGTGAGCATTGGTTTGGTCAGCAAGCTCTAGAGCTTAAGCTAGTCGATGAGTTAGCAACCAGTGATGATATTATTCTCGAAAAAATGAAAGATAAATCGGTTATCTCTGTGAAATATAAAGTGAAAAAGCCACTTTTACAAAAAATAGGTAAACAAGCTGAAGAGAGTATTGAGGGAATTATTCATCGATATTTAGCAAAAAATACACAAGATTTTGTGCAGTAGGGGAAATTTGTATATAGAACAACTCTTTACATTAATTTACAAAAAAGTTCCGTAAAAACAACAATTTTTATGTTTTTTTTATTTACAATTAAGTCATTTATGACTACCATACGTCGCGAAGCTTTTATAGTTTTATTTGGAAATTGATAAGGTTTAGTTGTGTTGTTTTTGTATAACAACGTCTTAACAAAAGGTAACAAAATGAAATTATCTCGTATTTTATTATCTGCAGTTGCTGTGGCAACAGTTTCTGCATGTGGTAACTTAAGTAAAGTTACCGAAGCTGGTACACCAGAATATAAAGAAGTAGATGGTCAGCAAGTGCCACAATTGGTATGGCCAAAAGTTGATAAGGCAGGCTTTAATCACGATGGTAGCCAGTTTGGTTCATGGCCAAATTGGGATAATGTACGAATGATTGAGCGTGGAATGAATAAAGACCAATTATATAATCTAATTGGTCGTCCGCACTTCTCTGAAGGTTTATTTGGTGTTGAAGAATGGGATTATGTGTTCAACTATCGTGAGAATGGTGTTCACAAAATCTGTCAATACAAAGTATTATTTGACAAAAACCATAATGCTCAAAGTTTCTTCTGGTATCCAAATGGCTGTAATGGGAATTCATCATTTGCGTTAAGCGGTGATTTCTTATTTGATTTCGATAAAGATACGCTAACAGCACGTGGTAAAGAAGTTGTTGACAGTGTGGCTGCGCAATTAAAAGAAACAGGCGCTAAAGATGTAAAAGTCGCAGGTTATACCGACCGTTTAGGTTCTGACGCTTATAACTTAGATTTGTCTCAACGTCGTGCAAACCGTGTTAAAGCTCGTTTGCTTCAAGATGGGGTGACATCAGAAATCACAGCTATTGGTTATGGTAAAAATCCACAAGTTAAAGCTTGTGACGGCTATAAACATGGAAGTAAAGCAGAAAAAGATTGTTTACGACCTAATCGCCGTGTAGAAATAAATGCTTCTGGTTCAGTTTTAAAATTGCAAGAAGGTAGCCAGGCTAATGGTGGTACTCAAGGTCCAGCAGTTCTTTATCAAAAATAATGTATAAACCTAAAAAGAGCGTAATATGATTACGCTCTTTTTTATTTTTGATTTTTAAGAAATTATTCAAGTAAAAGTTCTTCAATTAGCTTAGTGGTTAAGTTGATATAACTTCCATTGAAGCGATGGCTAAAATTTAATAGATAATAAAGTTGGTAAAGATGTTTTCTTTCTTCAAAACCTTCTTTATCAAGTGGAAAAGTGCACTCATAAAGTTCATAGAATTCAGCTGAGAAAGGTTGGAAAAGCTCACTGAATGCTAAATCACATTCTCTATCCCCCCAGTAGCATGCAGGATCATAAGTAAAGGTTTGATTACCTACGATAGCGGTATTCTCAACCCATAAGTTACCATGTAACAAAGAAGGTTTAGGATTATGTTTTGAAAGTTTGTGTTTTACCTTTTCAATAATTAAATCAATGTCGCCAAAGTCTAAACCTTTATCTTTGCAAAGTTGTAATTGCCATCCAATACGTTGTTCTGCAAAAAATTTTGCCCAACTTCCATTCCATTTATTCGGTTGATACTCAGGACCAAGCCAAGTATCAAAGTCTAAGCCATAGTTTTTAGTGCCAGATACTTGATGGAGTTTTGCTAATTCTTCAGCAAAATGTGGCGTTGCATTGGTTTGTTGAGTAATAGGAAGCGCTTCTAATAATAAGAAACTATGGTTTTGGGAACAGCCTACGCCATACACTTGTGGAAGTCTGATAGTATTGGTTTTGCCCAGTAGGTTTAATTGATCAGCCTCAGCACGAAACATTGAACGATAAGATCGTTCATTTACTTTAACAAAGACAGGTTGGATTCCATCCGTAATAAGCCAAGTTTCATTTACTT
>CAJLBJ010000056.1 GCA_905204935.1 uncultured Lactobacillus sp.
ACCCGCTCCACCTTCATCTCCGGACGGGTAAAACAGGCATAATCGCCCCAAATGTGTAGGCGGATTTGGTTCATTTGGTTCTCCTTGTGGTTGTACACACGCCCCTTCATAAAGAAGGGGCGGATTAGCTGACTAATCTAACTACTTTAGTTTCAATCCACGCACGGTTAAGTGCGAAAAGTTTTCAGACGACCTAAAAAACAACGGAAAAACTGACCGCTCTTTTCAAGCTATTTCAGTCTTCTTGATCTTCAGGGTAGATTTCAGGAGTTGCAGATACCCATCCATCTCTAGCAGGGGCTGAGTTAGAACAACGTAGAGTTGCACCTTCAGTTGTAAGCACTGATGCTCCACGATGTATTAGAGCTCTTACAACGGCCTTCCGAGGATGATCTTTATCCTCTTTAGCCGAACTAATTACCGCAGTAAAATCCTCCGTCCCTTTTTTCCATAAAGGTAATTTAGAACCACAAATTTCATCAAGTAATTCAGAAGATACATTTCTTCGAGAACCATGGTGGGGAACTTGAAAATAATCAATACCGGGAAGAGAAACATATAAATTATCTACTAAATAATTTTTAGCTTCTTCTAACGCTTCACGCCCAGCATCCCCTGTCAGCATGATTTTTTTATTGTTTAATTCTGCATATTGGACAATACTCATATTATTTTCCGCACTAGTTGGTTTGTTTGAGAGATTTTCATCTCCCCATGCTGCACGAACAAAATTCTTAACAGATTCAAGTAATGCGGACAACCTAGCCAAACTTGCTTGTGTAGATTTAACTTCAGGTGTTTTCTCGGATTGCTCAATTAAATCAAGGTATCTGTCCTTTGTTGGAGCGAGAACGGTAAACTCCCCAATTTTTTCACCTTGAAAAGGTGTTTTAATAGGAATACCCCTACGATTAGCAATTTCTTCTAATGCGGCTATATTTGGATAACATTCTTTCAGCCTATCAGCTAATCGTTCTTCACTGCGTAGTCTGGCGAATCGTTCAATTAACTCATTGGTGTAGTCCCAAGGTTTAAGCATCCATAGTTCATCAACTTCACAATTCTCTAAAACTTTTCGTAAACCACCAGCATGATCTCCATCAGGATGGGTTACAACTACTCGATTAATTTTATTAGTTCCGTAGTATTTCTTAATGTGCTGAATGACTTTATCTCCCGTACCTTCCCCATCTTCAGGACCTTTAAATCCACCATCTACAACGTGTATGGATTGCACCCCATTCTTACAATAACGAATAGTAATAGCATCCCCACTTTTTGCGGCTTCAACATCTAAAAAATCTATTTCAAAAAAATCATTCATTTGACGTTCCTTTTTTATTGGAAACCCTTGAAGGAGAAATTCCCCAAACTGTTTCACCAATGCTTTCTATTTTCTTTATAAAGTTATCAACATTTAGCCCGCTTAAAAAAGCTAAAGACCAAATGCTTAATTGATTGATTTCAGATTGCCCTGAAGAGTTGAATAGTACCAGTCCTGCTTTTATAAAAAGATAGCTAACACCTCCAACAACTATGCTTAACAGTGGTCGTAGCACATACCAAACAATCCAATTTTCATTCCATTCTTGTTTTACGCAAGCTTGCAAATAAATCGCTCTTAAGCAATAAACATTCCCTCCTATGCCACCAATCAAAATACAGCCTAATAATGTTTCAAAATTACTAAAAAAATCCGGTCGATTACCAAATTTCAAATAGAAAAGACAGCCTGAAAGCACAAATAACCATATCACTAAGTAGATTGTTACTTTTACCAGATACTTTTTTGGTGTCCATTGAAATGGATTGACGTCGTTACTCATCGTACAGATATTCCTCCTAAAAACTGTTACGGTTTATATGTTATTCCCATTTTTAGTAAAAATCAACTTCTAAAGAAGTTAAATTAATTACATTATAGACCAAACTTAAAACACCAAACTTTCCCCCTTCAAAAACTCCGTATCCTTCCAACTCAAGCCCGCCACTTCATCATACAAATCCAGTCCAATCAGCGTATAAAACTGTTTGCCGAAGTTTTTCTCGTTAATCGGTTCAATACGCCCTGCTTTATATAAAGCAGCGAGGACTTGTTCGGGGATTTGGACGGTGTAGGGTTGCAGTTTGCG
>CAJLBJ010000057.1 GCA_905204935.1 uncultured Lactobacillus sp.
CTAATAAACGTTCACAGCTAGAAATTGCCGCCTGCCAATCTTTGGTAAGCAAATTGGCAATTTCTTCCTTAATGCTTTGCTGATTTTCATCCATCACACGTTGTGATAAATCGATACTATCGAAAATCTCTGCTACAGAATATTTTAATGGTGCAAATACATTACGACGCCAAAAGTGATCATTCTCCCCTTTTGTTGCACCCTCTTCCGCGGCATCGGATGCACGCTGAATTTCATCAGCCACAATAGAAAGCTGCACGGAAAGACGCAATGCAGAAAATTCACGCTGACGAATATAATAATCTGATACACCAACGCCTAATGGGGTTAAACGATAAATAGAAAGCCCTTCAGTAAACTCGCTACTGAAACGATTAAGAAAACGCTGCTTCACCAATTCATTGATAGCATTATTCGCACGGGTGGCAATCGCATCCGTTGATTGGTCAAAGGCACTGGTTGTGTGGCGGAAAATATCCACTAAATCGGCTTCTAGCATCTCACCGTCTAAGCGTTCGTTGTTATAGATAGCGATGGCCAGTAAAAACACTAAGCGCTCTGTCGGCAGATTTAACGAAAATTCCCGCTCTTTCGCCCATGAGACGAGCTCAGGAATGGTTTGTGAGGTTTCTATCATTCGGTTACAAAAGCTTAAAATTGAACAAAAAATTTTTGAGATTATACAGGATTTTTCGTCAATCTTGAAAATCTTCTTATGAATTGACCGCACTTTTTGTATTTAATACCGCTTGATAATTTATTTATAACGTACTTTAGCCATCCTAAAAATTTACAAAGCATACATTAATTTACATAAGTTTACATTTAATTACAAATCTTTACAAAAGAAGTCAACTATTTACTTCACTACCAGAACTAAACAAACTACAATGCTGAAGCACGCAAGCGCGCACTTATTCTTTTAAATGAAGAATATTATTACCATATATGATTTTCTTAATCAGTATCAGTTCATTACTCGCTTGCTGCATTTCCATCTATTTTTATAGATTTCACCAAGTTACCCAACTCTAGTTTTTACACAATTGCTGTGTCAAAAAACATTCTTTTAAAGCGAGGAAATAATGAAAAACTTTAAAATCAATGCAATTACAGCATTAGTCGTAGGATTAAATGTAGCAACAGCTCATGCGGCAAGAACCACAAATCCTGAGCCTAATCAAAACGTACTATATTCGGGCGGTTCAGTATTCCTAAATCATGCAGACGCAACTAATGTAGATGAACCTAGCCACACAGCTATCGGGCAAAGTAATTTGATTTATTCAGTGCCTGAATCAAATGACCCAACTGAAGATCAAGGATCTAGTTCTGCATTCGGTAACCAAAATACAATTAAAGGTCAACATGCTAACGCTTTTGGCGATGGTAATGATGCATATGGTAAACAAACTCAAAGCTTTGGAGACGGCAATAAAGTTTATGCAAATGAATCTATTGGATATGGCATCAAGAATCAAATTGGTACACAACCGTCTGATGCTAAATCGCCTAAAGCAACACGAGAAGCTGATACAAATACAAATTCAGCTTCTGTATTTGGTTTAAATAATACAGTGGTTGGAAACAATATCCTTACTTTAGGCAAAGATAATAAAATTACAGATACTTCAACAACAAATGCAACTGTTATTGGATTTAATTCAACAGCAAATGCGACTAATGCCATTGTAATTGGCACTGAATCTCAAGCTTCTGCTAATGAAACCATTGCAATTGGCCAAAAAGCGAAAGCGAGCGGTCAAAATAGCAATGCATTTGGATCACAAGCAAATGCTTTGGGAACTAGCTCATTAGCCGTCGGAACAGGAGCCCAAGCCAAACAGGATTCTGCTGTCGCAATTGGTAATGATTCAAATGCAACAGCTAAATCTTCAGTTGCATTAGGTGAATCCACAAATGCAACTGCTATTTTTGCAACTGCTGTTGGAGATAGTGCTACGGCCTCTGGTGTGCGTAGTTTTGCAGCTGGTTTAAATTCTAATGCTCAGT
>CAJLBJ010000058.1 GCA_905204935.1 uncultured Lactobacillus sp.
TTGGAATCAAGTTTACATAGCTTTCTGCAATCAGTTCACCACCTTCCGGTAACCATAATAATGCCCAGCTTACTGCTTCGGTGGAGCCTTTAAATTCACCGACAAAAGGTTTTTCAGGCAAGGTTTCAAAACCATTCACTGCTTCGGTTAAGTAATCCGATAAACCATCTTGATAACACCACACATCTTCGGTGTTATTCACTTTATCAACAAATTTAATCTCTAAGCCTGAACAAAGCACGGCTTTAGCACGCAATAAGTGGCGTAAACGACTAACAGAAAAATTCTTGCTATCAAAATATTTTGGATTTGGTTTGAAGTGAACGGTGGTACCGGTTGTACGTCTGCCACAAGTCCCGATGACTTCTAATTCTTCTACTTTTACGCCATTTTCAAAGGCAATTTTATACACTTCGCCGTTACGTTTGACTTGAATATCAACGCGTTCAGAAAGGGCATTGACAACAGAAATCCCCACCCCGTGTAAACCACCGGCAAATTCATAGTTTTTATTCGAGAACTTACCGCCAGCGTGAAGTTTAGTTAAGATCACTTCCACACCAGAAACGCCTTCCGTTGGATGAATGTCCACTGGCATCCCGCGTCCATTATCAATAACTTCAAGCGATTGATCAGCATGTAAAATTACTTCAACTTTGGTGGCAAAACCCGCAAGGGCTTCATCCACACTGTTATCGATAACTTCTTGAGCAAGATGATTTGGACGGGTAGTGTCTGTGTACATGCCGGGGCGAATTTGCACCGGTTCGAGATCTTTTAGAACCGTAATTTCTTGAGCAGAATAATTTGTAGTCATTTTTAAAATTAGTTACTTATTTATAAAAAAATTAGCGTGATTTTATCAAAAAATGACGCATTTATAAAATTAAAGATGAGAAAAGAGACGGATACTATATCAAGTAAAAGTGCGGTCAAAATTTGACGTGAATTTTGACCGCACTTTGGATTCATTTGAACCTATTAAATCTGTTATGGGTTAAATTATCTCGATACTAAGCTTTTACTTTTGTGGCTAAATATTCCAGCAAGCCTTTATCTCTCAATTTGCAGCTTGGACATTCACCACAGCCCCCTTCAACACCTTCATAGCAAGTGTGGCTGTGTTGACGAACATAATCTAAAGCATCTAATTCATCTGCGAGAGCCCAAGTTTGTGCTTTGGTAAGATACATTAATGGTGTTTTTAAATTGAACTGATAATCCATGGCTAAATTGAGGGTGACATTCATGGATTTAACAAAAACATCACGACAATCCGGATAGCCACTGAAATCCGTTTCACATACACCAGTGATAATATCGTGGATTTCTTGTCCTTTTGCATAAATTGCCGCATATAATAAGAAGAGTGCATTTCGTCCATCCACAAAGGTATTAGGTAATTCACCGTCTTTTTGCTCGATGTTTGTGTTTGCATCCATTAAAGCGTTATGAGTGATAGATTTAATAACGGATGTATCAATCAACGTTTGTTTTACGCCGAGATCTTTCGCTATCCAACGGGCTTTTTCTAATTCAATTGCGTGGCGCTGGCCGTATTGAAAGGTGACGGCTTCGACATTTTCTACGCCATATTCAGCAATAGCTTGAATTAAACAGGTCGTGGAGTCTTGTCCACCAGAGAAGATCACAAGGGCTTTACGATTGTGATTAGGATTTGAAATATTCATAGGGTACCTAGTTTTTTTATGTAGGAGGTTTGCGAACTACAAGTTAAAAATGAGGCGCTATTGTAGAAGCTAGACATGAATTTTGCAAGAAATCAGCTAATTTAAGCAGGAAAAGTTAATAAAAGTTATGATACAATTTGGGCAAGTCAGTTTAAAAAGGTAAACATAATGAAAAAATTACTTCTTATTTTTATTGGTGCATTAGTGATTTCAGCTTGTGCAAATAAAGACGTTTATTTTAATGGTTCAGAAGGATCTCATTCAGGCATGAAAT
>CAJLBJ010000059.1 GCA_905204935.1 uncultured Lactobacillus sp.
TACAGTCCGCCGCGTTTAGCCACTTCGCTACCCTTCCATTTCCTTACGTCAGCTCTTATCGCAGCTGACTTAATTATTCTACACAGAATCGCACCAATAATCAAGTACTTTTTTAAATTTTTTTGACTTTAACACAAAAAAATTTGAATACAAAAAAATCTGGCCTTTTTTAGCCAGATTTTTTACTATTTAATACCTTCCATCAGCTTTTCAATTCGTGGAATAAAGAAGATTAAAATAATCCCAAAAATAACTGTCATACCACCTACAACACCATAGTATAAGACTTCTGTTTCAGGGGTATATAAACGTACAATTTGAGCATTAATAGCTTGGGCTACCGCATCACCTAAGAACCAAAGACTCATCATTTGAGCTTGGAAAATTTTTGGTGCTAATTTAGTTGTTACGGATAAACCAATTGGTGAAATCAACATTTCACCAATAATAACCAATGCCCAACTCATTGTTAACCATAAAGGACTAACACGGGTATCTGTTCCAAAAAGTAAGCCCGGTAACATCATCCATAAAAATGATGCACCTGCAAAAAACAATCCCAAAGAAAACTTCTTAGGTGAAGATGGTTGGCGTGTTCCTAACTTAGTCCACAACCAAGCAAAAAATGGAACATAAAGCATGATAAACAATGGGTTTAAACTTTGGAACCAACTAGATGGGAAAGCTTTACCAAAGATGCTTAAACGCGTTTGGTCTTGCGCAAATATCGCTAATACAACTGAGCCTTGTTCTTCAATTGCCCAAAACATAATTGAAGCAACAAACAATGGAACATACGCCCACACACGCGAACGTTCTACCTTAGTAATCTTTTTACTACCTAAAATTCTAATGAAGTAATATAACGGAATAATAACAGCAATAATCGTCAACAATGTAATAATGTTTTCGATATTTAATGCGTTAAACAATCCCATAATCGTCAAGATTAAAACTAAAGCAATCACAGCTATGACTGTCTTTTGTACTAAGCTTTTAACTTCATGTGGTTCAATTGGATCACTTGGATATAAACTTGAAGTAGATAAATATTTTTTACCATCGATTACATATTGAACTAATCCAAAAAACATTCCGATTGCAGCTAACGAAAAGCCTAAATGGAAATTAACTTCTTGGCCTAAATAACCTACAATATATGGCGCGATAAAAGCACCTAGGTTAATTCCAAAAACAAAAATACTAAATCCTGAATCTCTTCTTGGATCATCTTCAGAATACAAACTTCCGACCATTTCTGAAACATTTGGCTTCAATAAACCTGTCCCAAAAACAATTAAAGCAATCGATACAAACAAAGCAGTTTTTCCAAATGGTGTTGCTAAGACAATATGTCCTAACATAATTAAAACCCCACCGATAAAAACTGTCTTACGACTGCCTAAAATACGGTCACTAATAAATCCACCTAAGACACTAGAAAGATATACCATCGAACCATAAATTGACATAATCGAAGCAGCCGTTGCTTTATCAAATCCCAAGCCTCCGTCTGCTACCGAATAATACATGTAAAATAATAGAATGGCACGCATCCCATAATAACTAAATCTTTCCCACATTTCAGTGAAGAAAAGTGTCGACAATCCACGTGGATGTCCTAAAAATGCGGCGTCCTTATCTTTGCCACTCATAATAATTAAACCCCTCCAATTAATTCTAAAAAAACAGTTATGCATCTAATTATAATTTCATTTGCAATTTAGGTCAATAAAACTACCTGATTTTAGCTTTTAAAAACCCAACTATTCAATTAAATACATTTAATTTTTGAGTAAATCATTAACCATAGAAACTTAAAAATATTATTTTTCAACATTAAAATAAAAAGAAGAGGGGCTGGGAAAAAAGAACCAGTCTGGACATAAAAATAGCTGATTGAATTTCTAAAAATGAAATTTGATCAG
>CAJLBJ010000060.1 GCA_905204935.1 uncultured Lactobacillus sp.
TCATCATTATTGGTGTTCTTATCACAAGCTAAAAATTAAGCACGTTTGAAGTCAAATTACACTAATTTTCAAACACCAAACTTTAATTAATAAAATCAAATGATTACCAATAATATAATTATTGCTTATTTCCGAAAATATGCAAATTTTCCGAAATTACAAAAGTTACAGGGCTATGATAATGCTATTTTAAAATTAAAAAAAGTGCGATATAATTTGAGCGCACTTCGTAAATTTGAAACTTCCCCCCATAGCCAAACAGTAGACGATTAAATCGAGTGGCAAAAGCGTAGGATAAACACTGGGACTAATTCTTCATTCAATCGATTTAGTCCTATTAGTGTATTACCAGTTTTTAATATTATAGCTGGTAAGTAACGCAAAAAATGACTACGCTTTTACACTTCTACACTCTTGTAATTTATTTTAACTATTTCACAAATATTTATTTGTAAAAATAAAGTTGTAACACTATAATAGGCGCACTTGCATGTGATTGGTGACAGCGATCATTGTTCTTTAACGAAAATCATGGATTGTAATAGGCTTACTAAACTTTAGTAGGCTTTTTTAGTCTAAAACAGTAGGAGGTAACAATGAAATATTTAAGTTTAAATGAATGCTGGAATGATAATATTCTCGCAATGGACGGTTGGGATGGAAATTAGTTCTAGTAGTACACAGAATATTATTTTGATTATTCAAGCGGTAATTCTCTTTTGTGGCTTGGGAGTTACCGCTTTGACTATTTGGAGTAATCGCCAAGATAATCGCAAGCAAGCAACTCTACAGCTTATTTTGCATCAACGTTCAAATAAAGAACTAAATGAAGCGATTGATTTAATGACAAAGCTTGCAAGAGATGAAAAAGAAAAGAACGAGTTTTCTGACCTATCTAAACACCTAGAAAATTTTGACTCTGCAGAAAGACAAGCTATTTTAATGGTTTTAAACTACCGAGAATTCGTTGCAGTAGGTATCAATACAGGTGTAATTGATGAAGAAACCTATAAACGAGCCTACTACAATCTAATGCTCCGAGATTGGCAATATCTTAGTAATACAGTTAACGCTATTCGAAATAGCCCAACAGGGAAACCAACTAATTTCAAAGATTTCCAAAATTTAGCAGAACGATGGGAAAAGAAAAAGTTAAAAGTCACGTAATTCCCGCCCCGAGATTTTTCGGGGTTTTTTATTGTTGCTAACATAATCTACCAACCTCAAAACCACTCAAACCGAATCGATTTTTTATCCCTATAATCTTAATCAAGCTAGAAAAAACCAACAATACAAACTTGCTTGAAAATTACATGTTTAAAAGAATCCCCGCAACAACATACACAGCAAAAACAGGTAAACGTGTTGCTATTAAAGTTATAGGTAAACTAAAAGAGATTATCGACAAGCGGAGCACTGAAGAAAATCAGTTTCTGTTTACGAATAAATGGGGGCGAAAACTCGAGCGGAGATCGCTTACAGATTATTTCAAAGACACCCGTAATGCGGCATCAAAAAAATATAAAGAGCTAGCCGAAGAGATCAACCAAGTTCAATTGAGAGATCTTTGCGCGAAAGCTGCAATAGACCTTTCATTAATGATTGATGATGAACGCGCAAGAAAACAACTTGGCCATACTTCTGCACGTACCACTCAACATTACATCAGAAAAGAAAAACCACTCAATCCTACCAAATAAAAAAGGCTCTTCAAATGAAGAGCCTTTTTTTGTAACAAATCACGTTCCGAAACGTTTTTAAAACTCATTGATTTTATTAAACTTTAAAATCTAAAAATAAGAAAAGGTTTCGGAATTAAAATTGACTTTAGATAGCGTAAATACTGGATTATGCTCTTTTGAAGTCAATGTGAACCAATTTTGGTTTGAATGGGTGACGTTGCATTGCTTGA
>CAJLBJ010000061.1 GCA_905204935.1 uncultured Lactobacillus sp.
TGCTTGATGGCGTAAAAATTGGTTCAGGTAATTTACTTGCCTCAACTAATCCTTCCGGTAATTTCAAACCACAAATGGTACCCGTTTGCTTATAATCTTTTAGTCCACTACCCGTTAAATAACCACGGACGATAGATTCAATTTTTATTGGTTTCAAACGCTTACATACCACTGCGCGATCTTTTACTAAATCAGCTTCTTCTTTTGGTAACACATCATAAACTGAATCACCAGTAAAATGATTCGGCATAATATGAGCTAACTTATTGAACCAGAAATTGGAAATTTGAGTCAGAATTTCACCTTTGCGTGGAATTGGATCATCTAAAATCACATCAAATGCGGACAAACGGTCACTGGCGACCATTAATATTCGTTTATCATCAATCTCATAAAGATCACGCACTTTTCCCGAATAGATTTTTTTTAGACTAAGTTGTGTCATTGCTTGCACCTTTAATTATAAGAATAAAAAATCGGTGGATATTGTACCGCACTTTCAGCGCAAACGTTTGCTTTTTTTTTGTAAAATAAAAGCGAATAAAAAAACAGGCTATAAAGCCTGTTTTTTGTATATCACTTGTCGTCTTATCGCCAAATTGCCCCTTTGGTTTTTGCTCCTCGGGTATTGATATTCGTTTTGATTGCACCTTTTAAATTAGCACCAGTAAGATCTGCACCTGCTAAGTTAGAATTGGTTAAATTGGCGCCTTTTAAGTTAGCTTTATGAAAGTTAGCCCCACTTAAATTTGTATTTGTGAAATCAGCCCCTTGCAAATTTGCATTACTAAAGTTTGCATTAGCAAGATCTGAATTGGTAAATGATTGACCTGCTAAATCTTGACCTGAGAAATCTTGTCCACCTAAAGCAGCATTAACTTTATCTGAAGATGAACTGCCACTAGAGATATATGTTGTTTCACCGTTGTGAGTAATAACGGTGCCATTTACGACCGCACTTTTTTTGCCCGAGATAGTTTGTACTGACTCACCACCATCTGTCGCACTATTAACAATTCTACCATTGACTGTCACAGATTGATTATTATCAGTTTGTGCATAGCTTGATAATGCTGCAAAACCAAATAATGTGATAGCTAATTTTGAATAAACGTGTTTCATGTTTACCTTCCTTCATGTTTACTTTAAATAAATTAACGACTTGGTTCTAAAATTAGTAACCCTTCTAATGGATCATCTTCCTGCAGGGTTGTTATAGCTTTTGTGGATCTTTCTGTATCAAAGCCAGCAATATTATTTTCAGTTTTAACTGTATGTGTACGATGCGTATCCTGTTGAACTACGACAGGGCTTGGAAGCATATTTGACATTCTTTGCATCCACATACTATTAATATTGCCGCCCGTTGTTCTTCTTGATAACAAAATCGGCAATACTTTTTGTGCTTCTGCACTGCCCTGCTCCGCAGCTAATTGGTATAAACGAATTGCTTCACCAAAATTCACTGCTACTCCCACACCTTTATGAAAGCGAACTGCTAAATCGTAGCTCGCTCCAGCATCTCCAGCTTGAGAGCGTTCTCTTAATTCACCAATCACGCCTGTATTTGGTGGTGAAGAAACAGTCTTAGGCACTGTTTGAATGGCTGGCTCAGATTGACGATTTGAGATAACGCGCTGATTTTGTCTTGCAGCAGAGCTTCCTAAACTAATCGCTTTTTCATTCCATCGCTGGGCTAATGCATAATTTCCTTTTTGGAAATGGAGGTTAGCCAAGGCATTAGCCGCGACATAATCCCCCATCACCGCAGCATCATTAACCAATCGTTCAGCCTTTGCATTAAATTGACTTA